>NZ_NIXO01000020.1 GCF_002204795.1 Pseudomonas sp. K2I15
CCGTTTTCCCGGGTCAAGGCGCAGGTATTGGCGATCAGCATCACCGATGATCCATTTGGCACGGTCGCGGCAATCGAACGCCTGCTGGGTTACTTCGACGGCAGCGAGCGCACACATCTGCGGATCGCCCCTGAAGATATCGGCGAAAAGGAGGTCGGACATTTCGCGTTCTTTCGCAGCCAGTATCAGGATCGGTTGTGGCCGATTGCGTTGTCTTGGCTTCAGCGGGGAGAGTTGGCCCAAGGCACCCCGGGCAGCCAAGTGACAGTTCGCACTTAGAAACCCTTGGGATTTACCCAGACCTGCGCTTCAATACATCATCCCCAGATCCTGACACCAAGGACGTGAGCCCATGGCCTCGCCGAACAAGCAGCAAAAACGCGCCCACCGGGCAAAAGCCAAGGCCAAGCAGAACCGCACCCAACGCGCCGTCGCCACCAAACCGGACGCCTTTGCCGGCGATGACAGCCGCATTGACCTTGAATCGGTGGATTTGACCGAGCTGTTCCTGGAGATGCGCACCGCAGGCGAAACCAGCCAACAGACGCTGTGTGCGGTGTTCCTCGCGCACCCACTGCTGGCCGTGGTGCTGGAGCAGGAAGGTGAAGAGGAAGCGACCGACTTTATCCTCGCGGCACTGATCGAGTATCGCCAGTGGGCCACGGACACTGAGGACGAAGCGGCAGCGCTGGCGTGGATTGAATCGCCAGAGTTCCAGGCCGATTACGTCGCAGCGTCACAGGCGCTGGTTAATTCCGAAGACTGATACAAAACAAAATGTGGGAGCGGGCTTGCTCGCGAAAGCGGTGGACCAGTCGACATTTACGCTGACTGACACACTGCCTTCGCGAGCAAGCCCGCTCCCACATTTGACCAACGTTATTCTGACGAAAGCATTCCGTCAGTTAAGCACCGCAGCCCCGACTTTCCGGGCCTTGCGCCGACGCGACACAATCAGCCCCGCCGCAATCACCAGCAAGCTCAGGACCCCAGTAGCCATGATCTCCACCTGATGCGCTTCCTGGAACAGCATGATCGTCAACACGCCCACGATGAACACGATCACCGCATACGTCAGGCCCGGGAACAGCCACATCTTGAAAGCAATCTTCTCACCCGCTTCCGTGCGCTTCTGGCGCATGCGCAGTTGCGACACGGCGATTACCAGATACACCAGCAACGCGATGGCGCCGGAGCTGGCCAGCAGGAATTCAAACACCGCCGCCGGTGCCACGTAGTTGGCAAACACCGCCAGGAACGCCGCGCCGGTAGACAACATCACCGCCCAGTAAGGCGTGCCGCTCTTGTTGGTGATCTTGGACACCGCCGGTGCATCACCGCGACGGCCCAGGGAGAACATCATGCGTGAAGCGGTGTACAGCGCCGAGTTCAGGCAGCTGGTCACGGCCACCAACACCACCAGGTCAACGATCAGCTTGGCATTCGGGATGCCCATGCGCTCCAGCACGGTCTGGTAGGAACCGACCGCCGCCAGCGCAGGATCATTCCACGGCACCAGGGCCACCACGATGAAGATCGACACCAGGTAGAACAAGCCAATCCGCCAGATCACCGAGTTGGTGGCCTTGGAGATTTGCTGGCCCGGGTTCTTCGATTCAGCGGCAGCGATGGTGACGATTTCAGTTCCCATGAACGAGAACATGGTGGTCAGGATCGCCGCCAACACCGCGCCCATGCCGTTGGGCAGGAAGCCTTGGGTGTCGAACAGGTGCGAAACGCCGCTGACCTGGCTGCTCGGCAAAAAGCCAAAAATCGCCAGGATGCCGAGAATCACAAACCCGACGATCGCTATCACTTTGATCAACGCAAACCAGAACTCGAACTCGCCGTAGTTCTTCACGCTGAACAGGTTGGTCGCCGTCAGCAACAAAGTAATGATCAGGGTGAAGGCCCAGATCGCCACGTTGGGGAACCAGGCGTGCAGGATGGTCGCGGCGGCGTTGGCTTCCAGCGGAATCACCAGCACCCAGAACCACCAGTACAACCAGCCGATGGTGAAACCGGCCCAGTGACCAATCGCGCGGTCGGCATAGGTCGAGAACGAACCGGTATCCGGCGAAGCAACGGCCATCTCGGCCAGCATGCGCATCACCAACACCACCAGCGTACCGGCGGCGGCGTAAGCCAGCAGCACGGCCGGGCCTGCCGCAGCAATCGCGTGGCCGGAGCCGACAAACAACCCGGCACCGATAACGCCGGCAATCGACAGCATGGTGACGTGACGTGGTTTGAGCCCCTGTTCGAGGTCATTGGAGCTTTGCGTACTACTCATTGACACACCTTTGCGAGGAATTGCGAATACGGTCCACCCGGCCTGGCGCCTTTCTCGTGAAAAGAAACCAACGGGGCGTTCTTTATTTTTTACGCAAGATTTGCGCCAAAATGTTACAGAGCCGCGATTGACGCGGGCTGTAGGGAAACTCAATAGCCCTCGTAAGTCACTGACAATAATGGTATTCCGCTATAGCGTTACTGTGCGACTCACTTGAAGCACGAACACGCGCACCAAAAACACACACAAATTGTGTGCGACGCTCCATTAAAGTGCCGATACGGACCGTTCGCCGGTTTAACCCTTCCAACACCCGGCCAAAGCTGGCACCATCGCGCCCTTTTTTACGCGAAGCCTGTAGGAATCCGGGTTCAAACGGCTGTTCGGTTGTTGATGGCGCGACACACTGCTGTGCCGATGCGACACCCTGCCGCACACCGTCTGTTTACCGCCTGCGGGGCTGTTGGCTGTCATCCAAACGCTATGCTAGCTTGGCGCCTCGCCAGGAAGGCGGGCCAACAGCAGGAGCGCAATGAACACAATGAGGACCGCACATGGCTGAGGCCACGCCCGCGCTTGAAATCCGCAACTTGCATAAACGCTATGGTGAGCTGGAGGTGCTTAAAGGTATCTCGCTGACCGCCCGCGACGGCGATGTGATCTCGATCCTGGGTTCCTCCGGTTCCGGCAAGTCCACGTTCCTGCGCTGCATCAACCTCCTGGAAAACCCACACCAGGGGCAAATCCTGGTGGCCGGTGAAGAGCTCAAGCTGAAGGCCGCAAAAAACGGCGAACTGGTGGCCGCCGACGGCAAACAGATCAATCGCCTGCGCAGCGAAATCGGTTTTGTGTTTCAAAACTTTAACCTGTGGCCGCACATGAGCGTCCTCGACAACATCATCGAGGCCCCGCGCCGCGTGCTCGGCCAGAGCAAAGCCGAAGCCATCGAAATCGCCGAAGCCTTGCTGGCCAAGGTCGGCATCAGTGACAAGCGCCACGCCTACCCGGCGCAATTGTCCGGCGGCCAGCAGCAACGCGCCGCAATCGCCCGCACCCTGGCCATGCAGCCCAAAGTCATCCTGTTCGACGAGCCGACATCGGCCCTTGACCCGGAAATGGTTCAAGAAGTACTTAATGTGATCCGCGCACTGGCCGAAGAAGGCCGCACCATGCTGCTGGTCACCCATGAAATGGGTTTCGCCCGTCAGGTTTCCAGTGAAGTGGTGTTCCTGCACCAGGGCCTGGTCGAAGAGCAAGGATCGCCACAGCAGGTATTTGAAAACCCGCTTTCGGCGCGCTGCAAACAATTCATGTCCAGCAACCGCTAACGGAGCAACATGCATGCAGAACTATAAAAAATTCCTCCTGGCTGCCGCCGTTTCGATGGCGTTCAGCGCCACGGCGATGGCCGAGACCTTGAAAATGGGGATCGAAGCGGCTTACCCGCCGTTCAACAATAAAGACGCCAGCGGCCAGACCGTAGGCTTCGACAAAGACATCGGCGACGCCCTGTGCGCCAAAATGAAAGCCGAGTGCGAAGTGGTGAACTCCGACTGGGACGGCATTATCCCGGCCCTGAACGCCAGGAAGTTCGACTTCATCGTCTCCTCGATGTCCATCACCGATGAGCGCAAGCAGGCCGTCGACTTCACCGACCCGTACTACTCCAACAAGCTGCAGTTCATCGCACCCAAAAATGTCGACTTCAAAACCGACAAGGCCTACCTCAAAGGCAAGACCATCGGCGCACAACGTTCGACCCTGGCCGGTACCTGGCTGGAAGATCGCAACATGGAAGATGACTACGGCGTCACGCCCAAGCTGTATGACACCCAGGAAAACGCCTACCTCGACCTGACTTCCGGCCGTGTGGACGCGATTCTCGCTGACAAATACGTGCAGTACGACTGGCTCAAGACTGATGCGGGCAAGGCCTACGAATTCAAGGGCGAGCCTGTGGTCGAGAGCGACAAGATCGGTATCGCCGTGCGCAAGGACAACAAAGAGCTGCTCGACAAGCTCAACGTGGCCCTGAAAGCAATCAAAGCCGACGGCACCTACAAGAAGATCAACGACAAGTACTTCCCTTTCAGTATCGAGTGATCCTGAATTGCCTGCCCGGCGCGCTCGCTTGAGTGCGCCGGTCCTTAGCAATGCCTTGCGAAACGACTAAACCATGAATTTCGACCTCTACGGATTCGGCCCGGCGCTCGCCGCTGGCGCGCTGATGACCGTCAAGCTGGCGCTCACCGCACTGTGCCTTGGGCTGGTGCTCGGCCTGGCCGGCGCCCTGGCCAAGACTTCCCCCTACAAGCCGCTGCAATGGCTTGGCGGCGCCTACTCCACCCTGGTTCGCGGCATCCCGGAACTGCTGTGGGTACTGCTGATTTACTTCGGCACGGTCAACCTGATGCGCTCCCTCGGGGAGTTTTTCGGCAACCCCGACCTGTCCCTCAGCGCCTTCGCCGCCGGTGTTATCGCCTTGGGCCTGTGCTTTGGCGCCTACGCCACGGAAGTGTTTCGCGGCGCGATCCTGGCCATTCCCAAGGGCCACCGTGAAGCCGGTGTTGCGCTGGGCCTGTCGAAGTTCCGGATTTTCACCCGGTTGATCATGCCGCAGATGTGGCGCATCGCCCTGCCAGGCCTGGGCAACCTGTTCATGATTTTGATGAAGGACACCGCGCTGGTCTCGGTGATCGGCCTGGAAGAAATCATGCGCCACGCGCAAATCGGCGTAACCGTCACCAAGCAGCCTTTCACCTTTTTTATGGTCGCAGCCTTCATGTACCTGGGCCTCACCGTCCTGGCGATGACCGGCATGCACTTCCTGGAAAAACGTGCCGCGCGCGGCTTTGCGAGGAGCACGCAATGAGTGGCGACTACAGCTGGCTGTCGCATTTCGACCTGGGCCTGAACTGGGCCGTGATCATCAAATGGCTACCCAGGTTGGCCCAGGGCGCAACCCTGACCCTGGAACTGGTGGCCATCGCCGTAATCGCCGGCCTGCTGCTGGCGATCCCGCTGGGCATCGCGCGCTCTTCGCGCCTGTGGTACGTGCGTACCCTGCCCTATTGCTACATTTTCTTCTTCCGAGGCACACCGCTGCTGGTGCAGTTGTTCCTGGTGTATTACGGCCTGGCGCAGTTCGACGCCGTGCGTGAAAGCTTCATGTGGCCATACCTGCGGGACCCGTTCTGGTGCGCCACCGCCACCATGACCCTGCACACTGCCGCCTACATCGCCGAGATTTTGCGCGGTGCAATCCAGGCCATCCCGCCGGGTGAAATCGAAGCAGCGCGGGCGCTGGGCATGTCCAAGCCCAAGGCGCTGTTCTACATCATCCTGCCGCGTGCCGCGCGCATCGGCCTGCCGGCCTACAGCAACGAAGTGATCCTGATGCTCAAGGCCAGTGCCCTGGCCAGTACCGTGACCTTGCTGGAACTGACCGGCATGGCCCGCACGATCATTGCCCGCACTTACTTGCCGGTGGAGATCTTCTTCGCCGCGGGCTTGTTCTACTTGCTGATGTCCTACGTGCTGGTGCGCTTCTTCAAGCTGCTGGAACGCTGGTTGCGGGTCGATGCCTGCCAAGGGCGCTGACACCTTGTTGACGGGTGAGCGACTGCTCGCCCGCTTCCAGGCGCTGGACGCGTTCCTCACCGAGCATCAAGGGCTGTGGCGACCACGGCCCTTTACGTACCTGCAATTACCGTGGGAAGCGCAACATCCCGAGTTGGCCCACTGGCTGCGCCAGCGCTCGCTGGCCGAAGCGGAAAGCAGCCACAACCAACCTCACAACCTGCCAGCGCCTGCGCCTTTTCCTGAGCTGGCCATACAGTCGCTGAATCTCAGTGCTGTGGATAACTTACCGTCCAGCGCGCTACCCGCCGCCCACCACCGTTTAAACGTTGATGTGCCCGGCCGCAAATGGCAGCAGATCGAAGCCTTCGGCGCGGCCCTGCAATTCTCTAAAACACCCCGACACTGGCTCGACTGGTGCGCCGGCAAAGGCCACCTCGGCCGCCGCCTGCTACAACCCGGGCAGCACCTGACGTGCCTGGAATATGACCCGGCCCTGATCGCCTCGGGGCAAGCGCTCAGCGAGCACCACCGATTACCTGTCACCCATCGCCTGCAAGACGTGATGGCCGACGTGCAGATCAGCCGTGAGCAAACCCCGGTCGCCCTGCATGCCTGCGGCGACCTGCATGTGCGCCTGATCCAGCTGGCCAGCGCCGCCGGCTGCCAGCAACTGGCCGTGGCACCCTGCTGTTACAACCGCATCCGCGCCGAGCAGTACCAGCCACTGTCGATTGCTGCCCGGGCTTCATCATTGCGTTTATCGGTGGAAGACCTCGGCCTGCCGCTGAGCGAAACCGTCACCGCAGGCCTGCGCGTGCGCCAACAGCGCGATACGTCGATGGCCAGGCGTTTGGGCTTTGACCTACTGCAACGGCAACTACGCGGAAGCGATGAGTACCTGCCCACCCCGTCCCTGCCCGCCAGTTGGCTGGCCAAGCCGTTCGCCGACTACTGCCGCGAACTGGCTGAACTCAAGGGATTATCCATAGGTGAACAGGATTGGTCGGCCCTGGAGGCCCAAGGCTGTCGGCGTTTGGCCGAGGTGAGAAACCTGGAATTACTGCGTGGCCTGTTTCGGCGCCCGCTGGAAGTGTGGCTGGTGCTGGATCGCGCACTGTTTCTCGAAGAAAACGGCTACACGGTTCAAGTCGGCAGCTTCTGCGAAACACCGCTGACCCCACGCAACCTGATGCTGCTCGCCGAGCGCAATTAAAGGGCATTTTGTCGCAGCGTGCCCTGTGGATAAGTCTGTTGATGGAATCTTGTCGGAGGCCGTAGCAGCAAGCTCGACACGGCAAAATGCTGACTGGTCATTTTTTGTTCACAAAATAAAACGCACGCAAAACAGGCAGTTGCAGCGTGATGAGAACCGCTCCGCAAAATTGCGGTTTCATGACATGTCGAACCAACCGATTGTGCATAAGCATCTGGCGTTGGCGGCATAACGCAGGCTTTTCAGCGGGTAATCAACAGGCGACAAAGCTCATTGATATCGTCACAGGCCATGCTCGCCGCTTCGTGATCCAGCGGGTCGCTGCCAAAGGCCAGGGCCTCGCTGATCGCGCAATCCCGGTGCACCACCTCCAACAGGTTTTCACCCAGGCGCTTCTTGAACACCTCGACCATGTCGAGGCTGAAGCCGGACGTCTCGTCGAGCTGGTTGATCACGAAGTGACAACGCAGCGCCGGCTGGCGATCAAGGTGTGGCACCAGCAACTGCTCCATCTGCTCCAGGGTGCCAAGGGAGGCGGCATCCGCTTGGGCGATGACCAGCACCACATCAGCCACGTTCAGCGCCTGATGCAGGTAGACGTTATTGCCCGGCGGAGTGTCGATGATCACGGTGTGCTGCTCACTCAAGCCCAGGGCCGACAGATGCTGCGCCAACCACTGCGGTTCCTGCTTGAGCCAACGCTGCAGGTCTTCCTGCTGACGGATATCGGTTTCGCCAAAGGTGATCACCTGGCAACCGGCAAAGCCTGAATGAAGGATCTGGCTCCAGCGCTCGTTATGCAGGCTGGTGCGCCCGATACCGGGCAAGGTGTGGCTCAGGCCAAAGTGGTGATAGAGGGCGTTTTGCGGGTCCAGGTCCAGTGCCACCACTGGCCGCCCCAAGCGTTGCAAGCCGCTGCTCAGTGCGGTGGCCAGGGTGCTTCGGCCGACGCCACCATTGACGGACACCAGCGCCACCACGTTCGCACGGATGGTCGCGGATTCGCGTGGCTGCTCGTTGGCACAAGGGGAATGCTGGGAGAACGACGCACCGCTGCCCATGTTGAGGCTGGTGCTGTCGTCGACCGGGATGTCTTCGAAGAATTGCAGCATCGAATCCATTCCTTGGACATCACTGGCAGTTGTCTTATCAAACAACTCAAAAAGCTCATCGGTTCGGCTCATCGCCAACACTCCCTCACGACGCATCGTAAAGACGTGAAAGGTCAGCTGTACTGATGCTTACCGCAGGTCTTTTTGTGGGCGCCTTTGTTTGCGCATCATGTGGCAACAAAATGAAAGTGTCATTATTTTGCTGTTTTGGCCTATTGACTTTCAGACAAACGGCATTCAGTCAATTTACTGACTGATCTTTATCGAATCGTAAGGCGTCTGCAAATCGCGCTCCGGGATTTCCCAGATCAGCAGCTTGGGCGGCGTCTGCTTGAACGCCGGGCTGTCGAAATAAGCCTTGGCGGCGCCAGAGAATTCGCCGCCATCCTTGCTGAAGTTACCCACCGGGGCATTCAAGGCTTTTTGCAGGAAACCCACAAAGTTTGAATTGCGCGAGAACGAGGTGCCGATCAGCGCCACGTTTGGCAGGCCGGCGTCGCCGAACAAATCGTCGGGGTTACTGGATGCCGCGGGACCATTCTCATGGGCTGTGCTGGCCGCAACCTGCTCGCCCACCGGCTGTAATTTTGGCGGCAACCAGTCGAGGCCGGCCAGGCGCACCAGGTCACCCGGACGGGTTGCGAGCGGTGCCTGGGTAATGTCGAAGGCTTGTTCCGGCGTGGCCTTGATACCGCGCTGCTGGATGCGTTGAGCCACCGCATGGGCGCCGGCATTCGAGCCGATTTCGCTCCAGTGGGTGTCGGTGCGCAGGTAGGCATCCGGGCCGAGAGGTTTCAGGGTGCCAGTCAAATCCAGTACTTCAACGCCCCCCGCTTGCAACAGCGTGGTCCATTGCTGGATCCGGCCATCCAGCACCGCTGGACGATACAAGCCACAGCGTTGTGCAGCAGCGATGCGGGTTTTATCCGGCACCACCACCACTTGCAGATCAATGCCGCGTTGGCCGAGCTGCTTTTGCAGGTCGATCACGGCGTCCGCCTTGGTGTGCGCATTGTCTTCGGCGTGGCGGTTGAGCTTCAGTTCATCGCTGATAAACAGCCAGCCCGGGCAACCCTGGCGCACCCGTGGCCCGGTGTCGCTGAACACCAGCCAACTGGCGCCGCGCTCCAGGTTCGCCGCTTCAATGGCCATCGGCGCCTTGGACAACTCCTTGGCAAACCGGTGGGTCACCTCGCCATGCAGCAGCATGTCGCTGTCGACCTTGGGCGGCAGGAAGCTCACCGGCCCCTTGACCATCAGCCAGGCGCAAGACAACAACCCCGCCGCCAGGAAAGGCACCAGCACCCAGGCCGCCAAGGGGCTGGTGCGAATCGCCAATTCACTCGGTGGGGTCGGCGCGGTAGGGGCGGGCATCGTCAGGCTTCCTTAGAACTGAAAGTACAGAAACGGTACGGCATCGCGGCTGGCAATCAGCGCGAACGACAACACAAACCCGGCCACCGGCCACAGGGACGCAGCCACCACAAACCAGGGCTGCGCACCAAAACGCTGCTCGCAGCGGGTCTGCCAGATGGGCGCGATGATGCACACCAACCCCAGCAACGCGGCCATGCCGTGGGCCGGGCGCATGGCCACGGCCAGGGCATCGCCCAAGGCCATGCCGTGCATGCCGAATTGCCCGGCGTACATGGTCAGCGCCGAATGGAAGTCCGGCGCGCGGAACAGCGTCCAGGCCAGGCACACGAACAGCAGTGTCAAAATGTGCGACAGCACCAAAGGAATACGCGGCAGCGTCGAGCGTGACCACGCCCGGTCAATGCACAACGCGATACCGTGGGCCGAACCCCACAACAGGTAGTTCCAGCTATCGCCGCCGTGCCACAACCCGGCAATCGCCATGGTCAGGAACAGGTTGCGGTAGGTGCGCCACACGCCGTCGCGGTTACCGCCGAGGGCGATGTACAGGTAGTCCCGCAGCCAGCTGGACAACGACAAATGCCAACGCCGCCAGAAGTCCTGGATGCTGCTGGACAGGTACGGCCGGTTGAAGTTTTCCGGGAAGTGAAAGCCCAGCATCAAGCCCAGGCCGATGGCCATGGCGCTGTAGCCGGCAAAGTCGAAAAACAGTTGCAGCGAGTACGCCAGGCAACCGATCCAGGCATCCACCAGGCTTGGGTTTTCCAGGTGGAAGGCAATGTCCACCAACGGCGACAAGGTGTCGGCCACCAGCACTTTCATGCCCATGCCGATCATGAAGCGCCGGGCGCCCAAGGCGAAATTCGGCCAATTGAAATAGCGCTGGTTCAGCTCGCGCCGCACCCAGTCATAGCGAATGATCGGGCCGGCAATCGAGTGGCCGAACATCGAGATATAGGTGGCGTAATTGATGAAACTGCGCTCCACCGGCACCGTGTGCCGATGCACATCCACCAGGTACGAGATCGCCTGCAATACGATAAACGACAACCCCGCCGGCAACGCCACGCGCTGCCAGTCCAGCGGCATGGCGCCGTACCAGGTGATCACCTCACTCACGGTGCCCGCGACGATGTTGGCGTACTTGTACCAACACAGCACGGCGGTGTTGAACACGATCAACGCGATCAACAACCGCACCCGGCCCTTGCCGTCTTCACGGGAACGGTCCACCAGCAAGCCGCCGACCCACGCCACCACGGTCAACACCATGTGCAGGAACAGGAACAGCGGGCTCAACCAGCCGTAGAACAGCCAGCTGCCGATCAACAGGATGACGTTGCGCCAGCCCGGACGGGCCAGCGCATAAATCAACAGGAAGGCCGGCAGGAACAGCGTGAGGAATTCCAGTGAGGCAAAGACCATGGTGGTGTCGGGCCCGATCAGTTAGCGAGCGTGTCGGAGGTAAACAGCAACCTCGAACCGGCGGCCGATGGCAGTGCCAGCACGCTGTAGCGCTCGCCGGCCTTGAGGGTGAAGGTCAGCGGTTGGCCCACCGGTGCATTGGCGCACTTGAGCTGCACCGACAGTTCCACCGGGTTGATCATGCGGCGCGAAATCGAACCTTCGGCGACCTTCTTGAACAGCTCGGCTTTTTGCGCCACGGCTTCCAGGCTGGCGTCGGCGCAGGCAGCGTCGGCGTTGATAAAGGCCAGCGAGGCCTTCAGCGCGTTGAAGTCGTCTGGTTGTTCGTGGATCACCAATTGGCGAGTGCCGCCCTTGGCGTCAGGCACGGCGACCACGGTGGCGAACTCGCCCGGTGCGACGGTCACGGCCAGCTCGGAATCCTTGCCGCCCTGGCTCAATACACCCTTGATCGGGGTTTTACCGCCTGACACCGGCAGGTAGTCGGATACCCGTTTGTCGCCACCCAATACCAGGCTGGCCTTGGAACCTTGGGGCAGCAATTTCAGCTCGCCGTCGGTGCCGTTGGCCAGGCGCAGGAACGCCGAATCTTTCTCCGGGCCGGTGGGGTAAAGCGGGATATCGGCGCTGTAGGCGCTGATGCTGGCGAGCAAGGTCGCCAGGCCCAGGGTGATCCGTTTCATTATTGCGCTCCCTTGGCCACAGCGGCCGGTGGCAACTTAGCCAGGGACTCGCCGATCGCCTTGGCCCACTTCTGGTAGCCGTCGATGGTGAAGTGCTGGCCGTCCGTGGTGACCCACTGGCCCGGCTTGGAGAAGGTCAGCGAGTCGACATACGTGCACGGCGCCACGTTGGTGGCGAGGAACTGCGACATCACCTTGGTGCGCGCGTCATCCTTCTTGTACTGCGAACCGACCTTGCCCCACGCCGGCCCGACCCACACGCACTTGGTGCCGGTTTCGGTGATGGCTTTGGTCAGGGAGGTCACGCTTTTCCAGGCCCAGACTTTCGGGAACTGCGGCTCGGGGTACGAGGCCATGGTGTCGGCGATGATGATCACCACCAGGTCCGGCTTGTCCTTGGCGATCAGGTCTTTGATCGGGGTGGTGCTCATGCCGTTCTTGCCGAAAATCTCGGCCTTGCCGCCGGGCAGGCGCTCGGCGCCGCACTCGACTTTTTTCGGCACGATCCAGTCGGCCGCACCGGCGCCGCAAGCACCGATGGAGTGAACCTTGGCACCTTGGGCGGTCAGGTTGTCCTGCAGCGGGTTGAGCAACGAATCAGGAAAGCTCATGTGACTTTCGCCCAATACCAGCAGGGTCAGGCCGGCAATAGCAGAAGCGGAAACAGGCATGGATGACTCCTATCAATCAATTCGAATAAGGGGAACGGTACGGACTGACCGGCAAGGGCATAGGCCCGCTCAGGTCTTCAAACAAGTAGCGCAGGTAGGCGTTACCGACGTACTGGCGATAGTCCTGGGCGTTGTCGAGACCGACTTCGCCACCCAGGTAAAAGCGCGAGCTGAGGCGGTATTCGGCGGCGGCGTTGAGGCTGTAGCCGATGCCGGTTTTTGTATCTTGGGCATAGTTCGGATTGCCCCGGGCACGCTGAAGCTGATCATGCCCCGGGAAATAATCGACTGCATCTTGCTCGATACGCTGGAGGCCCACCGAACTTTTTATCTGGTAGCTGAAGCGATCGAAGCTCTGCGCCCAACGCACCGGCACACCCAGGGAGTAGAAGCCCTGCGGGCTGAAGTAGCCGCCCTGGCCGTAGGTGTAGTAACCCTGGTTCTCCTTGAAGCGCATGTACGAACCGCTGAGACCAAGGGTCAGGGTGTCGGACTGGGTATTGCGCAGGTACCAGTAGATGCCGCTGCCCAGTTCCAGGCGGGTGTTGTCTTCGACGTTATTGCCCAGCATCTCGTGCAAGGAGGCGTAGCCATACACACCGAGCTTCTGGTTGTCGTAGCTCAGGTCGCCACGCCCGCCGTTGGCGGTCACGCCGCCCCATTTTTCCCCGGTGCGCTTGTCTTCGGAACCGGCAAAGGAGGTCACGCTGTCGGTGACCGGGCGCCGGGAAACGTTGACGCCATAGCGGAAGTTGGAGCCTTGGGAGAACGGCCGCGAGACGCTGGCGCCACCGACGATGGTGTCGTACAGGAAGCCCAGTGGGCTGACACCGATGTCAGCCTTGAGGCCTTCATCCGGGTTCTCCACGGCAACGGCCAAACCGACACCGGTGTCGCTCTGCGAGCCCGTCGCGTTGGCAGTACCACCGCCAAACCTTGTGGCGGAGTCGGTTTTCACGCTGCCGGAACTCAAGTGCACCGGCGTTACGCGCAACGCAACGTTGAGGTCACCCACGGGCATGCGCGCTTCGAACGGCGCCTCGACGTCGGTGATTTTGCTCAAGCCGCTTTCACCGTTGTTGCTACGAACGCTCAAGCCCTGCACCAGATAACCGGTGCGATCGCGCAGGATCGTATCCAGCGCACGACGCGCCGGGCTCAGGTTGGCGGTGTCGAGCGAAGCAATGCTCGACGGCGCCTCAAACGGCTCATTCAAGTTGTTCGGCACCGAACGCCCGGAGGTCGCCAAGGCGTTCTCCGGCACGACATTGGTCGGTGCATCAATCGGCGGCGGCACTGCACCGGCGACGGTCAGGTCGGTGACCTGACGACGCTGGCCCGGCAAGCCCACGAAGGGGTTGTAAGCCACGCCCTGGGAACCGGCCTGGGCCAATTGCGTTTGGCTCTTCTGGCTGTTCTCAATCGCCAGGGCCTTGCGCAGCAACGCAGACGCTTCGTTGTTTTTGCCCAGCCCTTGATAGATGCGTGCGGCCGACGTGAGGATCTCGGGGTTACCCGGCTCCAGCGCCAGCGCCTTGTCACTGGCGCTTTCCGCCAGGCCACGGTCACGGCCTTGCAAGGCGATATCCGCCAGGCCCAATTGCAGGCGAGCGTTGTTCGGGTTCTGCTGGATCAGCGGTGCATAAAGCTCCATGGCTTTTTTGCTGTTGCCGCTGGCCGCGTACATCCGCGCCAGAGCACCTACCGCCAATGCATCGTTGGGACGCTGGGCAAGGGCTGGCGACAGCATGTCGTAGGCCGCGACCAGGTCGTTTTTCTCACGCAAGGCGTCGGCCTGTTTGACCCGGTACAGGTAGATCAAATCGTCGTAACGCTGGCGACCGGTTTCACTCAACGGCTGGCCCTGCACTTCGCGCAGGATGTCACCCGCCTCGGTGTAGTGGTTCGCCTTGAGCAGCACATTGGCGTACAGCAGTTTCTGGTCGATGGTCGGGTTCGGATTGTTATCCAGAACCTTTTGCATGATGTCCAGGCCCTGCTGCGTCGCGCCGACTTCCACATAAGCGGCAGCCAGAACCGCCAGGCGCTCGGGCTTCTGCCGGGTCATGGCTTCACTGCGGCCCAGCAGCGCGAGGGCTTCCGGGCGCTGGCCACGGCGGGCAGTTTCGATGGCGATGTCGGTCTGCTTGTGCAGCGCGATATCGATGCCCAGCTCGTTCATGTCGGCGGTACGTTGCCCAACAGGGATACGTGCCAGGGTCTCTTCAGCTTTCTTCCACTCGCTCAACTCGGCCGACAACAGCGTGCTGGTGTACAGCGCGTCCGGCTGGTTCGGTTGCTTGGCCAGCAAGCCGTCGATCAATGCACGGGCGTTGCGAATCTGGCCGTCGCGCAGGTAAATGCGTGCCAGGGCGAAGCGCGTCCAGGGGTTTTCCGGGTCGGCATCGAGGGCTTGTTTGTAGGCAGCTTGCGCGGCTTTCAGGTCGCCCCGTTGCTCGGCCAGTTTGCCGACTTGGGTGGCGCGCAACGCGGTGATTTTCACGCTCGGCGCGAACTTGGCGCGCTCGGCGGGCGACACCGAGTCGATCAGCTTCAAGGCTTCTTCCGGCTGGCCCGATTGGGAAAGAACGTTGATCAAACCACTCAGTGCATCCGGGTCGCCAGGATGGCGCGCCAGCACTTTGCGGTAGCCGGCTTCGGCGGCGTCGAACTGATTGTCCTGAGCCTGGAAACCCGCCAGTGCCACGGCAGCGCCGGGCTGGCCAGGGTTCAGGCGTTCGGCCTGGGCCACCAGGTCACGGGCCTGGCTGGTGCGGCCGCCACGCTGGGCGTCACGGGCCTGGTTGAGCAGGTTCCAGTAGCGCACATCATTGAGCGCCGACTGCCACGCCGCGCCACCCGGCAAACGGGTGGCCTGCACCAGGTAGCTTTCAGCCTCGCTGAAGCGCTGCTGTTGTTGGCGCAGCACGCCCATGCCGCCAAGGGCATCGACGTCGTTGGATTTTTCGTTGAGGCGCGCCGCCAATAGCGGCTCGGCGGTTTTCAGGTCGCCGTCATCCAGCGCCTTGAACGCCTTGGTCATCTTCGGGTCACGCTGCCAACCGGCGCCGCCCTTGCCTTGGGCGATGCCCTTGCTCATCAGCGCACGGATCTCGGTGTCGTCCGGGTGCGCGGCAAGAAACTGCTGGAACAACGGCACCTGGTCGCTCTTCGGCGGGCCGAGCCAGATCAGCGCAAAGCGCCAGGTTTCATCGGCGTTGCCGCCCACGTCGTTGTTCGATGCCAGCTTGGCCAGCGCGCGGATGCCGTCGGCACGGGTAGCCGGGTTACGCGCCAAATGCTTGGCCAGAAACAGCGCCACAATCGGGTCATTCGGCCGCTCGCGGGACAACCGCTGCAAGCCGGCAATGGCTTCGTTCGTGCCCTTGGACGTGAAGCCCAAGGTGTTGTAGTACTCGCGGGCGACCAGGCCTTGAGGCTGGCGCCCCTGGAAGATCTGGCGATACAACGCCACGGCTTGTTCGCGCTCTTCGTCAGGCTCGCCCAGCTCGCGGGCCTGCTCCAGCAACTTGGCGTTGGCCGGAATATTCAGGGTGATGTCCTGCTCCAGCAGCAAGGCCTGGCGCGGCACCGGGCTCAACGCCTGCAGGCGGGCCAGGTACTTTTGCGCTTCGGCCGGGCGCTGTTGTTGCACCGAAATCAGGCCGATGCCGTACAGCGCATCCGGTTGCTCAGGGCTCAGGCGCAGCAGTTTCTGCCAGGTCTCGAGGGCACGTTCCGGGTTCTTTTTCGACTGCCAGTAATAGCCCTGCTCGATCAGCAGGCTTTGCGGGTCAGTGGTTTCGGCAAAGCTGGCGGTAGAAGCCAGGGCGGCCAGAATCGCAATGGCTAGCGTGTGACGGCGCATGCTGACTCCCAGGATAATTTCACTGTGCCGTCTTGTTCGAAACGGTACTTTTGATCAGCGAAGCCCTGGCCGAACAGGCTGAGCATGTAGTCGTAGTAAATCGGCTGGGCACTCTCCGCCGCCGATGGCGCCAGGGCCTTGGCGAGGGCGTCGTCGACCTTCTGCTTTTGCAGTTGCGCCAGGGCGGTTTCGCCCCGGGCCTGGAAGAAGGCCATGGTGGAGGCCGAGAAACCCATCGGCGTGTAGCCGTTGTTTTTCTCGACTTCGCCAGTCAGCACATGGACTTTCTCTGGCGGAAAACCGGTGGCCGACGAAGCGGTCGCCCGGGAAATCCCGCCCAACGCCTTGAGCATCGGCGCGGCCAGCGGATCGCTCTTGGCGGTCATGCCGGCCCAGAGGTAGGTGCGGATCGCGTCGTAGCTGCCCAAGTCATCGGAAAACGGATCGACGATAAACAGCCCGGTGTTCGCGCTGGTAGCGCGATAACCGACCCAGTTAGCCGCCAGGCCATGGGGATTGCTCGGCAGGTCGGCGAGCATCTTCGCGTTGCTGTCGGCCACTTCGTTCCAGCCGGCGTTCGGGCGCTCTTTGGCAAAGCGGCGCAGTTGCGGCAGCACCTGATAGCTTGGGTTGAAGCGCCACAGGCCACCCGGATGCGCATAGCCCACCGGCCCCGGCAACAGCATCTTGCCCAGGCCCGGCACACGCACGATCAAGTTGCGTTCAACGTTGGCCAACACCAGTTGCGCGTCGCTGCGGTACTGCGGTGCATTCCACACACGCGCCGCTTCGAGCAAGGCGTAAGCCATCCACAAGTCGGCATCGCTGGCGGAGTTGGGGTCGATCGCGCCCCACTTGCCGTCGGCGCGCTTGCCCCACAACCAGGCCGGCAGGTTCTGGCCAATGTCGGCACCTGCCATGTTGGCCTTGGTCCAGGTCCAGAGCTTGTCGAAGGTCGCCCGGTCGTTGCCGACCAAGGCAAAGAACATCGCGTACGACTGCCCTTCCGAGCTGCTTTCCGTCGGTTTCATGGACGAGTTCAACACCCGGCCATCGTCCTGGATAAAGCGCTTGGCGTAGTTCTGCCACAGCGGCCAATCACAGGTCTGCGCCTGGGCTGCACCGGCAAACATGGCTGTACCGATCACCGCCAGAATCGCGCTACGCAAAGGGCTCATGCCAACCGCCGTTTTGCACGTGAACGCAGCGCCAGGTAGATCAGGCAAGTCAGCACCAGCAGACCCAGGAAGGTAATCGCCAACATCCAGCCCAGGTTCTGGGACAGCTGCCATTGCATGAATTTGAAGTAGTTCAGGTTGCCGACGTAGTACTGCTGGTCCGCAACCAACGAGCTGATCTGCGTGCCCTGCACCACCGCCAGGCTGCCCTGGATCGAGTCTTTGTAGTCGTCACCACCAATCAGTGCCGAGGTCGCTTCAAGCAGCCCCTGAGGTTGGTTGCTGGCGATCAGTACCACACTGCGCCCGGGCTTGAGCGGCGATTGGAAACCGGCGAACCAGGTGCTGTTGCTCAAGCCGCTGAAGGTGATACCGGCATTGGCCGGATGCTGGTTGGCCGTGGCGTCGGGGCTGATCCAGCTGCGCACATAACGTGGCAGGTCAGACAGCAGGAAGTGGTGCTGCGGGCCGTCACTGGTGGCCGGCAGGTACTGCTGCCATTGCTGCAACAGCGGCTGGTTGCCGCCGGTGGCGAGCACCAGCAGGTCTTTGTCGGCAACGCTTTGCACGTCTTTGGCCTGCACCACTTTGACGGCGGTGGCCGGGTAGCCGGTGGACTCGCCGAAGCGGCCCATCACGGTCAGATAAGCGCTCAGCTCGTCGGTGCCGACGTTGTCCGGCATCACCACCGCCGACTCCGAAAGGTCAGCCAGGCGGGTGAACGGGAAGCCGGAATCGTTGAACACGCCCAGGTTCGGCATGGCGATAAAGTGCTGGTAGTTGGTCAGGTCCAGGCTCGAGTCCGGGTCAATTGCGCCGCGCATGTTGTCGACGATGATGTCCCGGCATTCGCCTTCCTTGATGTAGTCGTACATGAAGCGCAGTTGCAGCTTGGACTTGGGCGAAGCCGAGCTGATCGGCAACAGGGTCGTTACTTCACGGGGCAGGGTTTCGTCTTTCTTCAGTTGGTCCAGCAGGCTTTTCCCGCCGCCCAGGTTGCTCACCGACGGCAATGCGACAGACTTCATGAACTGGTCATTCAGGCCAATCAGCAAGGAGGAGTTGGTGGACACCTGCTGCGGCGTGTAGCGGTATTTGACGTTGAGCGGCACGCCCTCTTCACGCCAGTTGAACAGGTCGGGCGGCAGGCGCAGGTCGACGCTGATCGGGCCCGGGTTGTAGCCGGAGACGTTGAGTTTTTTCAGCTCCACCAGTTCGCCAAGGCGTACCGGGCGGTTGCTGGGCAACCAGTTCGGCGCGTCGTACGGCGTGCGCGGGGCCAGGGTGTCGAGCTTGGTGATGACCACGCTGTTGCCGGTCAACACCGGGTTGCCCAGCACCACGGCGGTGGCGGCACGCTTGAGTTCTGCGCCGTCACGGCCGGAGACGATCAGCAGCTTGCCATTCGGGTCGTTGGGGTTGGCGATCAGGGTCAGGGTCGGCCCTTTAGGCTCGGGAACCGCCACACCGTGCACGTCCACTGCCTGAGTGCTCTGCACCAGTACGATGGCGTTGCCCTTGGCCGGGATCTCGCCGAGGGTGGTCGGGAACGTCGCGCCACGATAGCTGGCCATGCCGCCTACCCACGACGACAGTGCACCGGCGGCTTCCAGCGCGGCGTTGTCGGGCGCGGTGGCAAACACGAACGGCAGGCTGACCTGGCGTGCATCACGCTTGTCGAAGAACGGCAGCGGCAGCACCGACAGGTCGTCTTTCAAGACGATCGGCTGCACCTGCACTTTCAGCTCACTGCTGTTGCTGATCTTGGCCCACAGGCTGCTGTGCAGCGGGTCTTCACAGGACATGGTGTAGTGGCCGATGAACTGCAGGCTCAAGCGGTTGAATTCGGTGATCAGGTGCGCCGGAATCTGCACCAGCTTTTCCTGCGGGATGCCCGCGCCGTCTTTGGGCAGCGGCAGGCTGGCCGCGACTTCGTCGTTGACCAGCACGTTGATCTGCGACAAGTCCGCCAGCAGCGCCGGCGAATAGCTGTACTTGAGCAGCAGTTGCGCGCCCTTCACTACTTCATCGGCACGGATGTCGAAGTTGACGCTGTCGGACGCTTCCACGCCTTGCAGGTTCATGGTGTCGCGACGGCCCAATTGCTTGAGGGTCAGGCTGTAGCCGTCATCAGTGCTCTGCACCGCAACGGCGGGTGCGGCGGCTTGTGCCTGCGAGCCCAAGCCCAGCAGCGAAGCGATCATCAGCGCGAGCACGCCGCGCGACTGCGGGCGGGCAAATATCGTGGAAGTCATGGCTTGTCCATCAGCGTATCGAGCGGTTGTGAGGGAGTGCGGCGCAGGGCCAGACGCAATTCATGCAGCGTGGCGCGGCCCAGGGTAAACAGGCCGCCGATGCCGATGGCACCGACTTCACGCAGGGCAGACAACGGTGTATCGGGCTGCCCGGCGCCCCAACTGGCGGCCCAGGTATCAGCGCGGGAAAACGTCAGGCGGACCAGTTCGCTTTGTTGGCGCAGGGACAGTGCATCGAATTGCGCGCCAATTTGCGCGCCCTTGCTGAACACCACCCGCGCCTGGAACAGGCTGTCTTGGTCGTTGCGCGACAGCACCAACTGCACCGCCTCGCCCTGGGCAATTTCGTGCCCGTCGGCGAGGATCAGGCCGAAGCCGTTTTGCGAGAAATCCTGAGTGGTGCCCTTGAGCACACGGCCGTCGGCGCAGATCACACTGACCGGCAATTTAGCGCTCACCCGCGGCTCGGAACGCACTTGCCGCGCCTCGGAAGCCACCGCCACTGCAGCACTGGTGATGATCAGGTTGTAGAGGGTCCAGGTCAGGTTGATCGCCACGGTGACCGCGGTGGACGCATCGCCCCAGATCAATTGATAGACACCGAAGCCCAACCCGACCAGGTTCACCGCCAGCAGCACCAGGTACGGCCGGGCGAGTTTCCAGTCGAAGAATTGCTTGTCGATGATCCCGCCCTTGTCGGTGACGTTGAAGCCACCGGCCTTCGGGTTGACCAGCGCCACCAGCACCGGCGGCAGGATGTACCAGGCCAGCACGGTCTCGTAGACCTCGTTCCAGAACGAGTGGCGGAAGCGCCCCTGGATCCGCGAGTTGGTCAGGCTCGAATGCACCAAGTGCGGCAGCACGTAGGCGACGATCATCAGCGCCGAAGCGTGGAAAATCTGCGCGCCAAAAATCAGGTAGGCCAGCGGCGCGGTCAGGAACACCAGCCGCGGCAAACCATAGAAGAAGTGCAGCATGGCGTTGGCGTAGCAGATGCGCTGGCCCCACTTCAGGCCCTTACCCAGCAGCGGGTTGTCGGTACGGAAAATCTGCGCCATGCCCCGCGCCCAGCGGATGCGCTGGTTGATGTGGCGCGACAGGCTTTCGGTGGCCAGGCCCGCTGCTTGCGGGATCGCCAGGTAAGCGGTGTTGTAGCCCAGGCGGTTGAGCTTGAGGGCGGTGTGGGCGTCTTCGGTCACGGTCTCGACGGCCACGCCGCCGATTTCCAGCAACGGCTCACGGCGGATTACTGCACACGAGCCGCAGAAGAAGGTCGCGTTCCACAGGTCGTTGCCGTCCTGCACCAGGCCGTAGAACAGCTCGCCCTCGTTGGGCACCGCGCGGAAGGTGTCGAGGTTCTTTTCAAACGGGTCGGGCGAAAAGAAGAAGTGCGGCGTTTGCAGCATCGCAAGCTTGGGGTCCTTGAGGAACCAGCCCAGGCTGACCTGCAAAAAGGAACGGGTCGGCACGTGGTCGGCGTCGAACAGCGCGATGTATTCGCCGTCGGTGACCTTCAACGCTTCATTGAGGTTGCCGGCCTTGGCGTGGAAATTGTTGTCGCGACGGATGTAGTTCACGCCGATCTTGCGGCAGAAATCGCGGAAGTCGTCGCGACGGCCATCATCGAGCACGTGGACGCGCAGCTTGTCCTTGGGCCAGTCCATCGCCTGGGCGGCGAAGATGGTCAATTTAACGATGCTCAACGCCTCGTTATACGTGGGGATGAACACGTCGACGGTGGGCCACTCGGACGGTTCAGTCTTGAGCCACACCGGCTCGCGGCGCAGCGGCCAGGCGGTTTGCACGTAGCCGAAGATCAGCACCACCAGCGCGTACAACTCGGCGAGCACCAGGCCGTAGCCGAACAGCATATCCAGCCAGGTTTCAAACCCCAGGGTGGAGGTCAGCCGCCAGTACATGTAGCGCAGCGACGCCACCAGCGACAACACCACCAGCGCGAGGATCGCCATGCGCCCGGGGATCTTGCGCAGCACCAGCACCGCGAGGAAGCACACGGCGGCAAACAGGCATTGGCTGTAGAGGTCCAGCGGGGCACTGACAATGCTCACCAGCAGCATGGTACCGACCACGCAACTGACCACCACCAGCACTTTGCGCAGCGCGTCGGGCCAGCGATTGAAGCGCGAAATAGCGGCGTCTAGACGCTGTTCAGCGCGCCCCGGGGTGTGGGGCGTAGATGACGTAGTGTCGGTCATGGAAGGTCCGAATCGATGCGTTCGAGCAGCGTGCGGCACAGGGCATGAATGTCCTGGCAGCCGAGACTGTTGACGGTAGGGTCGAGGGGATCGCGGCCGTAGGCCTGGGCTTCGCTGAACGCCGGGTCACGGTGGACCGTGCCGAGCAGTGCATCGCCGAGGCGCGCCTTGAACACTTCGGCCATGTCCAGGCTGAAGCGGTGGGCGCCGTCGAGTTGGTTGATCACGTAGTAACGCTGTGGCGGTTTCTCGCGCTCAAGGTACGGCGCCAGCACGCTGTCCATCTGGGCCAGAGTACTGAACGAAGAGACATCCGCCTGCACCGCCACCAACACCACATCGGCCAAGGCCATGGCCTGACGCAGGTACACCGTGTTGCCGGCCGGCACGTCGATCACTAGCGTGTCCTGGCCATTCAGGCGCAGGCCGGCCAGGCGCTTGGGCAACCACTGGGCTTCTTCGCCCAGCCAGCGATTGAGGTTTTGTTGCTGCTCGTTGTTGGTCTCACCAAACGCCACCAGCCGGCAACCGGCAAAGCCGCGCTCGGCCAGGCCTTCCCACGACTCATTGTTCAGGCTGGTTGCGCCGATACCGGGCAAATTCAGGCCCAGGCACAAGTGATGACGCAGGGCGTTTTGCGGGTCCAGGTCCAGCGCCAGCGCCGGGCGACCTTGACGCTGCAAGCCACTGGCGATAGCGGCGGTCAGCGTGCTGCGACCGACACCGCCCTTGAGCGAGACCACCACAATCACCTTGGGCGACGACTGCTCCGAGTACACCTCACCGGTCGGCCCTTCCACCACTTCGGGCGGTTGCACGTGACCGGCTTCGGCCTGGGTCAGCTCTTCGAGCAAGCGCAGCAACGGCGCCGACGGCGGCTCATCCAGCACAACCGGGGAAGCGGCCTGGGTTGGGGTGGGCAAAGCGTCGAAACGCTCGACGACCACGTCATCTTCAAGATAATCGTGGACGGCCTGCATCTCCCGGTAGCCATTTGGATTGGCGCCCAGCTTATTGAATAATTTTGAAATATCGTCTGCGCGACTCACCCACGGCCCTCCCCAGTTAATACGCTTTAAAGGCGATAAAAAGGTCAGCGCGTTGGCTGACCTTGGTTTTTCTAGTTATGTGTTGGCAGGCGGCATTCTGTGATATCAAACTGATGGTGTCAGTATTTTGATGCTTTCTGAACAATTCTTTCCGACGAGTGGTTTTGTGTCGATTTTTTGACTTATTTGTTGTTGTTTTACCATTCGTTTTAAGATCATAGGGTTGCAATGCCTTTTCATGAATTTTTCTGTCCGGTCGGACAAGAAAACCGCTTAGCTGACGAACCAAATTACAACTAAATAATTAGTCGTTGTCGCTCTGCAAAAAAGGAATTAAACGATTCCGCTATTAATCTGACGCTTAATATTTCGAAACAGAATACGGTAAGACTCGCCGTATTCAAGGGAAAAGCGATAGCCGTTATGTCGATAACATCTAAGGAAAACGCGCTTTCGCACTAATTTCTCTAAAGGCTGTGTTTGCGTATCACGTTGTATGCAATCCCCTTCTCAACACATACCGAGGCGGGGCCCAAGCTGGATGTTCAGCAAGTGCTGTCGACGGTGGACGATGGTGGTGGCACGGCGTGCGGCGTGGAGAATGCGCGAGTGACTTACCTGGATTCCCATGGGCAAAAGCGGGCGTTTGAGTACATAAAGTTTGCGGACTCCTGTAACGAAGGCCGCTAACAGGGTGAACAACAAACCTGTGGCGAGGGAGCTTGCTCCCGCTGGGCTGCGAAGCAGCCCCAGAAACAGTGGGAGCGCTACGCACTCCAGCGGGAGCAAGCTCCCTCGCCACACGATCCCACCTGAGGCTAAATTGCTTTAACCGCGAATACGGTGCTCGGTGAACTCATAATCTTCCTGGCAATCGCCAGTCGGGTCCGCCGCCACACTCACGTAATGAACCGTGTCGGTGTCGACCATCTTGTAGGTGTAGATATCCGGCGTACGCACACCATCCGTTCTCAACTCATTCTTGCCGTTGGCCGCAGACCAAGTGCCGTTCTCGGTTTGAATCGGCTGGGTTTGCTGCGCATCACGGAAAAACGTGATGGTGAAGCGGCCGTCGGGCTTGAGGTTATTGTTCCAGGACAGGAACTGGCACTTACCGCTTTCTGCACGCAGGCCTTTCCATTGGCCGACGAGGGCCGGGTCGTTGGCGGGCTTGTTGGCGGCGCAGCCACCGAGGGTGGCGGCCAGGACGATAAGAGCCAGGGAGAGATTCCGTTTCACGTGGTGCTTCCTTCTATAAGTGCATTCGTTGCGCGACAGCGCTCAGGATTGATCCTGATAGATGCCGATGGTTCGTTTGGTTGTGGAATCGTAGAGGTGAAGGTTGGTCACGCGTGGCGCGCCACTTCATCCTGGGACGACTGACAAGGAGTGGCATGTTGCCACTATGCGCAGACCTTTTCCAGTGATCCAGCGCATGGGATTTGCGGGGTTGGGGTGGCTGAAACGAGGCCGAGCAGAGAAAACCCGAGCGGTTGCAAAAATAGTCAGAATTCAGGGGTTTACAGATGCTTGCCAATCGCTATAATCGTCGCCCTAACACGCCGGTATAGCTCAGTTGGTAGAGCAACTGACTTGTAATCAGTAGGTCCCGGGTTCGACTCCTGGTGCCGGCACCATAAAGAACAACGACTTAGGCTCACCTTACGGTGGGCCTTTTTCGTTTTAGGCTTCCTTCAATAGAAACTTTCCCCGTTCGTTCCCCGTTTCGCTAGAAGACTGGTGACCCCACCCACGTCATTCATTCGCACGACAAACCATTTCACTCACCTATACCTCGCATCACCACCCCGGATCAGGGTAGTGGTCATTCATGGGGTGTTTCGCGAAAGGGGGTTGTCCGGAATTCTCAGTAAATAGCCTGGGCTCCCATTCCGGTATGGCAGGTACTTGAAAAACTACCGAGGCTCCGGCGGCTCCCTTTTCCGCCTATAAGCGCATTTCCCTTATTACGCGCCTTGGCTCAGCTCCCCGCGAAAGGGCGCGCCGGGCGTCCTTCGTGAGCTGGTCGAGCGCTTGCTCCTCGAATGCCGCAGCCATTGCGCTGGCCTTCCTGACAATCAGCAGCGCCAGTTCCGGCGGAAACGCTACCTTGTCGGTGGGCAGATAATCACAGTCAATAACGGACACGGCTCTATCCTCGATGCGCGGTTGATGCTGGCGCCTGAACGAATTAGGGTCAGCAGATGACCTGCAGATGTTACCAGCGGAGCGTGAGCAACTACCTGGAAAACGGGGGGTTGCCAAGCTGGCAAGTCGAACGGCTTCCGCTCCAGGGTGAACAACTCGTTCACCACCTGCTCCGACCTGCTGTCAGGTCGCTGGAAGCCCCGGAAAATACTTGACGAGCATCAAGCACCAGCACTCCACCTTTAACGCTGGAAGCGGTGCATTGCTTGGGCTGCGGGCAACTTGCCCGTGTTCTGTCGTCGGAAATCCGTCTAGTGCCTGTCTAGTATTGCCTGGCGCGCTAAGCATTTTTCTGGCCCGGTATTTCACCACCCCATCTCGCCAGGATATTGATCGAGCATCCACCTTGACGGCCGCCTCCCGAATTTTAGACGGGGTTGGTGCTGGTCAGGCTGCCCGAATGCTCGCAAAGCCTTGATCTGCGCGGCTTTCAACGGTCCAGCCGCTGATGGCACCGGATAAATCCGTCAAGACCTGTCAAGAATTTCGTCAAGGCTGGTCAAGGATTATGGCCGCGTTTACCCGGTTCGATCGTGTACTACTTGTCCCGCAAGTGACTGCCGCGGTTTGACCCTGTTTCTGGACGAGGTAGTTACCCGGCCGCGTGCCCGGTTTGCCGCCAGCCTTTACTGGCTTTGGCCCGCGGGCCGAGTTGGATGAGCTGCGGCGTCTCCAGCCGTCCAGAGCCTGTCCAGAGCCTGTCCAGAATCCTAGCCTGAGTCACGACTACCCAGGCTGCCGGCGACGGTCAGCTCAGCAATGCCCTTGCGAATGAACACCAGGTTCTCATCTAGCGTTTCCAGCGCGCCGCGCACGTTGTTGGCAATGTCTGCCGATCCGCGCTGCTCGACCCAGTTGGAAAGCTCCTCCACCGCGGCGCCCAGGGCGAGTTGGTTCTGGTTGAGGCGGTCGAATAGGCTGGCGATTAGTTTGGTGTCCGTCATGGTGGTTCTCCGTGTTTCGATGAAGCGTAGCACCGGCGCCTGGAGAACCGTCTGGGGTCTGTCGGGGGTGTGAGACGGCCAGACAGCCTACTTTGACGCAGCCCTCACGGAATAAGCCTCATACGCCCACCCCACGCGGATTCCGTCTCATGCCTGTCTCACATTCCGTCAAAGTGTGGTCAAAGTAAAAGCCGGCGCCAGGGCATAGGCATAGCCCATTACCTTTGCGCGCTCGAAACCGTGTTGATTCCTACACAGAGTGTCGTTTTCTACACGCGTGGACCTGACTAAACCTGACATGGAGTCGACCGCGGTAAAGCGTGCGAATGGTGGTTTTGATGTGGTCATTCATGGGGTGTTTCTCGACGGCGGGTAGGTTGCCAGTGGAAACCACTACAAAACGCTGGAAACCACAGTGGAAACCAGCGCCTGGCAACTATAACTTTTGATAACAGGCTGGCGGCCTGGTTCGCACCAGGTTCGCGTTAGAGGGTGCGAACCTCAGTGCGAACCTACCTCCGGTGCGCACTCAGAATACGTGATAGCGGCGCGCAATTTGCGCAATTGCTGCGCAGTAAACCGGTGCTCCATTGCTGGCGCTGGGGCCTATACATCATCGCGCTGACATAACTCGATCTGCTGTTACACCGGCTGTTACATGGCCTCAGTGCGTGAATATGCTGCGTGAAGGGGGCGTGAAACGTTGCCGGGGGTATAGCTTCGCGCAGGCCCGGTGCGCGATGGGCAGTGCGCGAAACACTGCGCAACACGATGCGGCCGGAACTGGGCGCCAGCCTGCCATGGGGCTGTTTAGCAAATCGGTGGGCGCCATCGACTGCTTGGTTCTCCTTCCATCTACAATGGTCGTGACGGAATAGCGCCTAAAGAGGTTCTCTGGATGAACGACAAGCAAGGCGAATTGCTGGATGGTCTCGATTGGTATTGGGCTCGAAAAGTAGAAGCTCATCGAGGTTATGAATCGTTGGACGCCGCGAGTTTCAACGGTAACGCTCGCCGATATTATGGTGAGTATTTTTTATATCTTGTCAGCGCAATTGAGCTTCTGAGCGATTTTGACAAGTCATTCAATGACTGTATCGAAACCGCACTTGATGGATACGGTGGGCAATCAGGGAAGAATAACTTTCAGTACCTTCGGCTCCTACGCCACGCGATGATTCATAGAGGCGCAGATATTACGAGTGCTGGCGTCAAAGTAAATGGCACAATTTGCCCGCTGGCTCCCCCAACGCTTACAGCGATGGGAGGAAAGAGCTTTATGCGGTTCTCGCCTTTTTTGACCGTGGTGATTTTTTTCTGTGAGGCCAAGATCGGGCCTGCTATTGACGATTTTATGGAACGCAAGAGCTTGTGGAATCGAGATCCTGCTGTATCACTTGCAGTGGCATTGGATATGTTGAGAAATATGGAGCACGCCTCAGCAGCGACAAAACACCAGTTGGAACAGATGATGAATGACCAGGCAAAACTAGGTGCCTTGCCGTTCAGCACATTTCAAGAGCTTCGAATCTCTTTGAAATCTGGGATGTCATCAGAGGCTGATTTGCAGGGCCTGCTCAGCGAGTCAGAAGCATGGTGGGCGTTTTACCGGAGCAAGCTATAGCGGTATTGGTGATGCTTACTTGTAGCATCTGTATTGCACCCCAAACCGTGGATACCAGAGTGGATACCGTGAGTGTGATGCCGCTGCCTACTGGAGGTCTGGCTCGGCTTTTATGCCCAACGCTATTGCCGCACGGTGGGCCTTTCCGCGATACCCCTTTTTCGCTCCCGACAAAACCTGATACGTGGTGGCGGGGTCGAGGTCATGTTGGCGGGCGAACTCCTGGACACTGATGCCATGGGCGCGCAGCCAGGTTTTAGCCTCACTTGGCGATCTGAGTGTTTTCATCTAGTAGTCCAAATTGGTATGAGTTTGCTCAATTCTAGCTCTTCGTTGGGCCTTTGTAGTCGGGTGAAATAGCCTGATCTGGTCAGCACCAGCGACTTAACAAAACTTAACCTTTTTTCGCGGCCAGAACCTGCCGCTGGCCTGCCGAAGCTACTTGTCAAAACTTGACACCGGAGCGGCGCAGGAACCTATCAAACCTGTCATCGAGCTCGCACCAGAACCTTACAAAACCTAACATCGGTTCGATGTGCGGAGCATGTCGCCATGTTGAGAAATGTTGAGATCGGATCGGCCTGTAGAGGGTGGCCACGTTCGCCGCCTGTTAGCAAAAGTTAGTCCCGTGGGAGGTTGGTCAACCCGTCACCCTGTTAACAATTGTCAGGGTTAGTGATCGACGGGCGACTCCGTGACGGAGATCCCTATGACGGATGGTAACCAGGCTATGTGGTTACTTTTGGTGATTACCTGAGTGGGTACCGGGCGACGCCAACGTCGGCTTCATCGAGCATATGTAAACCGTTGAACTGCTGAGAAATACAGCTTGTCGATGTCGAAACCACTAATGAAAGGGTCTTGGCAGCCTTGGGAACGATATAGGTATGTCAGGTTGCATACAGTCTTCGCTGCGAGCTTGATGATGTCGTCATCGTGAGCTTGGTTAGCCTGAGGTTCATATGTGTATCTGCTGCTTGTAAATAGGTTGCTGTTGACCTCTAACGTCTCCAAGTCATGCCGATCAAACAGGTAGGCTCGGATCTCGGGAGCTAGCGCTTCAGCAAATTGAAATAAGCCGTGGCCGTTAGAGCCTTTCGGCAGAAGCGCCCTGTCGTACTGATAGCTCTCGTTCAACTTCCCCGGATTTCCAGCGACGACCGCGAAAAAGCTTTTGAGGCAGATTTCAAGCGAAAGAGCGGAAAGAACGCAGGCCAAGCCCATTCGCCCCTGAGTCGCTGTAGCCGCAACAGAATAGTAATCGTAGGCCGTTTGAATCATATAGGGCCTGAAATCTACTTTAGGTAGACCTTTAACGTCAGGGCGATAGCGTAAGTCCATGTGCGTAAGCCTTTTGGTGATTGCAGAGACTTCTTGCGACGTGCTTGTCGAAACAGACGATTTGGTCTGAGTGAGACCATATCGTCTGTCTCGGCTTCTGGAGGCTTGTTAGAGACACGCCTTTGAGGATCTTAGGGCGATCTCTTTTCCTGAGCCGAAGTCGAGATAAGCGCGCTGGTAAAACTTCACAGAGCTACCTGACGTGTTTTTTGCGATCTGTAGGATTTCATTTGTATTCATGTCATTGCCACTGATCAGTCGATAGCCGGTTTCGGTTTCTGACATGGTTGCGTCAGGGCGCGACTCTTGCCACTGAGGGAAAACACAGAGCGCGTACTTCTTCGGGGATTTTGCGGTGGTAGCCGAAAAAGTCGGGCCCTTTTGAATCAGGCTGTTAGGTGAGTAACAGCCTGCCAGGAGGAGGGTAGAGGCTGCGAAAATTGCTACTCCGACAAAGCGCATGGGTCGTCGTCCATTACTGATGAGATGTGGAAACTACCATGCGCCTGGTGTAAGCCCCAATTAGTGACGCTTTTCTCCGATAACCTCTCCGCTCGCAGCCATCGCGAAAATGCGACGCCATTGCTCTACGAGTTCCGGGTCAGGATTGAGTGTGGTCTTCATCATGTTGCTGACTGTGGGGTGATGCCCTCCAGCGGCGTTAATCAGCTCGTCTGTGGTGAGCCCATAGATTGAGCAGAACTCTTCCCACGCTGCCTTAGCTGAGGCGACCTGATCGAGACACTGACCTAAAATCACTGCTCCGGCATTGGACATATTGGCCGCCATCGTGAGTGCTATACCGCGCATCTCACTTTCAAAAATGTGTGCGACGCGGCAAAGCATTCGGAAAGTGTTTAGGTATTCAAGATTGGTCACTTCGACTGTTTCGGTGGGGCAGCTATTCATCAGCCGCTTTAGCTCATCAGTATTTCTAGAGCCGACTGCTCGAATGCTCAATTTCACTCGTTCTGCAATATCCATCAATTCACCTTTGATTTTCAGCTTCCCGGTTAGCCCATGCGATTTCACACTTGATCCTCAGCATAGATCGCGGCACTGATGATCGCGCCTCCTACCCGCCGCTTGCCGTAGCAGAGCGGTACCGGGTTACCGGATGCGGTGGTGTTCTTGGCGCTACCGAAGGCGTAGCCGGGGGTATTCTCTGGCGCGGCGCTGGTCTTGAGGCCCGTGGCTTGAGGGCTCAGCATCTGGATCACGCCGCCGGCGGCGGTGCCAATCCCGGCACCCATTACAGCCGTTGCGGCGGCACCTGCCGTCATGAATGACGCGACAACAATGAGGACTATTCCGATCACTGTTTGCAAGACGCCTGCCCGTTTGCTCCCCGATATAATCGGCACAATCCTTATTTCTCGACAACCACCAAGTCCAAACTCGTCCTCGCCAACATTCTTCCGGTTGCGGAAAACCGCAAACTCCAACCCTCGCGCCTTGGCGCTAGCTATATCCTGTGCGAACCCCGGGTGATTTACATCTATCGCCTTCATTGCCTCGCGGGTGTCCCCGTGGCTGGAAAGCAGGAAAGTGTGTTCCCTGCCGTATTTCTTCGCGAGCGAACCGCCCAATAGAACTGTTGTTCGCGGGGTGTACTCGATAACTAATGCCGCCATGGTTTATTTCTCCTACTTATCGTTGTTGGCGTGGGTAGGTACTTCGGCGCCGATCTGCATGGCGAGCATCATTCGGGATGCCATGGCGTCGTCACGGATAGCCTTTTCACGTTCTGGATCTGGATTCCACGCCCAGCAATGGGTTGACACAAACGCTCGAGCGAACGGCTCTATTGGTTTCATCAGATCGGCGGCTATACAAGCCTCGTCTTCGGTGTAATACGGGCCATCGATCTCCTTACGGCCACCCTTGACGATGTGGTCAACGCCCCAGACGTAATACCCCGCCACCGCTTTCGGGTTGATCAAAAAGTCAGTCACCTTGCACGCCTCGGCGAAACGCTCCCGGTGCGTGGGCGCCTGGCCCGTTGTATTGCTGCCTTGATTCGTCATGTTTTCCTCTATGCGCCGCTGGCGCAGGTCATGGGCTGGTGCCCTGTGGTGTTGCTCGGTGTCGCGCCACGTTTTCGTGATTCGCAAAACGTGGCGCGGAAATTGGTCAGTTGCCGACGATGCTCAGGGCTGGCGGCAGCTTTGGGCCGAACGGCGCACCGGGGGCGAATGGGTCGGGTAGTTGGTCTTCTGGGCATTCCCTAATGAACCGGATCATGGCGGCGTGGCAGGCGCGATACAGCGGACCACCGGCGCCCCATTCGTCGCTCTTGCGGTCGGCGCTGTCCTCCAGTTGGAAGAGGTAGGCCACTCCTCGGAGGCTGGTGTCGCCGTCTGCGCTGGCCTGCTGGCGATGTACTGGGTTGACGCCCAGCAGGTCGCACATCTGGTCGAAGCCCAACGACTGCGCCAGCCCCTCGCGGTCGAACATCAGTGATTGGCCAAACCCTGCGAGTGCGCTCCACGCTCCGCTGCGGGTAGCCTCCTGGTGTTCGCTGGCCTGCTCCTCCAGTTCCGCGATGGCCTGCCGGGTGAAGGGGAGGAATGCTTTCAGCTTTCCCGCTTGCCGGCGTAGGGCTCGCCGTTCACCGCGGATAACGTCGAGCTGGTCAGCAATGGCGCGACATATTCGCCGGGTGGTGATGAGCTGCGTGGCGGCGCTGATGCCGGGTTTCATACCGATGTTGCACAAGCGGGTGATAAGGCTGGGCGTCATTGGTGCGCCTCCATTGGTGTGGCGTCGTAGCTGGCGCGCAGGTGGGCGCCAGCCGTGCAATAGCGGCCCGTGGGCGCGTAGCAGCTCCGACAAACCATGATGTGGTCGAGGTAGCGGTCACGGGCGTGTCGCCATTCGGGCGTGGCGGTGGCGGCATTTGCGTGTGGGCTTGTGATGAACCGGGGAGTGCGCTCGACAGGGTTGGCCAGCACCAGGCGCGGACGAGGCCGGCTATCCACTTTTGGCGAGTCGACCCCGGCGATAGCTGGCGGCATGTGATCGAGCAGGCCGGAAAGGAGACTCATGGCGTCACCTCGGCCTGATTGCGCCACTGCCCATATGTGTCTCTAGAAAAAAATCGGGGGAACGGGGGAACAGTGGGAACAGCCAATGTTTCCGGGGCTTTCAGAGGGGGTTTCTGTTCCCCACGTTTTTTTGTGGGGAACGGTGATAACCAAATTCTGGAAAACGCAGACACGCTTATATTCAAAAACATGTTTGTGTTCCCCCTGTTCCCCATACATTCAATAAGGGGGAACGGCCGCAGCCCACGGTTTTACTGGCTGTTCCCCCGTTCCCCCTGTTCCCCACGTTTATAGGTTCCTGTGAACTCGGGCATTCATATTTGGTGGATTTGGTGGTCATGCGCCGCCCCCTTCGCTGTCCATGGCTTCTGGGTCGATCACGTACAGGCGCGCCGATCCGCCGGCGGGGATGCGGTACTTTTTGGTTTTGCGGCTATCGCGGTCGGTGTCGCGCTTGGCCAGGGCCCCGCCAACCTCCAGTGCCTTGACCACGCGGGTGAGGCCGAACCCATGGGCGGCCTCGATCAGTGCGGACTTGTTGAACAGATAGAGCCGCTTGCCGGCCACCAGCTCCCAATACCCGGCGCGGTTGAATACCTTGGCGTCCACCTCCGCTGCGTCGACATCGGAGAATCGGCTGCTGCCGTGCTTGTCGATAAAATCGATGATGCCGGCTAGGATCTGGCGGTCTTCTGCGTTGCCCCCGCCGACACGGGAGAGCCATTCCCCGTAGAGCAAGCGGCAGTCGGAGAGGGCGGTGCCCGGCTGCCATGGCAACAGGCCGTAGGCGATGGCCATCTCGCCCGCCAGCGCAATCACGGCGAACCGGTCAGCCACGCGGCCGGCCTGGGCGTTGTCCTCGACGAACTGGGCGCGGATGCCGTCAAAGTCACTGAGCAGCCCGGGCTTATCGTCGGCGGCGACTAGGCGCTCCACAAACGCTGGCCCAAGGTGGCCGTGGTGGGCGCCGACCGCCACGGTGAGCTGTCGGTGAAAGTCCGCGCCCTCAAGCCCGTGCAATTCGTCGAAGGCCCGGTGTGTGCGGGTACCGGCGTTCACGTCGACCATGCGCAACTCGGCGCCAGCGTGGGCGGCATTGCCGGATATGGCCGCGTGTTCAGAGAGTGAGCGCTCGCCGCTGGAGAGTGTCAGCAGGCGCCAGCTCAATTTGGCGCGGCCTTCGCGCTCACGGGTCATGGTGCCTTTGCCCTGGCCGTTGGCGAGTGAGTAGGCCATTTCCTGTACGCGCTTGGGATCAGCACGCTTGATCTCATCCAGCGGGAGGATGGTGTCATTGCGGCTCGACGCTTCGATCTCCAGGCCGCCTTTGGTCATGTCCCAACTGGCGGCGAACACGCCCGGGTCGCCCCATACCGACGATCCGATCAGTTGCGCCAGCGACTTACCGCTTGAGCTATCGCCCACCAGGTGAACACCACCGCCCAGCACTCCCACCAAACTCAGCAATGGGCCGGCCAGTGAGCAGCCGATCGCCAGTGTCAGCACCGGGTTGCCTGCGCACTTGGCGGCCACCTCCGATTGCCACAGGGTCAGCTCGCCGCGCCGGCTGAAAAGTACCTGAGCCTTGTTGCTGGCCTGGTACCGCACATTGGCGCTGCCGATGGTTCGCCCAGGCAGCACGAACGCGCCCGACTCATGCCAGCCAGGCCGGCTGGTGGTGGCAAACACTTCTTCAGGATGTTGGTCGAGCAGGTACTCCATGAACGTGCCGCGTTTCTTGAGGGCAATGATGACGCCCATCCCGAACAAGGCTCGCCGGGCGTCCTCGCCGCTGCCGCCGAACACCTCCATGGCGATGATCCACTCCTTGATGCCGCCCTCAGTTATCAGGCGCAGCAACCGCCCCTCGCTGCCATCGTCGCTGTTGGTGGTTCGGGCCACGACTGTGACAGGGCTAGAGATCCACTCATCGGTGATAGGCCGGTCGCCGGTATCGCCCTCGGCGTCGTCCTGGTCAGCGGCTGCGCGCTTGAAGCTATGCCAGTAAACGCCCGGGCGTAGCTTTCGGCCCTTCTCATTGATCACCCAGTGCTCATACACCGCCCAGCAGGGGCGATCTGGCGCAATGGTCGCGGCGTCCGGCCGGAGGTTGATCACGTTGGTGTCAGGCTTGGACATGGGCGAGTTTCCAGTTGGCGAGGTCGTTGAAGTCGGTGAGATCGTCGGGTGCGCCTTCCGGCCACTCAGGGAAAGCCACTTGGCCACCCACGGCCGCCGCCGCTGCGTTTGCTGCTGCGCGCCCCGGGTTGCCATCGGTGAGTCGGTCGTCGTCGCCGGCGATGACGATTGGTTGGCCCGGGTAGCGAGCGCGAAGTGCCATTGCCGCCGGGAGCAAGTTGCCCGCGTTCATTGCAGCGGCAACGACATAGCCGCCGTGCTGGTGGAGGCTGGCGGCCGTCGCCCACCCTTCGCAGATGCAAAGCACAGAACCTGGCTCGATGATGCCCAGCGGCGAATAGGTGCCCTTGATCCGCCCGCCGAACAGGAAGCGCTTGTCGCCGTCCGGAGCAATTCGTTGCAGGTTGACCAAGCACCCATCCAGGTACAGTGGGATCAGCAGGTCAGTGCCGCGCTGGCGCAGACCGTAGGAGCGAACTGCCTTGGCTACCAGATACGGGTGGTCGGGTGAGGCGCGGCGCGCATTGCGCCACCAGTGGTTAGCCTTCTCGGCGGCCTGCTGCTGGCGCCGGTGTTGCTCGGCTTCGCGCTGGCGCCGGGCCTGGTCAACTCGCTCGCGGATCTGGGCCGCTTCGCGGGCGTCCACCGGTTCGCGACTACACCAGGTGCTGGCGCCGCCGGCTTTCCAACTGCCGAACGCGCCGGATGCAATGCCGTCCAGGTACAGCACATACCAGCCGTTGAGCGAGCCGGGCTTATCCTCCGGTACGCGGAACCGGTGGATTGCACCGTCGGGCTCTGGCAGCCAGTCGAGAGGACCATAGATGGCCTGGAGGGCATCACGGAATTGGATCGTTGCGTCTGTCATGCGGCCCCCTTCGGCGGGGTAAACCGCTTGGCCAAGTTCTCCAGCTTCTGAGTCAGGCGCTCCAGCTCATCGCAGTGGCGGCCTTGATCGCCTTCCGAGATGCGCAGCTCCAGGAAGCCGATCAGAGTTTCCACCAGCACGGCATAGCTGGCGCTGTCGATATGAGCGCCAGCAGCCGGTGGGCCACCACCGCCCTTGGGCTTGATGGGAGTGACGTTACCCATGAGTCACCCCCTCGGCGCCCGAATGACCGACCCAGGCGGCGCCGTCGAAGCGTTGCAGGCGCACGTCGGCCAGCGGCACGTCGCCAGCAATGGCAAACCAGTTGATGGGCGAGGCACCACGCTTGCGTCCCACAGATTCCAGCTTGCGGCGGGTGGTGCTGGTGATACCTGCGTACTTGCAGGCATCCACCCAACTCATCAGGCGCGCGTCGTCGGCAGGAAGGGAAAACCGGGCACAGCCAAACTCGGCCAGTTGCTCTGCAAAGGTCAGCAAGCGCGGACCATCCGCGCCCATGACCATCTTGGTCGCGGTGCCCTCCCAGCGTTGCGCCTTGGAAAACCACACTAGCGGCGGCTCATGCTCGGCACCGGCGTTGTTTGGGTGAAGTGATCCAGACGTGAGGATCAGCGGCAGATGATGATGTTCTGTCGTGTAGTGGTGAACCATGATCACTGGCGACCTCCTTGACGATCAGCGCCAGCAAAGGCCCGGCAGACGTTGCCGTTGTTCACGCCGTGCCAGTGGGTGATGTCGTCGATCCCGTCAACCAGGCAGGCCGTCACCTGGGCGTCAGCGCAACGCATTACAACGCGCCCGCACTCGGCGTCGGCCTCGGTCAAGAACGGCCCCAGCAATGCCTTGGGCACCTTCGGGTGTGTCACGTAAAACAGTTCGGTGGCTTTTTTCAGGCAAGCCGATCCCGTCGACGCAGATGCGCCGTTTTGAATTTTCATAGTTAACCTCTTAGGTCAGGTCGCTAGATCGAATCTGAACATGACGGCATCGCCGCCTTGAATGGGGTGATGGTCATGGACAGCTCCTGACGTGAACCGCGTCGTGAGCAGCGCCAGCGTGTCGTCCCTTCCAGAAAAAGTTGCGGGTTGCGAGGGTGATCGACTCCAGGCGGCTTTCGATCTCAGTGGCAAGGGGGTTATTCCATCCACCGTCGAGCTGCGGGACAACGTGCGCCAAAAGGATTGAGCGCAATTCGTTGAAGGTCGCACGGGCCTCATTCAGGCGCGCCATTTGCTCGGCTGTGACAACAACGTCATCCAGCAACTCTCCCTCGATGACCAATACAGCGGGGAGCCTATTCATCGCGATACCCCCAAATCCTGCGACGCAATTTCGGATTGTGCGTTCTGTGGCGCGCACCCACTGAGAGCCTTGCCGATCGCCTCAAAATCTCCGCTGGCGGTGTTGGCGCCATCAGCGGCCAGGTTCCACGCAATGTCCACCAGGTTGCGGACGTGCTGGCTCGTGCCATTGTCTGCCAGTGCGGCATACAGCAGGGATTCAAGCTTGCCCAGGACGACCTGTGCGCTGCCTAGATCCTCAAGCGCGTCGTGGGCGATCTCTTGGATGGTGCGGGCGGGGGTATTCATTGCACACCCTCTGCAGACTCTAGGGAGCGGGCGATGCTCATGTGGTGCGAATAACGCTTGAGTCGGGTTGCGAGGCTGGAGTTTGCGCGGAGGGCGCTCAGTGCCATGCGGCGGTGAGCAAATGCGCGAATTGCGGGCAGAGTGAGGGCGTGTTTCATAGATGTAGCTCCCGAATCAGGGGAACCACCACGGCCTGCCGCCAAGCAGAGAAGGGTGGCGAGTTGCACAGGATTGGCGGACCGGTGATTCAGGAACCCGGCGCACCCGAGGGTGCTCCTGCGCAACCCGCCATAAAACGAGAATGCGGGCACAAAAAAAGCGCCTGCAATCGTAATGGGGGCGCTGTTGCGCCTGAAATCATTCGACCCGCCAAGGTCGTTGTCAGCAATGTGACGGGGAGAACCATACCGGCGGGCGTGATTGCTTGCAACAGAAGTTATCGACCGTTCATCGCTGATCATGAGCATTGCTGTCATGGGCGGAAGCCCTCCGAATCGAGTGGCAGCCTCAGTTGCTCCCTCAGATGGGCGACGTGCGCGTACACGCCTGGTTTTTCGTAGCGCCAGTGCGCCAGCCGGCGACCGCTGTTGCTGGCTTCCTTTTTGCGGGCCTCCAGCGTCTGGCAGGCGTGCCCATACCGAGCCTCGCGGAACGCCATTATTAGGCTCGCTTTCAGTTCCACAACGCGGTCGGTATTGCGGGACAGCGACAGCAGGAAGAACGCTTGATCTTCGTTCAGCAGGGCGAAGCGTTCCGGCCTACCACCAGCAGTTCCGGCCAAGGGTTTCTCCGTTTGAAAAGGAACAACCCCGAACTCTTCAAATTTCGCCAGGTAGCGCTCGATAAGCACCATCGAGTTTTTGTGTTTGTTACCCAGTTGCTCAGCCAGCAAGCGGCTGTCGACGCGAGGTTCGCCCTGGTAATCAGTCACGGCAATGTGAGGATTTCCCGGATCACCCTCGCCCATCGGCTCAATGATCTTGGTCGTCATGAGACCACCTTCTGCACTGGGCCAGTACTCAGGTAGTAGGTCGCAACCTTCTGGTGCTCGCGGCCTTGGTCATCCTTCAGCGTACCCAGGTGGGTAACGATGCCGTGCCCCTGCGCACGCAGCTCAGATATTCGCGCACCAGGGCGCAGGATGTTAAGAAGCATGATGGCTTGGAAGGTGTTGATCGAACCATGCAGATGCAGGTAAGCCAAAAGGCGCATGCGCTGGGCGCTACCACTGGTGTCGCTGACGCTTTGCGCCGAGCAACTATTCTCGGAATGCAGGATCTTTTCCATGTCAGGCCACCCCACTATCAGAGTCAGCTTCGGTATGGACGAATTGATGGCGGCAAACTAAACGACGATTAAGCACCAAAGCGTTTAAGGGTACAGGAAGGGGTAAAGCCGCTTTTTCAAGACAAAGCGATCCTGTCCCCGCGTCAGCGCAGAGTTGATTGGTCATCATGGGTTAAGCCTCCTGACTGAGCAGGAAGGATTCCACAGACTCAGGCTCCCAGCGGACTGAACGACCAAAACGGATCGGTTCAGGGAAGCCTGGAGTTTTAGACCAGCGCCACCAAGTGGAACGGCTGACCTGATAGCGGGCACAGAGCTGAGCTGCGGTTGCGCGAGTGCCAGGGATCGGCAGGTTGGGTAAATCAGTGATGCGGGCGACATTTGATGTCATTGGTGATTTCTCAATAAACCGAATTGAAAAACCGAGAGGATCGTCCTGTAGACCACCCGTACCTGTGAACAGGTCAAAAGGTGGCAAGTCATCGGAAAGAGCACCACTGCATAAAAAACCAGTAGCGCATTATTCCCTCCGGTACTACAGTCCGCCCGAGTTTACCTTTTACGGTAAATTCATCGAAGCCCGTCAAAATGCTTCTCCCTCGGCGTTGCGTGCTGGCCTAGCCGGTATGCAGAGGACGTTAGAGCGTCCTTTTCCGAGCAGCCCCTGGAGGTCGAAGACCAGGGGCTTTCTTTTGTCTGCAATTCCAACTGTCAGCGATTCTAACAGCAAACTCTAACCAACAATGTTCGATGGCGTTTCATTTGTTGGTAGAAAGCTCTAGGCGTGGTCGCATGGTAACGGGGCACCAAAAAAACACCAAACAGTTTTTTGCCGACTATGTGTGGATTACTTGCACTGTTCCACATGGAACAATCTCCCAACTACTGCCCAACATGTACCAACACGTACCAACACGTCCGTTTACGTTCGACTATGTATTGGGGAAAGCGCAAAAAATATCCCCCTACCGCTTGTCTGACCGCTCGAAATGCCCTAAGCATGGGGGTCTCAGGGGGGGCGCATGAGGGCCTCAATAGGTTCCAGCAATGATCATGCATAGATTTTACGGTGATATTTTGACGATAATTGCACCAGTGTTTTGTCGTGCGCGCCACGAAACACAAACTAAGCAAAACGTGGCGCGGAAATCGCACCCGCGCTTTTTAATCGCAGTGTCGCGACACAAAACGTGAATTAAGAAATCGTGTCGCGACATATCTCGCCAGCTCCAAATTCCAAACTAACAACGTACCGTATTACTAAACGTTGTTTATTCCCGCTTATTCCCGCTTATTCCCACCTATTCGCAGTTTCAGCGTGTTTTAAGCAGAGTTTGCGGAACTGAAAAGTGCTGTAGGCCGCGTACTACGGGGATTCAGCAGCGGACTGCTGGTGGTGCCCTGCGTACGACAAGATTGGGACATGGGGGCGGGGATTTTCTTTTTCAGATTCGGGTCAGCTGCACGAAATTCACGACATTGCATCGGTTTTTTTCTTTTTCCGGTGCGAGATGGAAAGCACGTTGCCCGTATCAGTGACCTCCCCCAAAGCCTTAGCCAAAGCTCGGTCAAAGAGCTCGATAGCTTTACGTTTCTCTGGCAGCGCTGCTTCGGGATTGTTTCGGTAGTGCCGAGAAACGACACCTGTCTGGCCGTGAGCCTGAAGGAGATCTGACAAACGATCATCAACACCGTGCTTCTGCATCAGCTGTGTGCAGGTCCGGCGCAGGTCTCTCGGGGAGAAAGTCGGGATCTTCGCACCAGCGATTAACGCGTGCTTGGAATCCAGCCAGTCTGCAACGGCATGGGTCGGACTACTGATCACAAAGGGCTGTTTACCGTGTGTAGTCCAGGGCCATGGATGATCACCATTGATTTCCCGCACTTGCCGCATTATGGCAATGGCTCGATCGGAGAGCGGTACCAAATGCGGCCGGCTCATGGTTTGACCACCTCGCCCCTTGCGGTGAATTAATAGCACCGTGCCCGCGTCTAGATCGTAGTCCCCCCAAGTGGTTTCGATCAGGTTCTTGATCCGCTGACCGCCAGTTGATATGACAAACTTGAATAGCAGCGCCATTACCGGACCAATTCCGTCTGTACTCTGAACCGTCTCCCAGAATTGCTTAAGCTCAGCATCAGACAGGGCTCGTTCGACAGGCGCCGAGACTTTATCGACCTTCACCATTGCTGCAGGGTTGATCTCAAGGCTATAGGTCTTCGCATTGGAGCGACCAACCACACTCTCAGCCGTGAGCCCATGGTTGAATGCTGCCACCAGAAACGAACGCATACGATCCGCCTGCACTTTGGAGCCGCGCTCCCAGATCGGGTTGAGAATGGTGAGGATGTGGTCAGCCCTAATATCTCGGGCCTTCATCCGTATTACCTCAGGGTGGGGCTCTTGCATGTTCGTCTTGAGCAGCCGTTCCAACTCCTTCACGACACCAGGTGTCGCCTTCACGCGGCGCGACTCAATGTAATCCAGGAACAAATCGTGAAAGCTTCCGCGGGCCGCTTCAATTTCGGCGAGGCGGAAACGTTCTAGCCGTTCCGCTTCCTCCAATGCGGCTGTGGCTGCACGACTAGCCGCGGCCGCTACTTGTTGCACCGAGATGTGCTCCAAGTACTTGGCAATACCGCCAGCGGCAGCCGCCTCAACTGAAATTCGCAAAGCCTCACCCCGGATACCATCCAAGCTCTGCTCGTCTGTACCCACACGCGGCTTCTTCGCAAGCGTTCCGAGAGGCAGCCGCTTGTCGCTGTCAGATGTGCGTTCCCGATAGTAGGCCTGAATAGCTCCGGAAGCTTTACGCTCGAGCAGCAAAGTCCCCTTTCCGCGAGAGCCGACCGGCTCCGACTGACGAGTCTTTACCGCATAGGCTTCCATCTCGGTCATACGCGTACGCTTAGCCATTCTTTCCCCGTTTTCCCCATCCGTTCCCCGTTTCTCATGCAAAGGTACGCTAACAGGTGAAACATAGAAAGACATCGAATTGACTACAGACCAAGTAAACCCTGGGCCAAGCAAAACAGGTGACACTCGATGAAGCGAGGTAAAGCCTCAGAGCAAACGGCTTGTAATCAGTAGTTCCCGGGTTCGACTCCTGGTGCCGGCACCATACAAAACGAAGCCCTCGCAGAAATGTGAGGGCTTTGTTGTTTCTGGGGTGTTCATATTCTTTGTGCACCCGCCCCCTCCCCTGCTAAATCGTCAAAACCCTCCGATTTTTGTTCCAAAGGTTCATCTTTCAACCTTTATGCTAAATTATGGGTGGCCAATAATTATGGCGTATCCATAAAAAGAGGTAATTGCATGAGCAGCATATTTCAGCGTCCTGAACTGGCTGAAAGCATGGCAAACCAGCTTCTCAACCCCGGCGTCCTTGATGAGGGTCTGCGCTCAGGTCTATTTCTGTCTGGTCTGCGTAGAACAGGCAAAACAACATTCCTGAGAAACGACCTCATCCCGGCCCTGGAAGAAGCTGGTGCTCTGGTCATTTACGTCGACCTCTGGAGCGATACGCTGGCCAACCCGGCGACGCTGGTGCATGACGCCATACGCAAAACCCTGGAACAACTCCAAACCCCCGGCTCCACCTTGCTCGAAATGCTCAAGCGAGTCAGCAGTGCAGATGCCGGCGTGGCGGGATTCAAGTTCGGCTTCAAACTCGACAGCATTGGCAGTACTGGCGGCCCAACGCTGGCGCAAGCGCTGACAGAGGTAGTGGACCAAGCGAAGACCGACCTGGTACTGATCATCGACGAAGTGCAGCACGCCATTTCCTCCGACGATGGCAACCGGCTGTTGCTGGCGCTCAAGGCTGCTCGTGACGCGATCAATCCCCGACCGAATACTCCAGGCTACTTTCTGTTCATTGGCACCGGGTCTCACAGGGCGCAGGTGAGCGAACTGACTGCAAAACGCAACCAAGCATTTTCCGGTGCGACGTCCGCAGCCTATCCGGTGCTGAAAGGTGATTATGTTGAGTACCTGCTCGACCGACTTGCAATGTCGGTGAAAAAGGAAAAATTACCGTCCCTTGATGTCGCCGTCGAAGCATTCAACACGCTGGGGAATAGACCTGAGGAAATGCTCAAGGCGCTGCGGCAGCTCATGCAGCAAGACGGTGATCCCGACCTTTTTCTGCCAGTGATTGCAAGCACGCTACGCTCAGCGGCGGCGAGTCTGGAGCTTGAGAAGGTTGAGCGGCTGGGTAGCTTGGCTCAGGCGATTTTCAACAAAATCGCATCTACGGAAGGTGATGCTCGGGGGATTTTCTCCACCGACGCGGCGGCTGAGTATTCCAAGACCGTGGGGCGAGAGGTACGGGTCGAGGAGATTCAACCGGTGGTGATTGCGCTGGTTGCGGAGAACATCATCATGCGGCGTGGGCATGGGATTTATGCGATTACGGATCAGTTTGTTCAGGAGATTTGGTTAGAGGAGCGGGCGTTGATTGAGGCTAGTTGATAAATAAATTCGTCCTCGTTACTCCATATAAGATTTTTATGATGGCCTTTTGCCAATCATGTTGTATTGTCGTCTTGATATTGAGCGCCTCAAGGACGGACATGCCATGCCTAAAACAAAAGAAAGGAAAGAAAAACTTTCTATTTACTTAGTAAAAAACGTCGGAAGTAGCGACTTAGATATCCTAAAATTAGAAAACGCAAAACCTCCAATATCAATTGACATTCCCAATTTAGAAACAGCCAATCTTTACATTAAAAAAGAACCCCCAAAGCACTCCCCGCCTTGGACAACGATTTTCACCTCAAGACCTGAAGTCTCAATCGACGACTTCGGCAACAGTAGTAGTGTAGGCGCGGCCTTAGTTATAACCACATCACAATACAAATTTGTCCTAACGTTCGGCACAGGCTTCCATCTTTTACACGACGATACTATCGAACGTGATTTTGGTTTACGGGTTACATTAAACTCAGTAAATCCGGATAAACTAAGAAGCTTAGATAAGTCCAGCTACGACCACAACCCTCTAAATTCGAGAACACAAAGCACCAAAGAGGTCGATATATTTGACCTACATATAGACTCAGAAATAGAAATATTATCCACGGTTACAGGTTGCTCGACCGTAGATATTTTCGGCACCCACATCACAGGAAGAGATGCATTTACAGTTATTTCAACCTTAGACCTCGATCACTTAAGTGAATTACTCGAAGAAGCCATCAACCGGTATAATCAAAAATTGCCCGAGGTTTTTGAATGGGTTGACAATATAAATAGGGTGCGCGACCTAGATGACATCCAGATTCTTGACCTCGAACTTGAAAGCCTCTTGAACGGATCTAACTTAGATAGTTTCTGGCTAGGTGAACCGGAAATCGTTGATTGGGAAAACCAGCTAGGTTACTCGTTTGATCAGTATTCCCGTACAGAGCGGCACGTTGTATTAGAACTAAAAGACTTGATTGACTATTTAAACGCAAAATCAATCTCCCTTTCGGTCGATGCGCTAAAACACACACAAGTCCATATAAACGACCATCAATATAGATCTATTAAAAGCTGGCCTGCGTACAAATGCCTTTATGCTGAAATAACTTACAGCGGAGAAAGCTATATTTTACGCAGCGCGACATGGTACAAAGTAAATACAAGTTTTCTGCAAAAAATAGACGATCACCTTTCCTCAATAACTATGTATAGCACTCCTTTACCACGCTATGACGAAGATAGAGAGGAAGATTATAATCTAAAACTAACATCCGATCCCGCATTTGAGTTGCTTGACAAGAAAAATATCAGAATAGGCGGTATTTATGACAAACTAGAATTTTGCGACCTCATTAAAAACGGGAACGAACTAATACATGTAAAATACTACCGAAGTTCCAGCACATTGAGCCATCTATTTTCACAAGGATGTGTTTCAGCAGAAGCATTCGTCCGCGACATAGAGTTCAGGAAAAAACTTAATTCAAAGCTACCTAGCTCAATAAAGCTTATCGACCCCGAACTGAGACCAAACCCTGGTGATTATAAAATAGTATATGCAATTGCGACGACCAAAAATCTTCCTCTTGAACTTCCATTCTTTTCTAAAGTCACGTTAAAAAACGCTCTAAAAATACTTCGTGGATTAAACTACCAAGTTGAGATCACAGCGATCGATGTAGATCCCAACCTACTGCTTAAAAAGAAGTGCAAACCTAAATAGTTCGGAACGCAAATTTTTCCTCCCTGTTGCGCCCCCCGCGCCACCACGCTACCCTCCCCCTCGTCGCTGCCAATTCAGCGACCGGGCCTGAGAACCCGACATGATGCAGGCGCAACAGCGCCACCAATCACGATTTGCAGGCGTTTTTTTATGCCCGCAGTTTCGTGCAATGGCGGCTGTGCGTGGGAGACCTTCGGGTCTGCCGGGTTCCTGTATCTCCGGTTCTCAGCCTGCGCACAGCTGCCACCCATTCGCCTGAGAACGAACGTGGTAGCTCTCACTTGATACGGGAGTTTTACCGATGAGCGCTCCAAATCCGTCCGGCCTCACTACCCTCGGCGTTACCCCTTTTTCCTTTCATTCCGACCAGCCTCTGTTCCGCGTTAACAGCGGGGTTTCCCTGCGGGAAGCGCTGTCTCACGTCTCCGATTTGCTGCATGTCGCCAAGCTGTTGGCAGAGGACGCGGCCATGATTCGGGATACGGACCGCTACGCATGGGCTTCGCACTATCTGCAGGAGATGGGCAAGGCGGTGATTGATGATGTGGTGAAGGTGTTGGAGTCGCCGGGCAATAATCAGTAGGTGTGTCAGGTTGTAGATGTGTTGGCTGGGCCACCGCCATCGCGGGCAAGCCCGGCTCCCACATTTGATCTTTGTTGTTTGTTTTAGAGTGCCTGGCTAGAAGCCGCCACACAAAAAAACGCCCCGAACCATCACGTTCCGGGGCGTTTTTCGTTCAACTGCGTCGCTTAGTGCCCAGCACTCTGCCCACCGTCCACATGCAGAATTTCCCCCGTCACAAACCCAGCCGATTCCAGATACACAATCGCCTGCGCAATATCCCGCGCCTCACCCATATGCCCAACCGGATGCAGGCTGCCCAGCGCCGCATGCGTCTCTTCACCATGCATCGGCGTCTTGATAATCCCGGGGCTCACCGCATTCACCCGAATGCCGCGCTTGGCGTATTCAATCGCCAGCGATTTGGTCGCTGAGTTCAGCCCACCTTTGGTCAGCGAGGCCAGCACCGACGGCACGCCGTCAATCGCGTGGTCCACCAGGCTGGTGGTGATGTTGACGATGTGCCCGGCGCCCTGTTTCAGCATTTCGGTAATCGCCAGTTGGGTGATGTAGAAGAACCCGTTCAGGTTCACGGCCAACACGTTCACGTAGTCTTCGTGGGTGTAGCTGGTGAAGGGTTTGGCGACGAAGACCCCGGCGTTGTTGATCAGGCTGTCGATACGGCCAAAACGCGCCACGCCTTCGCGGATGACGCGCTCGGCGGTGGCCGGGTCGGCGATGTCGCCGGCCACGGTAAGAATGTCTGGATCGGTCGACGGTTTGATCGACCGGGAGGTGGCAACCACACGGTAATCCAGCCCGCGGTAGGCCTTCACTGCAGCAGCGCCGAGGCCTTGGGATGCACCGGTAATCACAACGACTTTTTTCGAGTTGCTCATGATGAAACCTCTATATGGAAAATTCGATGGCTTGTTCCAGCGCGTTGGCGCCCAGGGCACACCACGTCGGAGATGAAGTAGAGGGTGACGGGCGTGCTCATGACGGGTTTTCCGCGAGCTGTTTGCGGTATTGGGTGGTGGTGATACCGGCGTAGCCCCAGTTATCGGTGTCGACTTCTTCGATGACGATGTGGGTCAGCTCAGGGCGTTTGTTGAGAACGCGCTCGAGGGTTTCGGTGATTTCGGCAATGACCTGGGCTTTCTGCTCCGAGGTAACGCCGTCGCGGGTGATGCGTACGCTGACAAATGGCATGGCAAGGCTCCAGTGACTTGCCCATCGGTAGGGTGGGCAGGCAGTGAGGCCAATTTATGAGGTTGCTTGAGGCGGATAAAGGTGGGCCGGAGTACTTCATTAGTAACGCGGTGTAATCAATAAAGCCCTGATTGCAGGCATAAAAAAACCCCGAACCAGTCGGGGTTTTTTTATCGCCTGGAATCAGGCGCGACGAGCGATCAATTAGAAAACGTTGATCGGGTAGTCGGCGAACAGGCGGATCTCGTTACCACCCACGTTGTAGTTGCTGGCGTTGTTGGAAACGCGCAACCACGACGCACGGGCACGCAGGCTCAGGTCTTTGGCCGGGCCGGCCTGTACCACATATTTGAACTGGTTGAAGATCTCACGCTCGGTGCCACTGCCGCGGTTGGAACCGTCGTCAATGTTGGTGCCGCGCACGTAGGCGATGTTGTAGGTCAGGCCAGGCACGCCGAACGCGCTGAAGTCCAGGCCGTAGCCTGCTTGCCAGGAGCGCTCGTCCTTGCCGTTGAAGTCAGACCAGTAGGAGTTGGCCAGCAGGATGGTGTTGCCACCGTCGCCGATGCCGCTGTCCTTGGTGTTGTTGCGGTAGCCGCCGTACAGGTAACCGGTGTCACCGGTGCTGCGCTGGTGGGCCAGGGTGAAGCTGTGCGGGCCAACGGCCCACGTGGCGCCCAGGCTCCAGATTTTGTTGTCGCGGGCGTCGGCATCACCTTGGGTCAGTTGGGCGAAGCTCTTGTCCAGCTTGGTTTTGTAGCCGTTGAAGTCAAAGGTCAACGATTGTTTCTCTGGCAGGGCCAGTACGTAGTTGACGTTGACGTATTGCTTCTTCAGCACGTCCTGCATGTCGGAGGCGTACAGCGCGGCCGACAGGCTTTCGGTGAATTTGTAGCTACCGCCCAGGTAGTTGATGCTTTTCAGGTTGCCGCTGTCGCTGCCTTCGGCGCCTTTTTGGGCTTCCTTGGTGAAGTGACCCGCGTCGAGTTGCAGGCCTTCGATCTCTTTGGAAACGATCGAAGTACCGGTGTAGGTTTCGGACAACAGGCGGGAGTTGTCGTATTGCAGGACCGGCACGGCTGGCATCTGGTCACCGTACTTCAGCACGGTGTTGGAGATGCGCGCCTTGACGGCTGCGCCGCCCTTGGCCAGGTCGCTTGCAGCTTCGCCGCTGTCGCCTTGCTTGAAGAAGTTGATGCCGCCAGCGCCGCTGCGACCTTTACCACCATCCAGGCGAATGGCGTATTGGCCGATCACGTCCACACCCACACCGACGGTGCCTTGGGTGAAGCCGGATTCGAACTTGCCGATGAAGCCCTGGCCCCATTCGGCTTTGTCTTGCCTGCCGTTTTTGTAGTCGCGGCTGATGTACGCGTTGCGTGCCGCGATGTTCAGGTGGCTGTCTTCAACAAAACCCTTTGATTGGGATTGGTCGTCAGCCATTGCTTGCGTAGCGCTCAAAATCCCCAGAGCGATCAGCCCCATCCGTTGTTTCAACATTTTCTTATATTCCTTATTACTGGTTGAGTACGCGCTGTGACACCAGGCTCCGTGTTGCTTTTCTGGTGTCGACTTCCCCCAATAAAAAAGGCCCGCGGACGACTAAAAATGCCGCGGGCCTTTTTTTATTGGGGGAAGTCATGGCGGTTAGCCACAGGCGTTGGGGCGAATCCTATCCGCGCCTTTAACTGTGTGTCAATTTCGTGAATCTTCTGTATTTAGGCTAAAAAAGTCTAAGAAACATTAAAGAGCCATCATCGCTGAAGGCTCTATCCAGCACTTCTCGGATCCTCACAGCCTTGCAGGCCACACATTGGTGCACTCGATTGAGTGGCTTGAATCGAAATTGCGACTGTTTGTCTCAGCCACTCAGCAAAGGCTTCGGGCTTGCCTAGCCAGGGGCTGATGTCGAGCAATTGCAGTTGGCCATCCTGCTCCAGAGCCAACGTGGGAAAGCCCTGCCCGCCGATTTTTGCCAGCCATTGGCGGCTGTCCTTGATGTGCGCTTGAGTTGTTGTGCCAAGGATTTCACCGAAGGCGTCGTCGAAGACTTGAGGATCCAAACCGATAGACTCGGCCAGGCTCAGCAGCACGTCGTTATCGGCGATTCGACGACCTTCCACGTAGTGCGCCGTTTGCAAACGCGCCAACAGTTCCAGGCCGCGACCGGCGATTTTTTCTGCTGCCAGCACCGCGCTGATCGGCGGTGCTGAGTCGAACACCGCACCGTGGTCACGCAGTAGGCCTTCAAAATACGCCTCGCCAAACGGTTGCCCGGTGTACTCGGCGATGCGCCGGTCGTGGGGCATCACGTAGTCACGCAACTGCGGCGATACGGATTGGCGGTTGGCGCCGGTCATCATGCCGCCGCCGTGCAACTGGATCGGCAATAGAGCCTGGGCAGCGTGCAGCAGCGGCTCGGCGCCGTAACACCAACCGCACAGCGGGTCGTAAATGTAGTGAAGCGTGGTTGCCGACATGACGGGCTCCGATGGACGTTAATGCCCGGCAGATTAGTCTTACGCACAGTTGGGAAAAACCCCGGATTGGCTTTCAGACTGTTTCGAGAATCGGTCGAATACCCCTGTAAAACATACGCTGTAACAGTTTTTCAGAAAGCTGGGTTTAGGAATAGATAACCTGCGCAAATAGTAAGCATTACCATTAACGCACTTTTATCCTCCCACCCTTTTTGGATACTCACCCCGATGCCTGCCCTGCGCCTGACGCCCATTACCCTTGGGCTTTCTGTACTGCTGTCTGCCGGATTTGCCGGCGCGGCGACCGTCCTGCCGCAAACCTCCGTGAGCGCCGAGGCTGACGAAGACGACCCGCGCGTCAAGGAAACCAGCACCGCCACCCGAACCGCCACGCCCGTACGCTATGTGCCCCAGGCCATCGATTCGGTAAAAACCGAGAGCCTGCGTTCCTACGGCACCAATGACCTGGGCCAGGCCTTGAGCGGTGTGCCCAACGTCAGCAGCGGCGCCGATACGCGGTTCGACAGCTTGCGCATTCGCGGCTTCGATGCCAGCAACGACTTTTATCTGGACGGTATTCGCGACGACAGCCAATACGTGCGCGACCTGCATAACATCGAGCGCATTGAGGTGCTAAAAGGCCCGGCGGCGGTGTTGTATGGGCGTGGCGGCCAGGGCGGCATCGTCAACCGTGTGAGCAAACTTCCACAGGCCGGTCGCGCCTCCAGCATCGAGGCACAAGGCGGCAGCAATGATTTGCGCAGCCTGTACGCCGACCTCAGCACCGACCCCACCGACAACATCAGCCTGCGCCTGAACATGGGCAACCAGGACAACAACAGTTTCCGCGACGGCGTCAGCGGCAATCGCCAGCTGTTTGCGCCGTCCATGAGCTGGCAACTGACCCCCGACCTGAACTGGCTGGTGCAATACGAATACAGCCGCTACAACCGTACGCCAGACCGTGGCATTCCCGGGGCCAATGGGCGGCCGGCAGATGTCAGCCGCGGCACCACTTATGGTGACAAGCGCGATTACATCGACGACAAGTCCCAATCCCTGCGCTCCCGGCTTGCCTATGAGTTGAACGACAGCTGGCAACTGCGCCATGCGTTGGGCGTGTTCACCCTCGACAGCGACTTCGATAACACCTACGCCGTCAGCTACGACCCAAAAACCAACAAGGTCGGGCGCCAGCGCTGGCAGCAGGACTTGACCACACGCAACCTCTTCAACAACGTCGAGCTGGAAGGCGGTTTCACCACCTTTGGCCTGGAGCATCGCTTGCTGACCGGAGTGGAATTGGGCAGCCAGCGCCGTGACCCGAAACTCTATCGCGCTCCGCTCGCCGCTGTGCCGAGCGTGGATGTGTACAACCCCAACCCGAACCTGCGCCATTACGGTCGCCTTCCGGCATTCAGCAGCAGTCACACCGAAGCGCAAAGCCAGGGCTTGTATGTGCAGGACCAACTGCGCCTGAACGATCAATGGCAACTGCTCGCCGGTTTGCGCTATGACCGCTTTGATGTGGAGTCCACCAACAAATTGACCAACGCCTCGGAACAGGTCGTGAGCCACAGCACCAGCCCGCGCGTGGGCCTGGTGTGGACGCCGCTGGAACACCATTCGTTCTATGCCTCGTGGAGCAAGACCTTCTCGCCGACCGGCGGCGGCCTGATCGGCATCACGCCCAACGCGGCGGGCAACGCCAACGACCTGAGCCCGGAGCTGACCAAGCAGAAAGAAATCGGGGTCAAGAGCGACTGGCTCGACGAGCGCCTGAGCACCACCCTGGCGGTGTACGAACTGGAACTCTACAACCGCCGCACCCGTGACCCGCTGGACCCGACCATCACCGTACTCAGCGGCGAGCAGCGCTCCCGTGGCGTGGAGTTGACGGCTACCGGCAAGATCGTCGGCAACTGGTACCTGCGCGGTGGCGTTGGCGTGCAGGACGCCAAGGTGGTGAAGGACAACAATGGTTTTGAAGGCAAGCGCATCAGCGACGTGGCCAAGCGTAATGCGAGCCTGTTTGTCACCTGGAAACCGGAGATGGGTTGGTACGCGGAAACCGGGTTGACGCTGGTGGGTGATCGTTATGCGGATAACGCCAACACCGTGGTGTTACCGGGTTATGGCCGCTGGGATGCACTGGCCGGGTTCCGGCAGAAGGAATGGGATGTGCGGGCGGCGCTGAACAACATCAGCGACAAGACGTACTACGCGTCGGCGACGAGTGCGGCGCAGATTCAGTTTGGGGACCCGCGTAGCTTGGTGGTTACCGGAACGTACAGTTTTTAAACAGCAGCGCACTTTTCTGTGGCGAGGGAGCTTGCTCCCTCGCCACAAGGTTCAGTGCAACATTGAAAACAGTCGTCAGTTTTTCATCAACTCACACAACGCCTGCACCTCATCCTCGCTGAACAGCCCCAGCGGGTACCGTTCGCTCATCACCCGGCGCGGGTCGGGCGTCCTGATCTGCCTCGAACCGTTTTCCTTCAACCAGAGCGCCAGCGCATGGATCGCGTCACTGTTCACCCGCAAAGGGTGGAACGTGCGCGTGTACATCAGGTTGATATCGGCATTCATTTCAGCGCTCTCTCCGACTGCTTGAGCGGCTAACTTACTCAAGGTTTATGACAGAACCGCTTAGTCATACACCCTGCTCTGTGTCGCAACAGCGATACAAGAGCTATGCCAATGTGCCCGGTTTGTAGGCACATAAGCACAAAAAAGCCCACGAACCTGACGGGCCGCGGGCTTGCTGTGAGCGCGCAAACTGCGACGCGCCCGATTGCCGTTTAACCCGGCACTGAGCTGTTACAAGTGCACTCAGTTTTTGTGCGGGGCCGGCTGTTGCTGGGTCAGGCAGTGGATGTTGCCGCCCCCCAGTAACAGTTCGCGGCCAGGCACCATCACCACTTCGTGCTGCGGGAACAGGTTCTGCAGAATCTCCTTGGCACGGCTGTCCAGCGGGTCGTCGAAGCTCGGCGCGATGATGCCGCCATTGACGATCAGGAAGTTGACGTAGGAACCGGCCAAACGCACGGTGGGATTGCGCTCCTGGGTGCCGTCTACCGGATCAACGCCCGCACATTCTTCCTCGGTGGCGTACAGCGGCCCCGGGATCGGCATTTTATGCACTGTGAACGAGCGGCCCTGGGCGTCCGTGCTGCTTTGCAGTACGTCCATGGCGGCGTGGCAGCGCGCGTAGTTCGGGTCTTGCGGGTCGTCGGTCCAGGCCAGCAACACTTCGCCCGGGCGCACGTAGCAGCAGAAGTTATCCACATGCCCGTCGGTTTCGTCGTTGAACAGGCCATCCGGCAGCCAGATGATCTTATCCACAGCCAGGTTGGCGCTGAGCACCGCTTCGATTTCCTCACGCTGAAGGTGCGGGTTGCGATTGCGGTTGAGCAGGCATTCTTCGGTGGTGATCAGGGTGCCTTCGCCGTCGACGTGAATCGAGCCGCCTTCCAGCACAAAACCTTCGGTGCGATAACGCGGGCTGCGTTCAATCTCAAGGATCTTGCCGCCCACCTGGGAGTCGCGGTTCCACGGCGAATACAGGCCGCCATCAAAGCCGCCCCAGGCGTTGAAGTCCCAGTTCACACCACGCACTTCGCCGCTGTTGTTGATCACGAAGGTCGGCCCGGTGTCGCGTACCCACGCGTCGTCGCTGGACATTTCCACCAGGCGAATATTCGGCACGTCCAGGCGCGCACGGGCGTTTTCGTACTGGCCGGCCGAGACCGCTACGGTTACCGGCTCAAAACGTGCGATGGCCTTGGCCACCGCCACGTGGGCGGCCTGCGCCGGCTTGCCGCCCAGGCGCCAGTTGTCCGGGCGCTCAGGCCAGATCATCCAGGTTTGGGTCTGTGGCGCCCATTCGGCAGGCATATGGAAGCCGTCGGCGCGGGGGGTGCTGTGCAAAGTGGTCATGAAAAATCTCCTGGGGCGGCTGCATGAGCGTGGCGCCTTTATATCGGATAAAAATCGACCTTAAAAGACGATTTTTCTATACCGGCCAAAAATTACCGTTTTATTACCGATAACAATCGAAGTTATGACCAACGGTTAAAGTTGCTCATCCAACACCTTAGCCAGCATGTCGACGAAGAAATCCACACTGCGCCGGGAGGTGACCATCGGCGGCTTGATCTTGAGGATGCTCAGATAGTCGCCGGTGGGTTGCATGAAAATCCCCAGTTCCCGCAGCCGATCGCACAGCAGCGCGGTCTCTTCGGTGGCCGGTTCCAGGGTTTGCCGGTCGCGGACCAATTCCAGCCCCAGGTAGAACCCGGAACCATGCACCGCGCCCACCAATGGATGCTGTTCGACCAACGCCTCCAGCCGGGCCTTGAAATGCCCGCCTACCACCTGGGCGTTTTCCCACAGCTTTTCTTCCTCCATCACGTCCAGCACCGCCATGCCGATGCGGCAACTGACCGGGCTGCCTCCCGAGGACGAGAAGAAGTAACCCTCAGCCTCCAGCGCCTCGGCAATTTCCCGACGGGTGATCACCGCGCCCAACGGCTGGCCGTTGCCCATGCCCTTGGCCATGGTGATGATGTCGGGCACCACGCCCTGTTCTTCAAAACCCCAGAAGAAATGGCCCATGCGGCCGTAACCCACCTGCACTTCATCGGCGATGCACACGCCGCCTTGCTCCCGAACCAGGGCGTACACCTGCTGCAAATAGCCGGGCGGCAAGGAAATCCCGCCGGCATTGCCATACACCGGCTCACAAATGAAGCCCGCCAACTGGCGGTTCTGCGCGGCGATTTTCGCCAGGTTGTGTTCCACGCTGCGCACGTAGTCGGGCGCGCTGTCTTGCCCGCGAAACTCGCCGCGATAGGTGTTGGGCGCGGTCACCGGGTGCACCCAGTCCGGGCGACTACTCAGGGCCTGGGGGTTGTCGGCAATCGAGGTCGACACCGCGTCCGCCGCCACCGACCAGCCGTGATAAGCCTCCAGCACGCTGAGCATGTCGCGCCCGCCGCTGTAGGCCCAGGCCAGGCGAATCGCCAGGTCATTGGCTTCGGTGCCGCTGTTGACCAGGAAGACCCGGTCCATGGAGTCCGGCGCCAGCGCCAGCAACCGCTCCGAGAACTCGGCAATCGCCGCGTAATGGAAGCGTGAGTTGGTGTTGAGCAGCGACCATTGCCGCGCCGCCACCTGGGCCATGCGTGGGTGACCGTGGCCGAGCACCGCGACGTTGTTGAGCATGTCGAGGTAGGAGCGGCCCTGCATGTCGATCAGGTGGTTGCGCCAGCCGCGCTCGATGCGCGGCGGGTCGACGTAGTAGTGCTTCTGCGAGCGGGCGAAACTCGCGTCGCGCCGGGCCAGCAGGGCAACAGGGTCCAGCTCCGGCTCGGCGTCGCAGGCCAGCCCCAGCAAAGTGGCCGGGGATGGGCAGAGCGCTTGCCATGCTGGCGCCCGGGAAGGCGTGCAGAACAGCGGCGGCTCAAGCTCGGCGCGGCACAGTTGTACCGTCAGCGGCGCGGCAACTTCGCCGAGCACTTGGCCTTTAACCACCGCAGCACCGTGCTGCAACAAAGCTTTCACGCCCCACAACCGAACACTCAACTGCTCGCTGTGCAGGCACAGCAGGCCGTCGGCGGCGTAGCGCAAGGTGCCGGCGAACGGTGCTTCCACCGTAGCGCCCAGCGGCATGTGCAGCTCGACGTGAAGGGGGAACGTGTCCGGTTCACCAGCGCTGTCAGGCTGGGTACGGGACAGCCGATATTGACCATAACGACTGGCTGCCAGCCCATGCACCAGGGCCGCCTCCTCCAACAATCGCCGATCAATACCTGCCTGCTGCCAATTCCCCGCTTCGAAATGCGGGCTGAGTACACCCAAGTCGATCAGCGCGAACTCACGCCCAACCAACCCCGGTAACAAAGGCGCAAAGCCTTCGCCGGCAATGGGCGGCAACTCGGCACCGACACAGCTCAGGATCGCCGCCTCCATCAGTTCGAAGGGCACCGAGGTGGCCACGTGGAAAATTTCCCACTCATGCTCGGCGTTCTTCAGCAGGTACGCGTTATCTGGATCCAGGCCCTGCTGCTGCTCACTGCTGAGCACCAACACCGCAGCCCGCGCGACGATCAGCGGCCACAGCACCTGCAACTCTTCGTGCTGCAACGGGGTGACCGCGTGGCACGCCTGGATCGCCGGCAGGATGGCGAACGGATCGCCCTCGGCATGGTGCAGCAGTGCCGCGCAGGTCACCGACAGGTCGGCAATGCGCCAGGTGCGCACCAGGTCGCCGAAGTCGATCACGCCCTGGATCTGCCAATGCCGCTGGGCGTCGCGCTGCCAGACCACGTTGTCATCGGTGATGTCCATGTGCACGGCCTGCCACGGCAGGCGATCGGCCAAAGGCCGCACGCGGCGCTCCACCTGCTCGACCACTTGCTCAAGCACGGCCCGATGCGGGAGATTTTCGAGGGTCGACAGCAGATGGGTGATCAGCTCAAGGGCATGGCGCGGGTCCCATTGCAGGGTGCGCTCCAAACCCGGATGTTCGAAGCCCGCCAGCGCCAGGCTCATCTGCCCGCAGAGCTCGCCGAAGCCTGCGATCACCTCGTGCCCCAGATGAGGCAGGTGGGTCAGCGGCTGGCCGTCGATGTAGTCCAGCAGCCGCAGGTGCACGGTTTGCCCGGCAACGGTCTCGGTCAGCAGGTCTGCGCCATTAAGGGACGTGATCACCTTGGGCACCCGCACATCCGAATGTTCCTGCAGATGCTTGAGGGCGGCATGCTGAGCCTGCAACTCAACGGCGGCATAGTCGCCCCGGCAGATTTTCAGCACAAAACGGCCACGGTCATTGTCGACGCGGTAGTTGAGGTCTTGCTGGCTGCCGAGGGACTGCAACGCCCCGCCGAGGCCGTAATGCTGCTCAAGTAGCTGCGCCGCAGGCTCGGGCCCCACTTGTGGGCATGGCAGACTGGCGCGATGAATCAACGTGGCGAGCAACATGTGACGACCCCTGTTTTTTATCAGGCGCTTATATCGCCATTGTGCCGGGCGTTACGCAACCCCTTCGAATACGGCGTTTCGGCACGCAAATTGCCATCGCCCCTTGCACCACCTCGCGCCACAACTCAAGCTATGCTCCATTTGCTTAATGTCCGACTAAGGAAAAGGCCTCCGACATGCGCATTCTTATTACCGGCGGCGCCGGATTTATCGGCTCCGCCCTGGTCCGGCACCTGATTCAAAACACCGGGCACGAAGTGCTTAACCTGGACAAACTGACCTACGCCGGCAACCTTGAGTCGCTGACCAGCATTGCGTCCAACAGCCGCTATGAGTTCGTCCAGGCCGACATCATCGACCAGGCCACCGTCAGCGCCGTGCTGGCGCGCTTTGAGCCGCACGCGATCATGCACCTGGCGGCCGAGTCCCACGTGGACCGCTCCATCGACGGCCCGTCGGATTTTATCCAGACCAATATTGTCGGCACCTACAGCCTGCTGGAGGCCGCACGCGCCTATTGGCAGAAGCTGGAAGAGCCGGCCAAAAGCGCCTTCCGCTTCCACCACATTTCCACCGATGAAGTGTATGGCGACCTGCACGGCGTCGATGACCTGTTCACCGAGACCACGCCCTACGCGCCCAGCTCGCCGTACTCCGCCAGCAAGGCCGCGTCCGATCACCTGGTGCGCGCCTGGCAGCGCACCTATGGCCTGCCGGTGCTGCTGACCAACTGCTCGAACAACTACGGGCCGTTCCACTTCCCCGAGAAGCTGATCCCGCTGGTGATCCTCAACGCCCTGGCCGGTAAGCCGTTGCCGGTGTATGGCGATGGCCTGCAAGTGCGCGACTGGCTGTTCGTCGAAGACCACGCCCGCGCGCTGTTCAAAGTAGTGACTGAAGGCGTGGTGGGCGAGACCTACAACATCGGCGGTCATAACGAGCAGAAGAATATCGATGTGGTGCGCAGCATCTGCGGCCTGCTGGAAGAACTGGCGCCACAGCGCCCGGCGGGCGTCGAGAAATTCACCGACCTGATCACCTTCGTCAAGGATCGCCCGGGCCACGATCAGCGCTACGCGATCGACGCCAGCAAGATCGAACGCGAGCTGGGCTGGGTGCCCGAAGAAACCTTTGAAACCGGCCTGCGCAAAACCGTGCAGTGGTACCTCGATAACCTGGAATGGTGCCGCAGGGTCCAGGACGGCAGTTATCAGGGCGAACGACTGGGCAACACCGACTTTAAGGATCTGATCGCATGATGAAGGGCATCGTATTGGCCGGTGGCTCCGGCACCCGTTTGCACCCCATTACCCTGGGCGTTTCCAAGCAACTGTTGCCGGTGTATGACAAGCCGATGATCTACTACCCGATTTCGGTGCTGATGCTGGCCGGGATCAAGGACATCCTGCTGATTTCCACCCCGGTGGACCTGCCGCAATACCGCAACCTGCTGGGCGATGGCAGCCAGTTTGGCGTGCGCTTCACCTATGCCGAACAACCGTCGCCGGACGGCCTGGCACAAGCGTTTTTGATTGGCGAAGAGTTTATCGGTGATGATCCGGTGTGCCTGATCCTGGGCGACAACATCTTCCACGGCCAGCACTTCGGCGAACAACTGCGTACCGCTGCCGAACGGCCATCCGGCGCCACCGTGTTCGGCTACTGGGTCAACGACCCCGAGCGTTTCGGTGTAATCGATTTCGACGCACAAGGCCGAGCCCTGTCCATCGAAGAAAAACCGGCCAAGCCAAAATCCAGCTATGCGGTGACCGGCCTGTACTTCTTCGACAACGACGTGATCGAGATCGCCAAGGCGGTCAAGCCATCGCCCCGTGGCGAGCTAGAGATCACTGACGTCAACAACGCCTATCTCAAGCGCGGTGACCTGCATGTAGAACGTTTTGGGCGGGGTTTCGCGTGGCTCGACACCGGTACACATGACAGCCTGCTGGAGGCCTCCCAGTACGTGCAGACCATCGAGCACCGCCAGGGCCTGAAAGTGGCATGCCTGGAAGAAATCGCTTACGAGAACGGCTGGATCGACCGCGACCATTTGCTGGAGCGGGCCAAGTACTTTGGCAAGACCGGTTACGGCCAGTACCTGTACTCACTGGTCGGGGAGCGTAAATGAAAGCCACCGAGACCTCGTTGCCAGGCGTGCTGATCATCGAACCGAAAGTGTTCGGTGACGAGCGCGGGTTTTTCTACGAAAGCTTCAACGCCCGCGCCTTCGAAGAGGCCACCGGGCTCAAGCGTGACTTCGTGCAGGACAACCACTCGCGCTCGCAAAAAGGCGTGCTGCGCGGCCTGCATTACCAGCTTGAACATACCCAGGGCAAACTGGTGCGCGTCACCGCCGGCGAAGTGCTGGATGTGGCCGTCGACATTCGTCGCAGCTCGCCCAACTTCGGGCAATGGGTGGGCGTGCGGCTTTGCGCCGATAACCATCGCCAGTTGTGGGTACCGGAAGGTTTTGCCCATGGTTTTGTGGTGCTGAGCGACTACGCCGAGTTCCTCTACAAGACGACTGATTACTACCAGCCGAGCGCCGAGCGCAGCATCCTCTGGAACGACCCGACGCTGGCCATCGACTGGGAACTGACCGAGGCGCCGCAACTGTCCGCCAAGGACCTGGTGGGCAAGAGCCTGCAAGAAGCTGATCTGTTCCCATGAGTGCGCCCTTGAAAATCCTCATCAGCGGGCAACACGGCCAGGTTTCCCGGGAGCTGCAACTGCGGCTCCAGGGCCTGGGCGAGCTGATCGTGCTGGGCCGTGACCAGCTGGACCTGACGCATCCCGAGCAGATCCGCCAGCAAGTACGTGCCCATCGTCCGGGCTTGATCATCAATGCCGCCGCCCACACCGCCGTCGATCAAGCGGAAAGCGAGCCGGACGTGGCCTTCGCCATCAACGCCACCGCACCCGGCATTTTTGCCGAGGAAGCCAAGGCGCTGGGCATTCCGCTGATCCACTACTCCACCGACTACGTGTTCGACGGCAGCAAGGCCGCGCCCTACAACGAGGGCGACGCCACCAACCCGCTGGGCGTCTACGGCGCGAGCAAGCTGGCGGGTGAACAAGCTATCGCAGCAGTCGGCGGTGAGCACCTGATTCTGCGCACCAGTTGGGTCTACTCGACCCACGGCAAAAATTTCCTGCTGACCATGCAGCGCCTGCTGCAGGAAAAGCCGCAGATGCGCATCGTCGCCGATCAAATCGGTGCACCGACCTGGGCCGGAACCATCGCCAACAGCACCCGTGCTCTTATCGAACACTGGCAAGCGGGCCAGGCCGGGGATTGGGGTGTCTATCACCTCACCGCCCAAGGCGAGACCTCGTGGTTCGGCTTCGCACAGGCTATCGGTGAGCAATTGCGCATCGAAGGCAAGGCTTGCGCCGAACTGGAAGCAATTCCCTCCAGCGCCTATCCAACCCCGGCCAAGCGCCCGCTGAACTCGCGTCTGGATTGCAGCCGCCTGCAGCAACAGTGGCACGTCTCGCAGCCGCAGTGGCACGACGCATTGCGCGAGTGTCTTGCAGAGCAGCACTAGGCATAATGCGCCTGTACCCACAGGCGCACGACTCCCATGACTTCACCCCTTCCGCGAAGACCCCGCTGGCGCAGCCTGGCCTTGCTGGCGCTGTGCCTGGCACCGCTGTTGTGGCCGCTGGAGCACTTGGCCGAGCGCTATTACCGCAGCGAACTGGCCGGGCAGAACCGCCAGACACTGGACCTGTACGTCGCCAACCTGCTGGGCACCCTGCACCGCTACGAAGTGTTGCCGCAGATCCTCGGCGACCTGCCGGCGCTGCGCACCGCGATCGATGCGCCCCACGTCAGCACCAACCTGGTCAACGCCAACCACCTGCTCAAGGACGTCGCCGCCCAGGCCGGGGTGGAAGTGATGTACCTGATGGACACCACCGGCAAAACGCTGGCCGCGTCCAACTGGGACAAGCAGGACAGCTTCGTCGGGCGTAATTTTTCCTTTCGCCCGTACTTCAGTGAAGCCATGGACGGGCGCCTGGGCCGCTTCTTCGGCCTGGGCACCACCTCGGCCAAGCGCGGCTACTTCTTCGCCGCCGCCGTGCGCGATGGCGAAAAAATCATCGGCGTGCTGGTGGTCAAGGTCGACCTGGACCACACCGAAAGCCTGTGGGGCAACACACCCGAACAACTGCTGGTGACCGATCACAACGGGGTGGTGATCCTGACCTCGCGCCCCCAATGGCGCTTTCGCGCCACCCGGCGGCTGACCGACGAAGAACGCCAGGCCATCATTGCCATCCAGCCTTACCCGACCCGCGACCCGCAGCCGCTGAACCTCAGCTCCACCGCCTGGGTGCGCCAGGCCACCGACATTGCCGAGACCGGCTGGAAGGTCGAGATTCTCGCACCACGCACCTTGATCAGCCGCCCGGTGCGCACCGTGGTCGCCGTGGGTGGCGCCACCTTGCTGGTGGTGATGCTGTTGCTCGGCCTGATGATGCAGCGCCGTCGCCATTACCTGGAGCGCATCGCCTTCGAAGCCAAGGCCCGCCGCGAGCTGGAAATGCGCGTGATCGAGCGAACCAGCGACCTGGAAGGCCTCAACCGGCGCCTGAAACAGGAAGTATTGGAGCGCGAACACGCCCAGCAGGAACTGGTGCGCGCCCAGGATGACCTGGTGCAGGCTGGCAAACTGTCGGCGCTGGGCACCATGTCGGCGAGCATCAGCCATGAACTCAACCAGCCGCTGGCGGCGATTCGCAGCTACGCAGAAAACGCCGAGATTTTGCTCGATCACCAACGCACCGACGACGCCCGTGGCAACCTCAAGCTGATCAGCGAATTGACCGGGCGCATGGCCTCAATCATCGCCCACTTGCGCGCCTTCGCCCGGCGCGACCGGCATGCGCCGGAAAGCGTGGCCCTGCAACCGGCGCTGGACGATGCGCTGGCGCTGCTGGCCAAACGACGTCGGGCAATGGAGGTGGAACTGATCCGCGACCTGCCCGAAGCAACCTTGTGGGTCGCAGCCGGCGAAACCCGCCTGCGCCAGGTGCTGGGCAACCTGCTGGCCAACGCCCTCGACGCCCTGACTGAAAAAGGCCCGCCGCGCAAACTCTGGTTGAGTGCCCAAACCACTGAACAGGGCGTCAACCTGTACATTCGCGACAACGGCCCGGGTTTCTGCATGGAAGCCCTGGGCCGTGCCAGCGAGCCCTTCTACACCACCAAGACCCGCACCCAGGGCCTGGGGTTGGGCCTGGCGATTTGCGACACCCTGATGCGCGCCTTTGGCGGTGAACTGTTGTTCGCCAACCACAAGGAAGGTGGCGCACTGTTAACCTTGAAACTGCGCGCCGGGGCTCCGGGTGTCAGTCTGCAACCGTCCGAGGACCGCAGTGTATGAGTATTGATAACCAGATTCAGGTGGTGTTGATCGACGATGATCCACACCTGCGTCAGGCCCTGTGCCAGACCCTGGACCTGGCCGGGCTGAAAGTCCTGACCCTTGGCGAAGCCCAGGGGCTGACCGCGCAATTGTCCCGGGATTGGCCGGGAGTCGTCGTCAGTGACATCCGCATGCCCGGCATGGACGGCCTGGAGCTGCTGAGGGAACTCCACGCCCAAGACCCGGAGCTGCCGGTGCTGCTGATCACCGGCCACGGCGACGTGCCGCTGGCAGTGCAGGCCATGCGGACCGGCGCCTACGACTTCCTGGAAAAACCCTTCGCCAGCGACGCCCTGCTCGACAGCGTGCGCCGTGCCCTGGCCCTGCGCCGCCTGGTGTTGGACAACCGCAGCCTGCGCCTGGCCCTCAGCGACCGTCAGCAATTGAGCACGCGCCTGGTGGGGCACTCACCGCAGATGCTGCGCCTGCGCGAGCAGATTGGTGCGCTGGCGGCAACCAAGGCCGACGTGCTGATCCTCGGCGAAACCGGCGCCGGCAAGGAAGTGGTGGCGCGCGCGCTGCACGACCTGTCGAACCGCCGCGCAGGCCCGTTTGTGGCGATCAACGCCGGTGCCCTGGCTGAGTCGGTGGTGGAAAGCGAGTTGTTCGGGCATGAGCCAGGGGCTTTTACAGGGGCCCAGAAGCGGCGCATCGGCAAATTTGAATTTGCCAACGGCGGCACGCTATTCCTTGATGAAATCGAAAGCATGAGCCTGGATGTGCAGGTCAAGCTGCTGCGCCTGTTGCAGGAGCGCGTGGTGGAGCGACTGGGCGGCAATCAACTGATCCCGCTGGATATCCGCATCATTGCCGCCACCAAGGAAGACCTGCGCCAGTCTGCCGACCAAGGGCGCTTCCGGGCCGACTTGTATTACCGCCTCAACGTCGCACCGCTGCGTATTCCGCCACTGCGCGAGCGAGGCGAGGATGCGCTGATGCTGTTCCAGCACTTTGCCGATGAGGCCAGCACCCGCCACGGGCTGCCGATGAAAGAGCTGCAACCGGGGCAACGCGCGCTGTTGTTGCGTCACAGCTGGCCGGGCAATGTGCGGGAGCTGCAAAACGCCGCCGAACGTTTTGCCCTGGGCCTGGAACTGGCGCTGGACAGCACCCAAGACAATCCATCGGCTGGCGTCCTGACCAGCACGCCCGGCGGTTTAAGCGAGCAGGTCGAACAGTTCGAAAAAAGCCTGATCGCCGCAGAGCTGGCACGCACCCACAACTCCATGCGCAGCCTCGCCGAGGCACTGGGCGTGCCGCGTAAAACCCTGCACGACAAACTGCGCAAGCACGGACTGAATTTCGCCGACAGCGGCAACAGCCACGCTGACGACGAATGACCTTTTCCCCCCTGCCACGAGGCCACCATGAGTCGCGATAGCCGTTACCTGGAATCGATCCTTCACCACGACATTCCCCTGACCCGGGAAATGGGCCTCAAGGTGCTCGACTGGCAGGACCGGCAACTGCAACTGCGCTTGCCGCTCGGCGCCAACATCAACCACAAGAGCACCATGTTTGGCGGCAGCCTGTATTGCGGTGCCGTGCTGGCGGGCTGGGGCTGGCTGCATTTGCAGTTGCGTGAGGAAGGGATCGAAGACGGGCACATCGTGATTCAGGAAGGGCAGATCAGTTATCCGCTGCCGGTGACGCGGGATGCGGTGGTGGTTTGCCAGGCACCGGAAGAGAAGGTGTGGAAGCGGTTTGTGGCGACCTATAAGCGTTATGGCCGGGCGCGGTTGGCGCTGGAGACGTGGATCGTCAATGAGGACAGTAAAGAGCGGGCCGTGACCTTTACCGGGCAGTATGTCCTGCACACCTAACAAATGTGGGAGCGGGCTTGCTCGCGAAGGCAGTGTGTCAGTCACCAGATGTATTGGCTGATCCACCGCATTCGCGAGCAAGCCCGCTCCCACATTTTTGATCGGTGCTGTGTCTAAGAACGAGCCAGGGTCAGCAACCGTTCGCGCCATTCGGCCTTGGCCGGCAATGCCAAAAAGAACGGATTCAATAGTGATTCCCGCGCCGGATAACTGAATGGTTGTCCATTCAGCTCCAGCACTTCACCGCCCGCCCCTTCCAGCACGCCCTGTGCCGCCGCCGTGTCCCACTGCGAGGTCGGCGCCAGGCGCGGATAACAATCGGCGCTGCCCTCAGCCAACAAGCAAAACTTCAACGAGCTGCCGATATTCGCCAGCTTCAGCTCGCCCAATCCCGCACTCAAGCCCGCCAGCAGACGATCCTGCTCCGGGCTGGTATGCCGACGACTGGCAACCACCGTAAACGCTTCGCCCGCCGCTGGCGTCTGGCGCACCTGAATCTGCTTGGGCGGCTCACTCACATCGGAGCGCCAGGCGCCCAGCCCTGCGCCACCGAAGTAGCAACGACCACTGGTAGGCATCGACACCACGCCGAACACCACCCGTCCCTGTTCGATCAAGGCGATGTTGACGGTGAACTCCTCGCTGCCGGAGATAAACTCCTTGGTGCCATCCAGCGGGTCCACCAACCACCAGCGCTGCCAACCGGCGCGCACGCTCTGGTCGATATCCGCGTCTTCTTCAGACAGCACCGGAATGCTCGGGTCCAGGGCGGTGAGCCCGGCGAGGATCAGATGGTGGGCGGCCAGGTCGGCGGCGGTGACCGGTGAATCATCGCTCTTGGTGGTCACGGCAACATCAGCGCGCCAATACGGCAGGATGACCTCACCGGCCTGGCGGGCCAATTCAATCACAGGGGCAATAAACGGGTGACCCAGGAACAGTTCGCTCATGGCTGGAACGCTCCACGTTGAGTCAACAAGTCGCGCACCAGATACAGCGCCGCCAAGGCGCGGCCCTCGCTAAACTGCTCGTTTTGCGCCAACTGCGAGAGCTCCCGCAGGTTGACCCGGTCGACGCGCATCGGCTCCGGCTCGTCGCCTTCCAGGCGTTCTTCATACAGCTCAGTGGCCAGCACCACCTGGATTTTCTGGCTCATGTAGCCGGGAGACAGCGAAAGCTCGGTGATGTGTTCCAATTGGCGGGCGCCAAACCCGGCCTCTTCCTTGAGCTCTCGGTCGGCCGCCGCCAACACGTCTTCGCCCGGCTCGATCAAGCCCTTGGGCAATGACAGTTCATACTCGTCGGTGCCGCCGCAATATTCTTCGATCAGCAGCGCATGGTCCGCGTCGATCATTGCCACGATCATCACCGCGCCATAACCGGCGCCTCTGCCCACCAGGCGCTCGTAGGTCCGCTCCACGCCATTGGAAAAGCGCAATTGCACTTCCTCCACGCGGAACAAACGGCTACTGGCGACTATTTCGCGGGCGAGGACGGTGGGTTTCTGGCGCATGAGCGGCTCCTTGGCGTGATCGGGTTACTATACCGTGGCTTTTCCGATTGTCTGTGTCGGATATCTTTTCTTACATGAGTGTTCTTTATGCCTCCATTGCCCTGGCACGCCATCGACACCGTCCTGCTGGACATGGACGGCACCTTGCTCGACCTGCACTTCGACAACCATTTCTGGATGGAGCACCTGCCCCAGCGCTATGCCGAACTGCATGGCGTGAGCCGGGCCATGGCCGAGATGGAACTGCAGCCGCTGTTCGAGCGTAACGCCGGACAGTTGCAATGGTATTGCCTGGATTTCTGGAGCGCCGAACTCAAGATCCCGGTGCGGGAGCTCAAGCTGGAAACCGCGCACCTGATCGCCTTGCGCCCGGATGCCGATACCTTCCTGGCGGCGATCAAACAGGCGGGTAAGCGGGTGATCCTGATCACCAACGCCCATCGGGATTCGCTGTCGTTGAAGCTGGAACGCATCGAGCTGGCGCCCTATTTCGAGCGGCTGATCAGCTCCCATGACTATGGTTTTGCCAAGGAAAACCCGCAGTTCTGGGACGCCCTGCACGCCGACATCGCCTTCGACCCGGCCCGTAGCCTGTTTATCGATGACACCTTGCCGATCCTGCGCAGCGCCCGGGATTTTGGCGTGGGGCATTTGCTGGCGGTGAAGGAACCGGACAGCCGGAAGGGGCCTAAGGACACGGCGGAGTTTGCGGCGGTTGGGGAGTACAGGGAGTTGATTGTAGGTTTGTAACAACGCTGAAGATCCAATGTGGGAGCGGGCTTGCTCGCGAAGGCGGTGTGTCAGCCACTGAATATATTGACTGATCCACCGCTTTCGCGAGCAAGCCCGCTCCCACATTTAGTCCGCGTATTACTCAGGAATACGCAGCGTCTGCCCTGGGTAGATTTTGTTCACATCTTTAAGCATCGGCTTGTTGGCCTCGAAGATTTTGTTGTACTGGTTGGCGTTGCCATACACCGCCAGTGAAATCGCGCTCAGGGTGTCGCCCTTTTTCACCACAACAAAGCGGGCCGCAGCGACAACCGGACCGGACACGGTGATCTGGTCCTCAACGCTCGCAACACCGGCAATATTGCCTGCCGCCAGGATGATTTTTTCTTTCTCTTCCTGCGTCGCCACCTCACCGGAAATCGTGACCTTGTCACCCTCGACGGTAGCGTGAACGTTCGGGTTACCCAGCCCTACATCCTCAATATGCTTTTTCAGATCTTCACTGGCGTTGGCATTACCCGGCGTCAACAGCTTGACCAGCTTCTCGCCCGCTTCCTTAACAAAACTAAAAATACTCATGGTGCGCTCTCCTTGGGATATGAATTCCAGATGCAAAAGACTAGACCAGTCCTGCAGAATTGGGTTCCTGCCCGTCCAAAGACCGGATAATTCCTACCGTTCCTGGCCCCAACCCCAAACGCGCTAGAATCCCCGCCTGGACCACGCCCTGGAGCGAAGATGGACATCAAACAGCTGAAATTCCTCATCGCCCTCGACGAAACCCGTCACTTCGGCCAGGCAGCGGCACGCTGCCATATCACCCAGCCGACCCTGTCGATGCGCCTGCGCAGCCTGGAGGAAGAGTTAGATCTTCCATTGGTCAATCGCGGCCAGCGTTTCGAAGGTTTTACCGCTCCGGGTGAGCGCGTATTGGCCTGGGCGCGTACGGTGCTGGCGGCGTATGACGGTTTGCAGGCCGAGGCGGCGGCCTGTCGCGGTAATCTGGTGGGTACGTTGCGCCTGGGCGTGGTGCCGCTGTCCAGTTTTGATCCGCTGGCGTTGATGCAGAAGCTGCATAAGGAACACCCAAGCCTGCGCTTCGAATTGTCAGCGTTAAGCTCCGAGCAAATCCTCGAACAACTGGCCAGCAACCGCCTGGACCTCGGCGTGTCATACCTGGAGCGCCTGGACGCCGAGCGTTTCGACTCCCTGGCCCTGGGCGAAACCCGCATGGGCCTGCTGTACGACCAACGGTTCTTCAGCTTCGGCGACAAGCCCCTGAGCTGGGAAGCGCTGATCGAACTGCCCCTGGGAATGCTCACCAGCGGCATGCACTTTCGCCAGTCCATCGACCACAACTTCCACAGCCGCGGCCTCAACCCGCAGCCGCTGTTGCAGACGGATGCCGTCCATCAATTGTTACAAGCCGTGCATGGCGGGCTGTGCTGCGCGGTGATGCCCCTGGACGGCGGCCTTGATGCCCTCACCGAGCACCTGCGGCTGCAACCCATTGAAGATGCTCACACTTTGGCCCGCCTGGGGCTGATCATGCGGCGTAGCGCACCACGCTCGGCGCTGGCGGAAGCGTGTTTTGCGCTGTACCAGAAATCGCTACTGGAGCCTTGATCGACGGCATCTATCGGTAGATCAGTACTGACGATTAGACGCGACCCTTTGTCGCGCCTAGTCTTACAGCTGAATACTCCCGGTGGTAATGCCCAATGAACGCCCAGCGCCCAGTCTGCGCGGCGCCCGCCCTTGAAACGCCCGCGCCCGCCGCCAGCCAGAGCTACCAGTTTTGTAATCTCGAACACACCGAATCGGCCAGCACCGCGCTCGCCGAGGAAGTGGCGTTGGCGATTGCCTATAACGACATCAGCCAGGCGGTGATGCTGGTGACGCCCACCGACCTTGAAGACTTTATTCTCGGCTTCAGCATCGGTAGCGGCATTATCGAAGACGTTAGCGACATTTATGACCTGAAAATCAGCGGCTCGGGCTCGACCCAATACGCCCAGGTGCAGATTTCCAGCCGCGCCTTCTGGAATATGAAGCAGCAGCGCCGGCAGTTGGCTGGCACCAGCGGCTGTGGCCTATGCGGTGTGGAAGCCGTGGAACAGGCACTGCCCAACCTCAAGGTGCTGCCCGGCGCGCCTTTGCCGCCTGCCGAATGGCTGGACGGCCTGCGCCAACGCATCAGCGCGTTCCAGCCCTTGGGCCAATACAGCGGCGCGGTGCATGCGGCGGTGTTCATGAACAATCAGGGCGAATTGCTGCTGGGCCGTGAAGACATTGGCCGGCATAACGCCCTCGACAAGCTGATCGGCGCGCTGATCCGCCAAAAGATTCCGACCGACGGCGGCCTGGCGATTGTCACCAGTCGCTGCAGCCTCGAACTGATCCAGAAAGTACTGCGCGCCGGCATCCAGACCCTGGTCAGCCTGTCGTCACCCACCGGCCTGGCCCTGCAATGGGCCCGCCGGCACAACCTCAATCTCATCCACCTGCCGCAGAAAAGTGCGCCGCGGGTCTATAGCCCTGCGATGGAGAATCAAGCGTGAGCACTCATCACCAAGCCGACGACAAACCAACCCCGCGCTACAAGCCCTACAAAGGCCCGGCCGGTGGCTGGGGTGCACTGATCAGCGTGGCGCAAGCCTGGCTGACCAGCGACAACGCGCTGAAAAACATCCGCATGATGCTCAAGACCAACCAGAACGGCGGCTTCGACTGCCCGGGCTGCGCCTGGGGCGACTCGCCGGAAAGCGGCATGGTCAAGTTCTGCGAGAACGGCGCCAAGGCGGTCAACTGGGAAGCCACCAAGCGCCGGGTCGACGCGGCATTCTTCGCCAAGCACAGCGTCAGCGCGCTGCTGGAGCAGAGCGACTACTGGCTGGAATATCAGGGCCGCCTGACCGAGCCGATGAGCTACGACGCCGAAACCGACCGCTACAAGCCCATTAGCTGGGAGTCGGCTTTCGACCTGATCGGCAAGCACCTCAACGCACTGCCAAACCCGGACATGGCCGAGTTCTATACCTCGGGCCGGGCCAGCAACGAGGCGGCTTACCTGTATCAACTGTTCGTGCGCTCCTACGGCACCAACAACTTCCCGGACTGCTCGAACATGTGCCACGAAGCCAGCGGCGTCGCCCTGGCGCAAAGCGTGGGTGTGGGTAAAGGCACCGTGACGTTCGATGACTTCGAGCATGCAGACGCAATTTTCGTCTGGGGCCAAAACCCCGGCACCAACCACCCACGGATGCTGGAGCCACTGCGCGAAGCCGTGAAACGCGGCGCCCAGGTGGTGTGCATCAACCCGCTGAAAGAGCGTGGCCTGGAACGTTTCCAGCACCCGCAACACCCGCTGGAAATGCTCACCAACGGCGACAAGCCGACCAACACCGCCTACTTCCGCCCGGCACTGGGTGGCGACATGGCCATCCTGCGCGGCATGGCCAAATTCCTGCTGCTGTGGGAACGCCAGGCCCAGGCTGAAGGGAAAGAAGCCGTGTTCGACCACGACTTCCTCAACGAACACACCGCCAACGTGCTGGATTACCTGGGCAAGATCGACGACACCTCATGGGATGAAATCGTCGAGCAGTCCGGCCTGACCCTGGTGGAGATCGAGCAAGCGGCGCGCATGTACGCCAAAGGCAAAAACGTGATCATGTGCTGGGCGATGGGCATCACCCAGCATCGCCATTCGGTGCCGACCATCCAGGAAATCGCCAACCTGATGCTGCTGCGCGGCAACATCGGCCGCCCAGGCGCAGGCCTGTGCCCCGTGCGTGGCCACAGTAACGTGCAGGGCGACCGCACCATGGGCATCAACGAACGGCCACCAGTGGCGTTCCTCGATTCCCTGGAGCGTCGCTTCCAGTTCCAGGTACCGCGCGACAATGGCCACAACGTGGTGGAAGCAATTCACGCCATGCTCGAAGGCCGCTCCAAAGTGTTTATCGGCCTGGGTGGCAACTTCGCCCAAGCCACACCGGACAGCCCGCGCACCTTTGAAGCCCTGCGCAATTGCGACCTGACCGTGCAGATCAGCACCAAGCTCAACCGCAGCCACCTGATGCACGGCAAGGACGCACTGATCCTGCCGTGCCTGGGCCGTACCGACATCGACATCCAGGCCGAAGGCCCGCAAGCAGTGACCGTGGAAGACTCGTTCAGCATGGTCCACGCGTCCAATGGCCAGCTGCAGCCGCTGTCGAAGCAGATGAAATCCGAGCCTGCGATTGTGGCCGGTATTGCCGCTGCGACCTTGGGTAGCAAGCCGGTGGACTGGAACTGGCTGATGGCCGATTACGACCGCATTCGCGACCTGATCGCCGACACCATCCCGGGCTTCAAGGACTTCAACGAACGCCTGAAAAACCCGGGCGGTTTCTACCTCGGCAACTCAGCCGGTGCACGTCGCTGGAACACACCGTCGGGCCGCGCCAACTTCCGTGCGAACATCCTGCCCAAAGACCTGGTGCACGAACGCACCCGCAACACCGGGCAGTTGCCGGACCTGATCATGCAGTCGATGCGTTCTCACGATCAGTACAACACCACCATTTATGGCCTGGATGACCGCTATCGTGGGGTCAAGGGCCAGCGCGATGTGCTGTTCGTCAACGAAGCCGACATCATCCGTCTGGGCTTCAAGCCGGGGCAGAAGGCCGATATCGTGTCGATCTGGGATGACGGGCGCGAGCGTCGGGTGAAGGGCTTTACCTTGCTGGCGTTTGATATTCCGGCTGGGCAGGCTGCGGCGTATTACCCGGAAGTGAACCCGCTGGTGCCGCTGGAGAGCACTGGTGATGGCAGCCATACGCCAACCTCGAAATTCGTGGCGATTCGGTTGGAGGCAGCGAGTGCGACCGGGTTGATCATGGCGAAGTCGGCCTAAGCAACACCTCATTGTGGCGAGGGAGCTTGCTCCCGTTCGGGTGCGTAGCGCCCGTAAAAATTTTGGGGCCGCTGCGCAGCCCAACGGGAGCAAGCTCTCTCGCCACAGGAAGCACCCCAAGCTTTTTCACAGACACAAAAAAGGCCGCTTTTGCATAAAAGCGGCCGTTCCCAAGTAACTAAAGACTCGAAAAATCGACTTAAGTTCCGTATAAAAAACAGCAACTTAGATAATTGTATACAACCTATACCACTGGTCGGGTTTCGATTGTCACCGTCTCGATACAACCTCAGGATCGCGCCGTCATCCTCTTGAGGTTCCTCTATGAAGTTCTCCTCGATTCTCTTGTTGTCCCTTGGCCTGGTCAGTGGCGCAGCCATGGCCGGTGGCACCACCGAAGCCGGTGTGGGCGGCGCATTGGGCGGGGTTTTAGGTTCGGTCGTAGGTCAGCAGTTGGGCGGTAACACCGGTTCGACTATCGGTGCGGCCCTCGGTGGCGCAGGCGGCAGTGCGGTCGGCGCAGACAAACGCAGCCGTGGCGAAGCAGCCATTGGCGGCGCATTGGGCGCAGCCGGCGGCAACGTGGTGGGCCGCAGTGTTGGCGGCAGCACCGGCAGCCTGATCGGCGCAGCAGCCGGCGGCGGTGCCGGTGGCGCGCTGGGCAACTACATGGGCAACAAGAGCGATAACGATGATCGTCGTTACCGTGGGGGCGATAACCGCCGTTATGACCGCGATGATCATCGCGGGCGCGGGCATGCTTATGGGCATCGCAAGAATAAGCATCACTATCGCGACCGCTAAGGCCCCGCTTCTGTAGGAGCGAGCTTGCTCGCGAGGGTCGTCAACGATGACGATGGAAACCTGACCCCCCGCTGTGCCCTCAGATTTTTCGCGAGCAAGCTCGCTCCTACAGTACCAAGCGCTGCAACGCACCCCGCAGCGCTTCTGGAATCGTCACCGGCTGGTTCGACGCCCGATCCACGAACACGTGCACAAACCTCCCCGCGGCACAGGCGTCTTCTTCGCCAGCCTTGAACACCGCCAACTCATACTGCACCGAACTGTTGCCCAACTTGCCCACCCGCAGGCCGATCTCAATGCGGTCCGGAAAGGCAATCGAGGCAAAGTAGTCGCACGCCGAACTCACCACAAACCCCACCACTTCGCCGTCATGAATATCCAACCCGCCCTGCTCGATCAGGTAGGTATTCACCGCCGTATCGAAGAAGCTGTAGTAGGTGACGTTGTTCACATGGCCATACACATCGTTGTCGTGCCAGCGCGTGATGATCGGCTGGAAGTGACGGTAATCGACGCGCTGCGGCATAGAGTCAGACATGGACAAATCTCGGGTAAGTGAATTTACAGGTCGCTCAAATGAGCTTCAGCCCATTCCCGCACTTCGGCGTAGGGATATTCCTCAAGCGCTGCGAAGCCAGGTATGGCTCGCGCCTTCAGTTTGGTAAACAACGGCACGCTGATCCCGCCTAAAAACCGCGTCAGACGTTCAGCGCCCGGCACGTGGCCGTTGTACTCATGATGCCTGTGGATAAATTCACCGCACAGCGCCTGGAAGTTTTTATCCACAAGCGGCGGCAAGCTTGGCGGCGCCGGCAAGTGCGCGACGTTACCGTGGCACACCGAACAATGCCCGCATTGCCGGGGCGCGTTTTCGTCGCCGAAATAATGCGCCAGGCGGTAACCCAGGCACTCCACTGTAGCGAACAAATCCAGCATGGCGTGAATCCGCGCCACCTCCGTCACCTCATGCTGCTTGAAGCCTGTGTATAACTGCGCACTCAGCGCCTGTGGATCAAAGTCGGGATTCAGCAGGCCGTAGACCTCGGTCATCTGCTTGCTTTCCATCTCGATCAGGCCCTGTTCCTGGAAGTAATCCAGGGCCTTCACCACTCGGCTGCGCTCGGCCTGATGCTGTTGATACAGCGCGTCGAAATCCACCGTCGCCCAGGTTTTTGCCCTTTTGCAGACCTGGATAATCGCCGCGACAAACTGCTGCCGCTCGCCGGAAAAACGCGCCAGCAATGCTTCAGGTTCAATCAGGTATTTGAAGCGGTATTCGGCGTAAAACGCGTAGCGCGGCGCGATCACACCCTTGAGCTCAAGTTGCACCAGCAAAGTCTTCAGCGGCAGTTCACGGATATTGCTGTGGTCCGACAGTGACCGAAGCAAAAACTCCCATTGCCCATCACCACGAACCGCCTGTATTTCATCCAGGACACGGCGAATACCTTCCTGCTCCGGCGTGTCGCCGTACACAAAGTTTTCCAGAACATTCAGGCTGTCGCGGTTAGCCAAAACCAGACAGTCAGACGGCTGCCCATCACGCCCGGCGCGACCGATTTCCTGGCTGTAGTTCTCGATGGATTTGGGCAGGTCGAAGTGCACCACGTTGCGGATATCGCTCTTGTCGATGCCCATGCCAAAGGCAATGGTGGCAACGATGCAATTGGACTGGCCGCCCATAAATCGCTTCTGGATACCCTCCCGCTTATCGTGGGCCAAGCCCGCGTGATACGCCTCGGCCTGGATGCCGTTGCGATTCAAATGCTCGGCAATATGTTCGGCGGTTTTCTGCAGGGTGACGTAGACGATGCTCGGCTGATTGGCCCGCTCGTTCATCCACGCCACCAGGCGCCGACGCTTGTCCTGGCCGGCGACGGGCTCCACCAGCAGGTTGAGGTTGGCGCGGTAGAAGCCTGTGGTGATCACATCGTCCGGCGCAATGGCGAACTTGGCCTGCATGTCGGCGATCACCTTGGGCTTGGCCGTAGCGGTCAACAGCAGCGCCTGGGGGATGCGGAACTGGCGTTGGTAGTCCGGCAGCTTCAGGTAATCCGGGCGAAAGTTGTGGCCCCATTCGGAAATACAGTGAGCCTCGTCCACCACCAGCAGCGAGATCGGCACGCTTTGCAGGAAATTGCGGAAGCGCTCGTTCTTCAAGCGCTCCACGGAAACCATCAGGATTTTCAGCTCGCCCGAACGCGCCCGGGCCATGACGTCGTTGGCGTCATCGCGGCTTTGGGCCGAGTCGATGCTGCCCGCGGAAATGCCGTGGCGCTGCAAGAAACCCAACTGGTCCTGCATCAACGCCAGCAACGGCGACACCACCAGCGTCAGGTGCGGCAGCAACACGGCGGACAGTTGATAGCAAAGGGACTTGCCGGAGCCGGTGGGGAAAATCGCCGCCGCCGAACGGCCGGCCAGCACAGCGCTGATCGCCGCCTCCTGGCCCAAACGAAACTGTGGATAACCAAAGACCTGTTGGAGGGTGTTGTGCATAAGCTGTCACTCCATTGACCGCTGAACGAGCCCAAAACATAGACCAGCGCACTCAGCGAATCGAGAAAGGTCGCAAGGAAAAAAGAGACAGGATGATACACAGGGTACGGGATGGCCCAGGGCCGATTCAGCATTATTCGACGGGTGTTGTGGGAATAGGAAATGAGCCGGGTCAGAAATGAACAACGCGCCAAAAGGCGCGTTGTGGGTACCAAGAGGTGTTGCTGAATCAGCGGTTCTGTACGCGCTCGATTGCGGTGTCGTACACCGGGTTAGCCTTCTGTTCCTTGGCCAACTGGTAGTGACGCAGCGCATCGGAGAATTGGCCTGCCGCTTCATAGATGCGTGCAATGTTGTAGTACGAGCCTGCACGTACGGTGGCCGCCGTCGGCCCGCTCGCCAAGGCGATCGCCTTACGGTTGGCCCAGATCGATTCAGCGGTGTTGCCGGCCTTCTGATAGGCAAGGCCGAGGTTGCCGTAGGCTTTGCCGAAGGCGTTGTCCAGGTCGATAGCCTGGCGGAAGTAGGCAATCGCCTGATCCAGGTTACCGGCCTGGTAGGCAGCTTCGCCCTTGATGTTCAGTTTCTTCGCATCGCTTTGAGAGGCGGAGCTCACCACTACTGCATCGACCGCCACACTGTCATCCAGCAGCGGCTTGACTTCGTTCAGCACGTTCTTGGCTTCGACATTCACGCCGGCGAAAGTGTTGATATCCTGGAAGTCGCCATTGCCGGTCATACGGAACACGGTCCACAGGTTACCGCTGCGGTTTTGCGGCACATAGTAGGTGCGCACCAGCGACTGGCCCATGTACACAAACACCTTGGCTTCGCTGTCGGAGAGTTCACGCGAGCCCGGGTTGCCACGGTTGGTGAAGTCATGCACGGCGTAGACGTAGCTTTCACCGTAATGTTTCTTCTGCAGCGTGATGGTTTCCGGGCCGTAGCTGTCGGTGTCGTCCACATCCAGCTCGGCGTCGGTGCCGGTCTTGCTTTGGAAGTAGATGTTGTTGCCCGGGAAGATCATGTGGGAGTCGAGGTCGGATGGCGTGCGGCCCCAGGTCAGCACTACACGGAGGCCGTCGAGGTTTTCCATCACCGGGCTTACGGCGTAGGTCATGCCCTTGCACGGGCACTTGACCACCAGGTTGGAGTAGCCTGGTTTTTTGATGATCAGCAGGTTGCTGGCGTCATCGGCGGCTTCGCTGGTCAGGGTGACTTGACCCTGGGCGTTGGTGCGGCCCACCACGTTCTGTGCGCCGTTGCGTTGCAGCAGCACTTCGGCGTCGGCAATCTTCTGGTCCTTGACCACGGCGCTCAACACTTCGATCGGCAATTGCTCAGCCTGAACCGAAAACGCAGCCACACACAATGACATCGCCGAGGCGACACGAAGCAAACCCATGTTTAACTCCCTTTAAGATACGGACCGAAACGTCCTGTAAGATTTCGCGGTGGAACATACGCTGAATTCAGGGGTTTTGCCGAAAATTTATGCAAAATGTGACGTGGGTTTTATCCTGCCTACGCCCAGACGCATTGCGCTACAATCTAGCCTTGCCACCCAGGAGAACGCTGTCATGAGCGAACTGACGTTTGAGCAAAAGCAGGATCACTACGACAAGATCCGCCGTTCCAACTACCTGGCCAGCCTGCGCCTGGAAGGGTTCGACACCCAGCCCGCCGACGTCGACAAACCCCTGCCGACCCGCGAAGCCGTCCTCGCCAAGTACCGCAACACTGAACGCTGATGCTCGACAAATACGGCGTGGGCCAGGACCCGTACTGCTACCCCGGTAGCAGCGTCCTGCGTAACCGCCTCGATTTGTTCGATGAAGAGCGCCTGCACCAGGCCGAGCGGGAATTGTCTGAAATTGCCGTAGGCAGCCTTCCGCTGTATCCCCCGCCCTACGACCTTGAACGCCTGCAACACATCCACCGCACCCTGTTCGGGGACATCTACGAATGGGCCGGCGAGCTGCGTACGGTCAACATTCAGAAGGGCGACACATTGTTTTGCACGCCGGAGCGTATTCCGCCCGAGGCGGCCAAGATCATCCAGCACATGGCACAGGCCAACTGGTTTATCGGGTTGACGCAGGCAGAGTTGGTGAGGCAAATCGCCGAGGCTTATGGCGACCTCAACGTGATCCACCCGTTTCGCGAAGGGAATGGCCGGGCGCAACGGATTCTGTTCGAGCAGATCATCGTGAATGCCGGGTTTTCAGTGAACTGGTGGCTGGTGAAGAACGCAGCGTGGATACCGGCGAACATCGATGCGGTGGCGTGTGATTACCGGGGGTTGGAGGCGATTTTCGAACGGTGTATCAGCACCCCGCGCTAGCCCCTGATCGTTAAAGCTGGTAACGATCTGTTTATTGCTCTCGCCCCGCACTCCCGCCAAGGTTCGCCCCGTCGTTGCAAATTCAGCGACCGGGTTTGGTCACTCGAAAACAGCACACATAAGTGCCATCACTTGTCTGGCGGACGTCTATCGTCTTCTCAGCGCAATGTTATGGCGGCTGTGTGTGGGACGTCCTCGGACGTGCCGGATTGCTGTTTCCGGTTGGCCAACCTGCGCACAGTCCGCCACCCATCGTTTGGCCACGGTGATGATGGTTACTTAACAGCAAACCGAGTACCTTCAAATGCAAACACCTGAAGCGATAAACCGCTACCTTCCACTTGGCACCAACTTCACCGATACCCACCCCCTGCTCATCGACACCGAAGCCGCCGCCGAAGATATCCAGTCCGCAGCCCACCAACGCATCCGCGCTGCAGCCGATCTGCTCGAAACCTTCTCCTGCCTGACCTTCGAACAGGCCGACCTCAAAGACATTTCCCATATCACCAACGCCTTGTACCTGCTCGTCCAAGACGGTTGCGACCTGCTGGAAGCCGCCCAAACCGGCATGATGCAACTCACCACCACCGACGCCGTAAAGCGAACGCCATCTGAGCAGTCGCAGAGCTAAAAATGTGGGAGCTGGCTTGCCTGTGATAGCAGAGTGTCAGACAACACTTCTACCACTGACACACCGCCATCGCGGGCAAGCCCGGCCTCCACTTTTGATTCAGTCGCCTGCGAAGTATCAATCCACTGCAAATCCAGGATAAGGCCGTAAGAAAACGCCGAGCGCCATGCCATATCCTTCCCAAACTGCTTCCCGCACCAGCCAATCCCTCTATAGAACTCACCGCAGCCTGACCGAAACTAGCGCTCCGTCATCTACTCGGCAAAAACCCCGTGAACCTCGAAAGGACTCAATACATCGGCCACTATGGCGTCACGTTCACCGTGATCCGATTTACCGTAACACCCCATAACCGACACAAACTCGCCACTCTGTGCCTGATTGACGCACAAACCTCTGCTATGGAGGTTCGCCTTCGACTACAAAACCTGTACGAAAAAATGCTGGCTCGGGATCTGCCGTGCCTGATGACCGTAGCGATTTCAAAACCGTTGACCCGGAAACAGGCAGAATATTTAAACAGTCGAAATAATCTGATCAAGCAAACGGTTTCAGGGGCTGTCGCAGCACCCATGGGGATCATTTCTGAACACGCAAAATCGATGGTGGAGAATGCCGTCAGCGATTTGATATTTCGCAAGCTTCGTAATTTCCATAGCGCAGACATCATCATCGGTATAGACGCTCAAGTTAAAGGCGGAATCGGCCCTCAACACTCTACGTCCTCAATGCACGTGTACTCAAATGAGTCATAGTCAGATGCTCTACTTACAAGCAGCGTGCTTTTTCGCCGCTTACCTGCTGCTGCACTACCAAATCACCGACGCCACAATCAGAACGCGATTTGCCCTCATCTTTCTAACGACGGCGCTAATCCTGACTTTCTGGCTACCCTACGTGGCCATCATTCTCAGCATTCAACTCCTCCCTATCGCCCTGTTCTTGATAGGCTTGGCACTGTTCATCACACGAAATAAATTCCGCCGGAAACGTAACCGCCCTCCTCACCCACTCCAGCGTGCCCCCACCATGAACCTGGCCCCCCACTTCCCCGAAGACGCCGCCATGCAGCAACTCCTGCAACTGCTGCACGACGAAATCGGCTTGCCCAAACACAAAACCATCCGCCTCGAAACCTCAATCAACCTGGACTTGGGCTGTGACGGCACCGAGGCCAAGCAATTCATGGAGGCGCTGGAACAAGACTTCGCCGTCGACTTGAACGACTACGACGCTTATCGTTACTTCCAGCCTCCGGTCTTCGATGTGTTCCTGAAACGCCGAGCCAAAGGTCGCGGCGATAAAATCCCGCTGACCATCGGCATGCTCTACCTGGCTATCAAGGCCCAACGCTGGGACACGCAAGCCCTGGAAATCCCGAGCGAACACAGCCCTCAAACACGCTGAAGATCAATGTGGGAGCCGAGCTTGCTCGCGATGAGGCCCAAGCAGTCGATACATCTATGACCTGATACACCGCAGCCATCAAAAATAACAAGGACCTTACATGGACGTACTAATGGGCCTGTTGGCCGCCCTGCTCTGGGGCGGCACGGACTTCCTCGTGGGCCTCAACGCCCGAGCCGTCGGCGTAAAACGCGCGGTGTACTTCGGCCAGGCCTTGGGCTTCCTGATCATGACCCTGCTGCTGCTCATATTCCCGACCTTCCTCGTCAAATCCCTCGCAGCGCCTTTGAGTGTGTGGCTCCTGGGAGCCGCAGCAGCGCTGCTGACCGTCTCTGGCGCACTCGCACTGTCCAAGGCCTTCGCATTGGGTAAAGCAGCCATCGTCGCGCCTCTGGTGACGTCCTACGGCGTCGTCACTACGTTGCTGTCATGGGCCAGCGGCGAACACATCAGCTTGATCCAACTCGGCTGCATCGCTCTATGCGTGATGGGTGTGATCCTCTCCAGCATCCACAAGTACAACGGCGTGCCTCACAACAGCTCCAGTCGCTCGATCGCCTACGCGATGCTCGCTGCACTTTTGTACGGAACCAGCTTTTGGGTGCAAGGCCGCTACACCCTGCCGACACTGGGCCCCGTCACGATGCTTTGGCTTGGGTATTTGGTCGGCCTGTGCGTGCTGGTATTGATGGTACTTAAAGTCAAAGACGGCCTGAAAATCCCACCGCTGAAAAACTGCGCAACGCTGACCGGAGCCAGCCTGATGAACCTTGGCGGGTTCTCGGCATTCTCGTGGGGCGCAATGGCAGGGTCGGTTTCGGTAGTAACCGTGATCAGTACCTTATCCGGCGGGATCGCCGCGATTCTAGGGTTCGTGTTTTTCAAAGAACGCCTGTCAGCGGTGCAAATAACCGGCGTGGTGCTGGTTTTAGTAGGCGCCGTGGTTTTGCACCTCGTCGACTAATCCTTCGCCCACAAAAAAGCCGCCCACAAGGGGCGGCTTTTTCATAACTGCCGAATCTTACAACTTCGGACCCGCAGCCTTGATCGCGTCGCTCACTTCAAACTTCTTGAAGTTCTCAACAAACAGACCCGCCAGCGCTTTCGCCGCTTCATCGTAAGCAGCCTTGTCAGCCCAGGTGTTACGTGGGTTCAACAGGCCAGTATCAACGCCCGGCACAGCCAACGGCACGTCCAGGTTGATGGTGTCGAGGTGCTCAGTCTCAGCATCAATCAACGCACCGCTCTGGATCGCTGCAATCACGCCACGCGTGGTCGGGATGTTGAAGCGCTTGCCAACGCCGTAGCCGCCGCCGGTCCAGCCGGTGTTGACCAGGTAGACCTTGGAGCCAAAGCCGCGGATGCGCTTGATCAGCAGCTCTGCGTATTCGCCAGCCGGGCGCGGGAAGAACGGTGCGCCGAAGCAGGTAGAGAAGGTCGACTTGATGCCGGCGCCCGAACCCATTTCGGTCGAGCCCACCAGTGCGGTGTAGCCGGACAGGAAGTGGTAGGCCGCTTGTTCTTCGCTGAGGATCGAGACTGGCGGCAGTACGCCGGTCAGGTCGCAGGTCAGGAAGATCACGGCGTTTGGCTCGCCACCGAGGTTTTTCGGTGCGCGTTTTTCGATCAGTTCACGCGGGTAAGCCGCGCGGCTGTTCTGGGTCAGGCTGTCGTCGGCGTAGTCGGCCTTTTTGTCGGCATCAAGTACGACGTTTTCTAACACTGCGCCATGTTGGATGGCTTTCCAGATGACCGGCTCGTTTTTCTCGGACAGGTCGATGCACTTGGCATAGCAACCGCCTTCGATGTTGAACACCACGCCCACGCCCCAGCCGTGTTCGTCGTCGCCAATCAGGTAGCGGCTTTCGTCGGCGGACAGGGTGGTTTTACCGGTGCCCGACAGGCCGAAGAACAACGTGACGTCGCCCTCTTCGCCCATGTTGGCGGCGCAGTGCATTGGCAGCACGTCGGCCGCCGGCAGCAGGAAGTTCTGTACGGAGAACAGGGCTTTTTTCATTTCGCCGGCGTAGCGCATGCCAGCAATCAGCACTTTTTTGGCCGCGAAGTTGATGATCACGGTGCCGTCGGAGTTGGTGCCGTCACGCTCAGGTTCGCAGACGAACTCCGGAACGTTGAGGATTTGCCACTCGCCCTTGCCGCCGGCGTTGTACTGGCCAGCTTCCGGGTTGATGAACAGGCAGCGGCCGAACAGGTTGTGCCAGGCGGTACCGGTGGTCATTTTGACCGGCAGGTAGTGCGCTGGATCGGAGCCTACGTGAACGTGGGATACAAAACGCTCGCGCTCGCCGATGAAGGCTTCAACGCGGTTCCACAGGGCGTCGAACTTGTCGGCCGGGAACTTGCGGTTGATCGGGCCCCAGGCAATGGCTGCCTGGGTGGAAGGCTCTTCAACGATGAAACGGTCGACCGGCGAACGGCCGGTACGGTGACCGGTACGTACGACCAGCGCGCCAGTATCGGCAAGCTCGCCTTCACCGCGCTGCAGGGCTTCTTTGACCAGATCGTCAACACTCAGGTCGGTGTATACGGCGTTATTGGCTTGCGTCATGAGGTTCCCCGTCGGCCAGTGGCCGAGTGCTCCAAACGTTTTGTAGTAGAAAGTTGCGCACTACTACCGCGAAAAAAGTGGGGCGGATTATGCCAGAAAAGCCCAAAAAGAGTAGGGCCCTCCGGTCAGAACGGCGGAAATCCGGCGTTTGTCAGGTGATTTACCTGTGCTTAAACGTTTTAGTGGCGGGTGCCCGATGGGGTATCTACGCCTGCGCCGGCGAATAATTGAGCAATATCGGCGGCGTCGAACAGGTAGCGCTGGTTGCAGAACTGGCAGTCGATCTCGATGTTGCCACCGTGTTCCACCACCAGATCCTGCGCGTCTTCCAGGCCCAGGCTGACAAGGGCTGTGGCCGAGCGCTCGCGGGAGCAACTGCAGTTGAAGCGCAGGGATTGCACGTCGAACAGGCGCACGGCATCTTCGTGGTAAAGGCGGTGCAAGATGGTTTCGTTGTCCAGGCCCAGCAGTTCTTCGGCTTTCAAGGTGCCAGCCAAAGCGGTGATGTGTGCCCAGCTCTCGGCGCGATCTTCTTCATCCTTGATGCGGTCGGCCGGCAGTTGTTGCAGCAGCAGGCCACGGGCGCGCTTGCCGTCGGCGTTGAGCCAGAAGCGGGTGCCCACTTGCTGGGACATCACGAAATAGTTGGTGAAGCAGTCAGACAGGGTTTCGCCGTCGAGGTCGACGATGCCCTGGTAACGCTGGCCTACGGTCGGGTCGACAGTCAGCGCCAGCACGCCGTCGGGCATCAGGTCGGCCAGGGTCGCGTCGGGGGCGATCCGGTCGGCGTCGTAACGGGCCAGGCCACGGATTTCGCGGTCGCTGGAGCACTCGATCATCAGCAGCGGGATCGGGCCTTCGGAACGGGCCTGCAGGATCAGCAAGCCATCGAACTTCAGGGTGCCCACCAGCAGCGAGGCGGCGGCCATCAGCTCGCCGAGCAATTGCGCAACCGGCTCCGGGTAGGGGTGCTTGGCGAGGACCTCGGCATAGCTTCGCTCCAGCGCGACCAGTTCGCCGCGGGCGTCGCTGTCGTCGAAGATGAAGCGTTGGGTGAAGTCGGTATCCGGTAGATCAGTCATAGGTCTGGGTATCTGAAATTGGGGAGTTTTAACGCAAAGATGCAACAGTTTATGAACAATCCCGGTTTGTTCCAAGCCAGTCCGCACGCTGGGCGATTACCGGTGGACTCAATCGTCGTTGCCACTGCCGCGAAACTTGAACAGGTCGCGACGCTGTTTCTTACTCGGCTTGCCGTCGGTGGTCATGCCCAGGGAGCCGGCCTTGCGCATCGTCGCCGCGTTTTCGCGCTTGGCGATGCTGGCTTCGGTTTCGGCATACAGCGCCTGTGCCTCGGGGGCACCTTTTCGCACAATTGAAAGTGCCTGCACCACCACGGTTCGTTCATCAAAGCCGACACGAATCTGGAACTCATCGCCAATGCGAGGCTCCTTGCCGGGCTTGCAACGCTCGCCACGCCAATGCACCTTGCCACTCTCGATAGCCGCCTTGGCCAAGGCACGGGTCTTGAAGAAGCGCGCCGCCCACAGCCACTTGTCCAAACGGACTTTTTCTTCCTCTTCCTGCTTCTGAGCCACTTGAATTCCTCGCTCTGACAAATGTCGCAACTTTACCGTTGAAACCCTTCAACGCATAAACCCTTGAGCTCACCTAAGATACGCCAGGTAGCATCCTGTTTTCGCGAGGTTAACGTGTGACCGACTTTCCTGTTTCACTCACCTCACCCAAACAAGGCTGTGAGGGTTGTCAGCAAAGCGAACCGCTGGGTTTTGAGTTTGCCTTCGCCTATCAACCTATCGTAGACCTGCGGGACCAGTCGATCTTTGCCCATGAAGCCTTGGTACGCGGCGTCAATGGTGAAGGCGCGCTGTCGGTGCTTGATCAGGTCAACCACAGCAACCGCTATCGCTTTGACCAGCGCTGCAGAACTCAGGCGATTGCCACCGCCTCGACACTGGGCATGCAGACGCATCTTTCAATCAACTTCATGCCCAACGCGGTCTACCGGCCTGAACTGTGCATTCGCAGCACCCTGGAAGCGGCCCGCGCGCACAATTTTCCGCTGGATCGGCTGATTTTCGAGACACTGGAAAGCGAGCACGTAGATAACTATCGCCATTTGACGAATATTCTGCGTGAATACCGCGAATTCGGCTTCAAGACCGCCATCGACGATTTCGGGGCGGGCTATTCTGGGCTGAATCTGCTGGCCGATTTCCAACCTGACTTGATCAAACTCGACATGGCGCTGATCCGCGATGTCGACCGTGATCGTGTCCGTCAGGTGATCGTCCGGGGGATTGTCACAATCTGTGAGCAGTTGGGCGTTACTGTCATCGCCGAGGGCATCGAAAGTGCCGGTGAGCGGGACTTTCTCGCCGACTGTGGAATATTTCTGATGCAGGGCTACTGGTTCGCCAAGCCTGCATTCAAAGCCCTGGCCGAGGTATCACCCGACGCCTGGGCGACTTAATTGCTGGTTATTCATATTGAAGACATTTGACCATTTGACCGTTGTGGGTCTGCGTGAGTGGGTGGCACTGCCCGACTTGGGAGTGGCGGGCCTGCGCGCAAAGATCGACACCGGCGCCAGTACCTCAAGCCTGCATGCCACCGAGATCGAGCCATTTGAGCGCGACGGTGCAAAGTGGGTGCGCTTCACTGCGCACCTGGGCAGCGTGGTGCAACTGCGTCACCGGCGCTGTGAAGCACCGCTGGTGGCGATGAAAACCATTAAGAGCTCCAACGGCCAGGCCCAGGTGCGGTACGTGATCAGCACCACCCTGGCCCTGGGTGATCGGGTATGGCGGGTGGAGTTCACCCTCGCCTGCCGCAAGGCCATGCGTTACCGCCTGTTGCTGGGTTCCAAAGCTCTGATTGACGGCCAACTGGTGGTCAATCCCGGCCTCAAATACGTTCAAGACAAGCCGGTGTTCCCGGTCTCTACTACCTCTGCCACAGGTGTTGCATGAAGATCGCTGTGCTGTCGCGTAACCCGCGTCTGTATTCCACCCGTCGCCTGGTCGAGGCCGGCACCGAACGTGGCCATGAGATGGTGGTGATCGATACGTTGCGCGCCTATATGAACATTGCCAGTCATAAGCCGCAGATCCACTACCGGGGCAAACCGCTGGAAGGCTTCGATGCGGTGATCCCGCGTATTGGTGCTTCGGTGACGTTTTATGGCTGCGCGGTGTTGCGCCAGTTTGAAATGATGGGGGTGTTCCCCCTCAATGAATCGGTGGCCATCGCCCGTTCGCGGGACAAGCTGCGCTCTCTGCAGTTGCTGTCGCGCCGGGGCATTGGCTTGCCGGTGACCGGCTTTGCGCACTCCCCGGACGACATTCCCGACCTGATCGAGATGGTCAACGGCGCGCCGCTGGTGATCAAGGTGCTGGAAGGCACCCAGGGCATCGGCGTGGTGCTGTGCGAGACCGCGACAGCGGCCGAGTCGGTGATCGAGGCGTTCATGGGCCTCAAGCAAAACATCATGGTGCAGGAGTACATCAAGGAAGCCGGCGGTGCGGATATCCGCTGCTTCGTGGTGGGCGACAAGGTGATTGCCGCGATGAAGCGCCAGGCCAAGCCGGGGGAGTTTCGCTCCAACCTGCACCGTGGCGGCAGCGCCAGCCTGATCAAGATCACCCCGGAAGAACGCATGACGGCCCTTCGGGCGGCCAAGGTCATGGGGTTGAGTGTGGCGGGTGTGGATATCTTGCGCTCCAACCACGGGCCGCTGGTGATGGAGGTGAACTCGTCACCAGGCCTGGAAGGAATTGAGACCACCACCGGCAAGGATGTGGCGGGGATCATCATTCAGCATTTGGAGAAGAGTGGTGGGCCGAATATGACGCGCACCAAAGGCAAGGGTTGAATACACCCGACCTATAAAGCACCGCAAAACTAGTGTGGGAGCGGGCTTGCTCGCGAAGGCGGTGAATCAGTCGACATTTCTATGGACTGACCCACCGCCTTCGCGAGCAAGCCCGCTCCCACATTAGACCGCGTCTCTAGGCAACATCAGCCCCAACGGCAAGCGCACTCGCGCTTCCAGCCCACCATCTGGGCGGTTGCGCAATTCGACATTGCCGCCATGCATTGAAGCAATCCGCCGCACAATCGCCAGCCCCAGGCCGGTGCCCTTGCCACCCCGGGCACGATCGCCACGGGTGAACGGGTTGAAGATGCCTTCCAGCTCCGCCGGATCGATACCTGCGCCACGGTCTATGACACTCAGCACCACGTAAGGCGCACTGGTATCCCCGGAGACATACGCCGCCACTTCCACATCGGAACCGGCATGATGCAAGGCGTTGCCAATCAGGTTGTTCAGCAAGCGCTTCATCGACACCCGACGCAACGCGAACGGCTGGATAGGCTCCAGGCGCATGCGCACCTGCTCGCCGTTCTGGTTGTAGGGCGCGACCACCTCACGCACCAGGTCTGTCAGGTCGACCTCTTCCACCACTTCGTCCCGACCATCGCGGATAAACGCCAGGAACTGGTCGAGAATCGCGTCCATGTCCTCGATGTCGCGCACCATGTCGTCGGTAAGGTCGGTGTGGTTGCCCATCAGCTCCAGGGACAGCCGCAAGCGCGTCAGCGGCGTGCGCAGGTCATGGGACACTCCCGCCAGCATCAGCTCGCGCTCGCGGCCCGCCTGTTCAACATCCTCGGCCATCTGGTTGAACGCGCTGTACACCTCGGTCATTTCACTCGGTGTGTCGCTGATGGGCAGGCGCACGCTGCGGCCTTGACCCAGTTGCCGTGCAGCAAACACCAGCCGTTTAAGTGGCTGGTTGAGTTGGCGCACGAAAATCCAGGCAGACGCGGTGGAAAGCAAACCAATCGCCAGGAACCAGCCCAGTACGTTCCAGATCTTCTGCCCCCGCAGCGGATGCGGGTACAGCGGCACTTTCAGCCAGTCCTCGCCCAGGCTGGGCGCGCGCACCCACAGCGCCGGCGACACATGCATACGCAGCCGCACCTCGGTGTCTTCACCCAGCTCGGCTTGCATCTGGCGTTGGTAGATTTCGCTGTAGGGCCAATGTTGCTCGCCCTCGGGCACGCCTGCGCCCGCGACCCGGACCAGGGTGGCGGCCTTGGCGATCTTCTCGCGGTTCTCGGGGTCTGCGGCCCAATAGGCGCGCAAGGTCAGGGCGACACCGTGGCTGTACTGTCGGTCCACCAGCACGTCTTCGTTCATCAACAGATAAACCAGTGTCAGGGCCTTGGAAAACAGTACGACGATGAGCACCAACCAAAGGGTGCGTGAGAAGAAACTCTGTGGGAACCACAACGGGGTTTTCATAGAAGACAGCTAGACACCTTGCAGGAGCGAGCGAGGCTCGCAGAATTGCAAACGCCGGGCAACCGGCTGACTCTTATCGAGTCAACACCGGCAGGCCCGCTTCTGCAAATCATCGGTCACTTGGTTGCAGTGCCATCCGGCACAAACACGTAACCCACGCCCCACACCGTCTGGATATAACGTGGCTTGGATGGATCGGGCTCGATCATCCGGCGCAGACGGGAGATCTGTACGTCGATGGAGCGCTCAAGGGCGTCCCACTCGCGGCCACGGGCCAGGTTCATCAGCTTGTCGCGGGTCAGCGGCTGGCGAGCGTTCATCACCAGTGCCTTGAGCACGGCGAATTCGCCGGTGGTCAGCATGTGCACTTCATCGCCACGCTTTAGCTCACGGGTGGCCAGAGACAGCTCGTAGTCACCGAAGGTCACGCTTTCGTCTTCGCTGCCTGGAGCGCCCGGTACCGGGGCGGCCTGGCGACGCAGTACGGCCTTGACCCGCGCCATCAGCTCATCGGGGTTGAACGGCTTGGCCAGGTAATCGTCGGCGCCCAGTTCCAGGCCCTTGATGCGGCTCAGCTCATCGCCCTTGGCGGTCAGCATGATGATCGGGATCTGATTGTTGGCACCGCGCAGGCGTTTGCAGGCGGTCAGGCCGTCTTCGCCGGGCAGCATCAGGTCCAGCACCACCAGGTTGAAGACTTCACGTCCCAACAGGCGGTCCATCTGTTCGGTGTTTGGCACCGCGCGGGCACGGTAGCCCTTGGAGTTGAAGAAACGCTCCAGCAGGCTGCTCAGCCCCGGATCGTCATCAACGATGAGAATTTTTTCGCCTTCAGCAGTTTGTGCAGTGCTGCTCATTAGATGCTCCTCTTATCTCGGCGCGCATTATGGCGTAGCTGCCGTTATACGCACCGTGTGCATTGTTAGCAGATTTTTCCTCTACCGCCAGCGAACCCGCGCCCTACAACCATTGGCGCAATCCCCCCAAGCGCGGAACGCTGGTTATAATGCGGCGCCTTTGTGCAGGGCAACGTTAGTTCGTTACCGTTTACTGCCAGGGGATTTTTTTCACCCGCTTGTAGTGACTTTTTCGATTTCGAGGGTCAATAGGCTGCCTCTTGACCCAGGCAGCGGCGCCAGTCGGGCCGCTCAACCAGCCTCGCAAGCCTTGTTTTCCGGGCCTGCGAGCCTGCTTTCAGAATTTCAGGTGGTTTTATGGACAGCATCAACAGCCGCATCGCCGAGGAACTCGGTGTACGCCCACAACAGGTCGAAGCGGCCGTCGCTCTACTGGATGAAGGCTCCACGGTGCCCTTCATCGCCCGTTACCGTAAAGAAGTCACCGGCAGCCTCGATGATATCCAGTTGCGGCATCTGGAAGAGCGCCTGCGCTACCTGCGAGAACTCGACGAACGGCGTATCAGCATCCTCGCCAGCATCGAAGAGCAAGGCAAGCTGACCCCGCAATTGGAACGCGACATCAAGCTCGCCGACACCAAGACCCGCCTCGAAGACTTGTACCTGCCGTACAAGCAGAAGCGCCGCACCAAGGGCCAGATCGCCCTGGAAGCCGGCCTCGGCGAGCTGGCCGACGGCCTGTTCAACGACCCGTCCCTGACCCCGGAAAGCGAAGCTGCACGCTTTGTCGATGCCGAAAAAGGCGTCGCCGACGTCAAGGCGGCCCTCGAAGGCGCCAAGTACATCCTCATGGAGCGCTTCGCCGAAAACGCCAACCTGTTGGAAAAACTGCGCAGCTACCTGAAACAGGAAGCCACTCTGAGTGCCCGTGTAATCGCCGGCAAGGAAGAGGAAGGCGCCAAGTTCCGCGATTACTTCGAGCACGACGAGCCGCTGAAAAGCATGCCGTCCCACCGCGCACTCGCGATTTTCCGTGGTCGCAACGAAGGTATTCTGAGCTCCGCGCTGAAGGTCGGCGACGAGCTGCCGGGCACCATGCACCCGTGCGAAGGCATGATCGGTCAACAATTCGGCATCCAGAATCAGAATCGTCCTGCGGACAAGTGGCTCAGTGAAGTCGTGCGCTGGACCTGGAAGGTCAAGCTCTACACCCACCTCGAAACCGACCTGCTGGGCGAACTGCGCGACGGCGCCGAAACCGAAGCCATCAGCGTTTTCGCGCATAACCTGCACGACCTGCTGCTGGCCGCACCGGCCGGCCCACGCGCTACCCTGGGCCTCGACCCGGGCCTGCGTACCGGCTGCAAGGTTGCCGTGGTCGACGCCACCGGCAAGATGCTCGACCACGCCACGGTTTACCCGCACGTGCCGCACAACAAATGGGACCAGACCATCGCGATCCTGGCGGCCCTGTGCGCCAAGCACTCGGTAGACCTGATCGCCATCGGCAACGGCACCGCCAGCCGTGAAACCGACAAGCTGGCGGCTGAGCTGATCAAAAAATACCCAGGCATGCAGATGACCAAGGTGATGGTCTCCGAGGCTGGCGCTTCGGTGTACTCCGCGTCTGAACTGGCTTCCAAGGAATTCCCGGACCTCGACGTGTCGATCCGTGGCGCCGTGTCCATTGCTCGCCGCCTGCAGGATCCACTGGCCGAACTGGTGAAGATCGATCCGAAATCCATCGGTGTCGGCCAGTACCAGCATGACGTGTCGCAGTTGAAACTGGCGCGCGGCCTGGATGCGGTCGTTGAAGACTGCGTGAACAAGGTCGGCGTTGACGTGAACACCGCCTCGGTCGCGCTGCTGGCCCGGATCTCCGGCCTCAACGCCACCCTGGCGCAGAACATCGTGACCCACCGCGACGAAAACGGTGCGTTCAAGACCCGTGCAGCGCTGAAAAAAGTCGCACGCCTTGGCGAAAAAACCTTCGAACAAGCCGCCGGCTTCCTACGCGTAATGAATGGCGACAACCCGCTGGACTCCTCGGCTGTTCACCCGGAAGCCTACCCGCTGGTGCAACGCATTGCCGCTGAAACCGACCGCGACATCCGCTCGCTGATCGGCGACGCCGCGTTCCTCAAGCGCCTGGACCCGAAAAAGTACACCGACGAAACCTTCGGCGTGCCGACCATCACCGATATCCTGCAAGAGCTGGAAAAACCTGGCCGCGACCCGCGCCCCGAGTTCAAGACCGCCGAGTTCCAGGAAGGCGTCGAAGACCTCAAGGACCTGCAACTGGGCATGATCCTCGAAGGCGTGGTGACCAACGTGACCAACTTCGGCGCGTTTGTGGATATCGGCGTGCATCAGGACGGTTTGGTGCACATCTCTGCGCTTTCGGAGAAGTTCATCAAGGACCCCCGCGAAGCGGTGAAAGCCGGTGACGTGGTCAAGGTCAAGGTCATGGAAATCGACATCCCGCGCAAACGCGTCGGCCTGTCGATGCGCATGAGCGACACCCCCGGCGAGAAAATCGACGGTGCCCGCGGCGCACGCCCAGGCTCGGCGCCACGCCAGTCGCAAGGTTCTGCACCGCGCAAGGAAACCGCAGCCCCAGCCCCGGCCAATAACGCCATGGCTTCGCTGTTCGCCAACGCCAAACAACTGAAGAAACGTTAATGGAACTGCCAGCCGGTTTGACCCACAGCGCTTTCAGCGAACTCATTGGCTGCCGCCTGCAACGCCTGGAAACCGGTGTTGCCGAGGTGGCCATGACCCTGGAACCGCAACTGCGCAACCGCGCTGGCAAGCTCCATGGCGGGGCGATCTTCAGCCTGGTGGACATTGCCATGGGGCTGGCCTGTTCCAGCTCCCATGGTTTCGACCAGCAGAGCGCGACCATCGAATGCAAAATCAACTACATCCGCGCCGTTTCCGACGGCGATGTGCTGTGCACGGCCCGGGTGATTCACCCCGGCCGGCGCACGTTGGTGGTCGAGGCTGACGTGTACCAGGACGAAAAACTGGTCGCAAAAGCACAAGGCACCTTCGCTGTCCTATAGCTCCCTGTCATCGATTTGAGTTAATTTCGGCGCTTCGAAAGTTGCGCCGAACTTTTCTTCGTGCGCGACGGCCAGAATCAGGGACGAGGGCGGCTGTTTCAGAGTGGGTCAATCCGGCTCAAAAACCAGGCGATAACGCCAGTTTCCACTTCACCCTTGTAGACCGTCCTGACCACCCCCATATTGGGGCGACTGACGCGTGAAGGAATCCAACTTGAGCGAACTTCTCAACCGCCGCCTGGCCTTGCTCGGCAAGCACGAACACCTCTCTTTGCTCGAGCAATGCCTGCACGGCATCGAGCGCGAATGCCTGCGCGTCACCGATGAGGGCCGACTGGCACAAACGCCGCATCCCGAGGCGTTGGGCGCTGCACTGACCCACGAACAAATCACCACCGACTATTCCGAGTCGCTGCTTGAGTTCATCACGCCGGCCCTGCCTGACCCGGCAGAAACCCTGAGCAGCCTCGACAAGATCCATCGTTTTGCCTACAGCAAGCTCGGCAACGAGTACCTGTGGAGTCCATCGATGCCGTGCCCGTTGCCGGCCGAGGAAGATATTCCGATTGCCTACTACGGCACCTCCAACATCGGACAGCTCAAGTACGTGTATCGCAAGGGTCTGGCCCTGCGTTACGGCAAGACCATGCAGTGCATCGCCGGGATCCACTACAACTTTTCCCTGCCGGAAGCGCTATGGCCGCTGCTCAAGGAAGCCGAAGGCTTCGTGGGCACCGACCGGGATTACCAGTCCACGGCCTATATCGCGCTGATCCGTAACTTTCGCCGTTACAGCTGGCTGCTGATGTACCTGTTCGGCGCCTCGCCAGCGCTGGACGCGGGCTTCCTGCGTGGTCGCTCGCACCAACTCGAAGTGCTGGACGCCGACACCCTGTACCTGCCGTACGCCACCAGCCTGCGCATGAGCGACCTGGGTTACCAGAGCAACGCCCAGGCCGGCCTGACGCCGTGCTACAACGACCTGGCGAGCTACACCGACAGCCTGCGCGAAGCGGTGGCGACGCCCTACGCGCCGTATGTCGAAGTCGGCACCCATAAGGACGGTGAATGGGTACAGCTCAACACCAACATCCTGCAGATCGAAAACGAGTACTACTCCAACATCCGTCCCAAGCGTGTGACCTACACCGGCGAACGGCCGATCCAGGCGCTGGTGGCCCGTGGCATTCAGTACATCGAAGTGCGCTGCCTGGACATCAACCCGTTCCTGCCGATGGGCATCGACTTGCAAGAGTCGCGCTTCCTCGACGCGTTCCTGCTGTATTGCGCGCTGAATGACAGCCCGCTGTTCGCCAACAACGAGTGCGGCAACGCCACCTCCAACTTCCTCAGTGTGGTCAAGGAAGGTCGTCGCCCGGGCCTGCAATTGCAGCGCCGTGGCGAGTCGGTGGACATGAAGGAATGGGCCGCCGAGTTGCTGGAGCAGATTGCTCCGCTGGCAGCCCTGCTGGATCAGAGCCAGGGCATCACTGAACACAGCCAGGCGCTGGACGCCCAGTTGGCGAAGGTCAAGGATTCGTCCCTGACCCCGTCAGCCCAGGTGTTGGCGGCGATGAGCGAGCGTAAAGAGAGCTTTGCACAGTTCTCCCTGCATCAGAGCCAGGTGCATGCCGAGTACTTCCGCAGCGAGCCGTTAAAGGCTGAGGAACAGGCACGCTTTGAGGAGCTGGCGCGCAATTCGCTGGCGCAGCAGGCGGAACTGGAACAGAACGAAGTGGGCGATTTTGACGTGTTTGTCGGGTCGTACCAGGCGAGTATTCTGGCGATCAGTAACTAACAAATCGCAACCTGGTGTAGGAGTGAGCTTGCTCGCGAAAAACCTGAGAACAACGCGTGCATCCAGACAGCACGCGTTACCGTTGACGTTTTTCGCGAGCAAGCTCGCTCCTACATAAGCTAATTCGAAAATGTTATTTATTTTCGGATTCTTAGATCATTTAGTCTTCTCAAACGCCGACCTCCGGCCGCCTGATGAGGACTTCCCCCTTGAAACTGCACTTCCCCCTTCGCCTCTTGGCGGCGTTGTCCCTGGCCGGTGCCAGCCTGTTTGCCCAGGCCGCCGACGTCACCATCGCTTACCAGACCACCGTGGACCCGGCGAAAGTCGCCCAGGCCGACGGCGCATACGAAAAAGCCACCCACGCCAAGATCGACTGGCGCAAATTCGACAACGGGGCCGACATCATCGCCGCCATCGCTTCCGGCGACGTGCAGATCGGCTACCTTGGTTCCAGCCCGCTGACCGCTGCGGTTACCCGCAAGGTCCCGGTGGAAACCTTCCTGATCGCCACCCAGATCGGCGGCGCCGAAGCCCTGGTGGCGCGCAACGGTTCCGGGATCAACAGCCCGCAGGACCTGATCGGCAAGAAAGTCGCCGTGCCGTTCGTTTCCACCGGCCACTACAGCCTGCTGGCCGCGTTGAAGCACTGGAACATCGACCCTTCGAAAGTGACCATCCTGAACCTCGCGCCGCCGGCCATCATCGCCGCCTGGAAGCGTGGTGATATCGACGCCACTTACGTGTGGGACCCAGCCCTGGGTGTAGCCAAGGAAAACGGCAAGGTGCTGATCACCTCCGGCGAACTGGCCAAGTTTGGCGCACCGACGTTCGATGCCTGGATCGTGCGTAAGGATTTTGCCGAGAAGCACCCGGAAATCGTCACGGCTTTTGCCAAAGTCACCCTGGATGCCTACGCCGCTTACCGCAAAGACCCACAAGCCTGGCTGGCTGACAAAGGCAATGTCGACAAACTGGTGAAGCTCTCCGGGGCCAAGGCCAGCGATATTCCGCTGCTGCTGCAAGGCAACGTCTACCCGCTGGCGGCTGACCAGGTCACCTTGCTCGGCGCACCAACCACCAAGGCCGTCACCGACACCGCCGCGTTCCTCAAGGAGCAAGGCAAGGTCGACGCCGTACTGCCGGACTACGCCCCGTACGTCAGCCCGAAGTTCATCACTAACTGATACCAGGAGTTAACCGCGATGGCCTTGCTACAACTGGAGCGCATCAGCGCACAGTACCCAGGCAGCCCGGAGCCAGTACTGGCAGATATTTCCCTGAGCCTTGGGCCCCAGCAATTGCTGGTGGCCCTCGGCCCTTCCGGCAGTGGCAAGACCTCGCTGTTGAACCTGATTGCCGGTTTTGTCGAACCCAGCGCCGGGCGCATCACCCTCGACGGTGTGCCGGTGAAAGGACCGAGCGCCGAACGCGGCGTGGTGTTCCAGGACGACGCCCTGCTGCCCTGGCAAGATGTACTGGCCAACGTCGGCTTCGGCCTGGAGTTGGCGGGCGTGCCCAAGGCCAAGCGCGAAATCCGCGCCCGGGAAATGCTCGCCCTGGTGGACCTCGCCGGTTTCGACAGTCGCCGCATCTGGCAGCTCTCCGGTGGCCAGAAGCAACGCGTGGGCCTGGCCCGTGCGTTGGCCGCCGACCCACGCGTATTGCTGATGGACGAACCCTTCGGCGCCCTCGATGCCTTCACCCGCGAACAGATGCAGGAGCTGTTGCTGCAAGTCTGGCGGCGCACGGCCAAACCAGTCTTCCTGATTACCCACGACATTGAAGAAGCCGTATTTCTCGCCACGGATCTGATTCTGCTGGCGCCCAACCCCGGGCAGATCGTCGAGCGCCTGAGCCTGGACTTCGGCCAGCGCTATGCCGCTGGTGAGTCGGCACGGGCGATCAAGTCCGACCCGCGCTTTATCGAAACCCGCGAACACGTACTGGGCAAGGTGTTCTCCCAACGGCAGGTGTCCGCATGAGCAGTTACGAATTACCGGCCACCCGTACCGCGCAAACCCCGGTGGTGCCGGTGCGCCGCAGCCTGAGCACCCGCTGGATCAGCGTGTTGACCCTGCTCACCCTGGTCGCTATTTGGTGGGCCGTGACCGCCAGCGGACTGATCGAGCCGCTGTTCCTGCCACCGCCTTCGGCCGTACTGCAAAAAGGTTGGCTGCTGGCGACCACCGGCTACATGGACTCCACCCTGTGGCAGCACTTGGCCGCGAGCCTCAAGCGTATCGGCCTGGGCCTGGGCTTTGCCGTGCTGACGGCCGTGCCGGTGGGCATTGCCATCGGCTCCAATCGCATCGCCCGGGGCATTCTCGATCCGCTGATCGAGTTCTACCGGCCGATTCCGCCCTTGGCATACCTGCCGCTGATCGTGATCTGGTGCGGCATCGGCGAGCTGTCCAAGGTGCTGCTGATCTACCTGGCGATTTTTGCACCGATCGCCATCGCTACCGCCACCGGCGTACGCACCGTCGACCCGGCCAAATTGCGTGCCGCGCAGTCCTTGGGCGCAACCCGTGCCCAGCTGATTCGCCATGTGATCCTGCCGAGCGCCCTGCCCGACATCCTCACCGGCGTGCGGATTGGCCTGGGTGTCGGTTGGTCGACCCTGGTGGCCGCAGAATTGATCGCCGCCACCAGCGGCCTGGGCTTTATGGTGCAGTCCGCCGCGCAGTTCCTGGTCACCGACGTGGTGGTACTGGGGATTCTGGTGATCGCGCTGATCGCCTTCGCCATGGAAATGGGCTTGCGTGCCCTGCAGCGCAAATTGGTGCCTTGGCATGGCCAGGCACACTAAGCACCTCTTCGACGAGAACTGTATGACCAGCCTGACCGTTACGCCTCTCAGCACCGCCCTTGGCGCCCAGATCAGTGGCGTCGACATTACCCAACCGCTGAACATCGAACACCGCGACGCCATCGAACAGGCGCTGCTCAAGCATTCGGTGTTGTTCTTCCGCAACCAGCCGATCAACCCGCAGCAACAGGCGCGGTTCGCGGCGAATTTCGGCGACCTGCACATTCACCCGATCTACCCCAACGTGCCGGAACAGCCTGAAGTGCTGATCCTCGACACCGCCGTGACCGACGTGCGCGACAACGCCATCTGGCATACCGACGTGACCTTCCTGCCAACGCCAGCCCTCGGCGCGGTACTCAGCGCCAAGCTGTTGCCGGAGTTCGGCGGCGATACGTTGTGGGCCAGCGGGATTGCGGCGTATGAGGCGTTGTCGGAGCCGTTTAAAAAATTGTTGGAGGGTTTGACGGCGACCCATGACTTCACGCGCTCATTTCCCCTGGAGCGTTACGGCAACACGCCGGAAGACTTGGTACGCTGGGAAGAAGCCCGGCGCAAGAACCCGCCACTGTCCCATCCGGTGATTCGTACGCATCCGGTGAGTGGGCGTAAGTCGCTGTTCGTCAGTGATGGGTTCACCAGCAAGATCAACGAACTGGAACCGGCGGAAAGCGAGGCGGTGTTGAAACTGTTGTTTGCCCATGCCACCCGGCCGGAATTCACCATTCGATGGCGCTGGCAGGAAAATGACGTGGCGTTTTGGGATAACCGTGTGACCCAGCATTACGCGGTGGATGATTACCGGCCGCAACGGCGGGTGATGCATCGGGCGACGATTTTGGGGGATGTGCCGTTTTAGAAAGACCGCCACAGATCAAATGTGGGAGCAAGCCCGCTCCCACATTTGTTGGTGTTTACTCAGCCGTAGACGGCTTTTCCCACAAGTTAATCCCGCCTTCACGGGCAAACCCGTCAATCTCCGCCAGTTCCTGCGCACTGAAGCTCAAATTCTGCAACGCCCCGACGTTTTCAATGATCTGCTCCGGCCGGCTCGCACCGATCAGGGCACTGGTGACCCGCGGATCACGCAACGTCCACGCCAACGCCATCTGCGCCAGGCTCTGGCCACGACGCTTGGCAATTTCATTCAGCGCACGTGCGTGGGCGATGTTGGCCTCGGACAAATGCTTGGCCTGCAACGAACCACCACCCGGGCGGTTCACCCGTGCATCAGCCGGTACGCCGTTGAGGTATTTGTCGGTCAGCAAACCCTGCGCCAATGGCGTGAACGCAATCACCCCGGCACCGAGTTCTTCGGTGGTGTCCAGCAGGTCTTTTTCCACCCAGCGATTGAGCAGGTTGTAGGCCGGCTGGTGGATCAGCAACGGGACTTTCCACTCTTGAAGCAGCGCGGCAATCTCCCGGGTTTTCACGCCGGAATAGGACGAAATGCCGATGTACAACGCCTTGCCCTGTTGCACGGCGGTGGCCAGCGCGCTGGCGGTTTCTTCCAGTGGGGTGTCGGCATCAAAACGGTGGGAATAGAAGATATCCACGTAGTCGACGCCCAGGCGTTGCAGGCTTTGGTCGAGGCTCGCCAGTACGTACTTGCGCGAACCGCCGCCCTGGCCGTAAGGGCCTGGCCACATGTCCCAGCCGGCCTTGCTGGAGATGATCAGTTCATCGCGGTAATGCTTGAAATCTTCGCGCAGCAAACGGCCGAAGTTGATCTCGGCGCTGCCGTACGGAGGGCCATAGTTGTTGGCCAGGTCGAAGTGGTTGATACCCAGGTCGAACGCGGTGCGCAGCAGGGCGCGCTGGGTGTCGATCGGGGTGCTGTCGCCAAAGTTGTGCCACAGCCCCAGGGAGAGTGCCGGCAGCACTAATCCGCTGCGACCTACGCGGCGATAAGGAATAGATTCATAGCGGTTTTCGGCAGCAATGTAAGTCATCGAATCCTCTCTTGGACTTGGGGCAAATAAGGCCCGGGAATAAGCATATTCCCGGGCCTTTTAAGCAGCTGAATCGCTTAAGTCTGCCTTTCCCTTTTACAGCAAAGTCCTACCAGAGTGGAACGATGTAGCTCACATAGAGGCGGTTTTCATCTTGCACAGTGGCACCGGTAATGTCCGGGCTGGCGTGGGCATTTCGCCATGTTACGCCGAGGCCTTTGAGGGTGCCGGTCGGTACCTGGTAGGCCAGGGTGATGTTACGTTCCCATTCGCTGGTAGTGCCCTGCGTTGTGCGGATGTCATCACCGTGTGCGTAGGAAGTGGCGAACGTCAGGCCATTGAGACCGAGCTTGCCGAAGTCATATTTGTACTGCGCCAGCCACGTACGCTCGCCGGCGTGCTGGAACTTGTTCAGTTGCATGTTGGTGAGTGCCGGGGTGTCGGCGCCTGAGCCCGGTCCCTGGTTGCTGGCACCGCTGTTCAGGCCGGAATCCAAATACGGAAAGTCGCTGTCGCCGCTGTTTTTCTGGATGCCCAGGCCGACGGTATGGCCATCCAGGCTGTAGCTTTCCAGCAGGCTGACGGTGGACTGGTTGATGCGGCCCTTGGAGGTGCCGTCGCCGTACAGGCCGGCGGCGGAATAGTCTTTGTCACCGGAGGCGTTTTCACCCACGCCCAGGCTGCGGTACAGGCGCACGTCGGTGTCGATCGCGCCAACAGGCAAGGCGTCATGGCGCTTGGCACCGAGGAAGAACTGCTGGTAGTAATCCTCGAGGTTCGAATACCACAGGCTGACGGTGGTGTCCGGCAAACCCTTGTAGTCCGCGCCGCCGTAGAGGAAGCGATCGCTCTCTTTGGTGCCGCCGGCGGTGATCATGCCCTGGTCGCCGGTTTCGTTGCGGATCTTGGTCTTGAGGATGTCACCGGCGGTAAAGGTGAAGTCGGTCAAGTCCTTGGAAACCAGTTGCACGCCGGTGTTGGTCTGCTGGTACAGGCGGCCGTCGGTGTTGGCCAGGACCGGGTTGTTGCCGTACAGCGTACCAACGCGCAATTCATCCTGGGCGAAGCGCATCTTGAAGGTCGGGCTGAGCACGCCGAACTGGTCGGCGGACTTGCCGTCATCCAGCGGGAACATGCTGCCGGGGTAGCGACCCTGGTGATCCTTGTCGCCCAGGTCGCCGCCGGAATCCAGTTTCAAACCGTAGAACGCCTGCAAGTCCAGGCCAAAGCCCACCGGGCCATCGGTGTAGCCAGACTTGAAGTTGAACTCGAAACCCTGGCCCCAATCACGAATGCTGTGGGCCTTGGCATTGCTGTTCACCACATCGCGCCCCTGCTGATTGAGGTAGCGGTTCAGCAGGGTCACATCGGCGTGGCTGTCATCGATAAAATCGGCGTGGGCGGACAGCATAAAGCTCGCCATGGCGGCACCCACCATGGGGCTTAATAACGTCTTCATTGGTACCGGTCTCCGTCACTGTTCTGAAATGAAAGCGTCAAACGCTTCACACAATTAGGCGATGGCCATGTGACAGTTCGGAGTCAAAACACCCTTTACCCGGATGAAATTAAGTTTAAGAAACCCCTCAAGCACGGGGGTTAGCGGGCGTTGGCGAGCACTTCAGCTCGCCAATGGCGGATGGGTTCGCAGGAGAGACAAGGAGCGAAAAAGGCCCTGTTCGAGGTATTGAACAGGGCCTGAGCCGTTTAGCGAACCAGGTGCAGGAACTGCATGTGCCGTTCGTACTGGTCGAGGATGTCGTTGATGATCTGCTCCTTGGTGTAGCCCACCAGGTCGTAGTCCTGGCTGCCCTCACTCAAGTGCACTTCCGCGCGGTAGTAGCGGCGGTTGTTGAGCTGCTTGGAGCCCATGCCGCCCCGTGCAAATGACGGGGTGAAATAGCCACGCATCTGCACCTGGTACACGAACGGATGCTGTTCGCCGTGGCCGATCTCCAGGCTGACGCTGTCGTTGGCCGGGTCCGGCTGGGCGACCACGTTCAGGCCCTTCTCGACGAATACCGCCGTCACTTCTTCAATGGCCGGGCGCACCGTGGTCTCAAGGAAACGGTACACCTCATCCCGTGACGGGAAATGCACCGCCTGGCTCAAGCGCTGGCGCCAACCGCCTGTGCCCTTGCGTGAGCCCGACACCGGCGCGAGGGAATGCAGCTGCGCGATCTGCTTCTGCGACTCAAGGTAGAACGCCTTGTGCAGCCCCCACATCATCAGCAGCAAAATCATCGAGAACGGCAGCGAGGTCAGCACCACGGCGGATTTGAGCGAGTCGATGCTGCCGGCAAACAGCAGCGCGCTGGTCACCAACGCCGTCATCGCGCCCCAGAACACCCGTAGCCACTTCGGCCCGTCTTCATCGGCGTTGCCGCCTTTGGCCGACAAGGTCGAGAGCACCACGGTGCCGGAGTCGGCAGACGTAACGAAGAACACGAAGCTGATAAACACCGTGACCGCGATGACCGTCTTGCTCCACGGGTAGGTTTCCAGCAGCAGGTAGAGGCTCATCGAAGGATCATCGATGGCCGACTGGCCGAGCGCCGTGAGGCCGTGGTTGAGCACCTGGTCGATGGCGCTGTTGCCGAAGATCGACATCCACGCCAGGGTGAAGCCGAGCGGGATCAACAGCACGCCAAAGACGAATTCACGGATGGTACGGCCGCGGGAAATACGTGCGATAAACAGGCCCACGAACGGCGACCATGCGATCCACCAGGCCCAATAAAACACGGTCCAACCACCCAGCCAGTCGCTGGGTTTGTCGTAGGCGTAGAGGTCGAAACTCTTGGTCGGCAAGGCGCCGAGGTAGTCGCCGATGTTCTGGATCAGGGTGTTGAGCAAGTGCTGGGTGGGCCCGGCAAACAACACGAACAGCAGCAGCGCACAGGCCAGCAGCATGTTGATGTCGGACATCACCCGCACGCCCTTGTCGACGCCGGAGACGGCCACCAGGATCGCCGCGCCCATCATCAAGGTGATGAGGCCGACCTGGATCCACTGGGTGTGGGCCACGCCGAACAGGTAGTCCAGCCCGGAGTTGAGGTGCAACACGCCAAAGCCCATGTCGGCACCAAGGCCGAACACCGTGGCGATGATGCCGAAGCCATCCACCGCATACCCGATGGGGCCGTTGATGCGCTTGCCGATCAGCGGGTACAGCGCCGAGCGCAACGCCAGAGGCAGGTTATGCCGGTAGGCGAAGTACGCCAGGGCCATGCCGACGAAGGCGAACACGCCCCAGCCATGCAGGCCCCAGTGCAGAAACAGGATCTGCATGGCCTGACGCGCAGCATCACCGTTCAAAGCCTCGCCCTGGGGCGGCTGCACCAGGTGCGTCAGCGGCTCGGAAACGCAGAAGAAGAACAGCGTGATGCTGATCCCGGCGGCGAACAGCATGCCAGCCCAGGACAGGTAACTGAATTCGGGCTCGTCGTGGTCGGCACCGAGTTTGATCTTGCCGTAGCCCGATAACGCGGTGACCACCACGAAGACCAGATACAGGGTCATCGCCAGCATGTAGTACCAGCCGACCGTATTGGCCGCCCAGTTTTGTGCCGCCAGCAGCCAGGCGCCGGCTTGTTCGGGGATAGCGATGACGGTCAGGCCAAACAGCAGGATGAAGCTCGCGGCGAAGTAAAACACCGGCGGATTCATGCGGACCTGACCGCTGGAAGGTGTGGACGATGCACTCATGAAGGGCGCACCTCAAGGGTGTGGGATGTGGCTGTAAAAAACGGACTCAGCAAAGGTAAGCCTCCTGTTGTGAGCGGGCAGCGAACCACCGATTTAACTTGAACGAACAGTCAAGTTAAACATGGATAGGGGTTTGAGGACTAATCGCAGGGCCGAGTGGTAGGTGTTTCCTACACTAGCTCAAGGAAAGGTATGACGTGCGGGGAGGGAGAAACGTTCAGCGATTGCCGAGCGAAATACGGCTCGAATTTGGAATACAGTCAAAATGTGGGAGCGGGCTTGCTCGCGAATGCGGTGTGTCAGTCGCCAGAAATATTGAC
>NZ_NIXO01000021.1 GCF_002204795.1 Pseudomonas sp. K2I15
TTCTTGACGACCATAGAGCATTGGAACCACCTGATCCCATCCCGAACTCAGCAGTGAAACGATGCATCGCCGATGGTAGTGTGGGGTTTCCCCATGTGAGAGTAGGTCATCGTCAAGATTAAATTCCGAAACCCCTGATTGCTAACGCAATCAGGGGTTTTGTTTTGGGCGGTCGAAAGTATGGCGACGGTCTTCGGGCATCTTCAATGCTAAAGTCCTGCCTTTCTATGCAATGGCCTTATGCATGGCTATCATGCCTGCCTCATTGTGAGGCGAGACTTGCATGCTGACGTTGTTGAAACTTCTAAAAGATGGTCGATTCCACTCCGGGGAAGCGCTTGGTGCTGCCTTGGGGGTCAGTCGCAGTGCTGTATGGAAGCAGCTTCAGCATCTCGAGGCGGAATTGAATCTACCTATCCATAAAGTCCGCGGCAGGGGGTATCAGCTGGCGTCGCCTCTGGTGTTGTTAAATGCTGATGAAATTGCTCAGCATGTGCCGGCTCCTGCATGGCCTATTCATATCTCTGACTCCATTGACTCTACCAATGCCGAGGCATTGCGTCTTATCGAGGCGGGCCGCACTGCGCCGTTTCTTGTGCTTTCAGAGCAGCAGACTGCTGGCAGGGGGAGGCGAGGGCGAAAGTGGATCAGTCCTTTCGCTCAAAACGTCTACTACAGCCTTGTGTTGCGTATCGAGGGCGGTATGCGCCAGCTGGAGGGCCTAAGCCTGGTAGTCGGATTGGCGGTTATGCAGGCGCTGCGGGATGCAGGTGTTCGCAATGCCGGGTTGAAGTGGCCAAATGACGTTTTGGTGGGGAAGAAAAAGATCGCCGGGATTCTTCTGGAGCTGGTCGGTGATCCCGCCGATGTTTGCCATGTCGTCCTGGGTATCGGCATTAATGTGAACATGCAGAAGGCGGATGAGGTCGATCAGCAATGGACCTCTGTACAGCTGGAGACCGGTAGCGCTGTTGATCGTAACTACCTGGTAGCGCGTCTGGGCGTGCAACTGCAGGCTTATCTTGATCGCCACCAGGCTTCCGGCTTTTCCACTATCCAGGGTGAATGGGAGCAGAATCATTTATGGCAGGGTCGACCTGTATCGCTCATCGCAGGTGTGAATCAGATTGACGGAGTGGTATTGGGGATTGACGGGCAGGGCGCGTTACGGTTGAGAGTGGATGGTGTTGAGAAAGTATATAGCGGTGGTGAGCTAAGCCTGAGGTTGCGTGATGATTCTTGAGCTCGACTGTGGGAATAGCTTTATCAAATGGCGGGTGCTCGAGTCGGATAGGGCGCGCATCTTTGCAGAAGGCGTCGTTGGATCGGATGCCTCTCTGATCGACAGCCTGTTCGCGCTCACGGGGCTCGCCTTAAAGGATTGTCGTCTGGTGAGTGTTCGTGCCTCCGATGAGACGAATCAACTGGTCGCTACCCTGGTAGAGGCGTTTGGCGTCAAAGTCCTCTGTGCTGCTGCAGCAAGGCAGATGGGCGGGGTCCGGAACGGGTATGAAGACTTCGAACGCCTGGGCCTGGATCGCTGGCTAGCTATGTTGGGCGGTTTTCAGTTGGCGTCGGGCGCGTGCCTGGTACTCGATTTTGGTACCGCAGCAACAGCAGACTTCATTGCTGCGGACGGTGAGCACCTGGGAGGCTTTATTTGTCCCGGTATGCCGCTGATGCGTAACCAGCTTCGAACGCATACCCGCAAAATACGCTATGACGATATTGCCGCTGAGCGTGCCCTTGAGGCCCTGTCTCCGGGCCGCACAACCGTAGAGGCGGTAGAGCGCGGCTGCACGCTCATGCTGAGAGGGTTTGTGCTCACTCAGTTGGAGTTGGCTCGTAGCTATTGGGGGGGCGATTTCACTGTCTTCCTTACCGGTGGAGATGCTGAGCTGGTGGCGGATGCGGTGCCTCACGGAAGGCTCGTCCCTGATCTCGTTTTTGTTGGCTTGGCGATGGCGTGCCCTTTGTCCTGAGGTTTTTATGCGTTGGCTGTTTCTGCTTTTGCTGGTCCTCAATGTCTTCTATTACATCTGGCATCAACAGGAAGCCCCTCTGCGCGCTAAAGACGTCACGCCTTTGGCTCTCTATCGTGGCTCTCAGCAAGATATCCGGCTGTTAAGCGAATCGGCTGACGCGATGGTGCGGCGAGACAGGGGGAAGGCGCCTGAAGCACCGGCTACGTGCCTGTACATCGGTGGCCTGGCCGATCAGAAAGAGGTTCAGTCCGTTGAGCAGCGCCTCACAAGCCTGGACATCAAGGTCAAACTGCAATCTCTGAACCTGCCTGATGCTTCTGGATACTGGCTGCGAGTAGCCCCTGAAAGCAGGCGCCTGGCCGATGATCTGCCCTTTGAAAACCTTGCTAATGAATTCAATGAGTTAAAACATAAAATAATGCCGTGCGAAGGCATTGCAACCTTCGAATAGTTTGCATAGAATGGCGCCCGCTTCGCAGTGAAGACCTCTTGGGTCGACAGGGTGAAGCAACGGTCAATGCAGCTAACCTCATATTTTTAATGAGAAAATGCTTGACAGAAGGCTGGCATGATGTAGAATGCCGGCTCGCTTAGGAGGGGTTCCCGAGCGGCCAAAGGGATCAGACTGTAAATCTGACGTCTACGACTTCGAAGGTTCGAATCCTTCCCCCTCCACCATTTTAGCGTGAGCTGCAAGCTCCGCGGGTATAGTTTAGTGGTAGAACCTCAGCCTTCCAAGCTGATGATGCGGGTTCGATTCCCGCTACCCGCTCCAAGTTTGCAGGTTGTGCAGATTGTTTTGCTCTTGTAGCTCAGTTGGTAGAGCACACCCTTGGTAAGGGTGAGGTCAGCGGTTCAAATCCGCTCAAGAGCTCCATATAACAAGGCAGATATGAAAATATCTGCCTTTGTTTTAACAGCTGCCTCTGATTGATTCTACTCTCTCTCGTGATTTTGTTTGGGTAGGTTCGGGGTCTGCAGGGGTTTGTTGTTGTAAAGTCTTTTTCAGATCGGCATAATTGTCGGCCTGATTTTGTTTTAGGTCAGTAGCTCAATTGGCAGAGCGACGGTCTCCAAAACCGTAGGTTGGGGGTTCGATTCCCTCCTGACCTGCCAGATTCACTTGGTGTGTCTGGCTTTCTTTTCACAGGATCTTCATAGATGACTCCTAAGGCTGAAGCTCAAGGCTCTCGCTTCGATCTGCTCAAGTGGCTTGTAGTAGTCGCTATTGTGGTCGTAGGCGTTGTCGGCAACCAGTACTACTCTGCGTCGCCGATCCTGTACCGCGTCCTCGCATTGCTCGCCCTTGCTGCTGCTGCTGCCTTTGTTGGCCTGCAGACTGCCAAAGGCAAGTCGTTTGCGGTCTTGGTAAAGGAAGCTCGTACCGAGATCCGTAAAGTCGTTTGGCCGACTCGCCAAGAAACCACGCAGACCACGTTGATTGTGGTAGCTGTTGTTCTGGTTATGGCGTTGCTGTTGTGGGGTCTTGATTCCCTGCTCGGCTGGCTTGTTTCCTTGATTGTTGGCTAAGGGTGTCCCGTGGCTAAGCGTTGGTACGTTGTGCATGCTTACTCGGGTTACGAGAAGCATGTCATGCGCTCTTTGCTAGAGCGCGTAAAGCTGGCAGGCATGGAAGATGGCTTCGGCGAAATTCTGGTTCCCACTGAAGAAGTGGTTGAAATGCGTAATGGCCAGAAACGCAAAAGCGAGCGCAAGTTCTTCCCTGGCTACGTGCTGGTTCAAATGGACATGAATGAGGGTACTTGGCACTTGGTCAAGGACACTCCTCGCGTCATGGGTTTCATCGGCGGTACCGCTGATAAACCTGCTCCGATCACCGACAAAGAAGCAGAAGCAATTCTGCGTCGTGTTGCTGACGGCAGCGACAAGCCCAAGCCGAAGACGTTGTTCGAGCCGGGTGAGGTTGTTCGTGTCACAGATGGTCCGTTTGCAGATTTTAACGGCACTGTCGAAGAAGTTAACTACGAAAAGAGCCGGATCCAAGTGGCAGTGCTCATTTTCGGTCGCTCTACTCCGGTAGAGCTAGAGTTCAGCCAGGTCGAAAAAGTCTAGCTGAGCAAGCATCCCAACCCCGCAGCCTTAGGCTGTGGGGTTTTGTCGTCACTGGGATAAACGCGCAAGTAACCGGGGAGCCTTTCGAGGCGTTCGAACCCGTAATTGGAGTGCCTCATGGCCAAGAAGATTACCGCTTACATCAAGCTGCAAGTGAAGGCCGCTCAGGCCAACCCAAGCCCACCTGTTGGTCCAGCTCTGGGTCAGCACGGCGTGAACATCATGGAATTCTGCAAGGCCTTCAACGCCCGTACTCAGGGTATTGAGCCAGGTCTGCCGACTCCAGTGATCATCACTGTATACAGCGACCGTAGCTTCACCTTCGAAACCAAGTCGACCCCGGCTTCGGTTCTGTTGAAGAAAGCTGCTGGTCTGACTAGCGGTTCCGCTCGTCCTAACACCGTTAAGGTTGGCACTGTGACCCGTGCTCAGCTGGAAGAAATCGCGAAAACCAAAAACGCGGATCTGACTGCAGCTGATATGGATGCAGCCGTGCGTACCATCGCCGGTTCTGCTCGTAGCATGGGCCTTAACGTGGAGGGTGTGTAATGGCTAAGCTGACCAAGCGCCAAAAGGCTATCGCCGGTAAAATCGAAGCGGGCAAGTCCTACAACTTTGTAGACGCTGCTGCTCTGCTGACCGAGCTGTCGACTGTCAAGTTCAGCGAGTCTGTTGACGTTGCTGTAAACCTGGGCGTTGACCCACGTAAATCCGACCAGGTCGTTCGTAGCGCTACTGTGCTGCCACACGGTACTGGCAAGACTGTACGTGTAGCTGTCTTCACCCAAGGCCCAGCAGCTGAAGCTGCTCTGGCCGCCGGCGCCGATCGCGTTGGCATGGACGACCTGGCTGCCGAAATGAAAGGCGGCGACCTGAACTATGACGTCGTAATTGCTTCCCCGGATGCAATGCGCGTTGTAGGTCAGTTGGGTCAGATCCTCGGTCCACGTGGTCTGATGCCTAACCCTAAAGTTGGCACCGTAACTCCAGACGTAGCTACCGCGGTTAAAAACGCCAAGGCTGGTCAGGTTCGTTATCGCACCGACAAAAACGGCATCATTCACACCTCCGTTGGCAAAGTCGGCTTTGATGCCGTCAAGCTGAAGGAAAACGTTGAAGCCCTGATCGCTGATCTGAAGCGTATCAAGCCAGCTTCCTCGAAAGGTATCTACGTCAAGCGCGTTACCCTGAGCACCACTATGGGCCCAGGTCTGGTCATCGACCAAGGCTCGCTGGACGTATAAGACACAAATTGGTGCAAGTAATTGCGCCAGTTGAAAGATTGGGGTCCCTGCCTGGCGGGGGCTATCCAAGACCGTAGGCGACGCAAGTCTTAAACCACCAGCCTACGCAGATGGTGCTCCCGGTTCCTTACCGAATCAGACACCAAAACGACATCCGGCCCAGGCCAGATGAAACGGTAACAAGCAGGAGTTAAACCCGTGGCAATTAATCTCGAAGACAAGAAGGCCATCGTCGCTGAAGTCAACGAGGCTGCCAAAGCTGCTCTGTCCGCTGTCGTGGCTGATGCCCGTGGTGTGACAGTAAGCGCTATGACCGGACTCCGTAAAGAGGCTCGTGAAGCTGGCGTGTACGTACGTGTTGTACGTAACACCTTGCTCAAGCGCGCTGTTGCTGACACTGAATACAGTGTCCTCAACGACGTGTTCACTGGCCCGACTCTGATTGCGTTCTCCACCGATCATCCAGGCGCTGCTGCCCGTTTGTTCAAGGAATTCGCTAAGGGTAACGACAAGTTCGAGATCAAGGCAGCTGCGTTCGAGGGCAAGTTCCTCGCAGCTAACCAAATCGACGTACTGGCAACACTGCCGACCCGTAACGAAGCTATTTCTCAGCTGATGAGCGTGATTCAAGGCGCTACCAGCAAGTTGGCTCGTACTCTGGCCGCAGTTCGCGAGCAAAAAGAAGCTGCCGCAGCCTAAGGCTGAGCACTTCCTCTCGCGTATTTTTGTTTATTTCGATGGCCGCGTAGGCCGTCCCCCAATTCAGGAATTACAGCAATGTCTATCTCCCAAGACGATATCCTCAACGCCGTAGCTGAAATGTCGGTTCTGCAGGTTGTTGAGCTGATCAAAGCTTTCGAAGAAAAATTCGGCGTTTCCGCTGCCGCTGCTTCCGCTGGCCCAGCCGCTGTTGCTGCTGTTGCTGAAGAGCAAACCGAATTCAACGTTATGCTGTTGGAATCCGGCGAGAAGAAAGTAAACGTGATCAAGGCAGTACGTGAACTGACCGGTCTGGGCCTGAAAGAAGCCAAGGCTGTAGTTGACGCTGCTCCAAGCATGGTTCTGGAAGCTGTTGCGAAAGACGCAGCTGACAAAGCCAAGGCTGCTCTGGAAGAAGCAGGCGCTAAAGTCGAGCTGAAGTAAGCATCGACCTTGCGTCTCCAGCCCAAGCGTTAAGCTGAAGGCTGATGGCTGGTGGCTCTTGCCACCGGCCTTTTTCCGTTATTGGCAATCGACTCGGTCGTCGCCTCTAACGCGTTGTAACCACCCGATGCGGTGGCGCAAACCATGGGGTTTGCAAGATTTTCTGGCTGCTCCCGTCGGGAGGGGCCAAACAAGCAGGTGACCAAGCTGGGGAACGCTGATGGCTTACTCATATACTGAGAAAAAACGTATCCGCAAGGACTTTAGCAAGTTGCCGGACGTCATGGATGTCCCGTACCTTCTGGCTATCCAGCTGGATTCGTATCGTGAATTCTTGCAGGCGGGAGCGACCAAAGATCAGTTCCGCGACGTGGGCCTGCATGCGGCCTTCAAATCCGTTTTCCCGATCATCAGCTACTCCGGCAATGCTGCGCTGGAGTACGTCGGTTATCGCCTGGGCGAACCGGCATTTGATGTCAAAGAATGCGTGTTGCGCGGTGTTACGTACGCCGTACCTTTGCGGGTAAAAGTCCGTCTGATCATTTTCGACAAAGAGTCGTCGAACAAAGCGATCAAGGACATCAAAGAGCAAGAAGTCTACATGGGTGAAATCCCCCTGATGACTGAGAACGGTACCTTCGTTATCAATGGTACCGAGCGTGTTATCGTTTCCCAGCTGCACCGTTCCCCGGGCGTGTTCTTCGACCACGACCGCGGCAAAACGCACAGCTCCGGCAAGCTCCTGTACTCCGCGCGGATCATTCCGTACCGTGGTTCGTGGTTGGACTTCGAGTTCGACCCGAAAGACTGCGTGTTCGTACGTATCGACCGTCGTCGCAAGCTGCCGGCCTCGGTCCTGCTGCGTGCGCTCGGCTATACCACTGAGCAAGTGCTGGATGCCTTCTACACCACTAACGTATTCCACGTGAGTGGCGAAACCCTGAGTCTGGAACTGGTGCCTCAGCGCCTGCGCGGTGAGATTGCCGTTCTGGATATCCAGGACGAAAAAGGCAAGGTCATCGTTGAAGCCGGCCGCCGTATTACCGCGCGCCACATCAACCAGATCGAAAAGGCCGGTATCAAGACGCTGGAAGTGCCTCTGGACTACGTCCTGGGTCGCACCACCGCCAAGGTCATCGTGCACCCGGCCACCGGCGAAATCCTGGCTGAATGCAACACCGAGCTGAACACTGAGATTCTGGGCAAGATCGCCAAGTCCCAGGTTGTTCGCATCGAGACCCTGTACACCAACGACATCGACTGCGGTCCGTTCGTCTCCGACACCCTGAAGATCGACTCCACCAGCAACCAATTGGAAGCGCTGGTCGAGATCTATCGCATGATGCGTCCTGGCGAGCCACCAACCAAAGACGCTGCCGAAACCCTGTTTAACAACCTATTCTTCAGCCCTGAGCGCTATGACCTGTCTGCGGTCGGCCGGATGAAGTTCAACCGTCGTATCGGTCGTACCGAGATCGAAGGTTCGGGCGTGTTGTGCAAGGAAGACATCGTCGCGGTACTGAAGACCCTGGTCGACATCCGTAACGGTAAAGGCATCGTCGATGACATCGACCACCTGGGTAACCGTCGTGTTCGCTGTGTAGGCGAAATGGCCGAGAACCAGTTCCGTGTTGGCCTGGTACGTGTTGAGCGTGCGGTCAAAGAGCGTCTGTCGATGGCTGAAAGCGAAGGCTTGATGCCGCAAGACCTGATCAACGCCAAGCCAGTGGCTGCAGCGGTGAAAGAGTTCTTCGGTTCCAGCCAGCTCTCGCAGTTCATGGACCAGAACAACCCGCTCTCCGAGATCACCCACAAGCGCCGTGTTTCCGCACTGGGCCCGGGCGGTCTGACTCGTGAGCGTGCAGGCTTTGAAGTTCGTGACGTACACCCGACTCACTACGGTCGTGTGTGCCCAATTGAAACGCCGGAAGGTCCGAACATCGGCCTGATCAACTCCCTGGCCGCTTATGCGCGCACCAACCAGTACGGTTTCCTCGAGAGCCCGTACCGTGTGGTGAAAGACGCACTGGTCACCGACGAGATCGTGTTCCTGTCTGCCATCGAAGAAGCTGATCACGTGATCGCTCAGGCTTCGGCCACGATGAACGACAAGAAAATGCTGATCGACGAGCTGGTAGCTGTTCGTCACTTGAACGAGTTCACCGTCAAGGCGCCGGAAGACGTCACCTTGATGGACGTGTCGCCGAAGCAGGTAGTTTCGGTTGCAGCGTCGTTGATCCCGTTCCTGGAACACGATGACGCCAACCGTGCGTTGATGGGTTCCAACATGCAGCGTCAAGCTGTACCCACCCTGCGCGCTGACAAGCCGCTGGTAGGTACTGGCATGGAGCGTAACGTAGCCCGTGACTCCGGCGTTTGCGTCGTGGCTCGTCGTGGCGGCGTGATCGACTCCGTTGATGCCAGCCGTATCGTGGTTCGTGTTGCCGATGACGAAGTTGAAACTGGCGAAGCCGGTGTCGACATCTACAACCTGACCAAATACACCCGCTCCAACCAGAACACCTGCATCAACCAGCGTCCGCTGGTGAGCAAGGGTGATCGGGTTCAGCGCAGCGACATCATGGCAGACGGTCCGTCCACCGATATGGGTGAGCTGGCACTGGGTCAGAACATGCGCATCGCGTTCATGGCCTGGAACGGTTACAACTTCGAAGACTCCATCTGCCTGTCCGAGCGTGTGGTTCAGGAAGATCGCTTCACCACGATCCACATTCAGGAACTGACCTGTGTGGCGCGTGACACCAAGCTTGGGCCAGAGGAAATCACTGCAGACATCCCGAACGTGGGTGAAGCTGCACTGAACAAGCTGGACGAAGCCGGTATCGTTTACGTAGGTGCTGAAGTTGGCGCAGGCGACATCCTGGTTGGTAAGGTCACCCCGAAAGGCGAGACCCAGCTGACTCCGGAAGAGAAGCTGTTGCGTGCCATCTTCGGTGAAAAAGCCAGCGACGTTAAAGACACTTCCCTGCGCGTACCTACCGGTACCAAGGGCACTGTCATCGACGTACAGGTCTTCACCCGTGACGGCGTTGAGCGTGATGCTCGTGCACTGTCCATCGAGAAGACCCAACTCGACGAGATCCGCAAGGACCTGAACGAAGAGTTCCGTATCGTTGAAGGCGCGACCTTCGAGCGTCTGCGTTCCGCACTGGTAGGCCACAAGGCTGAAGGCGGCGCAGGCCTGAAGAAAGGTCAGGACATCACCGACGAAGTACTCGACGGTCTTGAGCACGGCCAGTGGTTCAAACTGCGCATGGCTGAAGATGCTCTGAACGAGCAGCTCGAGAAGGCTCAGGCCTACATCGTTGATCGTCGCCGTCTGCTGGACGACAAGTTCGAAGACAAGAAGCGCAAACTGCAGCAGGGCGATGACCTTGCTCCAGGCGTGCTGAAAATCGTCAAGGTTTACCTGGCAATCCGTCGCCGCATCCAGCCGGGCGACAAGATGGCCGGTCGTCACGGTAACAAAGGTGTGGTCTCCGTGATCATGCCGGTTGAAGACATGCCGCACGATGCCAATGGCACACCGGTCGACGTCGTCCTCAACCCGTTGGGCGTACCTTCGCGTATGAACGTTGGTCAGATCCTCGAAACCCACCTGGGCCTCGCGGCCAAAGGTCTGGGCGAGAAGATCAATCGTATGATCGAAGAGCAGCGCAAGGTCGCAGACCTGCGTAAGTTCCTGCACGAGATCTACAACGAGATCGGCGGTCGCAACGAAGAGCTGGACACCTTCACCGACCAGGAAATCCTGGATCTGGCGAAGAACCTGCGCGGCGGCGTTCCAATGGCTACCCCGGTGTTCGACGGTGCCAAGGAAAGCGAAATCAAGGCCATGCTGAAACTGGCAGACTTGCCAGAAAGCGGCCAGATGCAGCTGTTCGACGGCCGTACCGGCAACAAGTTTGAGCGCCCGGTTACTGTTGGCTACATGTACATGCTGAAGCTGAACCACTTGGTAGACGACAAGATGCACGCTCGTTCTACCGGTTCGTACAGCCTGGTTACCCAGCAGCCGCTGGGTGGTAAGGCTCAGTTCGGTGGTCAGCGTTTCGGGGAGATGGAGGTCTGGGCACTGGAAGCATACGGTGCTGCTTACACTCTGCAAGAAATGCTCACAGTGAAGTCGGACGATGTGAACGGTCGGACCAAGATGTACAAAAACATCGTGGACGGCGATCACCGTATGGAGCCGGGCATGCCCGAGTCCTTCAACGTGTTGATCAAAGAAATTCGTTCCCTCGGCATCGATATCGATCTGGAAACCGAATAACACGTGACGCGAATCGAGAGCGGGGCTGTTTAGCCCGCTCTCTGCTCCGCCAGGAGGAAAGGCCTTGAAAGACCTACTGAATTTGCTGAAAAACCAGGGTCAAGTCGAAGAGTTCGACGCCATCCGTATTGGATTGGCATCGCCTGAGATGATCCGTTCGTGGTCGTTCGGTGAAGTTAAAAAGCCGGAAACCATCAACTACCGTACGTTCAAACCAGAACGTGACGGCCTGTTCTGCGCCAAGATCTTTGGCCCGGTAAAGGATTACGAGTGCCTGTGCGGTAAGTACAAGCGCTTGAAGCACCGTGGTGTGATCTGCGAGAAGTGCGGCGTTGAAGTTGCACTGGCCAAGGTTCGTCGTGAGCGCATGGCGCACATCGAACTGGCTTCGCCGGTTGCCCACATCTGGTTCCTGAAATCGCTGCCGTCCCGTATCGGCTTGCTGATGGACATGACCCTGCGTGATATCGAACGCGTTCTCTACTTCGAGAGCTATGTCGTTATCGATCCAGGCATGACCACCCTTGAAAAAGGTCAGTTGCTCAACGACGAGCAGTACTTCGAAGCGCTGGAAGAGTTCGGCGACGATTTCGATGCCCGCATGGGTGCCGAAGCTGTCCGCGAACTGCTGCACGCTATCGACCTGGAACACGAGATTGGCCGTCTGCGTGAAGAAATTCCGCAAACCAACTCCGAAACCAAGATCAAGAAGCTGTCCAAGCGTCTGAAGTTGATGGAGGCCTTCCAGGGTTCCGGCAACTTGCCAGAGTGGATGGTGCTGACCGTTCTGCCGGTTCTGCCGCCAGACCTGCGTCCGCTGGTACCGTTGGATGGCGGTCGCTTCGCGACTTCCGACCTCAACGACCTGTACCGTCGCGTGATCAACCGTAACAACCGCTTGAAGCGTCTGCTCGATCTGTCCGCTCCGGACATCATCGTGCGCAACGAAAAGCGTATGTTGCAAGAAGCTGTCGATGCCCTGCTCGACAACGGTCGTCGTGGCCGCGCTATCACCGGTTCCAACAAGCGTCCTCTGAAATCCTTGGCTGACATGATCAAGGGTAAGCAAGGTCGTTTCCGTCAGAACTTGCTCGGTAAGCGTGTTGACTACTCCGGTCGTTCGGTAATTACCGTAGGCCCGACCCTGCGTCTGCACCAGTGCGGTCTGCCGAAGAAGATGGCTCTCGAGCTGTTCAAGCCGTTCATTTTCGGCAAGCTGGAAATGCGTGGTCTGGCGACCACCATCAAAGCTGCCAAGAAAATGGTCGAGCGCGAACTGCCAGAGGTTTGGGACGTTCTCGCTGAAGTGATCCGTGAACACCCGGTTCTCCTCAACCGTGCACCGACCCTTCACCGTCTGGGTATCCAGGCGTTTGAACCGGTACTGATCGAAGGTAAGGCTATCCAGCTGCACCCTCTGGTCTGTGCTGCGTACAACGCCGACTTCGACGGCGACCAAATGGCCGTGCACGTACCGCTGACACTGGAAGCCCAGTTGGAAGCGCGTGCGTTGATGATGTCGACCAACAACATTCTGTCGCCAGCCAACGGTGAGCCAATCATCGTTCCGTCGCAGGACGTTGTATTGGGTCTGTACTACATGACTCGTGAAGCGATCAACGCCAAGGGCGAAGGTCGTGTGTTCGCGGATCTGCAGGAAGTTGACCGTGTGTTCCGTGCCGGCGAAGCCGCACTGCATGCAAAGGTTAAAGTGCGCATCCACGAAACCATCAACGATCGTGACGGTGGCAGCGTCAAGAACACCCGTATCGTCGACACCACTGTCGGCCGTGCGCTGTTGTTCCAGGTTGTTCCACCTGGCCTGTCGTACGATGTAGTCAACCAGCCAATGAAGAAAAAGGCGATCTCCAAGCTGATCAACCAGTGCTACCGCGTGGTTGGTTTGAAAGAGACCGTTATCTTCGCTGACCAGTTGATGTACACCGGTTTTGCTTATTCGACCATTTCCGGCGTTTCCATCGGTGTTAACGACTTCGTTATCCCGGACGAGAAAGCCGCCATCATCGGTGCTGCTACCGATGAAGTGAAAGAGATCGAAAGCCAGTACGCCTCCGGCCTGGTAACCCAGGGCGAGAAGTACAACAAAGTGATCGACCTTTGGTCCAAGGCCAACGACGAAGTGTCGAAGGCGATGATGTCGAACCTCTCGAAAGAGCGCGTTATCGACCGTCATGGCGTAGAAGTCGATCAAGAGTCGTTCAACTCGATGTACATGATGGCCGACTCGGGCGCACGGGGTTCTGCTGCGCAGATCCGTCAGCTCGCCGGTATGCGTGGCCTGATGGCCAAGCCGGACGGTTCCATCATCGAAACGCCGATTACTGCGAACTTCCGTGAAGGTTTGAGCGTACTTCAGTACTTCATCTCGACTCACGGTGCTCGTAAAGGTCTGGCGGATACCGCGTTGAAAACCGCTAACTCCGGTTACCTGACTCGTCGTCTGGTAGACGTTGCGCAAGACTTGGTTGTGACTGAAGTTGACTGCGGTACCGAACACGGTCTGCTGATGACTCCGCACATCGAAGGCGGCGACGTTGTAGAGCCGTTGGGTGAGCGCGTACTGGGTCGAGTAATCGCCCGTGACGTATTCAAGCCAGGCACCGAGGAAATCATCGTTCCTGCTGGCACCTTGGTAGACGAGAAGTGGGTCGAGTTCATTGAACTCAACAGCATCGACGAAGTGATTGTTCGCTCGCCGATCAGTTGCGAAACCCGCTACGGCATTTGCGCCAAGTGCTACGGCCGTGACTTGGCTCGTGGTCACCAGGTGAACATCGGTGAAGCGGTCGGCGTTATCGCTGCCCAGTCCATCGGTGAGCCGGGTACCCAGCTGACCATGCGTACGTTCCACATCGGTGGTGCGGCAAGCCGGACCTCCGCAGCCGACAGCGTTCAGGTGAAGAATGGCGGTACCGTCCGTCTGCACAACCTGAAGCACGTTGAGCGAGTGGATGGCCACCTGGTTGCTGTGTCCCGTTCCGGTGAGCTGGCAATCGCTGATGACTACGGTCGTGAGCGTGAGCGTTACAAGCTGCCGTACGGTGCTGTGATTTCGGTTAAAGAAGGTGACAAGGTCGACGCTGGCGCAATCGTGGCCAAGTGGGATCCGCACACTCACCCAATCGTTACCGAAATGAAAGGTACCGTGACCTACGTGGGCATGGAAGAAGGCATCACGATCAAGCGTCAGACTGACGAATTGACCGGTATGACCAACATTGAAGTACTCGACGCCAAAGACCGTCCAGCAGCAGGCAAAGATATTCGTCCTGCTGTGAAAATGGTTGATGACAACGGCAAGGATCTGTTGCTGCCAGGCACTGACGTTATCGCTCAGTACTTCCTGCCAGCCAACGCCCTGGTCGGTGTTGCGGATGGTGCGAAGATCGCGATCGGTGATGTTATCGCTCGTATCCCGCAAGAAACTTCGAAGACCCGTGACATCACCGGTGGTCTGCCACGTGTTGCCGACTTGTTCGAAGCTCGTCGTCCGAAAGAAGCGTCGATTCTGGCTGAAGTCAGCGGCACCATCGCGTTCGGTAAAGAGACCAAAGGCAAGCGCCGTCTGGTCATTACCCCGAACGATGGTAGCGATCCGTACGAAGAGCTGATTCCGAAGTGGCGTCACCTGAACGTCTTCGAAGGCGAACAGGTAAACCGCGGCGAAGTTATCTCCGACGGCCCGAGCGATCCACACGACATCCTGCGTCTGCTGGGTGTGAGTGCGCTGGCCAAGTACATCGTTAACGAGATCCAGGACGTTTACCGTCTGCAAGGCGTGAAGATCAACGATAAGCACATCGAGACCATCCTGCGTCAGATGCTGCGTAAAGTTGAAATCGCTGAATCCGGCGATTCGAGTTTCATCAAGGGCGACCAGATGGAACTGACTCACGTACTGGTAGAGAACGAACGTCTGGCTGGCGACGAGAAATTCGTTTCCAAATTCACTCGTGTGTTGCTGGGTATCACCAAGGCGTCGTTGTCCACTGAGTCGTTCATCTCGGCGGCCTCCTTCCAGGAGACCACTCGTGTACTGACCGAAGCAGCGGTAACCGGCAAGCGCGATTACCTGCGCGGCCTGAAAGAAAACGTGGTTGTGGGTCGTCTGATCCCGGCCGGTACCGGCTTGGCCTACCACAGCGAGCGTAAGCGTCGCCGTGAACTCGACAAGCCGCTGCGCGTAAGCGCCAGTGAAGTGGAAGCTGCACTGACCGAAGCGCTGAACTCAAGCGGTAACTGAGTTCTGCGGTAAATAAGACCGGGCCCTGGCAGCCCCGTTCGTCGGATCGAGACAGATTTGTCCCGGTTCGATGGAGGGGGAGGTCGGGGCCTTGCCTTGACTGGGGACAAGATCCTCTTTAGACTCTTGTACCCCTAAATTTGGCGGGAATTCGTTCCTGCCATTTTGCTTTTCTTGCAAGACAATAGCGTCGCAAGACAACAGTGGAGCTAGTAGATGGCAACTATCAACCAGCTGGTACGTCAGCCGCGTAAGCGTATCGTCGAGAAATCCGACGTGCCTGCGCTGCAGAACTGCCCGCAACGTCGTGGCGTATGCACTCGCGTGTATACTACTACGCCGAAAAAACCTAACTCGGCACTGCGTAAAGTATGCCGTGTGCGCCTGACCAACGGTTTCGAGGTTTCCTCGTACATCGGCGGTGAAGGCCACAACCTGCAAGAACACAGCGTGGTACTGATCCGCGGCGGTCGTGTAAAAGACTTGCCAGGTGTTCGTTACCACACCGTACGCGGCTCCTTGGATACTTCCGGCGTTAAAGGTCGTAACCAGGGTCGTTCGAAGTACGGTACCAAGAAGCCTAAGTAGTAGCGGCTTTTTGTAAAACTGAATCATCTTATTTTCTGAGTCGATAAGAGTAAGGTCGGAGGCGTCCCGAAAGGGCACTAATTCCGAGCGAACCTGAAGACCGTTTGAGGGCTTATCCATGCCAAGAAGACGCGTAGCAGCCAAGCGCGAAGTGCTTGACGATCCAAAATACGGAAGCCAAATTCTGGCCAAGTTCATGAACCACGTGATGGAGAGCGGCAAGAAAGCCGTTGCCGAGCGTATCGTTTATGGCGCGCTGGAAAAGGTTAAAGAACGCAAGAACAGCGACCCCCTGGAAATCTTCGAGAAAGCTCTCGACGCCATCGCTCCGCTGGTCGAAGTGAAGTCGCGCCGTGTAGGCGGTGCTACTTACCAGGTTCCGGTTGAAGTTCGCCCGTCCCGTCGTAACGCTTTGGCAATGCGCTGGTTGGTAGACTTCGCCCGTAAGCGCGGCGAGAAGTCTATGGCCCTGCGTTTGGCTGGCGAACTGTTGGACGCTGCTGAAGGTAAAGGTGCTGCTGTTAAGAAGCGTGAAGACGTGCACCGTATGGCTGAAGCTAACAAAGCTTTCTCGCACTACCGCTTCTAATTCTAGCTTCACTAATTTTGCGAGGGCTTTATGGCTCGTACTACTCCGATTAGTCGCTACCGTAACATCGGTATCGTCGCTCACGTGGATGCTGGTAAAACCACCACCACCGAGCGCGTCCTTTTTTACACCGGCAAAAGTCACAAGATGGGCGAGGTGCATGACGGCGCCGCGACCACAGACTGGATGGTTCAGGAGCAGGAGCGTGGTATTACCATTACTTCTGCTGCTATTACCGCCTTCTGGAAAGGTTCCGAGAAGCAGTACAAGGATGAGCACCGCTTCAACGTAATCGATACCCCGGGTCACGTAGACTTCACCATTGAAGTTGAGCGTTCCCTGCGCGTACTCGACGGCGCTGTCGTTGTGTTCTGCGGCACCTCGGGTGTTGAGCCTCAGTCGGAAACCGTATGGCGTCAAGCCAACAAATACGGCGTTCCACGTCTTGTTTACGTAAACAAGATGGACCGTGCTGGTGCCAACTTCCTGCGCGTGATCGGTCAGATCAAGCAGCGTCTGGGTCACACCCCGGTGCCAATCCAGTTGGCTATCGGTTCCGAAGACAACTTCCAGGGCCAGATCGATCTGGTGACTATGGAAGCTGTTTACTGGAACGATGCTGACAAAGGTATGGTTCCTCGTCGCGAAGCGATCCCTGCTGAACTGCAGGAATTGGCTGACGAGTGGCGCAACAACATGGTTGAGGCTGCGGCCGAAGCCAACGAAGAACTGATGAACAAGTACCTCGAAGGTGAAGAACTCACCAACGCGGAAATCAAGGCCGCTCTGCGTCAGCGTACTATCGCTGGTGAGATCGTCTTGGCTGTTTGCGGTTCCTCGTTCAAGAACAAGGGCGTTCCCCTGGTTCTCGATGCTGTGATCGACTACCTGCCGGCACCAGTGGATATTCCTGCCATCAAGGGTACTGACCCGGATGACGAGACTATCGAGCTGGAGCGTCATGCAGACGACGCAGAACCGTTCTCCGCTCTGGCATTTAAAATTGCCACTGACCCATTCGTGGGCACCTTGACCTTCGTCCGCGTTTACTCGGGCGTGTTGAACTCCGGCGACGGCGTGATCAACTCGGTTAAAGGCAAGAAAGAGCGTGTGGGTCGTATGGTGCAAATGCACGCAAACGCCCGCGAAGAGATCAAGGAAGTACGCGCTGGTGACATCGCGGCCTTGATCGGCATGAAGGACGTCACCACTGGTGAAACCTTGTGCAACGCTGACAAGCCAATCATCCTGGTTCGCATGGACTTCCCGGAGCCGGTTATTTCGGTTGCCGTTGAGCCTAAGACCAAGGATGACCAGGAAAAAATGGGTATCGCTCTGGGCAAGCTTGCTCAGGAAGATCCATCTTTCCGCGTCAAGACTGATGAAGAGACTGGTCAAACGATCATCTCCGGCATGGGCGAGCTTCACCTGGACATCCTGGTTGACCGGATGCGCCGTGAGTTCAACGTCGAAGCCAACATCGGTAAGCCTCAGGTTTCCTATCGTGAGCGCATCACGAAGAACTGTGAAATCGAAGGCAAATTCGTTCGTCAATCCGGCGGTCGTGGCCAGTTCGGCCATTGCTGGATCCGTTTTGCTCCTGCTGATGAAGGTCAGGAAGGTCTGCAATTCGTGAACGAAGTAGTGGGCGGTGTTGTTCCTAAGGAATACATCCCGGCTATCCAGAAGGGTATCGAAGAGCAGATGAAGAACGGTGTTGTTGCCGGCTATCCGCTCATCGGCCTGAAGGCGACCGTTTTTGACGGTTCTTACCATGACGTCGACTCCAACGAGATGGCGTTTAAGGTGGCTGCTTCCATGGCTACCAAGCAACTGGCCCAGAAGGGCGGTGGTGAGTTGCTTGAGCCAATCATGGCAGTAGAAGTCGTTACGCCTGAAGACTACATGGGTGACGTGATGGGCGACCTTAACCGTCGTCGCGGCATGATCTTGGGTATGGAAGATACGGTTTCCGGCAAAGTGATTCGTGCCGAGGTTCCGTTGGGCGAGATGTTCGGTTATGCGACCGACGTTCGTTCCATGTCTCAGGGTCGCGCAAGCTACTCTATGGAATTCAAAAAATACAACACAGCTCCGGCGCACATCGCTGAAACTGTATCCAAAAAACAAGGCTGATTCAGTCCTTTAGGCAAGGAGTTAATTGTCGTGGCTAAAGAAAAATTTGATCGTTCCCTACCGCACGTCAACGTTGGCACTATCGGTCACGTTGACCACGGTAAAACTACGCTGACTGCTGCTCTGACTCGTGTTTGCTCCGAAATTTTCGGTTCGGCTATCGTTGACTTCGACAAGATCGACAGCGCGCCAGAAGAAAAAGCTCGTGGTATCACCATCAACACCGCTCACGTTGAATACAACTCGCTGATCCGTCACTACGCTCACGTTGACTGCCCAGGTCACGCTGACTATGTGAAGAACATGATCACCGGTGCTGCCCAGATGGACGGCGCAATCCTGGTTTGTTCGGCCGCTGATGGTCCGATGCCACAAACCCGTGAGCACATCCTGCTGTCCCGTCAGGTTGGCGTTCCGTACATCGTGGTTTACCTGAACAAGGCTGACCTGGTAGACGACGCTGAGCTGCTGGAATTGGTTGAGATGGAAGTGCGCGATCTGCTGAGCACTTACGACTTCCCAGGCGACGACACTCCGATCATCATCGGTTCTGCTCGTATGGCTCTGGAAGGCAAAGACGATAACGAAATGGGCACCACTTCCGTACGGAAACTGGTTGAGACTCTGGACAGCTACATTCCAGACCCGGTTCGTGTTATCGACAAGCCGTTCCTGATGCCAATCGAAGACGTATTCTCGATCTCCGGTCGTGGTACTGTTGTAACTGGCCGTATCGAGCGCGGTATCGTTAAGGTTCAGGATCCACTGGAAATCGTTGGTCTGCGTGACACTACCGTCACCACCTGCACCGGTGTTGAAATGTTCCGTAAACTGCTCGACGAAGGTCGTGCAGGCGAGAACTGCGGCGTTCTGCTGCGTGGTACCAAGCGTGACGACGTTGAGCGTGGCCAGGTTCTGGTCAAGCCAGGTTCGGTTAAGCCGCACACTACCTTCGAAGCTGAAGTGTACGTGTTGAGCAAAGAAGAAGGCGGTCGTCACACTCCGTTCTTCAAAGGCTACCGTCCACAGTTCTACTTCCGGACCACTGACGTGACCGGTAACTGCGAACTGCCGGAAGGCGTTGAAATGGTAATGCCAGGCGACAACATCAAAATGGTTGTCACCCTGATCAAAACCATCGCAATGGAAGATGGTCTGCGTTTCGCTATCCGTGAAGGCGGTCGTACCGTCGGCGCTGGCGTCGTAGCCAAAATCATCGCTTAATAAGTGATGACTTGAAAAAGCCCCCGCTTAGCGGGGGCTTTTTTATTGAGTTGACACCCATATGGGGCGTCTATAGAATTGCGCCTCCTTTTAACGGGCGTGTTGCGCTCGCTGGGAATAGCAGCCGGAGTCTGAAATCCAATGGCAAATCAGCAAATTCGTATCAGGTTGAAGGCTTTTGACCACAAACTGATCGACCAATCCACCCAGGAAATCGTGGAAACCGCGAAACGTACTGGTGCTCAAGTGCGTGGTCCAATTCCACTGCCTACCCGTAAAGAACGGTTCACCGTTCTGGTCTCCCCGCACGTCAACAAAGACGCGCGTGACCAGTACGAGATCCGTACTCATAAGCGCGTGCTGGACATCGTCCTGCCAACGGATAAAACCGTTGATGCACTTATGAAGCTTGATCTGGCGGCCGGTGTGGAAGTGCAGATCAGCCTCGGCTAAGACTTGGGTCTTAGTCGTGTAACGCTCTGAAATGGGCGGCCATAGCGGGTGAAAGCCCCGTACACTCATGAGGTTTACAACATGACTATTGGTGTAGTCGGTCGTAAATGCGGTATGACCCGTATTTTCACCGAAGAAGGTGTCTCCATTCCGGTTACGGTCATTGAGATCGAACCGAATCGCGTCACCCAGTTTAAAACTGAAGAAACCGATGGCTATCGTGCAGTGCAAGTCACTGTCGGCGAGCGTCGTGCTTCGCGTGTGACTGCTGCTCAAGCAGGTCACTTCGCTAAAGCAAACGTTGCAGCTGGTCGTACTGTTATGGAGTTCCGTCTTGAAGACGGCGACTACCAGGCTGGCGATCTGATCAACGCTGAAATCTTCGCCGCTGGTCAACTGGTTGATGTAACCGGTCAGTCCAAGGGTAAAGGCTTCCAGGGTACGATCAAGCGTTGGAATTTCCGTGGCCAAGACAACACTCACGGTAACTCCGTTTCCCACCGCGTCCCGGGCTCTATTGGCCAGTGCCAGACTCCTGGTCGTGTATTCAAGGGCAAAAAAATGTCCGGTCATATGGGCGCTGAGCGCGTGACCGTGCAGTCCCTCGAAGTAGTGCGCGTCGACGCTGAACGCAATCTGTTGTTGGTCAAGGGTGCTGTTCCTGGCGCTACTGGCGGCAACCTGGTTGTACGTCCAGCGGCCAAGGCTCGCGGTTAAGGGGAAGCTGACATGCAATTAAATGTAAATGACGCTCAAGCGATCGAAGTTTCCGAACTGACATTTGGCGGCGAATTCAACGAGACGCTGGTTCACCAAGCAGTCGTGGCCTACATGGCCGGCGGCCGTCAAGGTAGCAAGCAGCAAAAGACCCGTTCCGACGTTCGTGGTGGCGGTAAGCGCCCTTGGCGTCAGAAAGGTACTGGCCGCGCTCGTGCCGGTACTATCCGTAGCCCAATCTGGCGTGGCGGCGGTACCACTTTCGCAGCTCGTCCACAGGATCACACCCAGAAGCTCAACAAGAAGATGTATCGCGCAGCACTGCGCTCCATCCTTGCTGAACTCGTGCGTACTGATCGTCTGGTCGTGGTTCAGGACTTCGCTGTTGAAGCGCCGAAAACCAAAAATCTGCTGAACAAGCTGAACGGCATGGGCCTGACTGACGTCCTGATCGTGTCTGAAGCTGTTGATCAGAACCTGTACCTGGCTGCTCGCAACCTGCCACACGTTGATGTACGTGACGTGCAAGGTTCCGATCCAGTTAGTCTGATCGCATACGACAAGGTGTTGATCACCGTGTCGGCCGTGAAGAAATTCGAGGAGCTGCTGGGATGAACCAGGAACGCGTATTTAAAGTTCTGCTTGGCCCGCACGTTTCCGAAAAGGCTACGGTTCTGGCTGACAAGAAAGGCCAGTTCGTTTTCAAGGTTGCAACTGACGCAACCAAGCTGGAAATCAAGAAGGCCGTCGAAAGCCTGTTCAGCGTGAAAGTAGAGCGTGTTACTACCCTGAATGTTCTGGGTAAGAGCAAGCGCACTGCTCGCGGTCTGGGCAAGCGTAATGACTGGAAGAAGGCAGTTATCTCCCTTCAGCCAGGCCAAGATCTCGATTTCAGCAGCAGTGCTGAGTAAGGAAGGGGTGCATCATGGCAATCGTTAAATGCAAACCGACTTCCCCTGGCCGCCGTTTTGTGGTCAAGGTGGTCAACCAGGAGCTGCATAAAGGCGCTCCTCACGCACCGCTGCTCGAGAAGAAATCGAAGACTGGTGGTCGTAACAACAATGGTCGCATTACCACTCGTCACATCGGTGGTGGCCATAAGCAGCATTATCGTCTGGTCGACTTCCGTCGCAACGACAAAGATGGCATCACTGCCACTGTCGAGCGTATCGAATACGATCCAAACCGTACTGCTCACATCGCTCTGCTGCTGTACGCAGATGGCGAGCGTCGCTACATCATCGCCCCTAAAGGCGTGAGTGCTGGTGACCAGCTGATCGCAGGTGCTTTGGCGCCGATCAAGCCGGGCAACGCTCTGCAACTGCGCAACATTCCAGTTGGTAGCACCGTACACGGCATCGAATTGAAGCCGGGTAAAGGCGCGCAAATCGCTCGTTCCGCTGGTGCTTCGGCTCAGCTGATCGCTCGTGAAGGTGTCTACGTGACCCTGCGTCTGCGCTCTGGTGAAATGCGTAAAGTACTGGCTGAGTGCCGTGCGACCCTGGGCGAAGTCTCGAACTCCGAGCACAGCCTGCGTTCGCTGGGTAAAGCTGGTGCCAAACGCTGGCGTGGCGTTCGCCCAACCGTTCGTGGTGTTGCCATGAACCCGGTTGACCACCCACACGGTGGTGGTGAAGGTCGTACCTCTGGTGGTCGTCATCCGGTATCGCCATGGGGCTTCCCGACTAAGGGCGCGAAGACTCGTGGTAATAAGCGTACCGACAAAATGATCGTCCGTCGTCGCAAGTAAATAGAGGGATACGACAGTGCCACGTTCTCTGAAAAAAGGTCCTTTTATTGATCTTCACCTACTGAAGAAGATCGAAGTGGCGGCGGAAAAGAACGATCGCAAACCGGTGAAAACCTGGTCGCGTCGTTCGATGATCCTGCCACAAATGGTCGGTTTGACCATTGCAGTGCATAACGGTCGCCTACATGTTCCAGTTCTCGTGAACGAAGACATGGTCGGCCACAAACTAGGCGAGTTTGCCGGTACCCGCACATATCGTGGGCACGTGGCAGACAAGAAAGCCAAGCGTTAAGGGGTAAGGAATGATGGAAGTAGCCGCTAAGTTGTCGGGCGCTCGAATCTCCGCCCAGAAAGCCCGCTTGGTCGCCGACCAGATCCGCGGGAAGAAGGTGGGCGAAGCGCTCAACCTGTTGGCTTTCAGCAGTAAGAAAGCCGCCGAGATCATCAAGAAAGTGCTGGAGTCGGCCGTAGCCAACGCCGAGCACAACGAAGGCGCGGACGTTGATGACCTTAAGGTCAGCACCGTTTTCGTCAACGAAGGGCGTTCGCTGAAGCGCATCATGCCTCGTGCCAAAGGCCGAGCTGATCGCATCGTCAAGCGGTCTTGCCATATCACTGTCAAGGTTGCTGACAAGTAACGGAGTCGAAGAGATGGGTCAGAAAGTACATCCCATTGGCATTCGCCTGGGAATCGTCAAGGAGCACACCTCCGTCTGGTACGCAGACGGTCGGACTTATGCGGACTACTTGTTCGCTGATCTGAAGGTGCGTGAGTATCTCCAAGACAAACTAAAAAGCGCGTCCGTGAGCCGTATCGATATCCATCGTCCTGCTCAAACTGCACGTATCACCATCCACACCGCTCGTCCAGGTATCGTTATCGGGAAGAAAGGTGAAGATGTTGAGAAACTGCGTCAGGACCTGACCAAGCAAATGGGTGTGCCTGTGCACATCAATATCGAAGAGATCCGCAAGCCGGAGCTCGACGGTATGCTGGTTGCGCAGAGCGTAGCTCAGCAGCTGGAGCGTCGCGTAATGTTCCGTCGCGCTATGAAGCGCGCAGTACAGAACGCCATGCGCATTGGTGCCAAAGGCATCAAAATCCAAGTGAGCGGTCGTCTCGGCGGTGCTGAAATCGCACGTACTGAATGGTATCGCGAAGGTCGTGTGCCACTGCACACCCTGCGTGCCGACATCGACTATGCCAACTACGAAGCTCACACCACTTACGGTGTGATCGGTGTAAAGGTTTGGATCTTCAAAGGCGAAGTAATTGGTGGTCGCCAAGAAGAACTGAAACCACAAGCACCAGCGCCTCGTAAAAAAGCTGCTAAGTAAGGGGTACGCCAAATGTTGCAACCAAAGCGTACGAAGTTCCGCAAGCAGATGACAGGCCACAACCGTGGTCTGGCTCAGCGCGGTAGCAAAGTCAGCTTCGGCGAATATGCGCTGAAGTCTGTAGCTCGTGGTCGTCTCACCGCTCGTCAGATCGAGTCAGCGCGTCGTGCACTGACCCGTCACGTTAAGCGTGGCGGCAAGATCTGGATCCGTGTATTCCCGGACAAGCCTATTTCCAAAAAGCCCCTCGAAGTTCGTATGGGTAAAGGTAAGGGTAGTGTGGAGTACTGGGTTGCCCAGATTCAGCCAGGTAAAGTCCTGTATGAAATCGAGGGTGTAACTGAAGAGCTGGCGCGTGAGGCTTTTGCCCTGGCTGCTGCAAAGCTGCCGCTCGCCACCGCCTTTGTTAAACGGACGGTGATGTGATGAAAGCGAATGAACTTCGTGAAAAAGACGCGCCGCAGCTTAACGAGCAACTGCTCGGCCTGCTGCGCGACCAGTTCAATCTGCGTATGCAGAAAGCAACTGGCCAGTTGGGGCAGTCTCACCTGCTCCGGCAAGTTAAGCGTGACATCGCTCGCGTGAAGACTGTGCTCAAACAGCAGGCAGGTAAGTAATCATGGCTGAAGCCGAAAAAACCGTCCGTACGCTGACTGGCCGTGTTGTCAGCGACAAAATGGACAAGACCATCACCGTTCTGATCGAGCGTCGCGTAAAGCACCCGATCTACGGTAAATACGTTAAGCGTTCGACTAAGCTGCACGCGCACGACGAAACCAATCAGTGCCACATCGGCGACAAAGTCACTATTCGTGAAACTCGTCCGCTGGCCAAGACCAAGTCTTGGGCACTGGTTGATGTTCTCGAACGCGCTGTGGAAGTCTAAGGACTAGGGGTCGGAGAAATTATATGATTCAGACTCAATCCATGCTCGATGTGGCCGATAACAGCGGCGCACGCCGCGTTATGTGCATCAAGGTGCTGGGTGGCTCCCATCGTCGTTACGCTGGTATCGGTGACATCATCAAAGTTACCGTGAAGGAAGCAATTCCTCGCGGTAAAGTGAAAAAAGGCCAAGTGATGACTGCTGTTGTAGTCCGCACTCGTCACGGCGTACGTCGTGCTGATGGCTCCATTATCCGCTTTGATGGCAACGCTGCTGTTCTTCTGAACAACAAGCAAGAGCCGATCGGCACCCGTATCTTTGGGCCAGTGACCCGTGAACTTCGTACTGAGAAGTTCATGAAGATCGTCTCGCTCGCCCCAGAAGTGCTGTAAGGAGATCCGACATGCAAAAGATTCGTCGTGACGACGAGATCATCGTGATCGCCGGCAAAGACAAAGGTAAGCGCGGTAAGGTGCTTAAGGTTCTCGCCAATAACCGTCTGGTTATCGGTGGTCTGAACCTGGTTAAGCGTCATACCAAGCCTAACCCGATGTCGGGCGTACAAGGCGGTATCGTCGAAAAAGAAGCTCCACTGGACGCTTCTAACGTCGCCATTTTCAACGGCGAAACCAACAAGGCTGATCGCGTTGGTTTTAAAGTAGAAGACGGCAAGAAAATTCGTGTCTTCAAGTCGACCCAAAAAGCGGTTGATGCTTGAACACTGCTAGGTAGAAGACCATGGCACGACTAAAAGAGATTTACTGGAAGGAAATCGCACCGAAGCTTAAGGAAGAACTTAAGCTTTCGAACGTGATGGAAGTTCCACGCGTTACAAAAATCACCCTGAACATGGGTCTGGGCGAAGCAGTCGGTGACAAAAAAGTCATCGAGCACGCTGTTGCCGACCTGGAAAAGATCACCGGTCAGAAAGTCGTTGTGACTTACGCTCGGAAATCCATCGCTGGCTTTAAAGTCCGTGAAGGTTGGCCGATCGGCGTCAAAGTGACTCTGCGCCGTGAGCGTATGTACGAATTCCTGGATCGTCTGCTGTCGATCTCCCTGCCTCGGGTCCGCGACTTCCGCGGCCTGAATGCCAAGTCCTTCGATGGTCGTGGTAACTACAGCATGGGCGTTAAAGAGCAGATCATCTTCCCGGAAATCGACTACGACAAGATCGATGCTCTCCGCGGTCTGGACATCACCCTGACCACCACTGCCAAGAACGATGATGAAGGCCGCGCTCTGCTGCGTGCGTTCAAATTCCCGTTCCGCAACTGATTGGAGTAGGACCATGGCCAAGATGAGCATGAAAAACCGCGAGCTGAAACGTCAGCTCACGGTTGCCAAGTACGCCAAGAAGCGTGCAGCACTGAAAGCAATCATCGTTGATCTGAACGCAAGTCCAGAAGCGCGTTGGGAAGCTACAGTTGCTCTGCAGAAGCAGCCACGTGACGCAAGCGCTTCGCGCATGCGTAACCGCTGCCGCCTGACCGGTCGTCCACACGGCGTTTACCGCAAGTTCGGCCTCGGCCGTAACAAACTGCGTGAAGCGGCAATGCGTGGTGACGTACCAGGTCTGGTTAAAGCCAGCTGGTAAGTACTTTCGAAGTCTCAGCGGCCAGGATCGCAAGATACTGACCGCCGGTGGCCTTGAATCTGGAACAAGCCCCTTTTGGGGCTTGTTTCATTTCCGGAGTGTGTCTAAAATACGCGGCTCGCCTGAGCCCGTGTGTTTTATGCTCGGAGATTCTCGGCGACACGTAATGGCCGCAAGGCTAATTTTTTTGTATTAGGAGCGTCTAGCCATGAGTATGCAGGACCCGTTAGCGGACATGCTAACTCGTATCCGTAATGCCCAGATGGCTGAAAAGTCCGTCGTAAGCATGCCATCTTCCACGTTGAAGGTAGCTGTTGCCAAAGTCCTGAAAGACGAAGGCTACATTGCGGGTTATCAGATCAGCAGCGAAATCAAACCACTGCTGTCCATCGAGCTGAAGTACTTCGAAGGCCGTCCGGTCATCGAGGAAGTGAAGCGCGTTAGCCGTCCAGGCCTGCGTCAGTACAAGTCCGTCGATGATCTGCCAAAAGTTCGTGGCGGTCTCGGTGTGTCTATCGTCTCCACCAACAAAGGTGTGATGACGGATCGTGCTGCGCGCGCTGCCGGTGTCGGCGGCGAAGTTCTTTGCACTGTGTTCTAAGGGGGGATAAGCATGTCACGCGTCGCTAAGAACCCCGTTAAGCTGCCAGCCGGTGTCGAAGTAAAATTCGCAGGCCAACAGCTTTCGGTGAAGGGTGCCAAGGGCACTCTCGAACTGAACATCCATTCGTCCGTTGAGATCGTTGAAGAAGCTGGTGAGCTGCGTTTCGCTGCTCGCAATGGCGATCAACAAACTCGCGCAATGGCCGGTACCACTCGTGCGTTGGTAAACAACATGGTCCAAGGCGTAAGCCAAGGCTTCGAGCGTAAGCTCCAGCTGGTCGGTGTTGGTTACAAAGCGCAAGCAAAAGGCACGGTTCTGAACCTGGCCCTTGGCTTCTCGCACCCAGTGGATTACGAACTGCCGGAAGGCATCACCGCTGAGACCCCTAGCCAAACCGATATCCTGATCAAGGGTATTGATAAGCAGCTGGTAGGTCAGGTGGCCGCTGAGATCCGCGACTTCCGTCCACCAGAGCCGTACAAAGGCAAAGGTGTGCGCTACGCGGACGAAGTCGTCCGTCGTAAAGAAGCCAAGAAGAAGTAGGGCATAGCAAATGACCGACAAAAAAGTTACTCGACTGCGTCGCGCTCGCAAAGCACGCCTGAAAATGCACGAACTCGAAGTCGTGCGTCTCTGCGTGTTCCGCTCGTCGCAGCACATCTACGCCCAGGTCATCTCGGCCGACGGCAACAAAGTCCTGGCAAGCGCCTCGACTTTGGATAAAGAACTGCGTGATGGTGCCACTGGCAACATCGACGCGGCCACTAAGGTTGGCCAGCTGGTCGCTACGCGTGCTAAGGCCGCTGGCGTCTCGCAAGTGGCTTTCGACCGCTCTGGCTTCAAGTACCACGGCCGCGTGAAAGCGCTGGCTGATGCTGCTCGTGAAGCTGGGCTGGAGTTCTAAGTTATGTCAAATAACGACCAAAAGCGCGACGAAGGCTACATTGAGAAGCTGGTTCAAGTTAACCGCGTAGCCAAAACCGTTAAAGGCGGCCGTATCTTCACTTTCACCGCGTTGACCGTGGTGGGTGATGGTAAAGGGCGCGTTGGCTTCGGCCGTGGCAAGTCACGTGAAGTGCCTGCTGCGATCCAGAAGGCAATGGAAGCTGCTCGTCGCAACATGATCCAAGTTGATCTGAACGGCACCACTCTGCAGTACGCAATGAAGTCCGCTCACGGCGCTTCGAAGGTGTACATGCAGCCTGCTTCTGAAGGTACCGGTATCATCGCTGGCGGCGCTATGCGTGCTGTCCTCGAAGTTGCTGGCGTTCAGAACGTTCTGGCCAAGTGCTATGGCTCGACTAACCCGGTAAACGTGGTTCACGCCACTTTCAAGGGTTTGAAAGCAATGCAGTCTCCTGAATCCATTGCCGCCAAGCGTGGCAAAAGCGTCAAGGAGATCTTCTGATCATGGCTACCGTTAAAGTAACGCTGATCAAAAGCATGACCGGCCGCATCCCTAACCACAAATTGTGCGTTAAGGGTTTGGGTCTGCGTCGCATCGGTCACACTGTAGAAGTACTTGATACTCCCGAGAATCGCGGGATGATCAACAAGGCTTACTACATGCTGCGTGTCGAGGGTTAATCGATGAAACTCAATGATCTGAGTCCAGCGCCGGGTTCCCGTCGCGAAAAGCATCGTCCGGGCCGTGGTATCGGTAGTGGTTTGGGCAAGACCGGTGGCCGTGGCCACAAAGGTCAGTCCTCCCGCTCCGGTGGCACCATCGCTCCAGGCTTTGAAGGCGGTCAACAGCCGCTGCATCGTCGCCTGCCGAAGTTCGGTTTCGTTTCTCTGAAAGCCATGGACCGCGCAGAAGTGCGTCTGTCCGAGCTGGCCAAAGTGGAAGGCGACATCGTTACCGTGCAGACCCTGAAAGATGCCAACGTGATCAACGTCAACGTACAGCGTGTGAAAATCATGCTGTCCGGTGAAGTGACTCGCGCTGTCACTATCGGCAAGGGAATCGGCGCCACCAAAGGTGCGCGTTCGGCTATCGAAGCAGCTGGCGGCAAGTTCGAGGAATAAATGGCTAAGCAAGGTGCTCTCTCAGCGCTCGGCAAAGGCGGTATGTCTGAACTTTGGGCTCGTCTGCGTTTTCTGTTCCTGGCGATTATCGTCTACCGAATAGGCGCACACATCCCGGTTCCAGGTATCAACCCGGACCGACTCGCAGACCTGTTTCGACAGAATGAGGGGACCATTCTTAGCTTGTTCAACATGTTTTCTGGCGGCGCGCTGGAACGGATGAGCATCTTTGCACTGGGGATCATGCCGTACATCTCGGCATCGATCATCATGCAACTGATGACCGCCGTGAGCCCGCAGCTGGAGCAGTTGAAGAAGGAAGGTGAAGCTGGCCGTCGCAAGATAAGTCAGTACACCCGCTACGGCACTGTCATGCTCGCCCTGGTTCAAGCTATCGGCATGTCCGTTGGCCTGGCCGGGCAGGGTGTTGCGTTCACTGGTGACTTTGGCTTCCATTTCGTCGCGGTATCCACTTTTGTGGCTGGTGCGATGTTCATGATGTGGCTGGGTGAGCAGATTACTGAACGTGGTGTTGGTAACGGTATCTCGATGTTGATTTTCGCAGGTATCGTTGCCGGTCTTCCGAGAGCGATTGGGCAGTCTTTCGAGTCTGCACGTCAGGGTGATATCAATATCTTCGCCTTGGTTGCCATCGGTTTGTTGGCAGTAGCGATTATCGGTTTTGTGGTGTTCATTGAGCGTGGCCAGCGTCGTATTGCTGTTCACTACGCCAAGCGTCAGCAGGGCCGCAAGGTCTTTGCTGCGCAGACCAGCCACTTGCCGCTGAAAGTGAACATGGCCGGGGTTATTCCTGCCATTTTCGCGAGCAGCATTTTGCTGTTTCCGGCTTCGTTGGGTGCCTGGTTCGGTCAGTCTGAAGGTATGGGCTGGTTGCAGGACATCTCGCAGTCGATCGCTCCTGGTCAGCCGTTGAATATTCTGCTGTTTAGTGCAGGGATTATTTTCTTCTGCTTCTTCTATACGGCGTTGATGTTCAATCCGAAAGACGTAGCGGAAAACCTGAAGAAGTCCGGTGCCTTTATTCCGGGTATTCGTCCAGGTGAGCAGTCTGCGCGCTACATTGATGGCGTTCTGACTCGCTTGACCATGTTCGGTGCTCTATATATGACGGCCGTGTGCTTGCTGCCCCAGTTCCTGGTGGTTGCAGCAAACGTTCCGTTCTACCTTGGCGGGACCTCGTTGCTGATCGTCGTCGTGGTTGTGATGGACTTCATGTCCCAAGTACAATCGCACCTCGTTTCGCACCAGTACGAATCCCTGATGAAGAAAGCCAACCTGAAGGGTTACGGCAGCGGCATGTTGCGCTGAGTACCCATAAGGTTCGAGGAGTTGGTGATGAAAGTTCGTGCATCGGTGAAAAAGCTGTGCCGTAACTGCAAAATTATTCGCCGCGAAGGTGTTGTTCGAGTAATTTGCAGCGCGGAACCGCGTCACAAACAGCGCCAAGGCTGAGTGTGATCCGCTTGAAGCCCGGCAGCTAGTGCGCTGCCGGGTTGATTATTTGTTATTACAGCGATATTATCTCGCGCCCTATTTCTTGGCTTCCGGGGCGTAGGTAGCTGTCAATTGGAGTCCCACTGAATGGCCCGTATTGCAGGCGTTAACATTCCAGATAACAAGCACACTGTTATCTCGCTGACCTACATCTATGGTGTTGGTCGCACTACTGCGCAGAAAATTTGCGCAGATACTGGGGTAAACCCAGCCGCAAAGATCAAAGATCTGAGCGACGAGCAGATTGAGCTGTTGCGTGGCGAAGTGGCGAAGTTCACCACTGAAGGTGACCTGCGTCGCGAAATCAACATGAAAATCAAGCGTTTGATGGACCTCGGTTGCTACCGTGGTCTGCGTCATCGTCGTGGTCTTCCAGTACGCGGTCAGCGTACCAAGACTAACGCGCGTACCCGTAAAGGTCCGCGTAAGCCGATCCGCAAGTAATCGCCCACGCGAATCGACAGGAAATTAATCATGGCAAAACCTGCTGCTCGTCCTCGTAAAAAAGTTAAAAAGACAGTGGTTGATGGCATCGCCCACATCCATGCATCTTTTAACAACACAATCGTGACCATCACCGACCGTCAAGGTAACGCGCTTTCTTGGGCTACCTCCGGTGGTTCGGGTTTCCGCGGTTCCCGCAAGTCCACCCCGTTTGCTGCTCAAGTAGCTGCTGAACGTGCTGGTCAAGCTGCGCTGGAATATGGCCTGAAAAACCTTGACGTCAACGTCAAAGGTCCAGGTCCAGGTCGTGAGTCTGCTGTCCGTGCATTGAACGGCTGTGGCTATAAGATCGCCAGCATCACCGACGTGACGCCAATCCCGCACAACGGGTGCCGTCCGCCGAAGAAGCGCCGCGTGTAATCCAGGAGATTGTAAAGAATGGCTCGTTACATTGGTCCAAAATGCAAACTCGCTCGTCGTGAAGGCACCGATCTCTTTTTGAAGAGCGGCGTGCGCGCGATCGAATCGAAGTGCAACATTGAAGCAGCACCTGGTATCCACGGCCAACGCCGCGGTCGCCAGTCCGATTACGGCACCCAACTGCGTGAAAAGCAGAAGGTCCGTCGTATCTACGGCGTTCTCGAGCGTCAGTTCAGCGGCTACTATAAAGAAGCTGCTGGCAAGAAAGGTGCAACCGGTGAAAACCTGCTGCAACTGCTCGAATGCCGTCTGGACAACGTTGTATACCGTATGGGCTTTGGTTCGACTCGTGCCGAATCCCGTCAGCTGGTATCGCACAAATCCGTCAGCGTAAACGGCCAAACCGTTAACGTCCCGTCGTACCAGGTTCGTGCTGGTGACGTGGTCGCGATTCGCGAGAAAGCAAAAAATCAACTTCGCATTGTCCAAGCTCTCGATCTGTGTGCCCAACGTGGCCGCGTAGAATGGGTAGAAGTAGACACTGAGAAGAAGTCGGGCGTTTTCAAGAACGTTCCTGCTCGCAGTGATCTGTCCGCCGACATCAACGAAAGCCTGATTGTCGAGCTCTACTCCAAGTAAGGGCTAGAAAATAGGTGCATCCATGCAGATTTCGGTAAATGAGTTCCTGACACCACGTCACATTGATGTGCAGGTTGTCAGTCCAACCCGCGCCAAGATCACTCTCGAGCCTCTCGAGCGTGGTTTTGGCCACACCCTGGGCAACGCGCTGCGCCGCATCCTGTTGTCCTCAATGCCCGGCTGTGCAGTAGTCGAGGCCGAGATTGACGGTGTGCTCCACGAGTACAGCGCCATCGAAGGTGTACAGGAAGACGTAATTGAAATCCTGTTGAACCTTAAAGGTCTGGCTATCAAGCTGCACGGCCGTGACGAAGTTACGCTGACCTTGTCGAAGAAGGGTTCGGGGGTGGTTACCGCTGCCGATATTCAGCTGGATCATGATGTCGAGATCGTTAATCCCGATCACGTAATCGCTAACCTGGCGTCTAACGGCGCCCTGAACATGAAGCTCACCGTAGCTCGTGGTCGTGGTTATGAACCGGCCGACTCGCGTCAGAGCGATGAAGACGAAAGCCGCAGCATTGGTCGCTTGCAGCTTGACTCTTCGTTCAGCCCGGTTCGCCGTATCGCATACGTGGTGGAAAACGCCCGTGTCGAACAGCGTACTAACCTGGACAAGCTGGTTATTGATCTGGAAACCAACGGTACTCTGGATCCTGAAGAGGCTATCCGCCGCGCTGCAACCATTCTGCAACAGCAGTTGGCTGCGTTCGTCGACCTCAAGGGTGACAGCGAACCAGTGGTAATCGAGCAGGAAGACGAGATCGATCCGATCCTGCTTCGCCCGGTTGACGATCTGGAACTGACTGTACGTTCGGCTAACTGCCTTAAGGCGGAAAACATTTACTACATCGGCGATCTGATTCAGCGCACCGAAGTAGAACTGTTGAAGACTCCGAACCTGGGCAAGAAATCCTTGACTGAAATCAAGGACGTTCTGGCCTCCCGCGGTCTGTCCCTCGGCATGCGCCTCGACAACTGGCCGCCTGCAAGTCTTAAGAAGGACGACAAGGCGACTGCCTGATCGTCGTAATCACCGAACGTGAGTTTGGTAAGGAATGAACCATGCGTCATCGTAAAAGTGGTCGTCACCTGAGCCGTACCAGCTCGCACCGTAAGGCTATGTTCCAGAACATGGCGGTGTCGCTGTTCGAGCACGAGCTGATCAAAACTACACTGCCGAAAGCTAAAGAACTGCGTCGCGTTGCTGAGCCGCTGATTACTTTGGCCAAGACAGACAGCCTGGCTAACCGCCGTCTGGCTTTCGACCGTACTCGTTCGAAAGCTATCGTTGGTAAGCTCTTCAACGACCTGGGCAAGCGTTACGCTACCCGTGAGGGTGGCTACCTGCGCATCCTCAAGTGCGGTTTCCGCGCTGGTGACAACGCGCCTATGGCGTACGTTGAGCTGATCGATCGTCCAGTTGGCGGTGAAGCTGTATCCGCTGAGTAAGACGTCAGTCTGTAACGAAGAACCGGGCCTAGTGCCCGGTTTTTTGTGCCTGTAAGAAAAGCGCCATCCGTACAATCCTCCGGCTCGTAGACGCCCGCACTATAGCTGCGGGATTGTTGGTAGAAATTTTCTATTGATGCCTACAATTTTATGAATTTGTAGGCGTCATGTTGATGGTCAATACTCCCTCCAAGCCGATTAGCCGGCAGTTCCAAGACTGACCTGAGGAAGATTGAGCATGAGCCAGAATAAAACCCTTACTACCGCCAGCGGCGCACCCGTTGCCGATAACCAGAATTCCCGTTCGGCCGGCCCACGTGGCCCGTTGCTGCTCGACGATTTTCACCTGATCGAAAAGCTCGCCCACTTCAACCGTGAAAATATCCCTGAACGTCGTGTGCACGCCAAGGGTTCGGGCGCTTACGGTACCTTCACCGTCACCCAAGACATTACTCAGTACTCCAGTGCCAAGCTGTTCGAGTCCGTGGGTAAACAAACGCCGACCTTCCTGCGCTTCTCTACCGTGGGTGGCGAACGCGGTTCGGCTGATACCGAGCGCGACCCACGCGGTTTCGCCTTGAAGTTCTACACCGAAGAAGGCAACTGGGACATCGTTGGCAACAACACCCCGGTGTTCTTCATCCGTGACCCGCTGAAATTCCCGGACTTTATCCACACCCAAAAGCGCCTGCCGCAAAGCAACCTGAAAAGTGCGCAGATGATGTGGGACTTCTGGTCGCACTCCCCTGAGGCGCTGCACCAGGTCACCATCTTGTTTTCGGACCGTGGTATCCCGGACGGCTACCGTCACATGCACGGCTTCGGCAGCCACACCTACAGCCTGATCAACGCCCGCGGCGAGCGTCACTGGGTGAAGTGGCACTACAAAACCAAGCAAGGCATCAAGAACCTGGCGCCGGCTGACGCTGCACGCCTGGCGGGTACCGACCCCGATTACGCCCAACGCGACCTGTTCGGCGCTATCGAGCGCGGTGACTTCCCGAAATGGCGCGTGTGCATCCAGATCATGACCGAGGCCCAGGCCAACGCTCACTACGAGAACCCGTTCGACGTGACCAAGACTTGGTCGCAGAAAGAGTTCCCGCTGATCGAAGTCGGCGAGCTGGAGTTGAACCGCAACCCGCTGAACTACTTCGCTGAAGTTGAGCAGGCGGCTTTCGGTCCAAGCAACATGGTCCCGGGTGTTGGCTTGTCACCAGACCGCATGCTGCAAGGTCGTGTGTTCGCTTACGCTGATGCCCACCGCTACCGCGTAGGCACCAACCACCAGCACCTGCCGGTGAATGCGCCACTCAGCCCAGTCAACAGCTACCAGCGTGACGGTTCGATGGCATTCGGCAGCAATGGCGGTGCGGCTCCCAACTATGAACCAAACAGCTACGCCGGTGCACCGAAGCAGGCTCCGCAGTTTGCCGAGCCTGCCTTGGCCCTGAGCGGCGCGGCGGATCGTTACGATCACCGCGAAGACACCGACTACTACAGCCACGCCGGTGCGCTGTTCCGCCTGATGAACGATGAGCAGAAAGCCCTGCTGATCCACAACATCGCCGGCGCCATGGCGGGAGTTTCCAGCGACGTGGTTCAGCGCCAGTTGCAATACTTCTTCAAGGCAGATCCTGCGTATGGAGAAGGGATCGCATCTGCACTGGGTGTATCGCTTAACTAACTCTAAACGATAAGCAGAACCGCCCTCATTTGGGCGGTTTTTGCGTTATTTCAGCTACTTTTCACCGGAAATCTTCACTTTTCTGCCGTTGATCCCGTGACCTCCGGGTCATCATGGTTCAAACTACAGACTTTCAAGCAGGGAGATGTAGGGCGATGCAAGGTCACCCCGACGTAATCGATTACCTCAACACGTTGCTGACGGGCGAACTGGCAGCTCGTGACCAATATTTCATTCACTCGCGGATGTACGAAGACTGGGGCTTTACCGAGCTCTACGAGCGTATCAACCATGAAATGGAAGAAGAGGCACAGCACGCCGACGCGCTGATGCGCCGTATCCTGATGCTCGAAGGCACGCCACGTATGCGTCCCGACGACCTGGACACCGGCACCACGGTGCCTGACATGCTCGCCAGCGACTTGCGCCTGGAATACAAGGTGCGTGCTGCGCTCTGCAAGGGCATTGAGCTCTGCGAGAAGCACAACGACTACGTCACGCGGGAAATCCTGCGGGTGCAGTTGAATGACACCGAAGAAGATCACACCTACTGGCTGGAGAAGCAGTTGGGCCTGATCAAGTTGATTGGCCTGGAGAACTACCTGCAATCGCAGCTCTGATTCCGCAGGCTAAAAAAAGCCCCTGTCACTTACACGGTGACAGGGGCTTTTTCGTGGGGCTGAACAATCAGTCCTTGTCGCGGGCCAGCAGGGGCTTGAGGTAGAAGCCCGTGTGAGACTGCTTCATCTCCGACACTTGCTCCGGCGTGCCGACCGCAATGATCTGCCCACCTTTGGAGCCGCCTTCCGGCCCCAGGTCCACCAGCCAGTCGGCGGTCTTGATCACATCCAGGTTGTGCTCGATCACCACTACAGTGTTGCCGTGGTCACGCAAGCGATGCAGCACGTCCAGCAGTTGTTGGATATCCGCGAAGTGCAGGCCAGTGGTCGGCTCATCGAGGATATACAGGGTCTTGCCGGTATCGCGCTTGGACAGCTCACGAGACAGTTTGACCCGCTGTGCCTCACCACCAGACAGGGTGGTCGCTGACTGCCCCAGCTTGATGTACGACAGGCCGACATCCATTAGCGTCTGCAGCTTGCGCGCCAGAGCCGGTACCGCATCAAAGAACACCCGGGCTTCCTCGATCGTCATCTCGAGGGTTTCGTGGATGTTCTTGCCCTTGTACTTGATCTCCAGGGTTTCGCGGTTGTAGCGCTTGCTCTTGCACACGTCGCACGGCACGTAGATGTCCGGCAGAAAGTGCATCTCAACCTTGATCAGGCCATCGCCCTGGCAAGCCTCACAGCGCCCGCCCTTGACGTTGAACGAGAACCGGCCAGGCCCGTAGCCACGGGAGCGCGATTCCGGCACACCGGCGAATAGCTCGCGGATCGGCGTGAACAGCCCGGTGTAGGTCGCCGGATTGGAGCGCGGCGTGCGGCCAATCGGGCTTTGGTCGATATCGACCACCTTGTCCAGATGCTCCAGGCCTTTGATGCTGTCGTGAGCGGCAGCTTCCAGAGTGGTCGCGCCGTTCAGCGCGGTGGCACTCAACGGGAACAGCGTGTTGTTGATCAGTGTTGACTTGCCCGAACCGGATACACCGGTAACGCAGGTCAGCAGGCCCAGCGGGATCTCCAGGTCGACATTGCGCAAGTTGTTGCCACGCGCGCCCTTGAGGTGCAGTGCCATCTTCTTGTTGCGCGGCGTACGTTTGGCCGGCACGGCGATCTTCACGCGGCCAGACAGGTACTTGCCGGTCAGTGAGTCAGGATGCGCCATCACTTCTGCGGGCGTGCCCTCGGCGACAATATGCCCACCGTGTACGCCGGCTCCCGGGCCGATGTCGACTACATAGTCGGCCAGGCGAATCGCGTCTTCATCGTGCTCAACCACGATCACCGTGTTGCCGATGTCTCGCAGGTGCTTCAGCGTACCCAGCAGACGGTCGTTGTCCCGTTGATGCAAGCCAATCGACGGCTCATCGAGGATGTACAACACACCCACCAGGCCGGCACCAATCTGGCTGGCCAGGCGAATCCGCTGTGCTTCACCACCGGAAAGCGTATCGGCACTGCGGTCCAGCGACAGGTAGTCCAGCCCCACGTTAACCAGGAACTGCAGCCGCTCACGAATCTCCTTGAGGATCTTGTCGGCAATCTCCCCACGGCGGCCGGTCAGCTTCAGCGTGCCAAAGTATTCGCAGGCATCGCCAATCGGCAGGTTGGTCACCGCCGGCAATGTCTTCTCGCCAACCCACACATGCCGTGCTTCGCGGCGCAGGCGGGTGCCACGGCAATCCGGGCACGGCTGGGTGCTGAGGAACTTGGCCAGTTCCTCGCGCACGCTGGCCGACTCGGTCTCGCGGTAGCGACGCTCCAGGTTCGGCACGATGCCTTCGAACGGGTGCGAGCGCTTGACGATATCGCCACGGTCGTTCAAATACTTGAAGTCGACGTTCTGCGAGCCGCTGCCATGCAGGATGAATTTCTGCTGTTCGGCTGTCAGCTCGTTGAACGGCACTTCCAGGCTGAACTTGTAGTGCGACGCGAGTGACCCCAGCATCTGGAAGTAATAGACGTTACGCCTGTCCCAGCCGCGTATCGCACCCTCCGCCAGCGTGAGGTCACCATTGACCAGGCGCTTGATGTCGAAGAATTGCTTAACCCCCAGGCCATCACAGGTCGGGCAGGCGCCGGCCGGGTTGTTGAAGGAAAACAGCTTCGGTTCCAGCTCGCTGATGGCATGGCCGCAGATCGGGCAGGCGAAGCGCGCGGAGAAGATGATTTCTTCGCCGGGCTCGTCGTCCATCGGCGCCACCAGGGCGATACCGTCCGCCAGCTTCAGCGCGGTCTCGAAAGACTCCGCGAGGCGCTGCTGCAAATCGGCACGCACCTTGAAACGGTCGACCACCACATCAATCGAGTGCTTCTTCTGTTTATCCAGCTTCGGCGCTTCGTCCAGCTCATAGAGCTTGCCGTTGATCCGAGCCCGCACGAAACCTTGCGCACGCAGCTCTTCAAAGACGGAAAGGTGTTCACCCTTGCGCTCGCGAATCACTGGCGCCAGCAGCATCAGCTTGGCGCCTTCCGGCTGGGCCAGCACCAGGTCGACCATCTGGCTGACGGTCTGGGCTTCCAGGGGAATGTCGTGGTCCGGGCAACGCGGAATACCCACGCGCGCGTACAGCAGGCGCAGGTAGTCGTAGATTTCGGTGATGGTGCCCACGGTGGAGCGCGGGTTATGGGACGTCGATTTCTGTTCGATGGAAATCGCTGGCGACAGGCCTTCAATGGTGTCGACGTCGGGCTTTTCCATCATCGACAGGAACTGGCGGGCATAGGCCGACAGGGATTCCACGTAGCGGCGCTGGCCTTCGGCGTACAGCGTGTCAAACGCCAGGGACGACTTGCCGGACCCGGACAAGCCGGTGATGACGATCAGTTTGTCCCGTGGCAGGGTCAGGTCGATGTTCTTCAGGTTGTGGGTTCGAGCCCCACGAATCAGGATCTTGTCCAAGATGGCCTCGCACGGCGGGCGTAAATAATGCAGGAGTATACGGCTAAAGACTGGATGAATATACACTGTCAAAGTGCCGGGTGCAGCCTTACATGAAAGCTGCGCGGCAAAGCGCCGCATATACCCTCTCAATCGATGGGACTGGTAGAATCGCCGCCGGTTCACACGAGGTTTATCCATGCACGATCCCCACAGCGAACGCATGAGTGGCAGCGAGACCCGCGCAGCAAGCGGTCTGGCCCTGGTGTTCGCATTCCGTATGCTTGGCATGTTTATGGTGTTGCCGGTGCTGGCGACCTATGGAATGGATCTCGCAGGAGCGACCCCGGCCCTGATTGGCCTGGCGATTGGCGCCTACGGCCTGACCCAGGCGCTGTTTCAGATTCCGTTCGGGATCATTTCCGACCGCATCGGCCGCCGGCCGGTGATCTACCTGGGGCTGATCGTCTTCGCCCTGGGCAGTGTGCTCGCGGCCAATGCCGACTCGATCTGGGGCGTGATTGCCGGACGAGTCCTGCAAGGCGCGGGGGCGATTTCCGCCGCCGTCATGGCGCTGCTTTCCGACCTCACCCGCGAACAACACCGCACCAAGGCCATGGCCATGATCGGAATGACCATCGGCCTGTCGTTTGCCGTGGCGATGGTGGTTGGCCCGCTGCTGACCCGCGCGTTCGGCTTGCACGGCCTGTTCCTGGCCACCGGTGGCATGGCGCTTTTCGGCATCGTGATCGTGGCCTTTATGGTGCCGCGCTCCACGGGGCCGTTGCAGCACCGTGAGTCGGGCGTCGCTAAACAGGCATTGCTGCCCACACTCAAGCACCCGGACCTGCTGCGCCTGGATTTGGGTATCTTCGTATTACACGCGATGCTGATGTGCAGCTTCGTCGCCTTGCCCCTGGCCCTGGTGCAAAAAGCCGGGCTGCCCAAGGAGCAACACTGGTGGGTGTACCTTACTGCGCTGCTGATTTCGTTCTTCGCCATGATCCCGTTCATCATCTACGGCGAGAAGAAACGCAAAATGAAACGAGTTCTCCTGGGCGCCGTCGCGACATTGATGCTCACTGAGCTATTCTTCTGGCAGTTCGGCGACAGCCTGCGGGCGCTGGTGATCGGCACGGTGGTGTTCTTCACCGCGTTCAACCTGCTGGAGGCTTCATTGCCTTCGCTGATCAGCAAGGTTTCACCGGCCGGCGGCAAAGGCACGGCGATGGGCGTGTATTCCACCAGCCAGTTCCTCGGTTCTGCACTGGGCGGGATCATGGGCGGCTGGATGTTCCAGCATGGCGGTTTGTCGGTTGTGTTCCTTGGATGCGCCGGGCTGGCTGCACTTTGGCTAGCCTTTGCTGTTACCATGCGCGAACCCCCATACGTCACAAGCCTGCGTCTGCCGTTATCGCCCGAAGCGATTCGTGAAGCCGGTCTGGTAGAGCGCCTGAAGGCCGTCGTTGGGGTAACAGATGCAGTCGTGGTTGCTGAAGAAGCGGCCATTTACATCAAATTGGACACCGAATTATTGGATCGCGCGACGCTCGAGCAACTGGTCAACCCAGTGCCGACAGCGCGCCCAGCCTAGGAGAACGTTATGGCCCGTGGGGTTAACAAAGTCATATTGGTCGGTACTTGCGGCCAGGATCCCGAAGTTCGCTACTTGCCGAACGGTAACGCCGTGACCAACCTGAGTCTGGCGACCAGCGAACAGTGGACCGACAAGCAAACCGGGCAGAAGGTCGAGAAGACCGAATGGCACCGTGTGTCGATGTTCGGCAAGGTTGCAGAGATCGCCGGTGAATACCTGCGCAAAGGTTCGCAGGTCTACATCGAAGGCAAACTGCAGACCCGCGAGTGGGAAAAAGACGGCATCAAGCGTTACACCACCGAAATCGTGGTCGACATGCAAGGCACCATGCAACTGCTGGGCGGCCGTCCACAGGGCGACCAACAGGGCCAGGGCGGCATGTCCAACTCGGCACCGCGTCCACAGCAGCAGTCGCGTCCGCAGCCAACCCAGCAGCCACAGCGTGAGTCGCGTCCAGCGCCACAGCAGGCAGCTCCTCAGCCGGCAGCCGACTTCGACAGCTTTGACGACGATATCCCGTTCTAGGCCATACCTTAGACTTTTTTGTAAAGTTTAGTCCTGAAGCCCCCGCACTGCGGGGGCTTTGCATTTCTACGGGTGTAAAAAATATTTCGACTAGGCTCTTAAGGTCAGATACCACGTAGAAACGTAAAGATGGGAGTCCGCCGTGAAGCCCTCAGCGCGCAGGATTAAGTCATTAAATGGCGAGCGACTCATCGTTCTTGTCGACGAGTCCGGGATGCCTCTGTTCTACCCGGCGCTCTACGTCACAGTGCATCTGCGCGGGCGTTCTCTGGCGCTGAACACCATTCAGAATGCGCTTGATGCGGTCAAAGCCCTGTACGCGTGGCAGGGCTATTATGGCCATGATATCGAGTCTTATTTTTCGCGTGGTGAGCTGCTGCAAGCTCACGATGTGCATTCCTTACGCGACTTTATGCAAAGACCGTTGAGCCGCGACAACGGTGGCAAAATCGCTACTATTTCAGGTAGACCCGCAGCGGTTAGCACAAGCAATCAGTACGCGCGCATGTCAGTGGTCGCTGACTACCTTGGTTTCCTAGGGGGTCAGCTGCAACGATCATCCGCACACAGTAGTGAAAGTACTCAGCGGATGGTTGCGCAGATCAAAGCTAACCGTCCCAGAAAGTCGACTAAGTCCAACGTAGCCAGGGACGAAAAACATCTCGATGACGTGCTTCTTGATGCGCTTGAGGACGCGTTGAAGCCAGGTTCGGCTAACAATCCCGCTCATGAATATGCCGTCCAGGTACGCAACGCTTTGATGTTCTCCATTCTGCGTGTCACGGGGCTGCGACGTGGTGAACTGCTGAATCTGAAAGTCGAGGATATCGATTTTGCGAAAAATACGCTGAAAGTGGTCAGGCGCCCGGATTCAAAAGATGACGTTAGAGCCTATCAGCCAGTGGCCAAAACACGAGAGCGTACATTTCCCTTGCTGCCCGAACTGGCCGATCAAATTCGAGGCTATGTGCTCGGTCAGCGCAACAAAGTGCCCGGTGCCAAGAAGCACGGCTATCTCTTTGTTACACATAAATCTGGGGCTTCGCAGGGGCGCCCTTTGTCGAATGCCGCGTTCGGCAAGTTCATGGGTGAATTGAGGCAGGTGGTCGAAGGCTGCAACGGAATCCATGCCCACTCGTTACGCCATCACTGGAACTACTCATTCTCGGCAATCTGTGAGGGGATAAATATGTCACCCGAGCGCGAGGAAAAGATCCGTTCATACCTGATGGGCTGGAGTGAGACCTCTGGTACTGCGGCAACCTACAACCTTAGGCACATTAAAGAGCAAGCTGGTAAAGCGGTGCTGGACCTTCAACACAGGCATCTTGGTACCGTACGGAAAGGAGATGCAGCATGAATATGCTGGCTGCGCAGGAAGGTGTCACCGAGGAGTTTTACTCAAGGGAGGGGTATAGGGTCAGGCTTGATGATAAGCGATGGAAGCTGAGTAAGGATGTTGATATCTCGGTTCCTGCGGTGGCCCAGGCCTTGAGTGCGGACATGTATATGTCTTTTCGGCATGTGCTTGCCTTTTACGCTCAATCCAGCTCTCCAGCGCATGTCCAGAATTTGTTTTATCGCTGCAAGTATTACCTTGAGGCTACGGCCGATCAGATACCTTTCAGTGTTGAGTCTTTAATTTTTTATCGCTCTTTGTTGGATAAAAAAACGGAGTGGTATCTAGGGACGTTGCGCGGACTGGTTAGGCGATGGGCTGACCTAGGGTATGCAGGTATGCCGATTGAAACCTTGGCGCTATTGGACAAATGGACATTAAAAGGCAATGAGAAAGGCTATGCCGTTCAGTCTATGTGCCCTGACAGCGGCCCCCTGACCGATATCGAAATGGAAGGTGTTATAGCAGCGGTAATCACGGCCTATGGTGATGATCGCCTAGAGCTCATCGATGCGTCTTATGCAATGACCTTAGCCATGACCGGGCGGCGTCCTGGGCAGATTACCGGATTGAAGATAAAAGACCTGATCCAGCAGTCGGATAGGTACTTCATCAGTTTTCCCCGTGCCAAGCAGCGTCATCAGCTTTGGCGTACAACGTTTAACAAATTCGCAGTCGTCGAAGATCTGTGGCTGCTTTTGCAGCAACAGGCCGTAGCTGTTAAGCAGGTATTTGCCGACAAGCTGGGTATAGACGTTCCAGCGGACTTGGTTCCCGAACTGCCGCTGTTTCCTGCATTGGAAGCTATCGACATTAAGTTGGAGTTGAGGACGCAACTCCGTGGGGATCGTCTGCATGCACCGAGCACTGCTGTAAACCATGCTATGGATCGGGTCGCAAAAATGATCAAGTTGGTCAGCGAACGCACGGGCCTGCCGGTTCACCTTAATCCGACCCGTTTTCGCTATACGCTTGGTACTAATCTCGCTCGCGAAGGCAAAGGCGAATACGTCATCGCTGAGGCGCTGGATCATTCTGATACGCAAAATGCCGGTGTATATGTGAGAAATATTCCGGAAATTGTCGAGCGAATTGACAAGGCCGTGGCCCTGCAGTTGGCACCTATTGCGCAAGCGTTCCAGGGTGTGCTCGTGATATCCGAAAGTGATGCGAGAAGGGGTGGTGATCAACGTAGTCGGATCTCCAATGGCGCCGCGAACCTCGGCACCTGCGGCAGTTACGGGTTTTGTGGAGCGTTAGCACCCATTGCTTGTTATACCTGCAATCATTTTCAGCCTTGGTTAGATGGCCCTCATGAGGCGGTTCTGGAATGCTTGATCCTGGAGCGCGATAGAGTCTTGGAGCAAACAGCAGACAAGAAAATTGCCTCTGTTAACGACCGGTTGATTCTGGCTGTCAGCGATGTGGTTAACCGATGCTGTGTGATGAAAAAAGAGGTTTCCCATGAATGATATTCAGCTCTTTACGTCGAAACAGCACCTTGATGCTAAAGCCAACCTCAATGACTTCATCGAGATGTGTCGTGATCGTCTCACAGTCTTCGGGACCAATCTAGATTGGAACAGTGACACATGGCCCGGTGTTTGTAACTTCACCGTCATAGGAGCTCCCTCTCGGGGGTTCACTACCAATCAATTGCTAAACCCCAAGATTATTCCTTTCGCCAAATCCTATGTGCGCTATCAACACCAGTACTACTCGAACAGTAGCAGTCGCTGTAAAGAGATAAAGGGTATTCGTTGTGTTGAGAAAGCGCTATTGCAGGTCAAAGGAAAGGCAGATATCACGCTGACAGATCTCAATGTATTGGATATGGCCGCTCAAGTTGCGCGCGAGTACAAGGCGTCCGCATACCAGGCAGGTTGCAGCATAGTAAAACTCGTAGAGTTTCTTAACCGGGCGAAGATCGTTCCGCACGAGCTTGTCTGGAAAAATCCAATCTCAAAGCCCAACGAGTTGAATCGAACGGACGCAGCAACAAAAGCCAAGCGAAGAGCAAAGGTTCCACAAGACCACTGCTTGGAATACATGGCCGAAATGTTTTCCAATGATCTGCAAGATCCGCGTGACCGATTCACTACTTCAATATTTGCGATGCTGATGTGCGCACCTTCTCGTATCAGTGAAGTGCAAGAACTTCCGGTCAACTGCTTACATACCGAAAGCGACAGTCAAGGTACAGAGCGGTTGGGGCTAAGGTTTTATGCAGCCAAGGGTTACGGTTCGGATATTAAATGGATTTCAACGCCTTTTAAGAGTATTGCCTCTGAGGCCATACGACGTCTCGTGGCGCTTTCCAATGAAGGTCGTAAATTGGCGTCCTGGTATGAAGAGAATCCCCACCGATTCTATCGGCATCCTGGCTGCCCTCGTGTGAATGAGAATGCTGCTTTGTCTAATGAACAAGCCTGCAGAGCGCTGGGGATTTCAGAAGAAAGTGCAACGGGTTCTTTGTGGGCTTATTTTAAAAGCTATTCACCGTTTCAAACTCTCAGGGCAAAGGGCGAATCGCTCACCCTGGCTTTTCTAAATGAATTTTGTCGCAGCAAACTTCCGGATGGCTGGCCCTGGTTTAATAAAGAACGGAATATCAAGTATTCCGAAGCACTCTGCTGTTTTCGGAGCCATGAACTACGTGTGGGTATGAATACCAGCCCTGTTTTGCTTTGGAAACCCGGTGGTACTACGTTCACGACTGATCTGAACTATATCAATGGTCAAGAGAGAAATGTCTGGATCCGGCACGGTTATAAGAATCCGGACGGGACTGAGATATCGATGACGTCCCATCAAGTTCGTCATTATCTAAACACTGCCGCGCAGCGTGGCAGTCTGGCTCAGCTTGATATAGCAAAATGGTCAGGGCGGGCAAATATTCATCAGAATGCTACGTACAACCATATGGCCGATGATGAGTACGTTGATATGGCTCGACAGGCTGGAGTGGGGGGCCTGCTTCAGAAAGTCAAACTCAATGCTCCTGTCACGTTTGCTGACTTGGACGCTGTGGGGGAGGGCATTGCTCACGTCACTGAATATGGGTTCTGCGTACATGACTTTTCAATGTTGCCGTGCCAGAAGCATCGCGATTGCTTGAACTGCATTGAGCAGGTTTGCGTCAAGGGAGATGAGGAAAAGCTGGAGCGTTTAAAAAAGCAGCGTGATGGCATTCGATTGCAGCTCATAAAGGCCCTAGATGCGTCTGAAAACAGTGTCTACGGCGCAGACCGCTGGAGCCAGCATCAAATTACCACGCTGGAGAGAGTAGGGCAGCTTATCGAGATTCTGGAATCGCCGAGCACCGCGAATGGCTCGGTAATCCATTTAAGCATTGTTCAGGAGTTCAGTCCGCTCAGGCGCGAGATAGCCGCACACACAGCTGTCGCAAAAAGCGCTGCTCCGTCGATATCAACTAGACCTGATGTTGATGAGCTTCGCATCCTCCTGGGAGTCTAACTGTGGCAAAGCATCTAACCATCAGAGACATCTCTATCCTAGTTAACCAGATTGATGCTTGGGAAGGAAAGTTAGGTTGGGATGCTTTGTGTGACGCCGCTGCACCTCTGATCGGTGGAAGACCTACTCGTCAGACCCTTAGTTCACACGGTCAGATCAAAGCGGCGTTTGGGCAAAAAAAACAGCAGTTGAAGACTGGTTTCGTTTCAACGAAGAGACCGTCGAGCTTGAACATTGCAGAACAGCGCATCAGACGTTTAGAAAGCGAAAATGAACGCCTAAAAGTGGAAAATTCGAATTTATTAGAGCGGTTTGTGAAATGGCAATACAACGCGTACAAGCACGGAGTGACCAAGGATAAGCTTGACGCTGAGCTGCCAAAAATCGACAGATAGAAATTTTGAACCGTTGGCAGGCGAACTGCCTTAAGGTTGAGTTGTCGAGGGGCCTAGAGTAATTCTGAGTCGGCGTTGAAGTCGCACCCGTTGAAGCTCACTGGAAACCATAATCCTTGAACAGAGCTAAACTTTACCCGTAGATCGTTTTACGGCTTACCCGATCCTTGACGATATAGGAGGAGGGATATGACTTGTGCTCAAGCTACGGAGGTCCGGGCTGATTTGGCGTTTGAGGAATGGAATCGGCTCTGGATGATTCAAGGTCATGATGTAGTGTGCCGCCTTTGCCAGAGACGTCAAAGGCTGGTCTCGGCTCATGAAGCTTTTGCGCACCGCCGATCTTGTATCTGGTCGATGGCCAAAAAGAAACACCATCCCTGGCAGACATTGGCCAGAATTCTCCGGCCATTTGACGGAAATCATTGAAGAGTTAGTGTGCTATCATTTATCCCGTAGCCCTTGAGGCGCTTGCAAATCCCGGTCTTTGATCGGGATTTTGCCTTTTCCTAATTACACGGACTTGACCACCCATTTGCAGCGGACTTGACCAGCGCAAATGACTGCCATGACTGGCCAGACTCAACCCAAAGCAAACGGCGGCGACAGGCAAAAATCGGCCAGAAACGGTCACTCGTTCTCTATACAGCCAGTTGAGGTTCAGGCGCCATTTATTTCGACCGGACTGAAGCTCGGCGCTTTACCACCTTGGCAAGCGACCAGCATGAGGTCTGCAGAAAGACGCCAAATTCGATCTCGATCCCGGGTTTTCTCTACCCCCCCATTCCTCAAAAAAACCATCAACGACTCAACCGAGCGGTCCTTGCGTTTCCGTTTTTTATACCTCAACATGAGGGGTCCTTTTCGGAAACATGTACGGAGTGGCGATGAGCACATTTGAACTGACGGCTTCAAACGCTTTCACTCGTCGAGCGACGATTATCGATGAGCCCGCGCATGTGGAAGTGCATTTGAGGGAGCTGCATTCCGACTTGGGTCCGGTCCTCCTCCGTGACGCCATTAGTGGCGGTATCCGAGGACGTAATGAGACCAGTCGTGCATCCGCTCCGACTGCGGCAGGTGTGCAGCAATGGCTGAAGACCGTTGAAGATCTGCGCACCTTGTTGGCTTCAGCTCACTGGCATATTCACGAGCAGAAGAACTGCCCTTTCATCAGTTCGCCTGATCGAAGCATTTCCATTGTTGTCATGACTGGCAATAGTGAGACAGGCAAGAATGGAATTGATGAGCCGACAAACCAGGCTGAAAAAGGAGCGGTGGCTGAGGGTTTTGTTTATAACAACAATCGTCAGTTAGAACTCTTCAATAGTGCCTCGTTCCAATTCGCAAAAGAACACCGGAAAGAAACCCAAGTATGGGCGTTGCTTTATCATTATGATAAAGTACTTAAGCAAGTTCGATATGAATTGTCCTTGCCGACTGGATTTGGTAATAAAAAAATTACTAACTGGGGCATTCGCATACTCCTAGGTAGTGTCTCTAACAATCCAGATGATTTCACCATTCGTAAAGATGAATCAAATTCTCCGATTTCGGTGGAAGTAGAGCCTAAAATAGGCAAGTTGTGAGTAAGTAGCTATGTCCGAAATTAATCCCAAGCAAATCACATTTGCCAGGGTGAGAAGACGCTTCACTAAAGCTCAGTTGGCAAAGGAATTAGGTATTACCAGTCGTAGCCTGCAGAACTACGAGACTGGTGCGTCCTATCCTGAGCCAGCGGCGTTGGAGAAAATTGCAAAAATACTTAACTTTCCTCAGCAGTTCTTTTTCATTGAGGAAGATATGCCAGAGCTCAGGGAGGATTCGGTAAGTTTTCGTAAGCTTTCAAAAATGACTGATGCACTGAAAGCTTGCACATTTGCAGCAGGTGCTATCGCGTTTAGAGTGAACCATTGGATAGAGGAAAGGTTTAATTTGCCTTCGGCAGCACTACCCGACCTAAGCGATCTAGGGCCTGAAGAAGCGGCTGCCACACTACGTCGCGTATGGGGACTAGGTAATGCACCAATTCCTAATATGATTCACTTGCTTGAGTCAAAAGGTATTCGTGTTTTTTCGCTGGCCGAAGAAACCCGAGAGGTTGACGCTTTCTGTACTTGGTATGATGGCAAACCATTTATTTTCCTTAACACCATCAAGTCCGCAGAGCGAAGCCGCTTTGACGCGGCACATGAGCTAGGCCATTTGGTTCGCGACGTTTACACAATGCAGCACGGCCAGGCGCACGGACCTGAAATGGAGCGACAAGCTAATGCATTTGCTGCAGCCTTTTTAATGCCTAAGGATAGTGTGGCTGCTAATCAGCCACCAACTTACTCGATTAAGTATTTGATGAAACTCAAGCATTATTGGGGTGTGTCGCTTGCAGCTATGGCATATCGTTTTAATTCATTGGGGTTAGTCAGTGAATGGAATTACCGAAATCTTTGCATAGACATTGCTAAAAGTGGATATCGCTCTAATGAGCCAGAGCCGATGGAGCGGGAGACATCGCAGTTGCTCACAAAAGTACTAGATGCTTTGCATATCCGAAAGCAAGGTCGTCGGGAGATTGCGGATAGTTTGAGTATCAGTATAGATGAAATTAATGCTTTAACTTTCCAGCTGACAAGGTTGTCAGTAGTATCAGGAAGTATAACCGGTCGGTCGGCAGTTAAGAAAGGTTCTCCGAAGTTGAAGCTTATATAGCGGAAATCTTTTTCCTGGTTCAATAGAGAATTGAGCCTATTACTTTGCTTCATTTTTAGCAGATAGACTACGAGCCGCATTCGATCGCTAATGGACGATCCCTCTTCCAGAAGTCCGCGCATCGAAAATATCGTTTGGTTATACGTAACGCCGTTTGTGCTCAACGAGCTCCCCGCACACCTTAACCGGATGGGGAGCTTTTTGTTTTGTCGCGATGCTCCTCATAAACTGGTAGATCAGACGTCCGATCAATGATTTACCCAGTTATAGGCGCCCAATCGAACAGAAAGTCCACCCATGGGCAACGACCTACCTCCCCTCGAATCCAGCACGACCAGGTCGAGATTCTGACCCGTCGCAGCGAATCGTTTTTTGAACGCCTATAACGAATCCAATACCCTGCTGGGTGAATTGATGCGGAACCAGTTAACCCTTGATCAACTGATGGTCGACTGCGTTGCACCGCTGAAACTGTCGCACCACTTCGCCACGGGCGAGCAACTCGGAGCAGCGCTGTTACTAACATAAGGAGACCAGTCAGAGCAGGTGATGTTTTGAGCTGCCGTGTCCGCTATTTGTTCAACGCATTATTGTTGCATTTCACTTATGCAGGCCAGCTATATGACCTAAGCGGTACAATGGGAGGGCGGTCTCAGGTTCCAAGTGCAACAGTCAGTTGATGGTTTCGAGCTTGTTGCTCGCTAATAGCTGAAGGTATTCAACCAGTACTTCGACCGGAAATTTCCAGCCCAGCGTTTGGCGTGGCCGAGTGTTCAGCAAGTCGGCAATTTCGTCCAGTCGCTCCTGGGTGACCAGAGAGAGATCCGTGCCTTTTGGCAAATACTGGCGCAGCAAGCCATTGGTGTTTTCATTGCTGCCGCGCTGCCATGGGCTGTGCGGATCTGCAAAGTAAATCTTCAGGCCGGTGTGGGCCGTGATTTCGGCGTGACGGGCCATTTCACTGCCTTGGTCGTGCGTCATGGTTTTCAGCAATGATGGCGCCATCCGCGACATCTCTCTGGTAATGGCTTGAGCGGCTGCATAGGCGGTCGGTGCGTCGAGTTTTGCCAAGATTACGTAACGGCTGGTGCGCTCAACCATCGTGGCGACAGCAGAGCGATTGTTGGCCCCGATGATCAGGTCGCTTTCCCAGTGTCCTGGAACAAGGCGATCAGCGACCTATGGTGGACGCAAGTGGATGCTGAGCTCAGCAGGATAGCGCTCTCGACGTATGGCACTCTGGGTTCGCGGGCGACGCTTGCCTTTACCTTGGCGCAAGTAGCTGATGAGCTGGCGTTTCAACTCGCCTCGCGGATAGGCATAAATTGCCAGGTAGATGGTTTCGTGACTCACATATCGCTCGGGGTGATCGGGCCAGATACGGCGTAGTCTGCTGGCGATTTGCTGGGGTGACCAGCCAATGCGCAACATTTCTATGATCACTTGGAACAGTTCAGAGCCAGAGCACAAGCGAGACTGACGGCGCGGCTTGTGACGTAGCACTCGCGCCCGGCTTGCGGCGTGAGATGAATCGTATCGCCCCAGTTGGCTGTGCCGCCTGATCTCACGGCTAATGGTACTGGGATGACGCCTGAGCAAAACGGCGATAGCTCGAAGAGTGAGTTGTTGAAGCTGCATCACCATGATGGCGACGCGCTCCTCAGTGCTGAGATGTGTGTACTTCGTTGGCATGGCAACACCTTACATCAGGTGTTGCACTTGGTCCTTGAGACCGCCGAGTGCGCGGCATCAGATGCTGCTTTTATCCAGAGCGAATCGCATAAAGCAAGCGATTGCATCTCTATAATTAGCACGTTAAGGATATATTCAATATATAGTGTTTTTTGCCATTTCTTGCCACAGGAGTTTCCTGTCAAGCTCCTGGCCTTGGTATATGACTTTTCCAAAAGTATCGTCCACTACACGACGCCCTTTCTCATATATATGCACGTGGATTCCCAGTTCCTGAGGCCTGTCTGCTGTCCATAAGACGGCTGGAGTAGAAGACCATACATCGAATTTCAAACCAGGATACTCGTCCATATTTAGCGTGCGATCGGGGACTATATACTGATTGCTGTTGTTAAATTGATCGTGTAAGGGCTTCAGTGGCGTTGATACTATTTTCCCATCACTCCAAACGCTGTCATTACCACAGTTTCCACAGAAATGTTTTGCGTGTGGCGTGTTGGCGAAGCTGCCCAAATCTAGATGAGGATACCCGCATTTTTTGCACGTCACACATGACATTTCTCGGCCATTTTCCAGTGACTTTACGAACTCGAATGCAGCTGGTGGCGTTATCTGAATTTGAGTGATTTCGTCGCTGGAAAATAATCCTAAATTTTTATTGTATGAGCAAACGATAGCGTCAAAATCCCGATCCAGCCGCTTTTTATTGTCACCAGAGAAACGCTTGTGCACGTGTATTTTGGGAGGTCTTGGGACTATCTCTTCACTAGAGAGTGCTGGTGGCAAGGAGCACCAAACCCCAATTTCTTCAAAATCGTTGAAATCCACAACTAAAGGATCAACTACATAGCTCATGCCCATAAGGTGATTACTGCAGGTTACTTCACCGGTAGATGGTACAGCAGCTATATCTGCTTTTACACCCCAGTGGATTTGGTGAGTTTTGCAGTACCATCTATCTGCACCGTTTCTGAATTTCCCACATGGAATAATATTGCAAGGTAATACTGCGTTGTCGCCGGTTTTTGCGGTGAAGCTACCGAACACTCCCTCGGAGTTTACAGCGATATTCCCGATTGTGCTTCCAGGTGCCCAACAAATAGCTGATGCAGTAGAGTATTGTTCAGCACTATCCTCTTGTTCACCCTCATTGCAGTATTTTATAGTAAAGTTTTTTTTCGCCATCCCCGTTCCTGGATCAGACCATTCACACTCCCACACTTCAACTTGCCCTGTCTCTGAGTTTAGTTTTCGGGAATAAAACATTAAGTAATCCTTTAGTTAGGCTGTGAATATTTACTAGAGGGTGCTATTCCTGCAAATCTTCGGCAGGTTTTACTATATTCTGAATCGACCAACCGGTCTTTGTGCGCGCGATCGGGGTGTAAAGGCTGGATGACATCATTGAAGCAGTTTGACCGTCAGAGTTCAAGGTGTACTCGTCTACTGATTATGACTGGCCGGGGTGCGGTGCCCCCCTAACAAATGCTCCTCCCTAGAAGGCTCATCTGCTGCCTATAGAAGGTTGACCGACACCTGCATGGTTACATTTTTTGCTACTTCGTCACCATTCACGCATGGGCTTATAGGTGGTGGGTTTATACAGGGTTCTATTAAGTTGGCTTTTTTGAATTAGATGTGAGTGCAAGATGATTTTAGTGAGCTTTAATATATGATATTATAATTTTCTATCTTTTTTATCGTTTTTTTATTTACAGTAGGGCGGGTAATGATTTTTGTTGTAATGTTAGGCGGAAGACATCCTAGAGCGAAAATTGAAGTCCATGATATAGCCTTCGTGGTCTCCGACAGCTTAGAGGATGCGTATCCTCAGCTTAGACAGAGTTGGTTTGGATCCCCTGTAGGTCTTCATATTGATGCATGGATGGCAGTTGATGGAGTTGAAGGCTGGAAGTTAGAGCTAAGCACCTTAGCTCCCCACCCCGGATCTATGCGCTTGTACTTCATCAATTTGGGTGGATATGAAGTTAAATCCTTTGGCGAAGCGCATCACTATTCTCTAATAGTTGCGAAAGATAAGCAGGCGGCGATGAGCCTCGGTAAGCGCCAGATTTTAAAGCACTGGGCCCGGGCCCATACTGATGGCGTGCTGGATGTGGACGACTGTTTGCCGATTGATGCGATAGAAGGAAGATACGTTCATTTGGTCGAGGGACCACACGACGGCATAATTCAGTGCAATGACTACATCGTCTTGTCGTAACGCTTAGTCAGCTCAATACGTCATATGCTTGTTATCGCTGATACAGAATTAACCCAAATGCGGACTTAACATTGCGCCGTCAGTGATCAGCTCAATGTCAGAACTGCAAATACTTACATCGCGTAGGCTTGGGTCAGCCAAATTTCGATAGCCGACTCAATTGGGCGTTATCGACAACAGTCTCGGCTCATGAGGCTTTTTCACACCGTCGACCTTGTATCTGGTCGACGGTGGAAAGCAAGCATTACCCCTGTCAAATAATGGCCAGCCTTCTTCGGCCATTTGATTGGAATCACTGATGCGTCAGTGTGTTCAGAAAAAGATGCTTTGCCTTCTCTTTTTCAGGCCTTGATGAGAAGGATGAAATTTTGCCTGCTCATCAAGGAAGTCGGTATTGGATGTTCTAGGGGCGCTTTAAAAAATAATCTTTTATCGCTCTGATCATAAATTTTGACGAAATGTAGGATCCGTAAAGATGTAGATCGTCAGTCTTATTCGCATCACACAAGTCGACCACCGTTTTTGCGCAAATACACGCTGGCCTATGCGGTGAAAGTTCTGCTGCCCGCTGTACGGCAAAAATCTCCATGTCCAAGGCATTAACCTTTCTATGGATTACCTCTATTTGGATTAAGTATTCGCGATCAGCTATGACTGAAGAACCGCTTGTGAAAATGCCCACCTCAGGTTTAAATGTTTCCATAGGACGCTTGCCGCCGTCAAAACCTTCTTCCAATTCGCGTATTAGTCCTTCCTTGTTACATAGGACTTTCAAATCTGTGAGAGTGGTATTGTCAGTGTGGACTTGGTACGGTTCTTGTTTAAAGCCATCTGCGGCCCATTTTCCCGATTGGTATTCATAAACCATGCTGGAGATTAGCAGTTGACCTTTATTAGCGCGTTGCTCAAAGCCGCCGCATATTCCACTCATTCCTACTACAGATGGTTTAAATCGGTCTATACATACCCCAGCAATTATTGCGGCATTTACTAGGCCCATTTGTGGCAGGAGAACTACGGTGCCTTTTTTTCCCTCGATTTCAATGTCGTAGCAATCAACACCGCTCCTAGTTATTTGTCTGCCTCCTATTATTGTTACATAAGGGTTTCGTTCTGCGAGTAACGCACAAAATATGATGAAATCCAGCTTTACATTTTTTTTAAGCTGAATCAATAAGTGATCAAGTGTAGATTGCCATCCCTTTTTGTTAGCGAAATCTGCGAGAATGCAGCCATTGGATTCATAAAATTCCCGCATTTCTGGGAATTCGGCAGGGTATGAACTTATAGCCAAAAGTAACGCATCATTTTTCCCTGCTTTTATAATCGACTCCAATATTGATTTTCCGTTTGATGACGCTGTGCCGTTATCACAGTTTGGGAGCTTGAAATCAATTATAAAAAGGCCGATATCGAGATGTAAATAACCCGCAAAATCTGTCATGTTTTTAGCAATGAAAATATCTTCGCTCGCAATTCCTCCTCTGGTGAGGTGCGACGTTATCGCTTGGCGCTTTTTTTTGTCGTCCTCTATTAGCAGAATTTTCATTTGACGGATCTCAGAATTGAAACTATACGTTGCAACGTAGTCTTGGATTTATAGTTGTACAAGACAGCGCCTCTTACATCCTGGCTGTATTTTTCATTGATGACTTTTGGAGAGTCCTTTAGTTTTACCTTTGTACCACCAATGTAAAAGTCAGGATATTGCGTGACAATTATTATTTTAGTGGTTTTTTTTGAAAGTTTAAGCGCTCTTAAAACCTCGATGCCGCCCTGAGCTTGGTCGTGACCTTTTTTCTTATCGTCAGCACTTTCCCCAAATGTAGGCAAGGCCATATCAAGTATGATTAGATCATAGTCAGTTTTCATAACCTCGAGTACTGCGCTGCTGACGCTGTCCACTATCTCGGGTAGGAATTCATATACTTCTTTTACGCATTGAATGATTTCATCGCGTTTGTGGATTTCATCTTCAACAAGTAATATTTTCATAGAGTTGCACAACTAATTACGTCCTCAGTGGCGGTTTCAGCATGTATTGAAAAGCCGACTCTTAGTTCTCTTGCCTCATCTTCATTGTGGCATCGAACAGTGTGTATTCCTTCACTTATCCGGCTGATAAACTTGATCTTTTTGATTCCCGTATAACCTTCCGTGACCATGTCGGTGCCAGCCTCTGCTGTTTCAATAGCCTTCGCAATTCGTAGTTTGGAGTTCTGGTATTGTTCTTTTGCAACTGTTGAAGTGATATCAATCGCTACTAAGTCAAGTACTGACTCAGCTTCCGCTTTGCGTGCGCAAACGTTGACAAGAATAACTGTGCCGTCCTCTCCATGTTTATGGGCATTTTGAAGGAGTACTGCTAAGCAGTCATACAGTCGATGTACACTTATGCCTGTGTACTTTATGTCGAGAGCATCTCCCGAAAACTCAACTCCGTTATTTCGGTTCACATCAATCAATATGATTTGACATAAGTCTCGTATTGATGCTGATATGAATCCAGTTCTTGGCACTTGAAACCAATCAGACACCTTCTTGAATACCTCGTTAACCGCCTCATGCAACTCCGCTTTTATTTGTCCCTCTACGGTTCCAAATATGCCGGAAAAGTACTTATCTATGGAAGTGTTGGCTTCTTGCAATAGTGTTGTTCTTATAAATCTAGCAGCATTCTCTAGCTGAGGGGTAATCTGTTTCCAGCAAAAAGCTATGAGTAAGTCATTGAGAAGCTCGCTGCCGCCCGTTGCTCTTAGCGTACTGGAAAGTACGCGTATATTTTCTTTAGTTGACGAGTCTTCTAAGTCTAAGATGGCATTGAAGAGTGAATGATGAGACTTGAATTGTAGATGGTCTCTTCTCAATTTATCGACGATTGATTTGTAAACATCCATCCATGCCTCGACTGTCTTGCGCATGCTGGAGTTCGCCAAGATGATTCCGTACTCGGATTTACGAAGAACAGCATCCACAGTGTCTGTGGTCACACCATCTAATGTGTTGTGCCGGATACGTCGGCCGAGATACGATTCAATTCCAAACTCAGTGTTCAAGCAAAACTGTTCGAACGCGTCCTTTGCGATTTGTGTTATGAGGTACTCGCTTTGGTCATTAACATGTATTACTAAAACGCTCGTATCGCCACTGGTAATATTCTCGAATGAAGAAATTCTTGCTCTCGGATGTAGGCTTCTATACTGCTCGGTAGACACTGATGGATTACTGTCGAGCCATTTTTTCATAGATATGCTGTCAACATACATTCGACTGCTGTCGAAGTACTGTTGAAGTTTGGAGACTTTGGATCGCGTAGTAATCGCGTCGGCTTCGATAATGTATTCTATGCGATTTAATTTTTTACCAATCAATTGTAATATGTCGCAACGTATTTCTGATGCTTGTGAGGCATTTTTCACCAACGTGTACATTTTTTCTAATGTGACTTCGTCCAGAGAACTCACAATGTAACTTGCTATCTCCGGCGATTCATTAAGAAGAGAATCTATAAAGTCAACCACCGAACCCTTGTGAGCAGTATTTATATGAGCAATGAAATCTGTTCTGAACTCGAAATCAACATCAGGGTCGATTGATTTTTTTCTGAAAAGCGCAAGCGCCAGAACAGTAACTAGACTTTTGCTTTCTGGTGGGGCAGTTACGTAAATCGCCCTCATTTCTTCTTCTGTTAGAAGAGTTTCTAATCGCTGAGTGTTTTCAAATATAAATTTGATTTCTTCACTGGTAAGGCTTAGTAAACTAGATTTGTTCTGTATTAGCCGTAGAAACAGAAAAGTCCTATAGAATGTGTCCAGATTGATCTGGAATTCTTCATTAAGAGGGGTTTCATCAGAAGAGAGTAATAGTTCTTTAGATGTTGAAGTGGTCGACGAGGCCTCGATTTTTCCATCAATAATCTCAGCTAGCAGTCGGGCGCCAATTACTCGATCAAACTTATTCCGATATAGTGCGAATTTAGGTCGTTCAAGAAATGCTGCAGAAGTTCGGTAAAGATCTAGAGAAACCTCGCTGTCTTCATTTATCTCTCGGTAATAATCCGTAATGACTTCTCCATCAATCACGGAGGACGTATACTCAATCAACTCATATAATTTCTTCAAGAACTTCGAATTGAGGCGTTTTTCGAATTCGCGTCGAGTCGCAGTGAATTCTCTAGAAAGATTGAAAATTATTAAAACGGCGTAAATTGTATCCAGTAAGCAGGATTCAGTGGCGCGGAGTAAGAAGCCAGCTATGTCTTTTTCATCAATTGGTGTCGGTATGAAGTTGCTCAAAGATATCGCTTTACGGAAATCGCCATTGACTCTTCCCACGAGGCCGCTGACTCTCCTTTTAGCTACTACAAATAATGAAATCTTTGAATTTAGATTTTCAAGTGCGCTAAAGTGGAAGCCTGCGTTACCGCGATGAGAGATTTCTTCTTCGATTTGGGAAACCAAGTTTAGTGAAGTAGCCGAAAGCTCTCTTGAACTTCTAAGGTATGCCAACTTATACGAAAGGTAGTTTGAAGCACCGTACTTTTCACTGTAATCGAGCAAGAGTTCGAGCGCTGATTCCGACGTCATACTTTCCATGCTGGCAAGCGTTTCGATTATGTGCAGCATTTGGATCGCTGCTTCGTCTACTGAGTTAATGTAACCTGCTGTATAAGAAACTTCGTTCCTCCATTCTATTGGAGGGAAGGAGGTCATGACAAAAATATCGTCACTGGTTTTTTTAGACTCTTCGGGGCCATTGAGTAGTCCGTGACTCCCCTTTAATATAGAACCAATGAGCATGCTGTCGTGGGGAGTACTCCCTTTTCGAATGTTTTCTACCTCATGGCGATTAACGCGAGGTTTTGTGCTACACCCACGCATCAAGTTTCTCTTTTTGATATCTTTAATACTAAATATCAGCTTGTAAATTTCAGCTGGGTGCCACGCCTTTGTATGATGGTATTTGCTATCCATTATCAGTAATTGTCCTTATACATTTGTAGCACAGATACTTTTGGCTCGGAACCCAGCTCGATCTCAAACGCTTCTTCGCCCCAAGCTTCACTCTACCGCAAGTGATGGCATTTTGACTATATTTTGTCTCTTTTGAATATCAGTTTCGGGGTGGGAGGCTCTGCCACGCGTTTCGTATTAACGGGGTAGCGTACTTGCTTAGGTTTAGGATCTGCCAGGAATGGTAGGGTGGGGGCTGGAACAGGCGGCTGCATATTCGTGAGGCGTCGGTGCAAATCTAAGTTCGAGAATAGTTGTTCTGTTTGCATTCTCTCATTAATGTACTTTGATTGAGTTGCGCTTGCGTTAATAGATTTTGCTTTTAATTTGGGTTGCTAGCTCTTTGAGGTATCTATTTACCTGTATTAACGCTTTGGGCATACTGCACGCATGCTTAATGCTAACGCTTAAATCTATTTTGCGAATGTACTTTTCTTACCATTTCTAATCGCTGCGGTGAATTAGTTGCTCTTGAAATTTATCATTGATCTTGACGTGTTTTTTGGTGATGATGTCATTCGTAATGATTGTGATCTTGGGTATTTGATGAAGACTACAACTCATTTTTCTGAATCGTTGTTGGAGATGGTATATGGACGAAAATCAAAAGCTTGAACGCTCGATGCAGCACGTATGGAAGTATTTCGAATTACATGCTCAACAGCGGATGACTGTATTCAACTTTTTTTTAGCAATTTCAGGGTTGGTCGCCGCCGGAATTGGTGTCAGCCTACAACAGGGATCAAAATTTTCTGTCTTCGCGTCTTTTCTAGGAGCATTTTTGAGTTTGATATCTTTTTTGTTTTGCAAATTAGATGCACGTATATCCGCTATGATCAAAAGAGCCGAGTTAGCGCTTTGTCACATCGAAAAATCTGGACTTATTCAAGAGGCTGCTATTTTTTCTTCTGACGATAGTGTAGTGCGTAACAAAGGTTTTTTGTCAATTTGGACATATGGTAAGTGCTTTCGAATTTCATTCTTCACGGTTGGCTTCATAGGGATCATGCTCACTATAGCCCCGTATATTCTCGAGATATCTATTAAAGCTTAACCTAACCATACTTGGTGTATCGAATGCTTTGCGACTGCTCGTTAGGAAAGGCTCGGCGCCATGGTTATGAGGCTGGGACATCCAATACAAGATATTTTTGTAACGGTTTACCGCCGGAAACGGACGTTTTGACGCGCGTTTTTTACAAAATATCTAACGATTTGCCGTCGTTTATTTTCGAATCCTGTTGGTTTAGTCAATGATTGTTCGTTCTCTAGTCACTAGCGCGCTTCGAAGCTAAGCTTGTTTGTATTTACAACCGTTCTAGGATATAGCTGAGACCCGAACTATCGCGTCACAACTGAAAACCCCCGATGGCCTTGGCCTCGGGGGTTTTTCGTTTAGTGCTCGGTAACCTGCTACACCTCGGTAAACGCGGCGTTCACCACCAGCTCCCGAAACCTCTCCAGCACCGATGAGGTGTCACCCACCCGCGTCGCCAAATGCAACGGCGCCACAAGGCTACGACACTCCGAAAGCTCCCGATAAACAATCCCGTCGCCCCGTAACCGTTGCATGGACGCAGGCACAATCGAAACCCCAAGCCCCGCTGCCACCAGGCTCAACGTTGCCGTCATGCGCGGCGCCTCTTGCACAACCTGCGGGCTGAAGCCTGCTTCTCGACACGCCACCAGAATAGCGTCATACAACCCAAGCCCCACCCGGCGTCGATACAGCACAAACGCCTCCGTCGCCAATGCCGCCAACGGCAGCGGTGTCGACGGGTCGATCGCCAGCGAATGATCAGTAGGCAGCGCCAGCAACATCGGCTCCACCAGAATCGGCTCATCCTGCAACGCCTGCGTCCCGCTCAGCGGCGAACGAATGAACGCCGCGTCGAGCTTTTCATGCTGCAACGCGTCCAACAGCTCCCCGGTGCCGGCCTCTTCCAGCACCACTGACACGCCGACAAAGGTTTCCCGAAACAGGCGCAACACACTGGGGACAAACGGATGCAAGGCGGCAGAGCTGGTAAAGCCAATTGCCAGGCGTCCGCGCTCACCACGGGCAGCGCGGCGCACAATATCGGCCAGGCCGTCGACGCTGGCCAAAATATGCCGAGCTTCCTCCAGCAAGGCCAAGCCCGCCGTGGTCGGGCGCACGCCCCGTGGCAGGCGCTCCATCAGCACCACGCCCAACTCGGCTTCCAGGCTTTGCAACAGACGTGTCAGCGGCGGTTGCTGCATGCCCAGTCGTTCTGCCGCACGGGTGATATAGCCTTCTTCGGCAATCGCGACGAAGGCCTTGAGCTGCCTGACTTCCAGCATCGGAATACTTTTGAGGTATGGGAGGTAATCAATCGTGGCATTTGTTCTCATGGATCACAAGATTTAGGCTGTCATCGCTCCTCACAGAAGAAGGAATGCCGCATGACCTGGTCAGCCAAGCAATACTCGATGTTCGAACAACAGCGAACCCGTCCCGTCCGGGATCTGGTGGCAGCCATTCCTGAGGGTGACGTGCGCACCGCCGTCGACCTGGGATGCGGCCCCGGTAATTCCACCGAGGTGTTGGCCGAGCGTTTTCCAAAGGCATTGGTCACCGGCATGGACAGCTCCGATGACATGCTGGTCGATGCCCGCAAGCGCCTGCCCGCGCTGAACTTTGAGTTGGCTGACATCGGCGCCTGGACCCCAGCGCAGAAATTCGACGTAATCCTCGCCAATGCATCGCTGCAATGGCTGCCCGACCACGCCACGCTGTATCCGCATCTGGTGAGCCAGTTGACGCCCGGCGGCACCCTTGCAGTGCAGACGCCCGACAACCTCGATGAACCGGCCCACAAGCTGGCGCGGGAAGTGGCGGCGGATGGCCCATGGGCCGTAAAGATCGGCGCGGTGAAACACAACCAACGCCATGCCGCGAGCTACTACTTTGAGCTGCTGAGCAAACACTGCTCCACGGTGGATGTATGGCGCACCACTTACCACCATCCGCTGGCAGGCTCTGCCGCGGTGGTGGAGTGGTTCAAGGGCTCGGCGTTGCGTCCCTTCCTGGCGCCCCTGACTGAATCAGAAAAGAGCGCCTTCCTTGATGAATACCTGGCGCGGATTACCCAGGCCTATCCGGCGCTGGCCGATGGCACGGTGCTGCTGCCGTTCCCGCGCCTGTTCATCATCGCCACCCAGTAAAAGGATGGGTGATCAGTCGGCGGTCAGGAACTGCGCCGCCGACAGCACGCTCGCATAAGCAAACCCCAGCGACGACATAAACGCGGCATGCGCCTGGGCCGCCGGTACGACGGTGCCATTGAATTCCAGGTCTCGTGTTGCGCAGGCATCGTGGATCACGGTCACGGTGTAGCCGAGATCCGACGCTGCACGCACTACGGCGTCGATGCACATGTGGCTCATGCTGCCGACCACCACCAACTCGGTGATGCTGCGTTGTTCCAGCAGTGCCCGCAGGTTGGTTTCGCGGAACGCATTGACGAAATGCTTGAGCACCACCGGCTCATCGGCCTGGTTCACAACCTTGGGGTGCAAATGCGCGCCTTCCGAACCCGGCGTGAAGAAGGGTGCATCGTCGGAGGTGAATTCGTGGCGCACATGAATCACCGCATCGCCCGCCTGGCGAAACGCCTGGAGCACTTGCTGCGCCTTGTCTGCTGCCGCGTCCACACCGTCAAGGGGCCACTTGCCCTGGGGGAAGTAGTCGTTCTGGATATCGATTAGGATGAGCGCTTGCTTGGCCATGTTGGGTTTCCTTGTGAGGGTTGATGCGTCCAGTATCCTGGCTGGCGTAGCGCCTGGGGATTGGCCGCACCGACAATAACAGAGGGAAAACTGACAATGGCGATCGTCGAGCTTGGCGTGCTGATCTACAGCGGTGCGCAAATGGCCGCCGTGCATGGCTTGACCGACTTGTTCGCTGTCGCCAACCGGATTGCGGCCGAGCATCAGTCCGAGCAACTGCCGTCCCTGCGCATCAGCCACTGGCAGGCCGACGCAGGCAATGCGCCGACCCGTGTGTTCGACAGCCTGCCTGGCAGCGGGCAGGCGCTGACGGCCTTGCTGATTCCGCCCTCCATCGCCGGGTTTCCGAGGGGCAGGCTTCTGCCCAATTGCTGGATTGGCTACGCCAGCAGCACCGCACCGGGACGATTCTGGGCGGCGTGTGTGTGGGCTCGATCCTGATGGCGGAAAGCGGCCTGTTGGATGGTCGCAGCGCCACCACCCACTGGACGTCGGCCAAATCCTTCGCTGCCCGTTACCCGGCCATCCGTCTTGAGGCCGACAAACCCATCGTCGACGACGGCGACCTGATCACCACCGCCGGGCTCATGGCCTGGTCCGAACTGGGCTTGCGCCTGGTAGATAGACTGCTCGGCCCGAGCATCGCCGCCAGCACCGCGCGGTTCCTGGTGATCGAGCACAGCGACAGCGCCAGTGAGTGCGGCAGTAACTTTGCGCCGATCCTCGCCCATGGCGACGGTGCGATTCTGAAGGTGCAGCATTGGCTGCAGGCCAGCGGCGCGGTGGATGTTTCATTGGCCGCCATGGCGCAGCAAGCCGGGCTTGAAGAGCGCACGTTCCTGCGGCGGTTTCGCGCCGCCACCGGCTTGAAACCCACCGAATACTGCCAGCACCTGCGGGTGGGCAAGGCGCGGCAGATGCTCGAGTTCACCAACGGCACCATTGATCACATCGCCTGGACTGTCGGTTATCAGGACCCGGGCGCCTTCCGCGCCACCTTCAAGAAAATCACCGGGCTGGCGCCAAGCGACTACCGCAACCGTTTCGGTGTAACACCCACCAAGGCCCAAGCCTGAATCGTGCAGAACGCCGCGACACCTGGGGCACTTCGTGCAGAATAAAACAGGCCAAGTGCTATCGCTTTTCCCGCAACTGACTGATTCCCCGCGCGTTTAATCAAATGCCGCGTTGGCGTGATCCCTGCAGCCGTTTCCCTACACACATGGCAGGACAGCCAAGGGGGACGCATGACCCCGACAAATCGCAAAAAAATCGTGGTGGCGCATTCAATTCGAGCAGACGCGCCGTTGCACGAAGTCGAAACCAACCGCGCCCTGGCCCGCTGGCTGGCGCACATCCTCGGGCTCAAATACGGTGGCAGCTATAACCCTGAGCTGCACAGTGGGCGCGACCTCTACCTGTTACCCACTCAGACGCTGGTCGGCGCGGCCCAGGCGCGGCAATTGGGTGTCAAAGGCCCCGAGGACTTGTGGGGCGGTTATGTCGACCACGATTTCATCTGCACCAAGGCCATCAGCCACGGCCTGCTGAACAAAGCCGCGGTTGCCCCCGAAGGCTGGTCGCCGCTGTTTTCCGAGCGCATCCGCAATGTAGTGCTGGATGGCTTGAGTGTGCATGCCCTGGAAGACGCGCGGCCGGCGGCGACCCATTTGCTGTACACCGGGCCGATCCGCCTCAAGCCCGTGCACGCCTGCGCCGGGCGCGGCCAGGAAGTGATCCGCAGCCTCGACGAATTTGACGCAATCCTCGCGCGGCCCGATGCGGCGCAACTGTTCACCGAGGGTGTGGTGCTGGAGCAGGACCTGCACGATGTGGTCACCCACAGCGTCGGCCAGAGCTTTATCGGCGAGCACGTCATCAGCTACTGCGGTGATCAATACCTGACGCAGGACGGGCAGGGCGAAGAGGTCTATGGTGGTTCCAACCTGTTGGTGGTTCAGGGCTACTACGAAGACCTGCTCAAGCTCGACCTGCCCGATGACGTACGCCTGGCCATCCAACAAGCGCAGGCTTTCGATAACGCGGCCGATGAGGCCTACCCGGGGTTCTATGCCTCGCGGCGCAATTACGACATCGCCCAAGGCCTGGACAGCGACGGCCAACGCCGCAGTGGCGTGCTGGAGCAATCCTGGCGCATGGGCGGGGCCAGCAGCGCGGAAGTCGCGGCGCTGCAAAGCTTCGTCAACAACCCCGGGCTGCGGGCGATTCATGTGTCGTCGGTAGAAACCTATGTCGATCAGCCACTGCCGGCTGACGCGATCGAGGTGTACCGGGGCCCGGCGGAAAACAGCGACTTTCTTCTCAAGTACGTGACGGTTAACTCTTATGACGGCTAGAAGCGAAACCATCGCTATTGATATCGACGACGAACAGATGAGCGGGACCTTCCTCAGTCCCAAATCGAAAGTGCCGGGGGTGTTGTTTGTGCACGGCTGGGGCGGTAGCCAGGAGCGTGACCTGGAGCGCGCCAAGGGCATCGCCGGGCTTGGTTGTGTGTGCCTCACCTTCGACCTGCGCGGCCACGCCGGCAACGGTATTCCGCTGTCCCGCGTCACCCGCGAAGACAACCTGCGCGACCTGCTCGCCGCCTACGACCGCCTGCTGTCACACCCGGCCATCGACACCTCGGCGGTGGCGGTGGTCGGCACCAGCTACGGCGGTTACCTGGCGGCCATCCTCACCTCGCTTCGCCCCGTGCGCTGGCTGGCGCTGCGGGTGCCGGCGCTGTACCGCGACCAGGAATGGCTAAAGCCCAAGCGCGACTTGGATAAAGCCGACTTGATGGATTACCGCGGCACGTTTGTGCAGGCCGAAACCAACCGTGCGTTGCATGCTTGCGCGGCGTTTACCGGCGACGTGCTGATCGTCGAATCCGAAACCGACGATCATGTGCCCCACGCCACCATCATGAGTTACCGCGCCGCGTGCCAGCAGACGCACTCGCTGACCCACCGGATTATCGATGGCGCCGACCATTCCCTGAGCGACCCTATCTCCCAGCAGGCCTACACCTCGATCCTGGTGGACTGGATCACCGAGATGGTGGTGGGCGAGCGCTTGAGCATCATTCAGTCTTAGGCGTCTTCTTCACCCGTAGCGCCTTGGCCTTGGCTTCCACCGCGAGGTACATCACCAGGGCCACCAGCAGCGGCAAGATGAAGTAGACCGCGCGGTAGGCGATCAGCCCCGCGAGCAAACTACCGCGCGATGCTTCGTGCTGCAGCAGGGCAATGAATACCGCCTCCAGCACCCCAAGCCCCGCCGGGATATGCGTGACCACCCCAGCGATGCTGCTGATCAACAACACGCCGAGCACCACCGGGTAATCCAGTTGCTTGGGCAGCAGCGTGAAGATTACCGCCGCCATCAGCGACCAGTTCAGCGCGCCGAGTGCCAACTGCAACACGGCCATGCGCAGCGACGGCAGGCTGATTTCAATCCCGCGTACCGACCACGCGCGCTTTTTCGACAAGCGGCAAGCCAGCAGATAACCCAGGCTCGCCAGTACCAGCAGCACGCCCACGCCTTGCAGCGCGCCACTGCTGAGCTTCCACCCCGGCGGCAACGTCACCAGCCCGCTGCTGAACACCGCACCGGCAATCGCCATGTAGCCAAACCAATTGGTGGCCAGGCTCAACCCGAGGATCTTCGCGATATTCCCGCTGCTCACCCCCAGCCGTGAATACAGCCGATAGCGCATGGCGATGCCACCGACCCAGGCACTCAGGTTGAGGTTGAAGGCATAGCTGATGATGCCCACCGGCAGGATCTGCTTCCACCCCAACGGCTGGCGGATGTAGGTGCGGCCGATCAGGTCGAAGCACGAATACACCAGGAAACTGCACACCGTCAGCGCGCCTGCGATGAGCAAGGTGCGCAGCTTGAAATCGCCCAAGGTGTCGAACACCTCGCTCCAGTCGATACGCCGGGCGAGCAGGGTGAACAACACGATCAGCGCCAGGAAAAACACCACCGTCAGCGGCGTTTTCCAGCGCCTAAAAAAGCCAGGATGGGCGCTTTCTTCAGCCGTGCGGGCTTGGGTCATGGTCCGGGCGCTCCTCGTGAACGAAGGGTTTCAACCTGGGCTTATGGGCCGGCAGCCAGCCGGTCCATGATGGAAAATGCCGCAGCACATGGAACACCACAAAACCCACCGTCACCCGCCAGAACCAGCCGCGAGGCGTGCGGTTCTCCGGCATGGTCTTGCAGTGGTTTTGACTCAGGTATTCCAGGCGTTCGAACAACTGCTGATTGAACCCTCGATCACGAATCAACACATTGGCTTCAAGGTTCAGCGCCAGGCTCAGCGGGTCAAGATTGCTCGATCCCACTGTGCTCCACTGCTCGTCCACCAGTGCGACCTTGCCATGCAACGGGCGCTGGCAGTACTCGTGGATCACCACGCCTTCCTTGAGCAAATAGTCATACAGCATGCGTGCCGCCAGCTTGGCCAGCAGTACATCCGGCTGGCCCTGCATGATCAATTGCACCTGCACACCGCGCCGCGCGGCGTTACGGATTTCCCGCAGCAAGCGGTAGCCAGGGAAGAAGTAGGCGTTGGCAATCACCACCCGCCGCTCGGCCTTGCGCAGAGCGTGCAGGTAGGCTTCCTCGATGTCGGTACGGTGTTGCAGATTGTCCCGGTAAATCAGCCGCACCAAGCCATCGCCGTCACCCGCAGCCCATGGCGACGGCCGCTGCTCGCGCCGCCAGCCGCGCCGTTTGCGCACACGCCGGCCACTTTGTGCGAGGGCGAAATGATGCAGGTCGGCCACCGCCGGGCCTTGCACCTGCACCGCATAATCCTGCTTGGCCTCGGGGCCAAAATCCCCCAGGTGATCGGCCGAAAAATTGATCCCGCCGATAAACGCCACGGTGGCATCCACCACCACAATCTTGCGGTGCAGGCGGCGAAACCAGTTGGTGCGAAAGCCCAGCGTCTTGGTTGCCGGGTCGAACATCTGCACGGTCACGCCAGCCTGGCTCAGCTCACCGAGAAACCCCGGGCTCAGCTCGCCACAGCCAAAGCCATCAAGGCTGGCCACCACCTTTACGCCACGCTGCGCCGCCTCAATCAAAATGCCTTTCAGCTCGTGGCCGACCTTGTCTTCAAACAGAATAAAGGTCTCCAGCAAGATCTCCCGTTGGGCCTGGCGCATCGCCTCGAACACCTTGGGGAAGTAGGCCTCGCCGTTCTCCAGCAACTCAATTTGATTGCCGCTCTGCCAGCCGTAATCCAGGTCCCGGGCCACTGCGTCGTCCGGCGGTTGATCGGTCGCGATATGTTCCACCGCGACCTTCTCCAGCGGCGCGCTGTTCATAACTCGATCTCCACCGACAGCGGCGCGTGGTCAGACAAATGCGACCACGGACGGCTGGTCAGCACCTGCGGCTGATGTACCTTGAGGTTGCGCACATAGATACGGTCCAGCGCCAGCAACGGCAGGCGCGCGGGGAACGTGCGGGCCGGCTTGCCCTGGGTTTCGATAAACACTTCCCGCAGCCCGCAGTGGGCAAGATCGGCCCGCTGGCGCCAGTCATTGAAATCGCCAGCGACGATCACTGGCGCGTCAGCTGGAATCTCGGCGATCCGCTGCGCGATCAGGCGCAGTTGCTGCTGGCGATGCACCTCCCGCAACCCCAAGTGCACGCAGATGGCATGCACGTCCTGCACGTTACCCGGCAGGCGCAGCACGCAATGCAGCAGGCCACGGCTTTCGTGGCCGCTTTGGGAAATGTCGAGATTGTCGTAGCGGATGATCTGGAATTTCGACAGCAACGCATTGCCGTGGTCGCCATGTGGGTACACCGCGTTGCGGCCGTAAGCGAACTGCGGCCAGATACTGTCGGCGAGGAACTCGTACTGCGGCATGCTCGGCCAGTTGCTGTAGCGCTTGGGATGGTGCTCGTGGGTGCCGTGGATTTCCTGCAGGAACACCACATCGGCGGCCACGCTGCGAATGGCCTCCCGCAACTCGGGCAAGATAAAACGCCGGTTGAGCGCGGTGAAGCCCTTGTGGGTATTGACCGTCAGCACCCTGAAGCGGGTGATGGCTTCGGTGGGTGTGGTCGGCATCAGCTCCGGGTGGGTCATGGTTGCTCCCGTGGGTTGGGTGTCGAGTGACCTCCGTTTTTGGATGACTGCGATGATCGTAAGAAAGTTTCGGCGCCCTTACAGACGGCACATGCCCACTGTAGGAGCGAGATTGCTCGCGAAGAACCTGAGAGCGCCGCGTTCATTCAGGGTGCCAGCGTCATCGTTAACGTCCATCGCGAGCAAGCTTGCTCCTACAGAAAAGCGGGGTCAGTGCCCGCCAACCACGCGGGTCGAACTCTCGGCATACACCGGCCCCAACCGGTCAAGTCGGCCGCTCCAGGCCGTCAGCGCCAAGGCCACCAGCACCACCGAGCCACCAATCCACGCCGTGTGGATCAAGCCCATGTGGGCGACGATCAAGCCACCGGCCCACGCACCACCGGCGATCCCCAAATTGAACGCCGCGATATTCAGGCCCGAGGCCACGTCCACCGCGTTCGGCGTGTGATGTTCCGCCTGGCGCACCACGTACACCTGCAAGCCCGGCACGTTGCCGAAGGCGACCGCGCCCCACACCAGCACGGTGGCCAGGGCCAGCCATGGATTGCCGGCGGTGAAGGTCAGCACAAACAACACAGCGGCGAGCAGGACGAAGATGATTTTCAGGGCGCTGATCGGGCCGCGTTTGTCGGCCAGCTTGCCGCCCCAGATGTTACCGATGGCCACCGAGATGCCGTACACCAACAGCACCAGGCTGACGGTGCCGGCGCTGAAGCCGGAGATGTCCTGAAGGATTGGCGCAAGGTAAGTGAATGCGATGAACGATCCCCCGTAACCGACCGCCGTCATGGCGTACACCAGCAGCAGCCTTGGCTGTTTCAGGACCTGCAGTTGTTGCAACAGCGACGCCGGTTTGCTGTGGGCGATGTTTTTCGGCACATAGAGCAGGCTGCCGATAAACGCGATCAAGCCCAGGGCCGAGACGGCGAGGAAGGTTTCGCGCCAGCCGAAATGCTGGCCGATAAACGTGCCCAGCGGCACGCCGGTCACCAATGCTACGGTCAGGCCGGTAAACATGATGGCAATCGCGCTGGCAGCTTTTTCCTTGGGTACCAGGCTGGTGGCGATGGTCGAGCCAATCGAGAAAAACACCCCGTGGGCCAGGCCGGTGACGATCCGTGCCAATACCAGCGATTCATAACTCGGCGCTTGCCAGGCCAGCAGGTTGCCGAGGGTGAACAGCACCATCAGCGACAACAGCAGCAATTTGCGCGGCACTTTGCCGGTCAGGGCGGTGAGCACCGGCGCGCCGATGGCCACGCCCAGGGCGTAGAGGCTGACCAGCAGGCCGGCGGACGGCAGGTTTACGCCAAGGTCGGCGCCGATGGTGGGTAATAGGCCGACGATGACGAACTCGGTCGTCCCGATGGCAAAAGCGCTGAGGGTCAGCGCGAGCAAGGCGATGGGCATGGCTGCAACTCCGGTGGGTTTCAATCAGGAGCGCAGTCTCGGGTGTTGGCTTATGCGGAAAAAGACAGGTATTGGCATTTGATATTTGATCCTCGCGCAAAGATCGTTCCCACGCTCTGCGTGGGAATGCCGCTTGGACGCTCCGTGTCTGCCTTGAGGTCGTGACGACGAGCGTCACAGGCTGCATTCCCTCGCGGAGCGGGGGAACGATCAGGATTAAACCCCGTCAGTTACTTACAGACCCTTCTGAAGGAGCCCGGTGTTTTGTTGAATTTAAAGACTGCGCTACTGCTCGGCACGCTGCTGTTTTGCGGCAGTGGCGCGCTGCAAGCGGCCACCGACCCTACGGCTCCAGCGCCTGCCGCCCAGGCCCAGCCGGAACTGCTGGTGGAAGGCGGCCTGCTCGGGGCCATCAGCTCCAGCATCGATAATGTGCAAAACAAACTCGACCTCAACCAGAACCTGGTCGACGCCTGGCGCCTGCGGGCGGATCGGGCGGCGGATGAGGTGGACAAGCTGGTAAACCAGCCGTCTGAACGTTCCTCATGGAGCATGGCCGGGGATTTCCTGTTGTTATCCGGGGTATGGATCGGCGCCTTCGCCGTGCTGACGCTGCTCGGGCGGTTTATCGTCAAGCGCCTGAGCCGGCAGCGGCATATCGCACCGCGCCAGCGCCTTCAGGCGTTACTGGGCTACCTGATTCCTTACACGGCCCCGGCCTTGATCTGCCTGCCGTTAACGCTCTACGTCAGCCATTTCCTGCCCACCTCGGTGGGTCGTGCGCTGGCGTTGTGTTTTGCCTACGCCACCAGCAGCGGTATTTTCTCCACCTCGATCCTGCTGTGCGTCATCGTCATGTTCAACGTCGGCCACAAGCGCCCGGCCGTGCAGATTATTCGTGACTACTGCCCCAAGCCGTTGTTCCTGATCGGCTTCCTCGCCGCCCTCAGTGATGCGCTGACCAGCCCGCAGATCGCCCGCCAATTGGGGGGCAACATCACCTCCAGCGTTGCGATCTTCACCGGGCTGTTTGCCTCGGTGATCTTCGGCATGCTGGTGATTCGCCTGCGCCGTCCGGTGGCGCATCTGATCCGCAACCGGCCCCTGGCCCAGCGCTTGAAACACCCGGCGGTGCAGCAATCACTGCGGGTATTTTCCGGGCTGTGGTATTGGCCGATTTTGCTGATGGTGCTGGTCTCGGCCATCAACCTGATCGGCGCCGGCGACGACAGCCAAAAGGCACTGCGCTGTGCGCTGTTCACCACGATTTTGCTGATCGGCACGGTGTTCCTCAGCACGGTATTGCAGCACCTGTTCCAGGCCCGCAGTACGGTCGCGATACAGCGCAGCAGTGCCTACAAGGAACGCTTTCTCAGCTTGTTGCACGCGTTGTTGCGCATCGTCATGGCCATTGCCTTTATCGAAATCCTCGGGCGTATCTGGGGCGTTTCGCTGTTCGAGTTTGCCCAGCGCAACTCGGTGGGCCGGGCGATCAGTGATTCGTTAAGCAGCATTGGTTTGATCCTGCTGATGACCTGGCTGTTCTGGGTGGTGCTCGACACGGCGATTCAGGAAGCGCTGAAACCCCCGGTCAACAAACGCTCCAGCCGCCAACCCAGCACGCGGGTGAAAACTATCCTACCGCTGCTGCGCAACGCGGTGAAAATCATCCTGGTGGTGATCTGCGCGATCACCACCATGGCCAACCTGGGGATCAACGTCGCGCCGCTGCTGGCGGGTGCCGGGGTGGTCGGTTTGGCCATTGGTTTTGGTTCGCAGCAACTGGTGCAGGATGTGATCACCGGGCTGTTCATCATCATCGAAGACACCCTGTCGATTGGCGATTGGGTGGTGCTCGACTCCGGCCACGCCGGCACCGTCGAGGGCCTGACCATCCGCACCCTGCGCCTGCGGGACGGCAAGGGGTTTGTGCATTCGGTGCCGTTCGGGCAGATCAAGGCGGTCACCAACCAGTCGCGGCAATTCGCCTATGCGTTCTTCTCGGTGCAGTTCACCTACGACACCGACGTCGACAAGGCTGTGGAGTTGATTCGTGAGGCAGGGCAGTCGATCCGCGACGACGTGTTCCTCAAGTACAACCTGCAAGGGCCGCTGGAGGTATTTGGCGTCGACAAGATGGACCTCAACGGCGTGGTGCTGACGGCGCAATTCCGTACGGTGTCGGGCGGGCAATATGCGGTGAGCAGGGCGTTTAACCAGCGGCTGAAAAAGCTTGTGGATAACTGCGCCTTCGTCCACTTCGCGCAAACTTATCCACAGCAGGTGATGGTGCCGCAGCGGGTCGGGCAGCAGGTGGATGAGCCGGAAGAAGAGGTGCCTTCTTCGGTGGTGCTGACGGAGCAGCCAAGAACCCAATAAATAGTTTTGTGTTGGCAGTGCCGGCCTCTTCGCGAGCAAGCCCGCTCCCACATTCGACCGCATTTCAAATGTGGAACTCGGTCGAATGTGGGAGCGGGCTTGCTCGCGAAGGCGTCATTACGGGCGCTACACAAGTCAGTGCCTGATAAGTTTCTCCCGCACCAACCCGGCCGCCTGTGGTTCCAGCTCCAGCAACACCTGCTGCTTGCCGGCAATCTCCACCGCCGCCGGCAAGCCATCCCGGTACACCAGCCGATTGCCGCTCAACGCCGGTACCTTGCTTCCCGGCAGCAACGTGCCCACCAGGTTCAGCGGATCGGCGCCGCACACCGCAATCAAGCTTCCATCATGAGGTCGTCGCCGAACTTCCCGCAGCAGCGGGATCGCTTCCGGCAACGCAAACTGTTCCCCCGCCAGGCCACTGACAAACCGCCCGCCGCGAATCTCGCCCCGGGCCTCCAGCCGATGGAAGGTGCGCAGTAATTCCCGCCAACTGGGCAGCCAATCCGCCTCACGCTCCAGCAGGCGCCAGAACACCACGCCGTAGCGGCGCAGCAAGGTCATCGCCACATGTTCCAACGTCTCGGCCGAGTGAGCCGCCGGGCGCGTGCCGTCTGCCACCGGCGCACGCCGCACCAGGGCCCAACGCCCGGCATCGTCCATCCCGCCCACAAACGCACCGCGCCCGCGCCGACTGCTGCGGGCCTGACGTTTGCTCGCGGGCGTGGTCAGGGCGCGCAAGCCGGCGAAGCTGTCGGCGTTCGCCAGCCCGGCGCCCACCAGTTCCTGCAAGGCGGTTTCCAGTTCGCTGCGCAACAGATGGGCGTCGTGGATCAATTCATCGAAAAACAGCGCGCCGTTTTCGCGCAGCGCTTGATGGACTTTCTGTGCCTTGGGCGATAGATCGGTGCTGTCAGGCGCCTCGGTCAGTCCACTCCACACTGGCACCTGGCTGCGGGGCAACAGCACCACCGGCGTGCTGCGCAGGGCCGTTGCGCCGGCTTTGTTACTCAGGCGTGTCCACACCACCTTGCCGCTGCGGCACAAGTCGTCCAGCCAGCTCGGCGCGTAATCCTTGATCCGCGCGCTGAGCAAATCACTGTCCCAGGCCGATGTAGCAGCGGCGTACCCTTCGAACTGCGCGACAATTTGCGGCAACACCGCGCTGCCCTGGCCGCGAGTGCCGTCTGACAGGTGCTGCCAGTCGAACAGAAACCGCATGAAATCCTGCAACGCCACCGGCTCGATTTCCCGGCGCAGGCGCTTGACCGTGTAGCGGTGAATGCGCGCCAGCAGGTGGCGTTCGCACCATTGTTCTTCGCTGGCGCCGGGGCTGAAACGGCCGCGCAGCACGTAGCCTTCGCTTTCCAGTCGCGCGAGTGCCTGTGACACGTCGGCCACCGGCAAGGCCAGGGGCGCGGCGATCTCGATCAAGGCCAGCGGGCCGAAGCCGCTCAGGCGCGCGCGAAGCACTTCCACCAGCGAATCGTCGAAGGTCCAGGGCTCATCGAAACCGGGCAACAGCGGCAGGTCATTCGGGTAGATCGCCTTTAAACAGCTCAGACGTTCCACGGCCACCCAAACGGCCTGGTCGGTACCGGTCTGCAAACGGTTGGCGCGCCCGCCGTCGGCGAGGGCGTGCAGCCATTCGGCCCACTGCGGTGTGACCTCGGATTCGGCGACGCACGCCAGGCTCATCAGCGCTTCATGCATCTCGTCCAGGCCATTGGGCGCGGGCCAGGCTTCTTCGAACACACCGGCAATCGCTTCGGCATCCAGCGCGCCGAGGTCGTCGGTGCTTTGCGGGTCGCTCCAGCGCCGATTGAGTACAGCCTGGGTGCGGCGCTCTTCCAGCGGCGCGTCATCGAGAAAGGTATAGGGGCGGGCGCTGAGAATCTCCGCCGCCAAAGGTGACGGCGCCGGCAGGTCGCGGCTGATCAAACGGATTTCACCACGCTCCATGCGCCGCAACAGGGCCAGCCAGCCTTCGCTGTCCATGGCTTCGTGCAGGCAATCGTCGAGGGTTTGTTCCACCAGCGGATGCTCGGGCACTTCGCGCTCGCCGGCGAGGTTTTCCAGGCAGGCGATCTGGTCGGGGAACACGCTGGCGATCAGGTCTTCACTCTTCATGCGCTGGATCTGCGGTGCCACCTTGCGCCCGCCGGTGTAACGCGGCAGCGCCAGCGCCACCCCGGCATTCCAGCGCCAGCGCACGCCGAACAGCGGCGCATCCAGCACCGCCTGGATCAGGATGTGCTCCGCCGTGTTGCTGTTCAGGTAGCGCCACACCTCGTCCAGCTCAAAGCTGTGGCTGGTGGACAGCGACAACACGATCGCATCCTCGCTGGCGGCGGCTTGCAGTTCGAAGTTGAAGGTGCGGCAAAAACGTTTGCGCAACGCCAGGCCCCAGGCGCGGTTGATGCGACTGCCGAACGGCGTGTGGATGATCAGTTGTGTGCCGCCGGACTCGTCGAAAAACCGCTCCATGATCAACGTGTCCTGGGACGGCAGCGCGCTCAAGGCCAGCCGCGCCCGCGCCAGATAGTCCACCAGTTGTTCGGCGCTGGCCAGGTTCAGGCCGAGGGTGCCGATGAGCCAGTCGAGCGCCGGTTGCAGGTTGCCGGGCGTTGCGCCCAGCAGCTCGTCCAGTTGCCCGTGCAAACGCGCCACGGCGAACGACAACTCGGCACTGCGCCCCGGCGCTTCACCGAGCCAGAACGGAATGGTCGGCGGCTGGCCGTGGGCGTCTTCGACCCGCACCTTGCCGGTTTCCACCCGCAGGATGCGGTAGGACGTATTGCCCAATTGGAAGATATCCCCGGCGATGCTTTCCACCGCGAAGTCTTCGTTGACGCTGCCGATGTTCAGGCTCTGCGGCTCCAGCAGCACGCTGTAGTCGGCGTTGTCGGGGATGGTGCCGCCGCTGGTCACGGCGGTGAGTTTGGCGCCACGCCGGCCGCGCAGGGTGCCGGTGATGGCGTCGCGGTGCAGGTAGGCGCTGCGGATGCCCTGGCGGCCGTTGTAGCCTTCGGCGAGCATCTGCAACAGCGCCTGGTAGTGACGTTCATCCAGCTCGGCGTAGGGCGAGGCGCGGCGGATCAGCGTGAGCAGCGCGTGTTCCTGCCATTCCTGGCAACTGACCTCGGCGATGATCTGCTGGGCCAGCACATCCAGCGGTGCGACCGGGATCAGCAAGGTGTCCAGCTCGCCCCGGCGCACGCAGTCGAGGAGGGCGGCGCACTCGATCAGGTCGTCGCGGGTAGTGGCGAACAACCGGCCTTTGGGCGTGCCGCCCACCTGGTGACCGGAGCGTCCGACCCTTTGCAGGAAACCGTTGATCGAACCGGGCGAGCCGATCTGGCACACCAAATCAACATCGCCGATATCAATCCCCAGTTCCAGCGAGGCGGTGGCGATCAGCACTTGCAGCTCGCCGGCCTTGAGCCGTTGTTCGGCGTCCAGGCGCAGTTCCTTGGCGAGGCTGCCGTGGTGGGCGGCGACGGCGGTTTTGCCCAGTCGCTCGCTCAAGTGCCGGGCCAGGCGTTCGGCCAGGCGCCGGGTGTTGACGAAAATCAGCGTGGTGCGGTGCTGCCTGGCCAGTTCGGCGAGGCGGTCGTAGACCAGATCCCACACATCGTTGGCCATGACGGCCGACAGCGGCACCGGCGGGACTTCGATACCCAGGTCCCGTGGGCGCGCGTGGCCGATGTCGACGATTTCGCAGGAGCGGTCGGTGCCCACCAGAAAGCGCGATACGGCCTCGATGGGCTTTTGCGTAGCCGACAGGCCGATGCGGGTCAGCGGTTCGCTGCACAAACCCTGTAAGCGCTCCAGCGTCAGGGCCAGGTGGCTGCCGCGTTTGCTGGCGGCGATGGCGTGGATTTCATCGACGATCACCGTGCGAATGCTGGCGAGCATCTGGCGGCCGGAATCCGAGCCCAGTAGCACGTAGAGGGATTCCGGGGTAGTGACCAGGATGTGCGGCGGGAGCTTGCGCATCAGGGCGCGGTCTTTCTGTGGCGTGTCGCCGGTACGCACGGCGGTGCGGATCGCCAGCGGCGGCAGGCCCAGGCGTTGCAAATGGTCGGTGATCCCGGCCAGCGGGTTTTGCAGGTTGATCTGGATGTCGTTGGAAAGCGCCTTCAGCGGCGAAACGTAGACCACCAGCGTCTGGTCTGGCAGTTGGCCGCCATTGGCCAGGCCTTGATGGACCAGGTCGTCCAGCACGGCGAGAAACGCGGTCAGTGTCTTGCCGGAGCCGGTGGGCGCGGCGATCAGCGTCGAGCGGCGCTGGCGGATCAGCGGCCACGCCTGGGCCTGGGCGGCGGTCACCGACGGGAACGTGCTGCGAAACCAGGCACTGACAGCGGGATGGAAACCGTTCAATACCGTGTCCGTTGATTCAGGAAGGTTCATACCCAATTTATGCGGCCGGCCCGGTGAACTTGCAACCCCGGCACGCATTCCCTGTGGCGAGGGCGCTTGCTGTGGTGAGGGAGCTTGCTCCCGCTGGGCTGCGTAGCGGCCCCAAAAAAGCGGGAGCGCTGCGCACTCCAGCGGGAGCAAGCTCCCTCGCCACAAAAGGCTCTCTCTACCTAAAGCACCCAGGCCGTAATGGGCGGCGCACTTTATAAGTGACGGTTGCGCTACAAACCCGCAAAATGCAACGATTCTGGCAAATGCCAACGGCATGGCTCACAAGCCTGCCGATAATAACCATCGTTCCAAACAGACCGGGCCTGCTCAATCTATGCGAATGCGCCTTATGTTACTGGGCGGCGGGAATGCCCTCGGGCAGGCGCTGATTCGCCTCGGTGCGGAGGAAGACATTGGTTTCCTCGCACCCAAACCGCCCCAAGACGGCTGGGATGCCGCGAGTCTCACGCAACTGCTCGACGACACCCGTCCCGATGCCTTGATCAATCTCGCCTACTACTTCGACTGGTTTCAGGCGGAGACGGTCAGCGAAACGCGTCTGGCCGCCCAGGAATACGCGATCGAGCGCCTGGCCGAACTGTGCCAGCACCACAGCATCACCTTGCTGCAACCGTCCAGCTACCGGGTGTTCGATGGCTCCCGCGCCACTGCCTACAGCGAAAAAGACGAACCCGTACCGCTAGGCCTGCGTGGCCAGGCGTTGTGGCGCATCGAGCAGAGCGTACGCGCCACCTGCCCGCAGCATGTGCTGTTGCGCTTTGGCTGGCTGCTGGACGACAGCGTTGACGGCACACTCGGGCGCTTCCTGGCCCGTGCCGAAAAACCTGACGAACTGCCGATGGCCGACGACCGCCGGGGCAATCCGACGCCGGTGGACGACGCCGCGCGGGTGATCATCTCCGTGCTCAAGCAACTCGATTGCGCAGCGCCGTTGTGGGGTACCTACCACTACGCCGGCCACGAGGCGACCACCCCGCTGGCGCTGGGGCAGGCGATCCTGACCGAAGCGCGCAACTTCCACCCGCTGGCCGTGGAAGCCCCGACCGCCCAGGCTCACGCAGCCCGCCCGGATGCAGCCGATGAACCGCAACACGCGGTACTGGCCTGCAAGAAAATCCTCCACACCTTCGGCATCAAGCCGCGGGCCTGGCGGGCCGGGTTGCCAGCGTTGCTCGATCGGTTTTACCGGCATAGCTGAAAACAATACAAAGCAAAATGTGGGAGGGGTTTGTGTGGGAGCCGGGCTTGCCCGCGATGCAGTCAACTCGGTTTGTCAGTTACACCGAGGTGATGCTATCGCAGGCAAGCCAGCTCCCACACAAACCCCTCCCACATTTCGTTAGGCGGCGTTGCTTAAAGCGTGTTTAGAACTTGTAGCCAATACCAACCATGTACACCATCGGATCAACATCCACGTTGACCTTGGCGCGGGTGCCTTGGCCCAGTGCGTTGTTGTCCACGGTGGCCTTGGTGCTGATGTCGATGTAGCGCGCCTGGGCGTTGATCATCCACTTGTCGTTGATCATGTAGTCCGCACCGATTTGCGCGGCCCAACCCCAGGAGTTTTCAGCCTTGAAGTTGCTGAAGCCCGCCTGTTGGGCCTGGCTGCCGACGTGTTCGTCGTAGATCCAGGTGTAGTTGATACCGGCGCCTACATACGGTTGGAACACCGATTTGCTGTCCAGCGGGTAGTACACGACGCTCAGGGTCGGTGGCAGGTGCTTCAGCGTACCGAGCTTGCCGTTGGCGGCGCCCAGTGCGGTGTTTTTGATCTTCACATCGTGCTCGAACGGCGTGGCCGCCAGCAGTTCGATACCCCAGTGGCTGGTGAGCATGTAGGCGAAGTTCAAGCCCAACTGGGTGTCGCTGCTCATGGTCGCCTTGCCGCCCAGGTTGGTCCCGGCCAGTGGGCCCTGGTCAACCTTGACACTGCTGCTGTCCGCTTTCGGGTTAACGGTGATGGCACCGGCGCGAATCAGGATGTCGCCCGCTTCGTGAGCGTGGGCAATGGGGGCGACGAGGGCGAGCGCGACAAGCGACGCGCCGAGCAGGGACTTGTTCATGGGAGCTCCAGAGGATGTATGTAAAGAGATACATCCAATGGTAAAGATCGTTCCGGCTGGGCTTTTGACTCAGCTCAATGAAACGGTAATAACGTGCTACTCCTGCAGTTCGTATACGTAGATCTTGTCGGCATCCATCTGGTAGCCGGCATCGGCCAGCTCACTGCTGGACGGTTTGACCTGCATCTGGCCTTCGATCCAGTACGGCTGATACAGCTCATCGAGCTTCACGCCGATCTCGCTTTTGACGTGCACGATCTGGTTCGACGGCGGTGGCGGCACGTGGATGCAGGCGCCGAAATACGGCACCAGCAGAAACTCCGTGGTACGGCCTTCTTCGCTGACTTCCAGCGGCACGATATAGCCCGGCAGGCGGATGTGCTGGCCGTTAAGGCTTTGCACCACCGGCGCGTTGGGCAGGTCTTGCTTGGCGGCCGGAGCAGACTCCACCGACAGCGCATCGGCCATGCCCGACAGGTCGTGCAGCGGTTTCATGTTGGGGATTTCCGGTGGCGCGTCCGGCGGGATCATCTCCTGCCAGGACAGGTCCTTGGGCTGGTCTTCAGCCCACGCGGGCAGGGCCACCAGCAGTAACAACGCAAGCACGACGCGACGCATCAACACTTTCCTCATAACCGTATCGACAGGCCGTCGGCCAACGATTGCCGGTAGGCACGCCAGGCCGGCACGCTGCCCATCAGCAGCGCTGCGACGAGAATACCGCCGAGCAAGGTCCATTCATATTCGCTTGGCAGCGACAGCGGCAGGTCCAGGCCGTAATTGGCCTGCAAATACCCGCGAGACGCGGCGATGCACACGTACAACAGTCCCACACCTGCGATCACGCCCGACAACGCCAGGGCAAAGGCTTCGAAGATCAGCAACGTCGCGATATGCCAGGGCCGCGCGCCCACCGACCGCAGGATCGCCATTTCCCGGCGGCGCTCGTTGAGGCTGGTGAGGATCGCGGTGAGCATGCCGATCAAACCGGTCAGCACCACGAACAGCGAGATCACAAACAGCGCCTTTTCAGCGGTGCCCATCATGCTCCACAGTTCTTGCAGCGCCACGCCCGGCAGGATCGCCAGCATCGGTTCGCCACGGAATTCGTTGATCTCCCGTTGCAGGGCGAAGGTGGAAATCTTGTTATTCAAGCCGAGCATGAACGCGGTGATGGCTTGCGGCGTCAGGTCCATATTGCGGGCCTGGTCGGCGCTGATGCGGCCTTTGCCCTGGGCCGGCACACCGTTGTGCCAGTCGATGTGAATCGCTTCCATGCCGCCGAGGCTGATGTGCAGCGTGCGGTCCACCGGGGTGCCGGTGCGCTTGAGGATGCCGATCACGGTGAACGGTTTGTCATCGTGCTTGACCAGGCTGACCACCGCCACGCCGTGGGCCAGCACCAGCTTGTCGCCGAGCTTGTAATGCAGCGCGTCGGCCACTTCGGCGCCGAGCACCACTTCGAAAGGGTCGGTGGCGAAGGCGCGACCGCTGGCCAGTTCGAGGTTCTGCCGGCGGCCGTATTGGTAGTGTTCGAAGTAGGATTCGTTGGTGCCCATCACGCGGTAGCCACGGTGGGAGTCGCCGAGGGAAATCGGGATCGCCCATTTCACCTGCGGGTTGGCGGCGAAGTGCTCGTAGCTGTCCCAGCGAATATTGTTGGTGGCGTTGCCGATACGGAACACCGAATACAGCAGCAAGTTGACCGAGCCGGAGCGCGCGCCGACGATCAGGTCGGTGCCGCTGATGGTGCTGGCGAAGCTGGCGCGGGCTTCGGTGCGTACCCGTTCCACCGCCAGCAACAGGCACACCGACAGGGCGATGGCGAAGGCGGTGAGGATCGCGGTAAAGCGGCGGTTAGCCAGGCTGGCCATGGCTAGTCGAAACAAATACATCTCAAACCTCTACGGGCGTGGCGGCGCGATTGAGTTCGGCCAGCGACAGGTTGCGGTCGAACAGCGGCGCCAGGCTCTGGTCATGGCTGACGAACAACAGGCTGGCGCCTGCTTCGCGGCATTCGGCGAACAGCAACTGAATGAAGGCTTCCCGGGCGTCGTAGTCCAGGGCCGAGGTCGGCTCGTCGGCGATCACCAGTTCCGGCTGACCGATCAGCGCGCGGGCGGCGGCCACCCGTTGTTGCTGGCCGATGGACAGGGAGTCGGCGCGGCGTTCCAGCAGGTTTTTGTCTTTGAGGCCCAGGTGAGCGAGCAGGGTCGCGGCGGCCTGGTCGACGCTGCCGTGACGCTGGATCGCCCGTTGCGCCCGCAGCTTGGAGAAGTGGCAGGGCAGTTCGACGTTCTCACGCACCGAGAGAAACGGCAGCAGGTTGAACTGCTGGAAGATGTAACCGGTGTGGTCGACGCGAAAACGGTCGCGGGCGCCGGCCGACAGCTCGGTCAGTTCCTGGCCCAGCAGGCGAATACTGCCGTGACTGGGCTTTTGCACGCCGCCCAACAGGCCCAGCAGGGTGGTTTTGCCACTGCCGCTGGGGCCCTTGAGGAACAGGGTTTCGCCCGGCTCCAGGCGAAACGTCGGGATGTCCAGCAACTGTGGGTGACCGGGCCAGTTAAAGCCCAGGTCAGACAGTTCGATAAGTGCTTGGGTCATAGGAAATCAGTGGTCTGGCTCGATTTGGATGATGACACTGATCAAATGTGGGAGCTGGCTTGCCTGCGATGCAAGCGCCTCGGTATTTCTGAAACACCGCTGCGATGCCATCGCAGGCAAGCCAGCTCCCACATTAACCGGGGCATGAACTCAGAATTTCAGGGTAGCTGCCTGCGCGGTCGCCTCCACACCCTGCTGGCCGCTCGGGCCAATGAGTTGTACCTGAATTTTCTGGGTGGCGGGGAAGGTCTTGAACACCTGGGTCAGGTCGAGGTTGCTCAGCGCAGTCGGCGTGGCGCAAGTGAACTGGTAGTGAGCGTGGATTTCGCTGTGGTCGTGGTGATGTTCGTGGGCGGCGGCGCCTTTGCCATCGGTGGCGTGGTCGTCATCGTCTTCGTCATGGTCGGCTTCAGGTTTGTCGCCGAACAGCGGGCTGTTCAGTTCCTGGGTGCTGATCACACAACCGGCGGCCTTGGGCAGGCTGAACAGCACCAAAGGTTGCTCAAGTTGTTTGCGCGCAGCGGCGACCTTGGCTTTGTCGGCAGGCGTGGTAGCGAGGTGTTCAAACCCCACCAGGTTCATCGCCGGGCTGTCCAGTTCCAGCTCCAGGGCCTGGCCGTCGAGCACCGCGTTGAGGCGGCCCACGCCGTGTTCGTGGGCGCCGAGGCTGCCGTGCTCGTGATCATGGTCGTGCTCGTCGGCCGCCTGGGCGATGGCCAGTGGCAACAGGGCAAACGGCAAAGCGAGCAGCAAATGGCGCATGGTGGAGCTCCCGAACAAAGATGAAAGTTTTGTTATGTGATCTTATAACAATTTTGCGAGGAGTTTGACCGCCTGCTTGGCGTAGCGCAAGACGCGTGGGAGCATGCTCGTCAGAAAAGTGCGGGAGTGAGTGCGATGTTGAGAATTCGTGGAACCGTCGGCGACCTGCCGGTGGACTTGACCCTGGAGCTGGACGACAGCGACTGGGCCCGGTTGGGCGCGCAGTTGCAGGCCGGTAAAACACCGAGTGCCGAGCCCGTGGTGGCGCCAGCCGCGGGTAATCTGGACGAGAGCCTGTGGCAGGCCGCCCAGGACTTGCTGCGCAAGGCCGGGCAACTCAACGGGCTTGAATTGCTTGATCAGTTGGAAGGCTTGGCCGGCAGCGCCTCGGCGGGCAAGCGCCTGCTGGTGCGCCTGCGCCATAGTGCCAAGGTCAAGGTGGCCAGCGGCGGGGATACGCCGCTGTACAGTTGGATCGAGTAAGGCTTAATACAACGCGGCGAACAGCTTGCGGCGGTAAACCGTGACCAGCGGGTGATCGTTGCCGAGCAATTCGAACACCTGCAGCAGCGTCTTGTGGGGCAGGCCTTCGCTGTAGCTGCGGTTGCGAGTGAACAGCTTGAGCAAGCCATCCAGCGCGGCGTCGTATTGCTGGCGCGCCAGTTGCTGTACGGCCAGTTGATACACCGCCTCGTCATCCTGCGGGTTTTGCGCCAGGCGGGCTTTCAGGTCTGCGGCGTCCGGCAGGTCGGCGGCCTGGCGCAAGAACGTGATCTGCGCCTTGGCGCCGGCCAGGGCGGCCTTGTGATCATCGCTCTTGACCGCGTCGAGCACGGTTTGCGCCTCGCTCAGCTCACCGCGTTCGGCCAGGCAGCGCGCGTACAGGATCAGCGCGGCGGCGTTGGTGTTGTCTTCGCCGAGAAGGGTGACCAGCACGGCCTCGGCGTCGGTGATGCGGCCTTCGGCAAACAACGCCTGGGCTTGTTCCAGTGGATCGGCAGCGGCGGGCGGCGGCATCTGCACGTGCGGCTCCAGCATCGCGCGCACGGCGGATTCGGGCTGCGCACCGGCAAACCCGTCCACCGGCTGGCCATCCTTGAACAGCACCACGGTCGGCAGGCTGCGAATGCCAAAGCGCGAGACCACGTCCGGCTCGGCGTCGCAATCGACCTTGGCCAGCAGCAACTCTCCCTGATAACTCTCTGCGATCTGCGCGAGCATCGGCATCAGCGCCTTGCACGGCGCGCACCACTCGGCCCAGAAATCCACCAGCACGGGTTTTTCGAAGGAATTCTGGATCACCGCCTGGTCGAAGGTAGCGGTGGTGGCGTCGAAGATGTACGGCGTGGGCTCACTCATGGGGTATCTCGAAGAAAGCAGGAATTGGGCAACTATAAGGGTTGGTGGGGTTGGCTGAAAGCGCGCCGCGAATGGTACAGGCTCACCTTGCGAAACTCCCCGGGCTCGGCCAGGTCGGGCAGGGTCAGGGCGTCGAGGATTTCCAGGCGCTGATAAGCCGGGTGCTGGAAGTCCCGAACCCGGGAATCGGCGACCAGCGCTTCGCGGGCACGGGTGAGGAATTGGTCCAGCAGCGGCAGGTTTGCCCGGTCGTACAGCACATCGGCGACCAGAATCAGGTCGAAACGGTCGGCCTCGGCGAAGAAGTCCGCGCAATAGCCCAGTGTCACGCCGTTGAGTTCGGCATTCGCCTGGCAGGCTGCCAACGCCAGTGGGTCGAGATCGCACGCCACCACTTCCAACGCTCCCGCTTTGACAGCGGCGATCCCGGCAACGCCCGAACCCGCGCCAAAATCCAGCACGCGTTTACCCGCGACCCACTCGGGGTTGGCCGCCAAGTATCGGGCCATCGCCAAACCGCTGGCCCAGCAAAAGCACCAGTACGGCGGCTCATGCAGGATGCGTCGGGTCTCTTCGGGGCTGAAGGCGCGGTCCATGTTGTCGGCGTCCAGCAGCCACAACGACAACGCGGTGCCCGGTAGCGGGCAGGGCACCAGTTGGGCGTCGCCGATCAGGTCGCTGAGGGCGCGTTGCAGGTCCAGCGGTGGTGTCATGGTGCGGTAACGAGTTGCAGCGGGCCGGTGGTCTGGGTGATCGCTTGGGTGATGCGCACAGGCGGCAGGTGCAGGATCAACTGGCCGGACTGGCTCGCGCGGCCGCGCAGTTCAACGCGGGCACCCGCCGGGAATGCTTCGGGGTTAAAGCGCAGGCGGAAGGCCAACGGCTTGTTGTTGCCGATCAGCACGCTGCTGGTGAGTAGTTGTTGTGGGCGCGAACGTTCGTCGATCACCAGCAGCGCCAGTTCGACTTCGGCACCGGCCGGTACGCCGTTCAATTGGCCGCTGACTTCACGCTGGTAGGCGGGCAACGGGCCCAGGTCTTCTTCCACGCCAGGCAGTTTTTTCTCTTGTTGCGGCGCCGGAGCGGGCGGCGCGGGTTTTGGGGTATGGCTGCTGCAGGCGACCAGGAAACCAAGCAACGTGAGCAAAACAAGTGGTCGTAACTGCATGTACGGCTCCAGAAAGGACAAAATCCGTGGCTTAAAAAATATGAAACATAATAGTCAGCCTATATACCGTAAAGGCTATGGCTTGTCTTGCCACGGGGATGCGCTACCATGGCCCTCCCATTTTTTGTTGCCTGCCACCATGCACTGTCCCTTCTGCGGTGCCAACGACACCAAGGTCATTGACTCGCGTCTGGTCGCCGAGGGCGAACAGGTGCGTCGCCGGCGTGAATGCCTGGCCTCTGGCTGCGGTGAACGTTTCACCACCTTCGAAACCGCCGAACTGGTATTGCCACGTCTGATCAAGACCGACGGCAGTCGCCAGCCTTTCGACGAAGAAAAACTGCGCGCCGGAATGCAGCGCGCCCTGGAAAAACGCCCGGTGAGTGTCGAGCGGCTGGAAGCGGCACTGGTGCATATCAAGCACAAGCTGCGTGCCACCGGCGAGCGCGAAGTCAAATCCCTGGTGGTTGGAGAACTGGTGATGGGCGAGCTGCAAAAGCTCGACGAAGTCGCCTATATCCGTTTCGCCTCGGTGTATCGACGCTTCCAGGACCTCAACGAGTTCCGCGAAGAGATCGACCGCCTGGCCCGTGAGCCGGTAAAAGAATGAACCCACCTTCGGCAGAACAAGCGGTGCTCGACGCCCATTACATGGCGCGTGCCCTGGAATTGGCGCGCAAGGGCCTGTACACCACCCACCCCAACCCACGGGTTGGCTGCGTGATTGTGCGTGACGGGCAGATTGTCGGCGAAGGCTGGCACGTGCGCACCGGTGAGCCCCATGCGGAAGTCCACGCCCTGCGGGCTGCGGGTGATAAAGCCCGCGGCGCCACGGCCTACGTGACCCTTGAGCCGTGCAGCCACCACGGGCACACGCCGCCGTGCGCCGATGCGTTGGTGAATGCGCGTTTGGCTCGCGTTGTCGCGGCGATGCAGGACCCGAATCCGGAAGTCGCCGGGCGCGGCATGCGCCGTCTGGCCCAGGCCGGGATCGAAACCTACAGCGGTTTGCTGGAAAACGAAGCGCGGGCGCTTAACCCTGGCTTTCTCAAGCGCATGGAACATGGCCTGCCGTTTGTGCGGGTCAAGTTGGCCATGAGCCTGGACGGCCGCACCGCGATGGCCAATGGCGAAAGCCAATGGATCACCGGCCCGGCCGCGCGTGCCGCCGTGCAACGCCTGCGGGCCCAGGCCAGTGTGGTGCTGACCGGCGCCGACACGGTGCTGGCCGATGGCGCCCGCCTGACCGTGCGCGCTGCCGAGCTGGGCCTGGATGAAGAAACCACGGCCCTGGCGATGTCCCGTCCGCCGCTGCGCGTATTGATCGACGGCCGCCTGCGGGTGCCGCTGAATGCGCCGTTCTTCAAGGCCGGCCCCGCGCTGGTGATCACCTGCGTGACGCCAGACAACCAATACCCCACAGGCCCCGAGTGCCTGGTGGTGCCGGGTGTCGACGGCCAGGTCGACCTGCGTTCCGCGCTGGTGGCCCTGGCGGCCCGTGGCGTCAACGAAGTGTTGGTGGAGGCCGGCCCAAGCCTGGCTGGCGCCTTCGCCCAGCAGGGCCTGGTGGACGAGTACGTGATATTCGTCGCCGGCAAGTTCCTCGGCTCCGCTGCCCGGCCTTTATTGGACTGGCCGCTTGAGAAACTCAGCGAAGCCCCCCAACTCAAGATCACTGAAATGCGCGCTGTAGGCGACGACTGGCGAGTCACTGCCATCCCTCTGCCATCAGCGAGCGTATAATTCCCGGCCTGCGCCACGTCTTCAGGAGAACTGCATGTTCACCGGCATTATCGAATCCATCGGCAGCATCCGTGCATTGACCCCAAAAGGCGGCGACGTACGCGTGCTGGTTGAAACCGGCAAGCTCGACCTGAGCGACGTCAAACTGGGCGACAGCATCGCCGTCAGCGGTGTGTGCCTGACCGTCGTCGAGTTGCCTGGCAACGGCTTTGCCGCCGATGTCAGCCGGGAAACCCTGGATTGCACCGCGATGAACGACCTCAAGAGCGGCAGCCCGGTGAACCTGGAAAAAGCCCTGACCCCCACCACCCGCCTCGGTGGGCACCTGGTCAGCGGCCACGTCGACGGTGTGGGCGAAGTCGTCGCCCGCAGCGAAAACGCGCGTGCCGTGGAATTCCGCATTCGTGCACCGAAAGAGCTGGCCAAGTACATCGCCCACAAAGGCTCGATCACCGTCGACGGCACCAGCCTGACCGTGAACGCCGTGAATGGCGCCGAATTTGAACTGACCATCATTCCCCACACCCTGAGCGAAACCATCATGGCGTCGTACCAGCCAGGTCGCCGGGTGAATCTGGAAGTCGACTTGCTTGCCCGTTACCTGGAACGCCTGCTTATGGGCGATAAGGCCGCAGAGCCTGCTGCCGGGAACATTACCGAAAGTTTTTTAGCCGCCAATGGCTACCTGAAATCCTGACCCAAGGGGGTGCCGCGTGGCGCTCAATAGCATCGAAGAACTGGTTGAAGACATCCGCCAAGGCAAGATGGTCATCCTTATGGATGACGAGGATCGCGAGAACGAAGGCGATCTGATCATGGCCGCCGAACTGTGCCAGCCGGAACACATCAACTTCATGGCCAAGCACGCCCGTGGCCTGATCTGTATGCCGATGAGCCGCGAGCGCTGTGAGCTGTTGAAGCTGCCGCTGATGGCGCCGCGCAACGGTTCGGGGTTCGGCACCAAGTTCACCGTGTCCATCGAAGCCACTACCGGTGTGACCACCGGCATCTCCGCTGCTGACCGCGCCCGCACCGTACAAGCCGCCGCCGCGAAAGACGCCAAGGCCGAAGACATCGTCAGCCCGGGCCACATCTTCCCGCTGATGGCTCAACCGGGTGGCACCCTGGCCCGCGCCGGCCACACCGAAGCTGCCTGCGACCTGGCGCGCATGGCCGGTTTCGAGCCGAGCGGTGTGATCTGCGAAGTGATGAACGACGACGGCACCATGTCCCGTCGCGCCGAGCTGGAAGAGTTCGCCGCGCTGCACAACATCAAGATCGGCACCATTGCCGACCTGATTCACTACCGGATGATCCACGAACGTACCGTTCAGCGGATTGCCGAGCAGCCGCTGGACAGCGAACTGGGCCAGTTCAACCTGGTGACCTATCGTGATTCGGTGGAAGGCGACGTGCACATGGCCCTGACCCTGGGCACCATCTGCGCTGAAGAACCGACCCTGGTGCGGGTGCACAACATGGACCCGTTGCGCGACCTGCTGATGGTCAAGCAACCGGGGCGCTGGAGCCTGCGGGCCGCGATGTCTGCGGTGTCCGAGGCCGGTAGCGGTGTTGTTTTGCTGCTGGGTAACCCGGTGGATGGCGACGTGTTGCTGGCGCATATCCGCGAAACCGCCGACCACGTGCCGGTGAAAAAGCCGACCACCTACAGCATCGTCGGTGCCGGTTCGCAGATCCTGCGGGACCTGGGCGTACGCAAAATGCGCTTGATGAGCGCACCGATGAAATTTAATGCCATATCCGGTTTCGACCTGGAAGTAGTAGAATACGTGCCCTCCGAATAAAGGCCGGCGTTGTTTACCCCTTGTTCGCGGTTCAAATATCACTGAGGGGCGCGCACTAAGCGCGTCCCGGCTCTTTAAGAGATTTGTCGAATGACCCTGAAGACCATCGAAGGTACCTTCATTGCCCCCAAAGGCCGCTATGCCCTGGTGGTTGGCCGCTTCAACAGCTTCGTGGTTGAAAGCCTGGTAAGCGGTGCCGTGGATGCCCTGGTTCGCCACGGTGTGAGCGAAAGCGACATCACTATCATCCGCGCTCCTGGCGCCTTCGAAATTCCACTGGTTGCGCAGAAAGTTGCACAGCAGGGTGAATACGCGGCGATCATCGCCCTGGGCGCGGTCATTCGTGGCGGTACTCCGCACTTCGAATACGTGGCTGGCGAATGCACCAAGGGCTTGGCCCAGGTGTCCATGGAGTTCGGCGTGCCGGTTGCCTTTGGCGTGCTGACCGTGGATTCCATCGAGCAAGCCATCGAACGTTCCGGCACCAAGGCCGGCAACAAAGGTGCTGAAGCTGCCCTGTCCGCCCTGGAAATGGTCAGCCTGCTGGCACAGTTGGAGGCCAAGTGATTAGCGACGACAGCGATCAGTTCAACCCCCAGGACCCGCGCCCAGCAGACGCCGGCAAGCCATCGAAAAGCGAAAAGCGTCGTTCGGCCCGCCAGCTCGCGACCCAGGCCTTGTACCAGCGCCACATGGCGAAAACCTCGCTGAATGAAATCGAGGCGCAGTTTCGCGTCGACAACGATTTCAGCGCGGCCGATGCCAGCTACTTCCACGACATCCTGCACGGTGTTCCGGCCAACCTGGCCGAGATCGACGCTGCACTGACGCCGTGCCTGGACCTCGCGATCGACGAGCTGGACCCGGTTGAACTGGCCGTATTGCGCCTGTCCACCTGGGAACTGCTCAAGCGCGTCGACGTGCCGTACCGCGTAGTGATCAACGAAGGGATCGAACTGGCGAAAGTCTACGGTTCCACCGACGGTCACAAATTCGTCAACGGCGTGCTCGACAAGCTGGCCCCGCGCCTGCGTGAAGCCGAAGTGAAGGCGTACAAGCGCTAACTGGCGCTTGCTGACGCAATGGGCGAGTTTGAGCTGATCCGCAACTACTTCGCCGCCGCGCCTTGTGCGCAGGGCGGCAAAGGCATTGCACTGGGGATTGGCGACGACTGCGCCTTGCTGGCGGTTCCTCCCGGGGAACAGCTGGCGATTTCTACCGATACCTTGGTGGCCGGCGTGCATTTTGCCGACCCCTGCGATCCGTTTCTGCTCGGCCAGCGCTCGCTGGCCGTGGCAGTCAGCGACCTGGCAGCCATGGGCGCCAATCCCCTTGCTTTTACCCTTGCCCTGACGACTCCGACGGTTGATGCCGATTGGCTGCAACGCTATGCCCAGGGTTTGAACGTCATGGCGCAGAATTGCGGTGTGGTTTTGGTGGGTGGCGACACAACCCGTGGGCCGCTGAGCCTGACCATGACCGTGTTTGGCCGGGTGCCGGCGGGCCAGGCATTGACCCGCAGCGGCGCGCAGCCTGGCGACTTGCTGTGTGTGGGCGGTGAACTGGGCAACGCGGCGGGCGCATTGCCGCTGGTGTTGGGGCAGCGCACGGCAGAGGCCGCTATTGCCGAGCCGCTGCTGGCCCATTACTGGTCGCCACAACCACAGTTGGCGCTGGGCTTGGCGCTGCGGGGCAAGGCGACGTCCGCGATGGATATTTCCGACGGCCTTTTGGCTGATTGCGGGCATATCGCCAAGGCTTCGGCTGTCAGCTTGTTGATCGAGCAGCAACAATTGCCGTTGTCGGCGGCCTTACTCGCATTTGTCGGCGACGCCGATGCCCGGGTGGCTGCATTGAGTGGCGGTGATGACTACGTGCTGGCGTTCACCTTGCCGCCTGTCGAGCTGGCGCCGTTGCTGGCGGCCGGTGTGCCGGTGCATGTGATCGGCCGGGTCGAGGCGGGGCAGGGCGTTACACTGCTGGACGCGGCTGGCCAGGACATCACGCCAGCCATCCGTGGCTATCAACATTTCTGAACAGCATAGAACCAAGCTGAAGGCCAATCGAACCGATTGATCTTTATCAGCGACAATTCAGCTTAAGCGTCTGTAGGAACCTGCTGTTACAATCTATCCCCTGTGAAATCTGAAATCAGGAGCACACGGTGCCCGTCGTTTTCGTTGCCGCTTCCAAGCTGCCAACCCCTTTTGCCACGTTCACCATGAATGGCTTTCTTGAACAAGCCACCGGGCGCGAACACGTTGTTCTGAGCCTCGGTGATGTGGCCGACGGCGCTCCGGTTCTCGGCCGCTTGCACTCTGAATGCCTGACCGGCGACGCCCTGTTCAGCCAGCGCTGTGACTGCGGCTCGCAACTGGAAGCCGCCATGCAGGCCATCGCACGCGAAGGCCGTGGCGTGTTGCTGTACTTGCGTCAGGAAGGCCGTGGCATTGGCCTGCTGAACAAGATCCGCGCCTACGAGCTGCAAGATGGCGGCGCCGACACCGTTGAAGCCAACGAGCGTCTGGGCTTTGCTGCCGACCAACGTGACTATGCGATCTGCCTGCCGATGCTCCAGCACTTGGGCGTCAAATCCCTGCGCTTGATGACCAACAACCCACGCAAGGTCAAAGCCTTGACCGACATGGGCATCACCGTCGCCGAGCGCGTGCCGCTGCACACCGGCCACAACCCGCACAACAAACTCTACCTGGCCACCAAGGCCAGCAAGCTCGACCACATGATGGGCAACGAGCATCAGGGCGAGGCCGACCGGGCGTGACGCGCGGCCAGGTCAAGCGGCGACTGTCGTTTAACTGGTGGCAATACCTGGCGTTGGCGCTGGCGCCGTTGTTTGTGATCAACCTGGTGTTTGGCAAGGCCGAGCCCTTGCTGCCGGTGCTGGCAATGCCGTTTTTTATCGCAGGCGTGGCGTCGATGTTTGTCAGCCTGCGTTACTTCCATGGCTATAAACACGCGCTGATCGCCACCGGCAAAGCCCTCGATACCCCCGAAGAACCGGCTGCCTGGATCACCCTCGCGGCCCGTCGCCGTGTGGCGTTGCTGGTGGCCGCGCTGCCAGCCTGGGTCGGCGCGCTGGCGGTGTTTGTGGGGCTGGAGGCGGTGCCGTTGTTTCTGCTGGCGCTGTCGACCCTGGTGCTGTTCTACCTCTACCGCATTCCGCGTCAGTTGGGTTGATGCGCGCTTGGCTTGCGATGTTGCTGCTGGTCGTCGCGGCCCAGGTTTCGGCGGTTGAGCGGGTTGTGAGCCTTGCACCTTCCTTGTCTGAAATCGTTGTTGAGCTGGGCGCTGCCGATTTGCTGGTGGGCGTGCTGGATGGCGGCGAGCGGCCTTCTGCGTTGGCGAACGTGCCGTCAGTCGGGCGCTACGGGCAGTTGGACATGGAGCGGCTGCTCAGCCTCAAGCCGGACCTGATCCTGCTCTGGCCCGGCAGCGTCGGCCCCGCGCAGCGTGAGCAACTTCAGCGCTTGAACATCCCGGTGTTTGTCGCCGAACCCCACAGCCTCGAACAACTCACTTCACAGGTCGAAACCATTGCCCGGCAATTGGGGCGGGATGACGCTGGCCGTCAATTGGCCGCGCAGTTGCGTCAGCGCTTGGCCGACCTGCGCCTGCGCTATTACCGGGCCGAGCCGTTGCGGGTGTTTTATCAGGTGTGGAACCAGCCGCTGTACACCGTTGGCGGCGGGCAGATCATCAGCGATGCGCTGGGTGTGTGCGGGGCGCGCAATGTATTCGACGACCTCAAGTTGCCGGCGCCGCAGGTCAGCATTGAGTCGGTGTTGCAGCGCAATCCCGAGGTGATTCTGGCGGGCGATCAAGCGCAGCTGGATGCCTGGAAGGCCTGGCCCCAAGTGGCGGCGGTGGCGGCCGGGCATTTGCTGCTGGTGCCCGACAAGGGCCTGGAGCGGCCCAGCGGGCAGATGCTGGAGGCTGTGGCGCGGTTGTGTCAGGTGCTTGCACCGGGGCTGTAAGACCGCTATCGCAGGCAAGCCAGCTCCCACATTTGACCGAGTCGTCTGGATAAACACGGTCCCCTGTGAGAGCCGGGCTTGCCCGCGATGGGGCCGGTGCAGACGACTTAGAGTTCCGGGGTCCAGGTGACGCCGAACATCAGCGCGCGGCCTTCTTCCCGATAACCATACTGCTGGCCTTGATACTGATACAGCGCCCGGCTGTAGTCTTTGTTCAGCAGGTTATCGAGCTTCATTTCCAGCTTGATCTCATTATTCACCGCCCAACTGCCTCGTAGCCCGAGCAAGCCATAACCGCCCATGGATTGCTGATTCGCCGCGTCGTCATAGCTGCTGCTCACCGCCTGCCAGCTGGTGCCGACGCCGAGCTTATCGAATTGACGATCCAGGTCCAGGCTCACGGTGCGCCTGGCTCTGCGCGCCAGTGTGCGCCCGGTGTCGCGGTCCTGTGGGTCGATCAGTGCAATGCCGAGGCTACTTTGCCAGCCGAACAACTCTTGCTTGAGCGCCGCCTCAAAGCCATTGATACGCGCCGAGCTGACGTTTTGCGGGCCGTTGCTGGCGAACACAATCGCATCCTGAATATCGGTGCGGTACAGCGAGGCTTCCAGTCGGCTGGTGTCGCTGAGTTGGCTGCGCCACTGCACTTCGTAGCTTTTCGAGGTTTCGGGCTTGAGGTTCGGGTTGCTGTTTTTCCCGTAGCTATCATCCGGGTAGTAGAGGTCGTTGAAGGTCGGCGCACGGAAGCCTTCGCTGTAGCTCAACAGCAGGTCATTGTCCGGGTTCAGCGGCAGGGTGAAGGTGCCGCTCCAGCTGTTGTGGCGGCCGAACTGTTGGTTCTGGTCGCGGCGCAGGCCCAGTTCGGTGGAGAAATGCTGGGTTTGAAAACGATGCTGGATAAACGCGGCGCGGTTCCAGCGACTGTTTTCATTGAGTTGGGCGCTGCTGTTGACCCGGTCTTCGTACCAGTCGCCGCCCAGGATCAGGCTGTTCTGGTCGTTGAGGGTCAGGTCGTTCTGCCAGTTCAGCGAGTTGCGGTAGGTGTTGAACACACTGCGTTCGTCGCTGAGCTTGTCCCGGGTTTGTTCGCGGTTTTCGCTGTGGCCCATTTCTACGCGGGAGCTCCACGCGTCATTGATGCGTGCGTCGACATAGCTGCCGATGCTGCTCACGGTGAAGTCGTTGTAGGGCTTCTGCTGGAAGCTTTGGAAGGTGGCCGTATCAAAGCGACCGAACGGGCTGTCGAATTCGTTTTTGCCACGGTTATCCAGCACGTTCACGCCCGCTTCGAGGTCATCGTTGAAGGCGTGGCTCAGGCTGAAACGGGTGGACTGGTTGCGATAGGCATCATGGTCGCCGTCACTTGGGTAGGAGGCGTGGGTGCGATCGATGCCGGCGGTGTCATCCAGGCTGGCGCCGAGGTTGAAGCGGGTTTGCCCGTCGCCGCCGGACAAGCCCAGGCTGCGTTCCCACGTCTGGTTGCTGCCAAATCCCACATGCACGCGGGGCTGCAGGCCGGATTCGTTACCGCGCCGGGTGAAGATCTGAATCACCCCGCCAATCGCATCGCTGCCGTAGATCACCGAGCGCGAACCGCGCAACACTTCCACCCGTTCGATCTGCTGGATGTTCAGGTGCTGCAGGTTGCTGTCGCCGGAGGTCGAGTTGCCGATGCGCTGGCCGTCTACCAGCACCAGGCTTTGGGCCGATTTGGTGCCGCGAATGTAAATGCTCGCCAGGCTGCCACGGCCACCGGCTTGCGAAACCTGTACGCCGGGCACGCGGCTGAGCAGGTCGGTCACGCTGGTGGGTTGCAGGCGGTCGATGTCATCGCGGGTGAAGACGGTGTTGGCGGCGCTGCTGTCGTTGCGCGCTTGCACCTGGCGGTTGGCGCTGATCACTACGTCGGGAAGTTTCAGGGCTTCGTCGCGCTCGAAGCTGTCGGCGAGTAGGTCGGTGGTTGGCAATAACAGAAGGGGCAGGGCAAAACGAAGGCGGTTCATGGCTGTCCGTAGCATTTGAAAATGGCATAAAACAAATGTGGGAGCGGGCTTGTTCGCGAAGGCGTAGTGTCAGCCAATACATCTGTTGACTGACACACTGCTTTCGCGAGCAAGCCCGCTCCCACATTTTTAATTGCGTTTCTACAGACCGAGCAGTGTCATGCGCTGACGAACCGAAGTTTCAATACCCGCCTCATCCAGCCCGCACTCGGCCAGCATCTGCGCAGGCTTGGCATGCTCGACATACATATCTGGCAAGCCCAAATGCAGCACTGACTTGAGGATGTTCTCCCGCGCCAGGAACTCACTGACCGCCGCACCGGCGCCACCCATGATGGCGTTTTCTTCGAGGGTCACCAGCAGCTCATGGCTACCGGCGATCTCGCGCACCAAGGCTTCATCCAGTGGTTTGACGAAACGCATGTCCACCACCGTGGCGTCGATCTTCTCGGCCACTTTCAAGGCTTCGGCCAATTGCACGCCGAACACCAGCAGTGCAACGTTGCTGCCCTGGCGACGGACGATGCCCTTGCCGATTTCGATAGGCTCAAGGTCCTTTTCGATCACGGCATTCGGACCATTCCCACGCGGATAACGCACAGCTGCCGGCCCGTTGTACAGGTGGCCGGTGCTGAGCATCTTGCGCAGTTCGTTCTCGTCACTCGGGGTCATCACCAGCATGCCGGGGATGCAACGCAGGTACGACAGGTCGAAACTGCCCGCGTGAGTCGGGCCGTCTTCGCCCACCAAACCGGCACGGTCGATGGCGAACAGCACGTCGAGGTTCTGCACCGCGACGTCATGTATCAGTTGGTCATAACCGCGTTGCAGGAACGTGGAATAGATCGCTACCACCGGCTTGGCGCCTTCACAGGCCATGCCCGCGGCGAACGTCACCGCGTGCTGCTCGGCGATGGCCACATCGAAATAGCGCAGCGGGAAACGCTCGCTGAACGCCACCAGGTCAGAACCTTCCTTCATCGCCGGGGTGATGCCCACCAGGCGCGGGTCGGCGGCGGCCATGTCGCACAGCCACTCGCCAAACACGCCGGAATACTTCGGCCCGCCGGGCTTCTTCGGCGCGGTGGCCGGGGCGTTCAGCGGTTCAAGCTTGGTGATCGCGTGGTAACCAATCGGATCGACTTCCGCCGGGGCGAAGCCTTTGCCTTTCTTGGTGACGATGTGTAGGAACTGCGGGCCTTTGAGGTCACGCATGTTGCGCAGGGTGGCGATCAGGGTCGGCAGGTCGTGGCCGTCGATCGGGCCGATGTAGTTCCAGCCCAGCTCTTCGAACAGGGTGCCGGGCACCAGCATACCCTTGGCGTATTCTTCGGTACGACGGGCAATTTCCCACGCGCCTGGCAGACGCGAGAGCACCTTCTTGCTGCCTTCACGCATGCTGGCGTAAGTTCGGCTGGAGAGGATTTTTGCCAGGTAATTCGACAGGCCGCCGACATTGCGCGAGATCGACATGTCGTTGTCGTTGAGGATCACCAGCATGTTGGCGTTCACTTCCGGCGCATGGTTCAGCGCCTCGAAGGCCATGCCGGCGGTCAACGCGCCATCACCGATCACCGCAATCGCCTTGCGATCGCTGTTTTGCAGGCGGGCGGCAATGGCCATGCCCAGCGCTGCACTGATGGAGGTGCTGGAGTGGCCGACGCCAAAGGTGTCGTACTCGCTCTCGGAGCGGCGCGGGAAGGCGGCGATGCCGTCCTTCTGGCGCAGGCTGGCCATGCGCTCGCGGCGTCCGGTGAGGATCTTGTGCGGATAGGCCTGATGACCCACGTCCCACACCAGCCGGTCGTCCGGGGTGTCGAATACGTAATGCAGCGCGATGGTCAGCTCGATGACGCCCAGGCCGGCACCGAAATGCCCACCGGTCTGGCCGACCGTGTAGAGCAATTCGAGGCGCAACTCATCGGCCAGGGTTTCCAGCTCGGCTTCACCCAGGCGGCGCAGGCCGGCTGGCGTGTTGGCACGGTCCAGCAGGGGCGTGGCCGGGCGCTTGCGGGGAATCTCTTGAAACGTCGTGGGCATCAGGCGAATCGTTATAGGTATAAGAAGAGGCGGCAGTTTACCTCAAGCATCGCAAACTGCCCACGCAGAGCGCCGAACTTGGCTGATATGCAGTGGAAAAGGCCGGTGCTGTCAGTGGCGGCGTTCGACGATATACCGCGCCAGGTCACGCAACGGCTCGGCTGCCGCGTCGAAAGGTCGCAGGGCATCGAGGGCCTGATCCCGCAGCTCCAGGGCGTAAGCCTTGGCGGCTTCCAGGCCGAGTAGCGAAGGATAAGTCGGTTTGTCTCGTGCGATATCGGCACCCTGGCGTTTGCCCAGGGTTGCGGTATCACTTTCAACGTCGAGAATATCGTCCTGCACCTGGAACGCCAGGCCGATGGCCCGCGCGTAGGTCTGCAAGGCTGCCAACTGCGCAGCTTCGGCACGGCCACTGGCCAGGGCGCCGAGGTGCACAGCGGCTTCGATCAGCGCGCCTGTCTTGCGGCGGTGCATGTATTCGAGGGCTTGTTGATCGAGCTTGAGGCTGACCGAGCCCATGTCGATGGCTTGGCCGCCGACCATGCCGGCCGGGCCCGCAGCCAATGCCAGCGCGGTGACCATGCGCAGGCGGATCTCGGCGTTGATGCTGCTCAGGCGCGGGTCAAGCAGGGCGCTGAACGCCAGGCTTTGCAGGCCGTCACCCGCGAGAATCGCACAGGCTTCATCAAAGGCTTTATGAGTGGTGGGTTGGCCGCGACGCAGATCGTCGTCGTCCATCGCGGGCAAATCGTCGTGTACCAGGGAATAGGCGTGAATCAACTCCACCGCACAGGCGGCGCCGTTGGCTTGTTCCGCTTGTGCGCCGAGTGCTTCGCAGGCCGCGTAGGCGAGCAACGGCCGCACGCGTTTGCCGCCGTTCATCACGCTGTAGCGCATGGCTTCGTACAGGCGGCTCAGCTCAGGGCTTGGCGCAATAAACAGCGGTTCCAGCGCAGCATTGACCCGGGCCTGGCTGCCGGCCTGATAAGCGTCGATCATTCAGGCTGTTCCGCATCGAAAGGTTCTTCGGCCAACTCCCCGTCGCGTTCCAGCAACACCTGGACCTTCTGCTCGGCCTGCGCCAGCGCGCTCTGGCAGTCGCGGGTCAGGCCGATGCCTTGCTCAAACGCCGTCAACGAGTCTTCCAGCGACAACTCGCCGTTCTCCATCCGCTCGACCAGGGTTTGCAGGTCGGCGAGGGATTGTTCGAAATCGAGTGCAACTTTTTTGCGGGCCATGGCGGCTATTCCGGTAGACGGTAAACCGGCGCGACACTAGCAGACATGGGGGATTGGGGCAAATGAGTGGGGGGATTTGCGGGTGTGTGTGAGCCGAATAACCTGGCTAATCGGCTCACCGAATGAGCCGATTAGCCAGGTTATTCGGCTCACCGTCGATCAGAAGTCGTATGAAGCCGGTCATCGGGTTTTTGGAGGTAGAGGGCAAGGCATTTATCAGGGAGATGAGGTGGTCGTTGGCGATTTAGCGCAGGTCACCCGATTGAGTCAGGTCGACCAGGAGTTTGCTGTGGTTAAGGTAGTGGAGCGGGGCGACGCTTTATGAAGCGGTCGTCGATGGGATGAGACGCTGTTGAGAGGGGGCGTTTCTTGCTGATAAAGCTATCGTGCTGGGAGATCCTTGTTTTGTTTAAACGTATGTTGGGTGGAGTTGAATTTCAGTGGTTGTTAAATCCACATAGCATGGCTTTTGGGCTGGTGCCTCGTCTATTTCAATAAGAACAACAGATCCGCCAATTCTTATAGCTGCGCAATTATCGTCATCGAGAGAGATTAGCTCGGCCACCAAGTGCGTAACTCCGTTCTTGAAATACAAGAGATCAACGTTTGAGTCTGCGGGTTTAATATTTTCTCCCCAGAAAAAAATATTATCTAGATTCAATTCAACATCGCATTGTTGACCTACTTCAGGAGCGCTTCCAATCCACACTGCTACCCCGTTGCCGGCAGGTGAGCGAAAACTCACATGCAATGTGCTGTCTTTTGAAAATACGTCCGCTATTTTTACAATCATTCTATTTCTTCAGTAAGGGAACTCTGACTACCGTGTTATCCACGTTCATCGTCTTGGTTTCAAGCTCAAGGGTCCATATTTCTTCGTGATAATGATGTTTGGTTGGCTTGCTGTACATTTCATGAACACCATAACGAATACTTCTTTTCCCATCTGCAGAAACCAGTCTGTCAGGGTCTGATTCCCCGGTCCTCGGATGAGTATTCGTATGGGGGCCATCACCTAGGAAATCCTCCCATTTTTGAGTAGCGTCTTGGGGCCTTACCGGTTTATTTGCGTAGGTTTCCTTGTGGTAACCCATGTTGGCTGGAGTGTTCGAGGCGGCGGGGAGAACGGGCTCACCTTTATCAGCCCCTGTCTTGTTCGCCGGCTCCTCCACCTCTATTGCCGGTTTGCATCCATCCCCACCCGGACAGGTATTCAACCCCAACGGATCCACCCACCCCGTAGGGTTGGGCACGTACTGGTATCCGTTCAGCCCACCCGCCAGTTTCACCGGATCGGGCGTCAGATAGCGACCAATATCCGGATTGTAGTAGCGATGACGGTTGTAGTGCAGCCCGCTTTCCGGGTCGAAATATTGGCCCTGGAAGCGCAGCGGGGTGGTAACGGTGTTGACGTCCAGCTTCGCGATTTGGCCATAGGCGCGGTAGTGCGCGGACCAGACAATTTCGCCGTTTGGGGCAGTGAGTTCTTGTGGCGTGCCGAGGTGGTCGAGTTGGTAGTGGAAGGGTTTTACGTCTTCCGGGCCGTAGCCTTTCAGCAGCGCTAACGGGCGGAAGCTGTTGGGTTCGTAGATATAGCTTTGGTGGTGATCGGCGCTGTGCTCGGCGACCAACATGTCGCCTTGCCAGAAAAACTCAGTGGTTTGGCCGTTTATCGTTTTGGCGATGCGCCGTCCAAACGGGTCATAGCGATAGCTGGCCTGGCTGCCGTCGGGTTGGGTGACGCTGGTCAGGCGGTGTTGGCAGTCGTAGCGGTATTCGGTGACCAACTGCTGGGCACGGCCCCGACGCTCGCGTAGGAGGTTGCCGAAGGCGTCGTAGTCGTAATGACGGTCGCCTTGCATCAGCAGGCGGTTGCCTTTGATCACACTCGGCCCGACGCGGTCTTGCATCAGCAGGTTGCCCGCCGGGTCGTGGACGAAGCGTTCTTGCAGGTCTTGCTCGTGGTTGGCGCGGGTCAGGCGGTCGAGCGGGTCGTAGTGGTAGTCGTGTTGGCCTTTGCGGGTGTCGAGGATGCGGGTGAGGTTGCCGCGTTTGTCGTAGTCGTACCAGCGGCGCTGGTGACGCTGTTCTTGTTGGGTGATGGCGTGGGCGTGCAGGCGGCCCTGGTCGTCGTAGTGGTAGTGGCTTAGGAGTTGGCCTTGTTGGCGTTGATGTTCGCGGCCGGATTTGAACAGGTGCGAGGTGAGCGGGTTACCGT
>NZ_NIXO01000022.1 GCF_002204795.1 Pseudomonas sp. K2I15
GGGTCAGTCGATATCTCTGTTGACTGACACACCGCCTTCGCGAGCAAGCCCGCTCCCACATTGGTATTGCAGTGTTCTTTAGTTCTTCACCACGTCCTCAAGCGTGAAGCGCCCCAACGGGTTTTGCAGGAAGTTGCTGACGTTCTTGCGTGAGATGTTGATGTACGGGCTGTAGTACAGGTCGATCCAGTTCACATCCTGTTTCGCCATTTTCTGCAGGTCGACATACATCTGCTCACGCTTGACCGGGTCGGCCTCGATCCGCGCCGCTGCCACCAGGGCCTTCACCTTTTCGTTCTTGTAGCGGGTCATGTAGTTCTGGTTGGTGTCGTGGCCCAACACGAAGGTGGTCTTCTGGTCCGGGTCGAGGATGTCGTTGGTCCAGTACATCACCGAGATATCGTATTCGCCGTCCACCAGCATCTGCCAGCTTTGGGTCGGGTCGACCTTTTGCAGGTTGGCCGTCACGCCGACCTTGGCCAACTGATCCTTGATGATCACCGCAATCTGCTCGTCGGCTTCGTTGCCGGCGTTGACCACGTAATTGAGCTTTAAGTCCTGGGCCCCGGCAGCAGCCAGCAGTTTCTTGGCTTCGGTCGGGTCATACGGGCGTTGCAGGTTGTTGGCGTAGTGGTACAGCGAGCCTTTTGGAATGTAGGAATAAGCCACGGTGCCTTGGCCGAAGGTGGCGGTTTTCACCAGCGATTGTTTATCGATGGCCATGTCCAGCGCCTGACGCACTTCCGGCTTGGCCAGCAGGCCGTGGGCGTGGTTGATCAACAGGTGATCTTCACGGGTCGACGGGTCGGAGTGGACCACCACGTTCTTGTCTTTTTTCAGCTCTTCAACCCGGGAGAACGGGACGAAGATCGCCGTGTCCAGCTCGTTGTTCTGCACCATGCGCATGCGCGTGTTGTCGTCGGTGACCGACACCCACTCCACGCCATCCAGGCTCACCTTGCCGGCCTGCCAGAAGTTCGGGTTCTTCTTCAGGATCACCCGATCGCCCTTGCGCCACTCACCCACGGTAAATGCGCCGGAGGTCACCGGGTTTTCCGAGTAGGCGTCCTCGCCCATTTTGGTCATGGCCTTTTCCGACAGGATCGATACCGTCGGTGAAGCGAGTTGCGAAAGGAAGGCCACTGCGGGTGTTTTCAGCGTCACCACCAGGGTTTGCGGATCGCTTGCCTTGGCGGTGTTGATCAGGCTGAAAGGGTCGCTCCACAGCGAGGCCTTGTTGTCGCGGATGCGCAACAGGCTGAACGCGGCGTCGTCAGCGGTGATCGGCGAGCCGTCCGAGAACTTCGCGGCACGCAGCTTGAAGGTATACGTCAGGCCGTCCTTGGAAATGTCCCAGCTTTCTGCCAGCCCCGGTTCCATCTTGGTGCCCAGGTTATCCACGCGCACCAGGGTGTCGTAGACGTTGGCAAACACCCAAGTATCGCGGTTCTGCGCGCTTTTGATCGGGTCAAACGTGGTGCTGTCTTCGCGGCAGCCGATGGTGAGCACACCCGCAGCCTGGGCGATACCGGCGGTCAGCGACCAGGCGGTGAGTGTGGCGGCGGCGAGCAACTTCAAGTGACGGGATTGCATGTCATAACTCCTTGTCTATAACGGCGGTTGTTCACGAATGGCAGATAGGGTCAAAGGTTCTTCAAGCACGCAACTGTACCGATGCGTTTGCACAAAGTGAGTCGGCGGCAATACTTCGGCACACACGGCCCGTGCATGCCGGCAACGCGGGTGAAAGGCGCAGCCACCAGGCAATTTCAGTGGGCTCGGTGGCTCGCCCGGCAATGGCTCGCTGGGCAACGGGCGGTACGGATCAATCTCCGGGATCGCCTGGATCAACGCCGCCGTATACGGATGGCGCGGGGCGGTGAAGACCGCTTCCACCGGGCCTTCCTCGACGATTTTCCCCAAGTACATCACCGCCACCCGGTCGCACAATCGGCGGACGATGGCCAGGTCGTGGGCGATAAACAGGATCGCCAGGTTCATGCGCTGCTGCAGTTCCAGCAGCAGGTTGATGATCTGGCCCTGGATCGACACGTCCAGGGCAGCCACGCATTCGTCGGCGATGATCAACCGGGGTTCCACCGCCAGCGCCCGGGCAATACCGACACGCTGGCACTGCCCGCCGCTGAGGGAGCCGGGCTTGCGGCTGGCGAGCTCGGGGCGCAGTCCTACCAGGTCGAGTAACTCGTCGACCCGGCGCGGGATATTTTCTGACGCAACCTTGCGCTGCACCCGCAGGACTTCGGCGATGGTTTCGCCAACGGTAAGACGCGGGTTCAGGGCGGCGTAGGGATCCTGGAAGATCATCGCCGTCTCGTGCCGCAAACGGGCGATGTCGACAGGCCCGGCGTGGGCCATGTCGATGCCGTCAAACACCACCTGCCCGGCGCTGATCGGGTTGAGGTGCAGGATCGCCCGCCCCAGCGTGCTTTTGCCGCTGCCGGACTCGCCCACCAAACCCAGTGTTTCGCCGGCGGCCAGGGTCAACGACACACCGTTGACCGCCCTCACCCACTGTTTATTCAGGCCAAACAGGCCACTGCCCGCGGCGGCAAAACGCACCTCAAGGTCATTCACCTGTAACAGCGTCATGGGCGAACTCCCAAGGGATAGTGGCAGGCAACCCGCGCGCCTTCCGGCAACAGCTCGGTGCACAAGGTGCCGACTTGCGGGCAACGCGGGTTGAACCGGCAGCCCTTGGGCAATGCATCAAGCAACGGAGGCTGCCCGGGGATGGTGCGCAACAAGGCGTGCCCGCTGCTGGTGGCAGGCTGGCACTCGATCAGGCCGGCGGTGTACGGGTGTTGCGGGTGCGCCAGCAGCTCGTATTTGCTGCCGTGTTCACACAGGCGCCCGGCATACATCACGGCGATGGAGTCGCAGGTTTGCGCCACCACGCCCAGGTCGTGGGTGATCATGATGATCGACAGGCCGCGCTGGTCTCGCAGGTCCAGCAACAGGCGCAGGATCTGCGCCTGCACGGTGACGTCGAGAGCAGTGGTCGGCTCGTCGGCGATCAGCACCTTGGGATTACAGCCCAAGGCCACGGCGATCATTGCCCGCTGGCGCATGCCGCCGGAAAACTCGTGAGGGTAATTGTCGATACGCGCCTGAGGATCGGGAATCCCGACCTGGCGTAACACCTCGATAGCCTGCACGCGCGCCTCTTTTTTCGACGCCCCCTGATGCAGGCGGATGCCTTCGGCGATCTGCTCGCCAATGCGCATCAGCGGGTCGAGGTGGCTGCTGGGGTTCTGGAAAATCATGCCCAATTGGCCGCCGCGTACTGCCCGCATGCCGGCGTCGTCCAGCTTCAGAAGATCCTGGCCCGCCAGGCGCACCGAACCGCCCTGCACACGCAGGCTGGGGGACGGCAGCAAACGCATCAGCCCGCGACAGGCCATGGTCTTGCCCGAGCCGCTTTCGCCCACCAAGCCGAGGATTTCACCTTCGGCCAGGTCGAAGGACACCCGGTCCACCAACGTCACATCGCGCCCGGTATTATTGGCGATGACGCTCAGGTCCTGCACTTGCAACAGGCTCATGAGCGATCCCCCAACACTTGCGCCACACCATCGGCCAACAGGCTGAAGCCCATGGCCAGGGTCACGATGGCCAGGCCCGGGAAGGTGCAGATCCACCAGGCCGTGGTGATAAATGCCTGGCCTTCGGCGACCATGGTGCCCCACTCGGCTGTCGGCGGTTGCACGCCCAGGCCGAGGTAGCTGACCGCTGCGCCGTTGAGCAGCACCAGTACCGCGTCAGACATCGAGAACACAATCGAGCCGAACATCGCATTGGGCAACAAATGCCGAAACAGAATGCGCCCATGGCCAAAGCCCAGGCTTTTGGCAGCCAGGGCGAAGTCGCTTTCCTTGAGCACCAGGATCTGCGAGCGGATCAGCCGTGCGTAGGAGACCCAGCCCACCAGCGCCATGGCGATATAGAAGCTCTTCAAGCCCGGGCCGAGGATGGCCATGATCGCCAGCATCAGCACCAGGAACGGGAACGCGAGGATCACATCGATCACCCGCATGCAGAAGCTGTCAAAACGCCCGCCGATATAACCGGACACCGCGCCAACAAACGTGCCGATCAGAAACGGAAAGATCACCCCGACCACCGCCAGTTGCAGGTCGATGCGCGCGCCCCAGATCACCCTCGAAAGAATGTCGCGGCCATAGTTATCAGTGCCAAATGGATGAGCGAGGCTTGGGCCCAACAAACTGATGTCGGTGTTTTGCGCAATCGGATCGAAGGGGGCAATCCACGGGGCGAACAGCGCCAGCGCCAGCCACGCCAGCAGAATCAACAGACCCCAGGCCGCAGTCAGCCGGCCATTGCGAAAACCAAAGCGCAGACGCAAGCGCCACGGAGCAATCAATGGGCGGCTGCTCATTGCATCTTCACTCGCGGGTCCAGCGCTACCGTCACCACATCAGCGACAAAGTTGACCAGCACAGTCGCACAGGCCAGCACCATCGCCACGCCCTGCACCACCATGTAGTCGCGGGTGAAGATCCCGCGTACCAGCAACTGGCCGATGCCGGGAATCGCGAACAGGCTTTCGATCACCACTGTGCCGCTGATCAGCCAGCCAATGTTCACCGCCAGCAGGTTGACCGCCGGCACCAGGGAATTGGGCAGCACGTGGCGACGAAAAACGGCGGCCTCCGACAAACCCCGCGCCCGGGCAGCGGTCACGTGGTCAGCCTGCAGTTCCATCAGCATGCTCGCCCGCAGGTTGCGCACCAGCACCGCCGACAGCGCCAGGGCGATGGTCAGGCAGGGCAGCACCATGTGGTGCGCCTTGTCCAGCCAGGTACGCCCATAACCGGAGACGGGGAACAGGCCCCATTGCACGCTGAGCAGAAGAATCAGCATCAAGCCCAGCCAGAACGCCGGCATGCCCAGGCCGACCGTGGTGAACAGCCGGATCAGGTTATCCGCCCAGCCACCCTTATTACGCGCGGCCACGGTGGCCAGCGGCACGGCGATCAACAGCGCCAGCAACACGCTGCCGAGCACCAGGAACAGGGTCGGCTCGATGCGGGTGACGATCAGTTTCAGCGCGTCGACCTTGTACAACAGCGACTGGCCCAGATCGCCCTTGAGCAGGTTTTTCAGGAAGTAGAAATATTGCAGCCATAAGGGTTGGTCGAGGCCGTACTGGGCGCGGATCTTCAGCAAGGCGTCCGGGGTGCTGCGCGACCCCAGCAGAGCCCGCGCCGGGTCACCGGGAATCGAGCGCACCAGCACAAAGGTGATCAGGCTGATGCCAAACAGCACCGGCAGCAATTGCAGCGGCCGGGACAGCACAAAGCGGTAACGCGCCAGGTTCATCCGTCAGCCTCGGTGACGAGCAAGAAAATCCAGCAGCACCGGGAAGTAAGCCTGCGGCTCTTCGTAAAACGGCATATGGCTGCTGTTGGGGAACACGTGCAATTCGGCGTGCCTGGCCGCACTTTTCATGCGCATGGCGCAGGCTGGGGTCAGTTCGTCATGCTGGCCGGTGGTGATCAGTATTGGCATCTTGAACTCGGCCATCTCGGGGATGCGGTTCCAGTCCTTGAGGTTGCCGATGTAGAGGAATTCGTTGGGGCCCTGCATGGTTTCGTAAGGGCCCATGTTCCAGTCGCCGAGGGAACGCTGGACCGGTGCCGGCCACTCGTCCAGGCGGCAGACGTGACGGTAGTTGAGCAAGGTGATGGCGGCCTGGTATTGCGGGTGATCGAGGGTGCCCATGGCTTCGTGGCGTTGCATCATCGCCACGGTTTCGCTGCCCAGGGCGCCGCGCAGGCGTTCCAGCTCAAGGGACAAGTGCGGAATATCGCCGACGGTGTTTTCCAGGATCAGGCTTTTCAGCGCGCCGGGGTAGTGAATGGCGTACTCGATGCCCAGCCATCCACCCCAGGAATGCCCCAGCAGGTGCACGCGACCCAGGCCGAGGGCCTGGCGCACGGTTTCGACTTCTTCGACATAACGGCTGATTTCCCACAGCGAAACATCGGTCGGTCTGGCTGATGCGCCCGTGCCAAGCTGGTCGAATGCAACCACTCGCAGGCCGTTGTCCTTGAGCCAGCCATGAGCGTCGCGCAAGTAGTCGCAAGGCAGCCCCGGGCCGCCATTGAGACACAGCAACACTTCATCGCCTTCGCCAAAGCTATAGGCCACGAGGTTGTGGCCATCGACTTGCACGTTGTGCTGCTGGTCGGGAGCAATTTCACGCCACATGCATACATTCCTTGTTGTGTGTCGGCCCTTTAGATAGTGGCCGTTTAAAGGCCAACACTACCGAGGATGCCGCGCGTCCATAACCTGGTAATTCTTATAGGTTTGGTCTGGCAGTCCTTCGCCGGGGCGTGGCATTCTACTTGCAGCAAGACGAGATTCAAACGAATTCGGGAGCAGAACGGATGCTGGCCAGGCTAACTGCGTTTAATGACCGTCTCATCCCCGGCAGGAGCCTGGATGAACAGATGGACAACACCTTCGTATTGGCCCAACACCTGGGTTTCGATGCGTTGGTCTACGACTACACCCCCGTGCCCATTGACCATAATGGTGCACTGATCACCCCTTCTGTGCTGCAACTGCGCAATACGCCACCTGACTGGTACAGCTTGTGGTGCAGCGCGGGCTTTTATCAGATCGATCCGGTGCAACACCTGGCGCTGACTACGGTTTCACCGTTTGTGTGGTCCTACGAGGCCAAGACCGACACCGCGCTGCAAAAGATCATCGACCCCTGCCACGCCCCCGTTTCCAGCTACCTGCACGACCGGCAGATGACCTGCGGCGTCAGCGTGCCGATCCATTTGCCCCGCGGCGGCTTCGCTTCACTGACCGGCCTGCTCACCGGCAAGGCCAGCACGGTGTTGCAGGATGCCCGCCAGACCTTGTCGGAATTCAGCCTGATCACCCATGCTTTGCAGGAAGCGGCCTACCCGCTTTTCAGCAAGGAACTGCGCTCCTACCCGCACATCCGCCTGACCAAGCGTGAGCGCGAATGCCTGAAATGGGCCGCCGACGGCCTGACCGCCGCCGAAATTGCCACGCAATTGAGCCGCTCCCTGGCCGTCGTCACCCTGCACCTGGCTTCGGCCATGCACAAACTGGGGGCAAAAAACCGGGTGCAAGCGGTGGTACGCGCCACCCATTACCGGCTGCTGGAAGACTGATCCGAAGGAAAAACCTAGCTGTTTTGCTAGTTACCTAAACTTTGCGTGCCGACTATCGTGTACCTGATCACTTTTTCTCAGGGCAGGGCACGAAATGGAATTCATCGAAACAATCCGCGAAGGCTATGCCGCCTTTCGCGACTACCAGACCTGGTATCGGGTTACCGGCGACCTGAACAGCGGCCTCACGCCCCTGGTCATCCTCCATGGTGGCCCCGGTTGTACCCATGATTATGTCGACGCCTACAAGGACGTGGCTGCCAGTGGCCATGCGGTCATTCACTATGACCAACTGGGCAACGGCCGCTCCACGCACCTGCCTGACAAAGACCCTTCTTTCTGGACCGTCGGCTTGTTCCTCGAAGAACTCGACAACCTGCTGGACCACCTGCAAATCAGCAACAACTACGCGATCCTGGGGCAATCCTGGGGCGGCATGCTCGGCAGCGAGCACGCCATCCTGCAACCCAAGGGCCTGCGCGCCTTTATCCCGGCCAACTCGCCAACGTGCATGCGCACTTGGGTCGCGGAAGCCAATCGCCTGCGCAAGTTACTGCCTGAAGGCGTGCACGAGACCCTGCTCAAGCACGAAGAGGCCGGCACCTATCAAGACCCTGAATACCTGGTAGCTTCGCGGATTTTCTATGACCAGCACGTGTGCCGGGTCAATCCATGGCCGGAAGAAGTGGCCCGCACGTTCGCCCAGGTGGATTCGGACCCGACGGTGTATCACGCCATGAGCGGCCCGACGGAATTTCATGTGATTGGCAGTTTGAAAGACTGGAACGTGATTGGCCGGTTGTCGAAGGTCAATGTGCCGACCCTGGTGATTTCCGGTCGGCATGACGAGGCCACGCCGCTGGTGGTCAAGCCGTTCCTGGATGAGATCGCCGATGTGCGCTGGGCGCTGTTCGAAGACTCCAGCCACATGCCGCACGTTGAAGAGCGGCAGGCGTGCATGGGCACGGTGGTGCAGTTTTTGGATGAGGCGTGCTCGGTGCCCCGCAGAAAAGTCAGCTGATTACACCGCTTATGTGGCGAGGGAGCTTGCTCCCGCTCGACTGCGAAGCAGTCGCAAAAGCTGGGGCCGCTTCGCAGCCCAACGGGAGCAAGCTCCCTCGCCACAATGATTTTGGATGCAACGAGAGACAGGTATTACACCTCGCTGGTCTGCGCCCTGCCCTGCACCGCCGTTTTCTTCGGCACGTCCGCCAGCAACGGAATCTCCTTGCCCTCGGCATCAAACAGCTTGCCGCCGCTGAAGTAGTCCCCGTCCCGCAACGCCGCCACATCCTGGAAACACAAGCTGCGTTCAGTGCCGGCGACAAACACCGACTGCTGGTCCGAGTTACCGGTGGTGAAGTGGTTGAACGCCAGGTTCAACAGGATGGCCATGATCGCCGACGAACTGATCCCCGAGTGGAAAATGGTCGCGAACCAGCTCGGGAAGTGATCATAGAAACTCGGTGCCGCAATCGGGATCATGCCAAAACCGATGGAAGTGGCGACGATGATCAGGTTCATGTTGTTACGGTAATCGACCTTCGACAAGGTACGAATACCGCTGGCAGCCACCGTGCCGAACAGCACGATCCCGGCACCGCCCAACACCGAAGTAGGCACCGCCGCAATCACCCGCCCCATGAACGGCAGCAGGCCGAGGATCACCAGGAATATCCCACCGGTGGCGACCACATAGCGACTCTTGACCCCGGTAACCGCCACCAGCCCGACGTTCTGGGCGAAGGCACTTTGGGTGAACGAACCGAAGATCGGCGCAACCATGCTCGACAGCATGTCGGCGCGCAGCCCATTGCCGAGGCGCTTGGAGTCGACCTTGGTGTCGATGATTTCGCCGACCGCGAGAATATCGGCCGAGGTTTCCACCAGCGTCACCATCACCACGATGCACATCGAAATAATCGCCGCCAGGTGGAAGGTTGGCATGCCGAAATGGAAGGGTGTGGGAAAACCGAACATCGGGCCCTGGGTCACGCTGGAGAAGTCAGCCATACCGAGGAACACCGCGATCACCGTACCGATCACCATCGCCAGCAGGATCGACAGCCGCGAGATGGTCGCGCTGCCGATCTTGCTCAGCAGCAACACCAGCGCCAGGGTCAGCGCCGCCAGGCCGATGTTCGGCATGCTGCCGAAATCGGCGGCACGGCTGTTGCCGCCCATGGCCCAGCGAGCCGCGACGGGCATCAGGGTCAGGCCGATGGTGGTGATCACAATGCCGGTGACCAGCGGCGGAAAGAATTTGGTTATTCGCGAGAACACCGGAGTGATCAGCAAGCCGATCAAGGACGCGGCCATCACCGCCCCGAGAATCGCCGGGATGCCGCCCGCGCCGTCGCTACCAACAATCGCCACCATGGTCGCCACCCCGGCAAAGGACACGCCTTGCACCAGCGGCAACTGGCAGCCAAAGAACGGCAACCCCAGGGTTTGCAGCAACGTGGCCAGGCCACCGGCAAACAGCGAGGCGGCGATCAGCAGGCCAATATCGGCCGGCGACAACCCGGCCGCCTGGCCGACGATCAACGGTACGGCCACGATGCCGCCGTACATGGTGAGCACATGTTGCAGGCCGTAAGCCATGTTGGCTGCGACGCCGAGATTCTCATCTTCTGGCCGCTGCGGTGACGCCTTCGGGATAGTCATGGTGAGGGGTTCTCTGTTTTTGTTGTGCACTCACTGTATGCAATAGAAAGATTGGATGTCCATAGAGTTGTATACAATCATTTTAACAAGATGATCATAAACACCGTTACAAAAATCCATTCAGCCGCCCTGCCCCATGGCTCGAAGTGCTGCGCACAAGGACTTGAAAAAAATGCTAAACCGCAAGCTGCGCATTCACGCCCCGGCGATTTACTACTTCGACAGGGTCCGCCGCTGCCACTCGATCCGCGAAGCCGCACGCCGCCTGAACGTGTCATCGTCGGCGGTGAACCGGCAGATCCTCAAGCTGGAAGACGAAGTAGGCGCGGCGCTGTTCGAACGGCTGCCCGGCGGGCTGCGACTGACTGCGGCCGGCGAGATCCTGACCCGCCACGTGAGTCTGCTGTTGCAGGATGTGGAGCGTGTGCGTGGAGAACTGGATGGCTTGGACTGCGTGCAGACCGGCCATGTGGAAATCGCCACGGTGGAAGGCGCCACCGTGGAACTGCTGCCGGCCGCACTCAAGCGCATGCGTGAGCGCTACCCGAAGGTGACCATTGGCGTCACGGTGCAAGGTTCGCAGTCGATTCCCGGCGCGGTGCTCAACGGCCAGGCGGATCTGGGGCTGGCTTTTGCCTTACCGCGCAGCAGCGAAACCATCCAGGTGTGTGTCGGCCATTTCCGCCTGGGCGCGCTGATGGCGCCGGGGCACCCGTTGGCCGGCGAGACCAGCGTGAGTTATGCACGCTGTTGCGAACACGGCGTGATCCAGGCCAAGAGCGAACTGTCGGTTCATCACCTGATCGCGCCGCTGCACAAGCGGTCGGCAGCAGCGAACAAACCGCTGCTGCACAGCAACTCCATGGAACTGGCCCGGCAGTTGGCGCGCCAGCAATTGGGCATCGCGTTCCAGACGCGCATCGGCGTGGAGGTTGATTTGGCACGCGGCGAACTCCTGCATATCCCGCTCAGCGACCAGGGCGGAATCTTCAGCGACCTGGGCCTGTATGCCCGCAAAGACCGGGACTTGCCGATTGCGGTGCAAGCCATGGCCCACCTGCTCAGCGAAGAAATCAGCTTGCGCGAACACCAGGAAACACCCTGGACACCGCGTACTTCCTGACTCTCAGGCCAGCTTCAGTGCTGCCGTTTCGGCATCGGCCCAGGCGAGATTCTGTTCTTTGGAACCCACAACGGATGTGCGGATACTGCGCCCGGCGACCCTTGCGCGGTCGCCATGAGCCAAAACGCCAAAGGAATTAAAACAATGAAAAAGGCACTGCACGGCGCAACCGTATTACTTACCCTCTTCGGCGGCGGGGAGGCTGTCGCGCTGGAATGGATGAACAACAGCGTAGGATTTCGCTACGGGCAACAGTTCACCAATCCGAACAACCCGGATGACTTCAGCAAGCGCATCTACAGCTTCACCCACGCCAGCGGCTACCAGTACGGCAGCAATTACCTGAACCTCGATGTGTTCCTGTCCGACAGCCGCGACCCGCGCAAGGGCACCGACCACGGTGGCAGCGAAGTGTATGCCGTGTACCGGCATCAGCTGTACGCCTCACGGGTATTCGATGTGCCGCTGGGCACCGGGGTAATCAAGGATTACGCCCTCACCTTCGGCTTTGACGCCAACCGCAACAACAACCTGGCATCGGCCAAAAAGCGTGCGCTGGTAATTGGCCCGACCTTGAAGTTCAACACCGTCGGCGTGCTGGACCTGAGCCTGATGTACTACAAGGAACGGAACCATTCCGGCATCCCCGGCGCGAAAGAACCCGACCACACCTTCGACGATACCTACATGCTCAACCTGACCTGGATGCGGCCTTTCGAGATCGGCAACCACGGGGCGAAGTTTCAGGGGTTTATCAATCACGTCGGGGAAAAGGGCGAGGACTTCCATGGCCGCGACACGGCGCCGGAAACCCTGATGCGCACTGCACTGATGGTGGCGGTGCGCCCGGGCAAAAGCGTCAAGCCCAACCTGTATCTGGGCGTGGGCTACGAGTATTGGCATAACAAGTTCGGCGTGGACGGCGGCCGGGGCAGCCGCACATCCACGCCGACGGTGAACATGGAAGTGACGTTTTAATTCGCACGCACCAGGTCGGCATCGCTATCGTCAACCTTCGGCCGCGCCAACCAGTAGCCCAGTACGGCCAATGGCGCGGTTGCCAGCATCACGAGCGCGGTGATCAACAATGGCTGGTCGATCATCGACGACACGATCAGGCTCGCCAGAAAGCACAACCCCAACTGCAAGGTGTTCTGCAAGGCTGCCGCTTTGCCGGAATTTTCCGCAAATGGCATCAGCGCATTCGCCACCACGATTGGGTAACTGGCGCCATTGACCAACGCCATCAGGCAGAACGGAATCAGCAAGGTGGCAAGCGTCGGCACAGTCAAGGTCGCGACCAGGTACAGCGCCACCATGCTGATGCAGTACGCCAGCAGCAACCAGGGCAACAAGGTCTTGCCCTGGAACCGCTGCAACGCGCTGCGGCAACTGTAGCCACCGATCAAGAACGACAGCGTTGGCAGTATGTAGCTCAAGCCAATGTCATTGGGGCTGTAGCCCATGCCACCGAGGATAAACGGCGAGGCAGTGAGCCAGGCGAAGAAACTGGCCGAGCACGCGGCAAAGATCATCACGTTGCCGGTGAACACCCGCGACTTGAGCAATTGCCCATAGCCGAGCCGAGAAGGTTCGGCATCGGTTGTCAGGCGTTTCGGCAGCGGTTTGAGAAACAACGTCGGCAACAGCAGCAATAGCGAAACCACCAACAGCACGCCAAAGATCGCCTGCCAGCCCCAGTGATTCAACATCAGTGCCCCCAACAGCGGCGCGAGGGCCGGCGACAGCGACATCAGCGGCATGATGCCGGCGAACACCCGATGGGCCTTGTCTGCCGGGTAGCGGTCGATCACCAGCGCTTGCCAACTGACGGCGGCGGAACACACGCCAATCGCCTGCACGAAACGCAAGGCCAACAGCTGCGGCGCGGTCTCGACCCAGAACATCCCCAGGCAACCGAGCACAAACAGGCAAAGACCGGTGAGCAGGATCGGCTTGCGCCCCAGCCGGTCGGACAACGGCCCCCACAGCAACTGCCCGACGGCAAAGCCGGCGAGGAAAATACTCAGGCTCGCGCCCACCGCGCCGGGGGAAATCTGCAATTGCTCGCCCATGGCGCCAAACGCCGGCAAGTACATATCCATGGCCAGATAGCCGAGCATGCTCAGCCCCGCCAGGTACCAGGTGAATCCAAAAGAATTTTTCATTGAAGCCTTGTATAACCTGCCATCAAACTATTTGCTGACTGGCGCCTATTATGAAGCTCACTATTTCCCTGTGAAGCGAGAATAATTGGACTCTCTTATCAATATTTTTGAAGGCAACCTCCATGTGGTCTGAATATTCCCTCGATGTAGTGGATGCGGTGGCGCGCCACGGCAGCTTCAGCGCCGCCGCGCAGGAACTGCACCGCGTGCCATCGGCCATCAGCTACACCGTGCGGCAAATCGAAGAATGGCTGGCGGTGCCGCTGTTTGTCCGACGTCATCGGGACGTGGAGCTGACACCCGCCGGTAAACTGTTCGTCGACGAAGCCCGCGGCGTCATGAAAAAAATGCTCGGCACCCGTCGACTGTGCCAGCAAGTGGCCAATGGCTGGAGTGGCCAGTTGAAAGTCGCGGTGGACTCCATCGTCAAACAGCAGCGCTGCCGCCAACTGGTGCTGGATTTCTATCGCCAGTTCCCGGAGGTGGAATTGCTGCTGGAGTACGAGGTGTACAACGGCGTGTGGGATGCCCTGGCCGATGACCGTACCGATATCGTGATCGGCGCCACCAGCGCGGTGCCGGTGGCCAGTCAATTCACGTTTCGCGACATGGGTCTGTTGAACTGGCTGTGCGTGGTCAGCAGCCGGCACCCGCTGGCGACAGTAGAAGGCCTGCTCAGCGATGATCAATTGCGGCCCTTCGCCTCCCTGTGCATGACCGACACCTCGCGCAACCTGCCCAAGCGCGACACCTGGACCCTGGATAACCAGCGCCGCTTGGTGGTGCCGCATTGGGCATCAGCGATTGATTGCCTGCGCGATGGCCTGTGCGTCGGCATGGCGCCGGCGCACCTGGTGCAACCGTGGATCGAGCGCGGCGAGCTGAGCGCCCTGCAACTGTCCCGGCCCTTCCCCGCCAGCCCGTCGTGCGTGGCGTGGGCGCAGAACAAACTGTCGCCGGCCATGGCCTGGTTGCTCGACTATCTGGGGGATACCGAGACGCTGAATCAGGAGTGGTTGAACGGGGTGCAGATGGGCGCAGGCTACCCCGCTTGACTGATCGTTCCCACGCTCTGCGTGGGAATGCAGCCAGTGACGCTCCGCGTCAGCCTTATCCGTGTTCAGTCCAGCAGCCGGGAAAGCGCGCGCACAATCATCTCCACTTCCTTGGCATCGATGGTCAACGGCGGCAGCAGGCGAATGATCTTGCCCCGCGTGACGTTGATCAGCAGGCCATGCTCATGCGCCGCACGCTGGGCCAGGTCGCGGTGAGGCGTCGCCAGTTCGATACCGATCATCAGCCCTTGCCCGCGAATCGCCAGCACCTGAGGATGCTCGCTCAATTCCACCCGCAGGCGCGCCAGCAGCCGCTCGCCCTGTTGCGCCGCGTTGTCCAGCAAGCCTTGCTCTTCGATGATCTCCAACACCGTACAACCCACGCGGCAGGCCAGCGGGTTGCCACCGAAGGTGCTGCCGTGGCTGCCGGGGGTGAACAGTTGCGCAACGGAGGCCCGGGCCAGGCATGCGCCAATCGGCACGCCGTTGCCCAGGCCTTTGGCCAGGGTCATCACGTCGGGCACGATGCCTTCATGCTGGAAGGCAAACCAGCGGCCGGTGCGGCCGATTCCGGTCTGGATCTCATCGAGCATCAATAACCAGCCTTGCCGGGTGCAGTGCTCGCGCAAGGCTTTCAGATAGCCAGGCGGTGCGACTTGCACGCCGCTTTCACCCTGGATCGGCTCCAGCAGCACCGCGACAATCCGCGCGCCAAACTCGCGGGTCACGGCCTCCAGCGCCTTCACGTCGCCGAAGCCGACCTTAATAAAGTCCCCTGGCAACTTTTGAAACCCCAGCCGCACCGACGGCCCATCGCTGGCCGACATGGTGCCCAAGGTGCGCCCGTGAAAGGCATTCTCCATCACCACCACCAGCGGCTGTTCAATACCCTTCTTCCAGCCATGCAGCCGGGCCAGCTTCAGCGCCGTCTCGTTGGCTTCGGCACCGGAGTTGTTGAAGAACGCCTGGTCCAGCCCTGAAAGTTGGGTCAGGCGCTGGGCCAGGCGCTGCTGCCAGTCGATGCTGTAGAGGTTGGAGGTGTGCAGCAGCAAACCGGCCTGTTCACTGATGGCAGCCACCAACCGTGGATGGGAGTGACCAACGTTGGTCACTGCCACACCCGCCACGGCGTCGAGGTATTCGCGGCCCTGCTGGTCCCACAGCCGCGTGCCAAGGCCACGGGTAAAGCTCAGGGGCGAAGGTTGATAAGTGGTCATCAGGCAGGCGGCGGTCATGGCATCAGGCTCCAGTGCATCGTAGTGATGGCACCAGTATCGTTAGCCACCCCGACTGGATAAACTGCACAACACTGCAATCACTTTAAACCAAGGCTTGATAATGGATGTATTCCAGGCGATGACCGTGTACGTGAAAGTGGTGGAAGCCGGCAGCATGACGGCGGCGGCGCAGTCGTGCGGCATGTCCACCACCATGGTCGGCAATCACCTGCGCGCGTTGGAGCAACGCCTGGGGGTCAGCCTGCTCAAGCGCACCACGCGCAAGCAAAGCCTGACCGAGTTTGGCGGGCTTTATTACCAGCGTTGCCTGGAAGTGCTGGGGCTGGTGGCCGACTCCGAACAGATGGCCGAACAAGCCAACAGCGACGTGCCCAAGGGCCTGCTGCGGATCACCGCGCCACCGGCCTTTGGCACCGAACGCCTGGCACCGGCACTCAGCGAATTCTCCCTGCGCTATCCACAGATCAAGCTGTACGTGGTGCTGAGCAATCAGCGGATGGACATGGTCGACAGTGGCTTCGACGTGGCCATCCGCTTGGGCGAGCTGGACGCTCCAAGCCTGATTGCCCGACCGATGCAGGATTACACCATCACCCTCTGCGCCTCTGCGGATTACCTGGCGCGGCGTGGCACTCCCCAATTCCCCGATGATTTAAAGCAGCATGACTGCCTGGCGTTCGCTTACCCCGCGACCGACGATTGGCGCAATGCCGACAAACTATGGCGAATGCGCGGCGCAGAGGGCGAAGTGGAAATTCCCGTTTCCGGCTCGTTGACCATCAACAGTTCACAGGCCTTGCGCCAGGCAGCCGTGGAAGGCATGGGCATCGTGATGCTGCCTGACGCACTGGTAGAACCCGACCTGCGGGCCGGGAAACTGGTGGCCTTGCTGACGGACTACCAACTGCCCAGCCGGCCCATGCATTTGCTATACGCCCAGGACCGCTATCGCCTGCCCAAACTGCGGGCGTTTGTGGATTTCGTCATGGAGAAGTGGGCGCGCTAGAGGTTCACCCCCAGCTCAAGCAAGCGTTCGCGGGTCTGCCCGGCAGACACGTGGTGAATCCCCTGCCAACCGAGGGCAATAGCCGCCTCGATATTGCCGGCCACGTCATCAATGAACACCACTTCAGCCGGTTTGATATCCGGCAAATGGGCACGCACCTGCGCCAGGCTGGCGTGGTAGATCGCAGGGTCGGGCTTGATCAGTTTGATTTCGCCGGATACCACGATGTCGCGGAAATACTGCAGGAATGGATAGTTGGCCCGGGCGTAGGGAAACGTCTCGGCAGACCAGTTGGTCAGCCCGAACAGCGGCATCCTGGCCTCATGCAACGCTTCCAGAATTGCCACGCCCTCAGGCAGCGCGCCACGCAGCATCTCGTGCCAGCGGTCGTAATACGCCTGAATCAACGGTTCGTGCTGCGGGTGTTCGGCAATCAGCGTGCGGGTCGCCTCGGCCAGGCTGCGGCCGGCGTCCTGCTCGGTGTTCCAGGCCTGGGTGCAGACCGTGTCCAGGAACTGCTGGCGTTGACGGTCGTCGGCAATCAACTGGCGGTAGAGATGGTGCGGGTTCCAGTCGAACAGGACACCGCCGAAATCAAAAACTACTGCACGAATCGTCATGAAGATCCTCCGTTAGCTTGAATATGACAGGAGGCGGAGTTTGGCATATCCAGGCCGATAGCAGGCACGCGACGACGCGTAGGACCGTTCTGAGACTCGGGTTTTCACCGGCCAAAAAAAACGGCCCCGAAAGGCCGTTTTTCTTTAACCGAAGCGCTTAAGCCTGAACCAGGCCCTTGATCTTCACGGTCGGATTGACGTCAGCGTCGTAGTCCACGCCGTCGATCTCAAAACCGAACAAGCGCAGGAACTCCGCCTTGTAGCCGGCAAAATCGCTGATCTCGTTGACGTTGTCGTCGGAAACCTGATTCCACAGCGCCGCGACCGCGTCCTGAACCTTCGGCTCAAGCTCCTTGAGGTCGGCACGCAGGCGGCCATCGGCGTCGAGCTTGGGCTCTTTGCCATACAGGCTGTCCTTGAACAGGCCGTAGACCTGCTCGATGCAACCTTCGTGGGTGCCCTGCTCTTTCATCACTTTAAACAGCAGCGACAGGTACAGCGGCATGATCGGGATCGCCGAGCTTGCCTGGGTAACCACGGCCTTGAGTACCGACACACGGGCGTCGCCCTTCAGTGCAGCCAGGTTGTCGCGCAGGGTCAGGACTTTCTTGTCCAGGTCCTTCTTGGCTTCGCCGATGGAGCCGTTCCAGTAAATATCCTGGGTCAGCTTCTCGCCGAGGTAGGTGAACGCGGTGGTCTTGGCGCCTTCGGCCAATACGTCGGCGTCACGCAGGGCGTCGATCCACAGCTGCCAGTCTTCGCCGCCCATGACTTTCACGGTGCCGTCGATTTCTTCCTGGGTGGCCGGTTCAAGAGTGGTGTCGACCACGACGCCCTTGTCGGTGTTGATACCGCGCAGGGTCACGGCCTTGCCGATCGGTTTCAGGGTGGAGGTGTGTACCACGCCTTGCGGGTCGGTGCGGCGTGGCGCGGCCAGGCTGTAGACCACAAGGTCAATCTTGCCCAGGTCTTTCTTGATGGTTTCGATGGTCAGGCGCTTGATCTCGTCGGAGAACGCATCGCCATTGATGCTCTTGGCGTACAGGCCTTTTTCCAGTGCAAACTTCTCGAAGGCGGCGCTGTTGTACCAGCCGGCAGAGCTGAGCTTGCCTTCTTCGCCTTCTTTCTCAAAAAACACGCCCAGGGTGTCGGCGGCGCAACCAAAGGCAGCGCTGATGCGCGCAGCCAGGCCGTAGCCGGTGGAAGCCCCGAGGACGAGCACCTTTTTCGGGCCGCCTTCAATGGCACCGTGCTCGGTCACGTAGTCGATCTGCTCTTTGACGTTCGCTTCACAGCCAACCGGGTGAGCGGTCACACAGATAAAGCCACGAACCCGCGGTTTGATGATCATAAAATTTCTGCCTCTTCCAAGGTGCCGAAGGCCAATGGTGGCCATTACAGCGTCAATCGTACGGATCATAGACGTCCGGAAAACCGAAGCGTCACGATAGTCGCAAATCTTCTGTTCACAAAATGCTATCCGCCAAGCGTTTGATCCGGCTCACAACCGACGGGGTTTAGAGGGACAACGGTAAAAAATTGTGCCCGCTCTTCACAATTTCGCAATATTTAAACCGCCCGGCGGAGGAATAACCCCTTATGATGGCGATATTATTTCGATATGTTTCGATTCCGGCGCCCTGCCACAGGAATTGACGCTCATCTGTCTGGCCCTGCCAGCCTAGCATCGGGCGATTTGAAGCGATCGAAAGCCGCCTGATGGAGCCTGGTTTCATGAGTAAGAGTGTCATTCGCAAACGCCTGGCGTCCGCCGCCTGGGTCCTAGGTGTATTGCTGTTCATCTATTGCTTCCCGCGCATCACCCTGGTGTTTCTGCTGCTGGTGGTATTCTGCGGGCTGTATGACTTCCTGCGTAATGGCCTGTACGACGGCCCCACCATCAAGAAGTACTTCATCGGCAACGGCCGTAATACCTGGCTGCTGGCGCCGTTCAACACGCTGTTTGACCTGTTGAGCCAGCGCAATCGCCACGTTTACAAAATGAACGACCTGCCGCCAGCCTGGCGCGAAGACCTGCAAAAGGTCATCGACGACGCCATGGCCAACAAAGACGAAATCATCCAGTACCTCGATGAGCGCATGGCCGAGAAGAAACGCGGCATGCTGTTCTTCCAATGGTACGGCCGCCCGATCGAGACGACCCTGGATATCCCGCAACTGCGGGAAAAACTGCCCTACGTGAAAACCATTGGCGTATCGGTATTCAATGAAAACCGTTCCACTTCGTTTCACTTCGGCCCGCTGCGCATGATGTTCCGGGTGCTCTACAACATGGCACCGGCGCCCCATCACGATGGCGTTTACATCCAGGTCGGCAAGCACAAGCACTACTGGCACGATGACCCGCTGTTTATCTTCGATGACACGCTGATGCACGCCTCCTTCAACAAAAACGACGCCAAGCGCTACTGCCTGTTCATCGATATCGTGCGGCCGACCCTGGTGCCGTCCGTGCTTAACGGCCTGATCGCAGGCTTTGCCGGAGCGGTCTTTACCTTGCGACGGTTTTTCTACAAAAACTGGAAGCTGATTCAGTAACTTCTGCGGCATGATGGTGCGCGACGGTGTTTGCGCTCGGCTCCAGCGCCGAGGAAAATACCAGTCCAACGCGACCGAAAACGGCGCGCACTATCCTCAAGCCACTGGCCATGTATGGTCCGGTGGCTGTGCTTTCAGGGAATCAGAATGCCCCAAAGACAAGTCATCAATGCCTCCGTAAGCCCTAAAGGCAGCCTTGAAACGCTGTCGCAACGTGAAGTCCAGCAACTGAGCGAAGCCGGTACCGGCAGCATCTACACCCTCTTCCGTCAATGCGCCCTGGCCATCCTCAACACCGGCGCGCATATCGACAACGCCAAGACCATCCTCGACGCCTACAAAGACTTCGAAGTACGCATCCACCAGCAAGACCGCGGCGTACGCCTGGAACTGCTGAACGCCCCGGCTGACGCCTTCGTCGATGGCGAAATGATCGCCAGCACCCGTGAGATGCTGTTCAGCGCCCTGCGTGACATCGTCTACACCGAAAACGAACTGGACAGCCAGCGCATCGACCTGAGCAGCTCCCAGGGCATCACCGACTACGTGTTTCACCTGCTGCGCAACGCCCGCACCCTGCGCCCGGGCGTCGAGCCGAAGATCGTGGTGTGCTGGGGCGGGCACTCGATCAATACCGAAGAATACAAATACACCAAGAAAGTCGGCCACGAACTGGGCCTGCGCAGCCTCGACGTGTGCACCGGCTGCGGCCCCGGCGTGATGAAAGGCCCGATGAAGGGCGCGACCATTTCCCACGCCAAGCAACGCATTACCGGCGGGCGCTACCTGGGCCTGACCGAGCCGGGCATCATCGCCGCCGAGGCGCCGAACCCGATCGTCAATGAGCTGGTGATTTTGCCGGACATCGAAAAGCGCCTCGAAGCCTTTGTGCGCGTCGGCCACGGCATCATCATCTTCCCGGGCGGCGCCGGTACGGCCGAAGAGTTCCTGTACCTGCTGGGCATCCTGATGCACCCGGACAACCGCGACGTACCGTTCCCGGTGATCCTCACCGGGCCGAAACATGCGGCGCCGTACCTGCAACAACTGCACGCGTTCGTCGGCGCGACCCTGGGCGAAGCGGCCCAGGCCCACTACCAGATCATCATTGACGACCCGGCTGAAGTAGCACGGCAGATGACCGCCGGTTTGAAAGCGGTCAAACAGTTCCGCCGTGAGCGCAACGATGCGTTCCACTTCAACTGGCTGCTGAAGATCGACGAAGGCTTCCAGCGCCCGTTCGACCCGACCCACGCCAACATGGCCAGCCTGCAATTGAGCCACGCCCTGCCGCCCCATGAACTGGCAGCCAACCTGCGCCGGGCGTTCTCGGGGATCGTGGCGGGCAACGTCAAGGACAAGGGCATCCGCCTGATCGAGCAGAACGGGCCGTATGAGATCCATGGCGACCCGGCGATCATGAAACCGCTGGATGAATTGCTGAAGGCGTTTGTGGAGCAGCACCGGATGAAACTGCCGGGCGGCGCTGCGTACGTGCCGTGCTACCGCGTGGTGCAGTGAGTCAGCGCTGAACCGCTACGCACTTGATCTCCAGCAGCAAGCCTGGGTTGGCCAGTTCTGATACGCCAATGACCGTCCAGGCACACAGCCCTCGGGGGAACAGGCGGTTTTTCACTTCACGGAAAACCGCCATGTGTTCGCTCATGTTCACGTGGTAGGTGGTCATGTCGACCACGTCTTCGAAAGTACAACCCCCTTCCTCCAATACCCGCCGCAGGCTCTCCCAGGCTGCGATGAATTGCGCCTCGGGGTCGGTGATGACTTCCAGGTTTTCCGTGCGCCCGACCTGGCCTGCGCAGTACAGGGTCTTGCCGACTTTTACGGCAGGGACGTAGCCGGCACGTTCGACGATAGGGTGCATGGAGGTGGGGATGATGAGGTGGCGGTCGGTCATATGTTGTATCTCTTGAGTCGGGTTTCAGGCGTGCCGACGGGGGTAGTTCGAACTATCGTTTTACCTGTTCCGACCCACCGATGCCAAATGAGTAACCTATGGACCAATGGATCTTGCCCTCTAATACTCCTTACCCTAAGGTAAGGAGTATCACGCTAGAGGTTTTCAACATGGCTACCGCCACACTCACGTCAAAAGGCCAAATAACCATCCCTGTTCAAGTTAGGGCCGCACTTGGGCTGGACACTGGCGACCGGGTCGAATTTATCGAAATGGAGGATGGCAAATTCGCCATCATCGCGGCCAGCAAAACCGTGCTGGACCTGAAGGGGTTGATCCGCAAGCCCGCCAAGCCTGTCAGCATCGAAGAAATGAACCTGGCCATCGCTGCACAGGGAGCAAAAGCACGATGATCGGACTGGATACCAATGTGCTCGTGCGCTACGTCACCCAGGATGATCCCGTTCAATCGCCAAAGGCATCCAGGCTGATCGAATCACTCACCACTGCCTCGCCGGGTTTTGTCAGCCTGGTTTCAGTGGTGGAGTTGGTATGGGTCCTGCAGTCCAGCTACCAGTCAGCCAAGAGCGAAGTGGTTGCGGTCCTGGAGACGCTGCTACGCACCCGGGAACTGACTGTAGAGCACGCCGAAGTTATCTGGCAAGCACTGCGGCGATTCACAAGCACCAAGGCCGATTTCGCCGACTGCCTGATTGAACGCTGTGCCCACGCAGCGGGATGTGAATATACGGCGACATTTGACGTCAACGCAGCCAAGGCCACAGGCATGCGTCGGCTGACCTGAGACGCTGCGTTGCGTTGCAGCAACGTAAAGGCTTTGGTAGAAAATACCGTTAACGACTTTATCCAGAGATAAAACCAACGTGCGCACGCTTCTTCTCGCCGGCCTGGCATTCACGTCCCCACTGACCCTCGCCGAAGCCATCACCTGGCCCGACCTGCCCGATACCTGCTTCGTCAGCGGGCGCTCCGCCAACAGCCAGGATGTGGATGCCGGTTGTGCGGCGTTTCTGATCAATGTGAAAGGCAAGGCGGCAGGTACGCCGATCAAGCTGGATATCCCGCAATATGCGATGCATGTCGACGAAGGCACACGAAAGGAAACACCGGTAATCCTCATCCAGGCGGAAGAGAACGGTGATGTAAAAGCCGTGGGTTACAAGGAGCTTGGCACCGGCCAATTGGGCGCGGCGCTGCTCAGGGAAGTTCGGCTCCTGGGTACCAGGAAGCCGATTTAAACGATAGCAATACGGTCAGCGAACCCAACCGCCGCCCTGCCAGTGATAGCCGTCATTGCGCTGTACCCAATGCGGATGCACGTAGCGATAGCCTGGGCGCTCCGGCTCCCAGTGGCCATGCACCGCCATATAACGCCCGCCTTCCCAACGCCAATAACCGCGTGACCACAGGTAGCCTGGCCGCCCTTCGGGCTCGACCTCAATGACCTGCACCGGCGGCGGTTGCGGCGCGACGACTTCTACATATTCACGCTGCACCGGTCGTCGATCATGCACGACCCGCTCCTCTACACACCCGGAAGCCGCGACGACCAGAGCCGCCAATGCCGCATAACGTAACAACATAAAGAATCCTCGGGCGTCACCGCCCAGCGTTTACATCGGTAAAAAAATACCCCCTTGTTCCAGCCGCGCTCCTGCTTGGCTATAAGACTTTTTAACAGGTGCCAACTGTCAGGTTGCTGAACCCACGAGCGGACTGTAGGTAAAGAAAAACTGGCTCTGGATCACTGCGGGCCAAAACGCCGCAGTACCGCGTCGACAAATCGCCGCAGCTTGGCCGTGCGCTGGCGGTTCGCGGTGTAGAGCAAATGCATCTGCCGGCTTGGCGCTTCAAAGTCCGGCAGCAAGCGCACCAGTTCGCCGCTGTTCAACGCCGAGCGTAAAAAGTCTTCAGGCCCCAAGACAATCCCGAAACCATCCAGCGCGGCAGACATAAGGGCCCGGCTTTCGTTCACGTGCAGACGGCTGGCGACCTGCGCCTTGTGCAAGATAGAGCCTTGATAGAACGACCATTCGCGATCAACCGGGCGTGACCAATAGGCGTACCCCAGGCACTCGTGGCGCTCAAGGTCTGCGGGCGTCTGTGGCGTGCCGCGTTCGGCCAGGTATTTCGGTGCGGCGCAGACCACCAAGCGGTACTGCTGCAGCGGCCTGGCGGTGAGGCTGTTGCTTGCCAGAGGGCCGATGCGGAACGCCACTTCGTAGCCCTCCTCCACCAGGTCGACAAACCGGTCGGTCAGGTGCAGGTCGATTTCTACCTCGGGGTTGTCCCGCAAAAACTCGGTCACCAGCGGCATCAGGCTGTAGGAGCCAAAGGTCACGGGCGCGCTGACCTTGAGTTTGCCTCGCGGCGTGTCATTCATGATCTGTGCGAGGGAATCTGCCGCCTCTGCCTCCGCCAGGATATGTTTGCAGCGCTCGTAGTACGCGCTGCCCAGCTCCGTCAGGCTTTGCCGACGCGTGGTGCGGTTGAGCAAACGCGCGCCCAGCCGATGCTCCAGGGCCGCCACATGCTTGGCCACCATCTGCGGCGACATCTCCAGGCGCTCGGCCGCACGAGCGTAGGACCCAAGCTCGGCCGCCATCACAAAGGCACTCATGCTTGAAAGGCGGTCCATCATTCACTACTCCCAGTAACAACACCAAGACCAAAACGGCCATTTATCCTCATCCAGTAGCCAATCATCATAACGGCTCTCTCAACAAAGGAGCACCGACATGAAAATTGGCATCATCGGAGCAGGCTTTATCGGACGCGCCGTTGCGCAGTTGGCGTTGGCCGCCGGCCATGAAGTGATGTTGAGCAACTCCCGTGGCCCCCAGTCCATGAGCAGCGTGCTGAGTGGCATTCGTGGGGTTCAAGTGGGCACCGCGCAGAACGCGGCGCAATTTGGCGAACTGGTATTGCTGGCCATTCCGTTCGAGCATTACCGCAGCGTGCCGGCGCAGTGGCTGGAAGGCAAAACAGTGCTGGATGCCAACAACTACTACCCGAATCGTGACGGCCACATTCCCGTGCTCGACCGCTTTGAAACCACCACCAGCCGGTTGGTGGCCGAGCACCTGTCACAGTCGAATGTGGTGAAAGTGTTCAACGCGATCCTGGCGCCGGACTTGACCCAGGATGCTCGCAGCAGCGGCGCACCCGACCGGCGTGCGCTCCCGGTGGCTGCGGATGACCCGGCAGCCAAGGCGCAAGTGATTGCGTTGCTGGACGAGATCGGATTCGACGCGGTGGATGCCGGCGGGCTGGATGAAAGCTGGCGGTTTGAACGAGCCAAGCCTGCGTACTGCATACCTCTGGATAAAGAGGGCCTGAAGGCGGCCTTGGCGGCGGCAGAGCGGCAAGTCGAGTTGCCCGCCGGTCACTGGTAAATGCCCTCGTAAAGCCAACAAAAAGCCCGCTGACCGTTACCGGTTCAGCGGGCTTTTTACATCGGCTTGGTCCTGAATCAGGACCTCACCAACGCCTTACAGCGCGAGGTCAGAAGCTGGCTTGCTCGGCTCAGCCGAAGGCTTTGCAGCCTCGGTGGCTTTTGGAGCAGTCAGCTGCGGAATCGCTGGCGGCGGTGTCAGCTGCAGAATGTTGGCGGTGTAGGCCCATTCTTTAGCAACAGCTTCAGGGCTGTCGTTCAGCTTGGTGCCGTAGCTAGGCACGATTTGGTGCAGTTTTTCCTGCCAGGCAGGGGAAGCAACCTGTTCCTTGAACACTTTTTGCAGCACGGTCAGCATAATCGGAGCCGCGGTGGACGCGCCTGGCGATGCACCCAACAGGCCTGCAATGGTGTTGTCGGCGGAGCTGACCACTTCGGTACCGAGTTTCAGGACGCCGCCCTGCTCTTCGTCACGCTTGATGATCTGCACACGCTGACCGGCTTGCCACAGGCGCCAGTCTTCTTTCTTGGCGTTCGGGAAGTACTCTTGCAGCGCCTTGAAGCGGTCGTCATCCGACAGCATCAGTTGGCCGGCAAGGTACTCGACCAGTGGGTATTCGCGAATACCGACTTTGGTCATTGGCCAGATGTTGTGGGTGGTGGTGCTGGTCAGCAGGTCCAGGTACGAGCCTTCTTTCAGGAACTTGGTCGAGAAGGTTGCGAATGGGCCAAACAGAATAACGCGCTTGCCATCCAGCACGCGGGTGTCCAGGTGCGGAACCGACATCGGCGGTGCGCCAACCGAAGCTTTACCGTAGGCCTTGGCCAGGTGCTGCTCGGCAATCGTTGGGTTATCGGTGACCAGGAACGAACCGCCCACAGGGAAGCCAGCGTATTCCTTGGCTTCAGGAATGCCCGACTTCTGCAGCAGGTGCAGTGCACCGCCGCCCGCGCCGATGAACACGAACTTGGCGTCGGTTTCAGTCTTGGTGCCGTCTTTCAGGTTCTTGTAGCTGACACGCCACGAACCGTCGGCGTTCTTGGTGATGTCCTGCACTTCGCTCGACAGTTTCAAGTCGAACTTCGGCGTAGTTTGCAGGTGAGCGACGAACTGGCGGGTGATCTCGCCGAAGTTCACGTCCGTACCGATCGGGGTCCAGGTGGCCGCGATTTTCTGGTTCGGGTCACGCCCTTCCATCATCAACGGGACCCACTTCTTGATCTGCACCGGGTCTTCGGAGTACTGCATACCGGCGAACAGCGGGCTCGCTTGCAGCGCTTCATAACGCTTCTTCAGGAACTTGATGTTGTCATCGCCCCACACAAAGCTCATGTGCGGAGTGGAGTTGATGAACGAACGCGGGTTCTTCAGGACGCCCTGCTGAACCTGCCAGGACCAGAACTGACGGGAGATCTGGAACGCTTCGTTGATCTCGACCGCTTTCGGGATTTCAACGTTGCCGTTCTTGTCTTCCGGGGTGTAGTTCAGCTCAGCCAGGGCCGAGTGACCGGTACCGGCGTTGTTCCAGCCGTTGGAGCTTTCTTCGGCCACGCCATCAAGGCGCTCGACCATCTCCATCGACCAATCCGGTTGCAGCTCATTGAGCCACACACCCAGGGTCGCACTCATGATGCCGCCGCCGATCAGCAGCACATCGACTTTCTTTGCCTCTTCCGCGTGAACGGAGGTGATCCCCATCGACAAAGCCAGCCCCAGCAGGGCAGTGTTTACTTTTTTAAACATCAGTAGCACCTATGATAGAACGCCATCCGCCCCACTGCCCCTGATCATGGGCAACCCTCAATCACGCTGCGCCAGGCAACGCACCGCGGGGTTTGCACATTCATTCGGGGACCGCAGGGTGGGCACACAAGGCCGACGTATCGACCTCACTTTTATGTCCCTTCTGCGCTGACTTCTTATCATTATTGGCTTCAGCTACCTGGGCGACAGCCAACCGCCGGGACGTATACGGGTGTACGCACCGGAGAAAGACTAGACCAAGACGGCGCGCAGAATATCACGGCAAACGGCCGGTATGCGCTGTTTGGCCAATTGACGGCTCTAAATCGCGGGTTTTAACGCCTCAGTGTCAAGCCTGGCAGGCGCGACGTGGCGTCACAGGCTGTTTGATGAAACTGAACTCTGCTGAAAAAGGCTGTTCTAGACACCTTCGCCGCTGCTTGCGTAGCATCGGCGGCTGTCCTTCGTGCACTTCAACAGAGTTACCCATGACTATCCAGCAAACACCCGGGCACGTGCTGCCCGCGCGCAGCGCCGCCAAAATGGAAGCTGCCATGGCCGTGGGCGCCTTCGCGATCGGCACCGGCGAATTCGCCATCATGGGCCTGATGCCCGACATCGCCCACAACCTCAACCTCAGCGAACCGCAAGTGGGCCACGCCATCAGCGCCTACGCGTTGGGCGTGATGGTCGGCGCACCGCTGCTGGCGATCCTCGGCGCCAAACTGCTGCGTAAACACATGCTCCTGCTGCTGATGGGCCTGTATGCCCTGGGCAACCTTGCCACCGCCTTCACCCCGACCTTCGGCTCGCTGGTGGCCTTCCGCTTCATCAGCGGCCTGCCACACGGCGCCTACTTCGGCATCGCCGCCGTGGTCGCCTCAAGCATGGTACCGAACGACAAACGCGCCGGCGCCGTCGCCCGCGTGATGATGGGCCTGACCCTGGCCATGTTGCTCGGCAACCCCATCGCCACCTTCCTCGGCCAGCACCTGGGCTGGCGCTCGGCGTTCGCGCTGGTCAGCGCCATCGCCCTGTGCACCATCGCGCTGGTCTGGCAATTCGTACCAGATCGCCACGACGAACCCCGCAGCGACCCGCGCAAAGAACTGCGCGCCTTCACCAAACCGCAGGTGTGGATGGCGCTGTCCATAGGCGCCATCGGTTTTGCCGGAATGTTTTGCGTGTTCAGCTACTTGGCGCCGACCATGCTTGAAGTGACCAAAGTGTCGCCACAGTGGATTCCATTCGGTTTGGCCGCGTTTGGCGTAGGCGGCATCATCGGCAACATCGCCGGCGGCAAACTGTTTGATCGCCTGCAATTTCGCGCCGTGGGTTGGATTATGGTGTGGTCGATGGCCGTGCTGATTTTCTTCACCTTCGCCGCCAGCTCGCTGTGGAGCGTACTGCTGGGCATTGGCCTGGTCGGCACCATGATCGCCATGGCCGCGCCGCTGCAGATCCGCTTGATGGACATTGCTCATGAAGCACCGAGCCTGGCGGCGGCGTCCAACCACGCGGCGTTTAACCTGGCGAATGCGCTGGGGCCGTGGTTTGGCGGGATGGCGATTACGGCGGGGTATGGGTGGACCAGTACGGGCTACATTGGCGCGGCTACGGCACTTGTTGGCCTGGGCATCTACCTGATTGCGCGTCGCATGAAGGGAGGCCATTAACGCCACACCTCCAAGGCCCGCCCACGATCCAGTGTGGGAGCGGGCTTGCTCGCGAAAGCGGTGGGTCAGTCACTGAGTGATGACTGCCCCACCCCGATCAGTCAGTCATCATGCAACAACCCCGAACCATACTCCCCATAACTACTCCCAAGCGCACTGCCCCCAAAATTCATCTTGGCGGCTTTGCTGGGGCTATGGTCACCAAAGGCCTGGCATCCGCCGGTGAAACAAGGATCGCTGCTCTCGCCCGACGAACCCGTCGAACAAGCGCTCAACAGCAACACGCCGGCAATCATCACGACTTTGACGAGGTTGGAGGTCATTTTTCAGTTCCCTTTGGGCAGGAGGCGTGGGCATACACGCTTATGGAGCGAGCGTAGGCCTCAATACCTGTAGGAATTATGAAACTTTGCTGGGAGACAGCGTTGGTTCAGCTTGATGTCATTTTGGCGACGAATTATCCCGGCACATATTCTGATTGGCGATATCAACAGTTAGCCCCTACATATTAAAGCCGACCAGGCATCAATTCAGATGATCCTGCGATCTACGTACAGGGATGCTTAAGTAATGGCTAAAGACGAAAAAACCAGTGAAAGCGTCGCTTCAAAAGCAGCCAAGCTGCTGGCCGATCCAAGCACTCCGCCGGATGTAAAATCTGTGGCGGCTTCAGCGTTGACTCAAGCGCCTGACAAAAAGAAGAAATAGGCTGAAACAGTGCCAAGGCAACTGAAGCTCTGGCACTGACCTCCACGGGACCAGACCCATTCCTGTTAAACTGTCCACCCTTCGCCTTATCCACCTCAGACCCTAATGTCCTTACACATAGCACAAACGCCATTGATCTCCCGTCGTTTCTCTGTTGCCCCGATGATGGATTGGACAGATAGACACTGCAGGTACTTCCTGCGCCTGCTCTCCAAAAACGCCCTCCTCTACACGGAGATGGTCACCACCGGTGCAATCCTCCACGGCGACCACGAACGCTTCCTGCGTCACAACGAAGCCGAGCACCCACTTGCCTTGCAGTTGGGGGGTAGCGTCCCTGCCGACCTGGCCGCCTGCGCCCGTATGGCCCAGGATGCCGGTTACGACGAGGTGAACCTCAACGTCGGCTGCCCAAGCGACAGGGTTCAGAACAACATGATCGGCGCCTGCCTGATGGCGCACCCGGCTTTAGTGGCGGACTGCGTGAAGGCGATGCAGGACGCGGTTTCGATCCCGGTGACGGTGAAGCACCGCATCGGTATCAATGGCCGGGACAGTTATGCCGAGCTATGCGATTTCGTCGGCCAGGTGAAGGACGCGGGCTGCACCAGTTTTACCGTGCATGCACGGATTGCGATTCTGGAAGGGTTGTCGCCAAAGGAAAATCGGGACATCCCGCCATTGCGCTACGACGTGGCGGCGCAGTTGAAGCAGGATTTCCCGGAGCTTGAGATCATTCTCAACGGCGGGATCAAGACGCTGGAGCAGTGCCAGGAGCATTTGCAGACGTTCGACGGCGTGATGCTGGGCCGTGAGGCTTATCACAATCCGTATGTGCTGGCCGAGGTGGATCAGCAGCTGTTTGGCAGCACCGCGCCGGCGATCACCCGGGCCGAGGCGCTGGCGCAGTTGCGTCCGTATATAGCCGAGCATCTGGCAACAGGTGGATCGATGCACCACATCACGCGCCATGTTCTGGGGCTGGGGACGGGTTTCCCGGGGGCTCGGAAGTTTCGGCAGTTGTTGTCGGTAGATATTCATAAGGCCAGTGATCCGCTGGCGTTGCTGGATAAGGCGGGGGAGTTGTTGGAGGGGCGGTGAGTTGGGTATCAGTGGGTTTATTTGGAGGCTGATACGACGCCTTCGCGAGCAAGCCCGCTCCCACATTTTGGGTGGGGGTGTGTCAGGAGGATTGGGGGGCTGTGGGGACGTTATCGCAGGCGAGGCAGCTCCCAGCGTTTGATCGGAGCGGTCATCGGGCAGTCGGGTTGAACCTGACGGCTGTTTTGGCCTCCTATTCAGCAGTGGCCGGTGTTTCAAACGGCCGTTTTCAGGTTGTTGCCCTCGCAAACGATCGAATGCATTTGCGCCCTTGAGCGGCTGTCAGCGCTCGGGTAATGTCATCAGACCCATAGGACAGAGCACGCCCATGACTTCCAAGCTGGAACAACTCAAACAAATCACCACTGTCGTTGCCGATACCGGCGACTTTGAAGCTATCGCTCGCGTCAAGCCGGTGGACGCCACCACTAACCCTTCGCTGCTGCTCAAGGCCGCATCGATCCCGGCTTATGCCAAGCTGCTGGACGAGTGCGTTGCCGACTGCAACGGCGACGTAGGCCTGGCCAGCGACCGTTTCGCGGTAGCCGTCGGCCAGGAAATCCTCAAAGTGGTACCCGGCCGCATTTCCACTGAAGTGGATGCCCGCCTGTCGTTCGACACCGACGCCGTACTCAAGCGCGCGCACCGTCTGATCGACCTGTACGAAAAAGCCGGCATTGGCCGCGACCGCGTGCTGATCAAGATCGCCTCCACCTGGGAAGGCATTCGCGCTGCCGAGCAGCTGGAAAAGGAAGGCATCCAGACCAACCTGACCCTGCTGTTCTCCTTCGCCCAGGCCGTGGCTTGCGCTGAAGCCGGCGTGTTCCTGATTTCGCCGTTCGTGGGCCGTATCTACGACTGGTACAAGAAGGCCAACGGCAACGACTACACCGGTTCCGATGATCCGGGCGTGCAGTCGGTGACACGCATCTACAACTACTACAAAGCCAACGGCTACAAGACCGTGGTGATGGGTGCGAGCTTCCGTAACCTGAGCCAGATCGAAGAGCTGGCCGGTTGCGATCGCCTGACCATCAGCCCGGACCTGCTGGAAAAACTGGCCGCCGACAATGGCAAGCTGGAGCGCAAATTGGCGCCGGGCCACGCGGGCGAAGCGCGTGTGCACTTGACCGAAGCGCAGTTCCGTTGGGAGTCCAACGAAGATGCGATGGCGACCGAGAAGCTGGCCGAGGGCATTCGTCAGTTCGCCCGCGACCAGGAAAAACTCGAAGCACTGTTGACCGCCAAGCTGTAAAAACGGCGGCGACAAAAAGGGCGGCACCTGTAAGGGTGCCGCCCTTTTTTTGTATTAGCCGATTTCGAGCCGAACTCAGTCAAAAATGTGGGAGGGGCTTGCTCCCGAATACAGGGTGTCAGTCGCTATATTCACTACTGACCCGGCGCTTTCGGGAGCAAGCCCCCTCCCACACTTTGACAGTGTTTCAGCTGGAAATTAGTGCCGCTCCAGCGCATTCACCAAGTCGTGGAACGCCTCGCGGTTGGAGTCGTTCAAGCCCATCAGGATCTTGTGGGCTTCCAGCACCTTGATCCGTACCACTTCCTCGGACTGGTCCTGAGATGGCAGGTCGGTCAGGCATTCCGGGCACGGGATCGGGCGATCAACGATGTTGAACACTTGATCGAAGCCCATGGACTGCAACAGACGGGTGATGTCTTCGTGGGTGGTGACGACAGTCGGCAGCAGTCCGACCTTCTGCCGAGACAGAATGGACAACTTGGCCAACAGCCCAAGGGTGGTGCTATCGATGCTGCGGGTTTCGGTCAGATCGATCACGATCGCCGAGAAATTCAAGGCTGTGAAGATCCGCTCAATCGTCGCATCCAGCGCCGAACACAAGGTCAGGCGCACTTCACCGACAAATTTCAGGACAAAAGTCCCGTCTTGCTCGGCGAATTGGATTCTTCCGGTACTCATCAAAGATTCCTGCTCAACACCAATAGGGCGATATCATCCGGCATCTCCCCTAGCGTGGCCAATCCAAAAACCTGCCGCAGGCCATCCAGGCTGCCGCCCGCCGACCTGACCCGTTGGGGTAAGGCGGCTTCTTTCTCTTTGAGTGTAGGCTCTGGCAAAAGGTCCAGGATACCGTCAGACATCAGCGTCAGGCTAAATGTCGGCGGCAGTTCCAGGATGTGGTCTTCGTAGGTGGCCTCATTGAACAAGCCAACCGGCAAACCACGCCCTTCCAGGTAGCGCACACTGTCTGGAGTGTATAAAACCGGCAATGGCAGGTGACCGCCAATGCTGTAGGTCAAAAGACCTGTTTCTTCATCAATCACGCCGCCGACCATCGTCACGTGCTTGCCCAGCTTGCAGCTGATCAGGCCCCGGTTGATGTGGCCCAGCACTTGCGAAGGGGTGAACTCCGGCAAGGTGCCATTGCGCTTGGATTCGAACAACAGCCGTGTGGTCATGAATTTCAACAACACGGTCACGAATGCCGAGGAGGCGCCGTGGCCGGAAACGTCGGCCAGGTAGAACGCGACACGCCGCTCATCAACGCGGAAATAGTCGACAAAGTCACCCGAGAGGTACAGCGACGGGATGATCTGGTGAGCAAACTTGAACTCGTCGATGGTCCATGGACTCACCGGCAGCATGTTCATCTGCACCTGGCGACCGGCGTTCTGGTCTTCCTGGAGCAGGTTCAGGCTGGCTTCGAGTTCGCGGTTGGCGGTTTCGAGCTTTTCACGGTAACGCTGGTTTTCCAGCAGCAACCGTGCACGATCCAGCGCGCGGCGCACCGAGTGCTCCAGCACGGCCAGGTCTTCCAGGGGCTTGATCAGGTAGTCGGCGGCGCCCAGGCGCAAGGCCTCGACGGCATCGTTCATCACGCCGGCACCGGACACGACGATCACCGGCGTCTGCGGGGAAATGTCAGTCACCTGGCGGATCAGCTCGAGGCCGCCCACCTGAGGCATGCGCAGGTCGCAGATCACAAGGTCGGGCTTGTCGCGCTCGAATACCTGGAGACCCTGGAGGCCGTTGCTGGCCTGCAGGACGCTGAAGCCACTGTCTTCCAAATAGGCTGCGAGACTCGCGCGCACTACTTCGTCGTCATCGATTATCAGCAGCGTGGCACTGGTTTTCTGCATGTGGGCAAACGGCGCCAGAATTAGGTTGGCGTAGGCAGCTCGACAATGGCCGGGCTCACTACTGGATTCGCTTTCTAGCCTCTCTGTCCTACAAAGTACCTGGATTTTGCCCATGCACAAAGGTAAAGCAGAGGTGCCCTTCTAAGGCGCAGACGGTACTCCCATCCGCCAGGGGTTTCAAGCTCATGGCGATGGTCGCCGGGCGTCTTTACACCGCAAATCACCGGTGGTTATAAGAACGCTTGAAACCGCGACTTAAAGTAAGGACGTAAGCCACGGATAAACCTCAAATCCCGCCGATAAAAAAGGCGACCCGAGGGCCGCCTTCTTCATTCAAGCCTGAGGCTTAAAAGTCGTCTACAACCTTGCCATCCTTGACCTTGAACTCGCGGTTCTGCAGGTAAGCGTTGCGGATGAAGGTGTATTTGTCGCCGCTGATCAGCTTCTCGGAGGACAGCAGGCTGGCACGTGTGTCGACGATATTCAGGCCGAAGGTGCTGTTGCGCCAGCCGATATCGTTCATGTAGCGGTATGGCTGAGTGTAGCTGTCCACGTACTTGGACGGCGCGTCACGCAGGGTGCTTGGGCCCAGCAGTGGCAGCATCACGTAAGGACCGCTACCGACGCCCCAGTGACCGAGGGTCTGGCCGAAGTCTTCGTCATTGCGTTGCAGCCCCATTTTGGTGCCTACATCAATGAAACCCAGCACGCCGAACGTGGTGTTCATCAGCAGACGGGCAGTGTCGACGCCGGCAGCGTGAGGCTTGAGTTGCAACACGTCGTTGGCAAAGTTGCCGACGTCGCCGATGTTGCGGAAGAAGTTGTGAACGCCGTCCTGCACGAATTGCGGGGTCACGAACTGATAGCCTTGGGCCAAAGGCTTGAGGGCGTAGGTGTCAACGGTGTCGTTGAAGGTGAAGATCGGGCGGTTGACGCTTTCCCATGGATCATCTTCCGAGGCCGCCTGGGCCGCGAAAGGCACCAGCAATACGCTGGCACACACGGATAGCTGAGCTAGACATTGGCTCCAGCGCATAGCTTGAACTCCTTGAATGGTCTGTCATGGGCGCTATGCCCTGAATGAGGCCGTCAGTATATGACGGAAGTGTCAGATTAGGCAGCCTTGCAGAAATGTCATTCGAATAAATGGACAAAATTCCTACAATTACAGCCAATGTAACTTGCCTGTCATCAGCGTCCGATAGCGTGACTGCTATTTCAGGGACGTCGAGATGCCACACGCCGAAATTGTTGCTGCCAGCGCGCCGTCCTTGACGGCCGTACTGTTCGGGCTGAGTGGTTGCCTGGTGGATTTTGGTTCCCAGGCCCGCGCCGATTCCGCCCCCTCAAGCGACACCCCGGCCACCGTCGGCGCTCTGAAGATCCTGCGCAGCCTCGAAGAACAGCGCGTGCCTTGCGCGTGGCTGGACGAGTTACCCCTTTCGGTTTCCACGCCCCTCGCTGCCGTGCTGCCACGCTGGATCAAGGCCGCCAAGCCCTCGCCCACCCGCTGGCCCGCGCCCCACGCGTGCTGGCAGGCATTGATGGAACTGAATATCGAACGCCTGGAAGGCTGCGTATTGGTCAGCGGCGAGCCACGCCTGCTGCAATCGGGGCTTAACGCCGGGCTGTGGACCATCGGCCTGGCTTCCTGCGGCTCACTGTGCGGGCTTTCACCGGCGCAATGGCAGGCACTCAGCGAACAGGAGCGCGAACACAAGCGCGCCAAGGCGACGGTTGCGCTGTACGGGCTGGGGGTGCACTCGGTAATTGACCACCTCGGCGAGCTGCACACCTGCCTGGCCGACATCAGCCTGCGCCAGCTCAAAGGCGAGAAGCCCTGATCGAGATCATGCACAGTCGGCGCCAGTGGATTAATCTACAGGTCAGCCCGTAGACCTTTCACGGCGTGCCGCGGTCTATGCCAGTGCCTATCGATAAAAGGAAGAACGCCATGCCTGCCCGCGAACAACTGCAAGAACAGGTCAAAATTTTGCGCGAGCAATTGGATCAGAATCCAGAAATGCCCCTCGAAAAGCGCGAAGAGCTGCAAACACTGATCGCTGAACTGGAAGTTCAGGAGCCGCTGGAAGGCGCCATTCAGGACCCAAGTATCGCCGATGGCGTAAACCTGGCAGTAGAACGCTTCGAACTGGACCACCCGGGCATCGCCGGGACCTTGCGCAATATTGTGGTAACCCTGGGTAATATCGGGATCTGATAGCCGAACACATACCCAATGTGGGAGCGGGCTTGCTCGCGAATGCGGCCCGTCAGCTAATACATAGGCTGACTGATACACCGCTTTCGCGAGCAAGCCCGCTCCCACATTTACTTTGTGTAAAGGCTACTGGCGAGCGAGACGCAGGTTCTGCAATTGCACATCTTCCGTGCTGCGATACGGGTTGATATCCAGCCCGCCCCGACGCACATACCGTGCATACACCGTCAGTTTCTGCGGCTTGAGCAGGCGCTGCAGGTCGAGAAAGATCCGCTCCACGCACTGTTCATGGAAGTCTGAATGCTGGCGAAAGCTCACCAGGTATTCCAGCAGGCTGGCGTGATCCAGCGCCGCACCGCGGTACTCCACCGCCACGCTGCCCCAATCGGGCTGGCTGGTCACCGGGCAGTTGGACTTGAGCAGATGACTGTGGACGCTCTCCTCCACCACACGCGACTCGTCGCAACGCAGCAGTTCCGGGCGCGGATGCTCGTAGTTGCTGACGGTAATGTCCAGGTCATCAATGCACACACCCGGCAACGCGACCACGCCTTCGGCTTCAACCTCGCCCAGGCTGCGGATACGCACGCCTACTGGCTTGCCGGCGGCTGCACTCAAGTCGGTGCGCAAGGTTGCCTCCAGGCTCTGCACATCGGCAAACGCGGTCTGGTTCAGCGAGTTGAGGTACAGCTTGAAGGATTTCGACTCGATGATGTTCGGCGAGTCGGCCGGGATGCTGAACTCACCGATGGCCACCACAGGCTTGCCGGACGGCAGCAGCCAGGACAATTCGAAGCAGTTCCAGAAGTCCACACCTTTATACGGCAGGGTCTCGGCGCTCAGGCCCAGCTCGGCCCACTTGGCGGCACGGGGAATCGGGAACAGCAACGAAGGGGTGTAGGTGGAGATGTATTCACTGGACTTGCCCAGCGGCGAATGTTCGGCTGCGGGATGCATGGCGGAAACCTGGCTAAATAAACGCCGCCATTCTACCCGCCTTTGCCCGTCAGTGGCTTACTGGCTGACAGTCAGCTTGCCGACCATGCCCGCCTGGTAGTGCCCGGGGATGTTGCAGGCAAACTCCAGGCCGGCGGCCTTGGTGAAGGTCCAGGTCAGCTCGGCAGTCTTGCCCGGCTCTACCAGCACGCTGTTGGGGTCGTCGTGTTTCATGCCTGCCATATCACCATGGCCCATTGCACTATGGTCCATTTTGCCCATGCCGGTCGCCGTCAGCATGCCGCTGGCCTGCATCTTGAGCATTTCCTTCTGATGCGCGGCGTGCATCGCCGCGTCGCCCAGGTTGAACTCGTGCAACAACTGGCCTTTGTTGACCAGCACAAAGCGCACGGTCTCGCCCGCTTTTACCTCGATTGCCTTGGGCGAAAAGGAAATGTCCTGCAGCACCACTTCCACGGTACGCGTGGCCTTGGCCGCGGGCGCTGCTTCACCGAAGGCGAAGGTTTCAGCCGGCGACGCCAGTACTGGAAAACTCAGCACCATCAGGCAGCCGGCCAACAACCAGGATTTACGCAAAAACATGGTCACACTCCAAAGGTTCGGAATCAGTCTGTGGGACACTTTACGAACGCGCCGCTGCCAACCAGCTGACGGCTAGATTACAACTTTGTCAGCTTGAGCCTGCTGCCGGGAGCGCGCTGTATAAAGCCTGTGTTTACGTAACGCCATGAGCCGCCCATGAAACTGCTGATCGTCGAAGACCAACCGAAAACCGGCCACTACTTGCGCCAGGGCCTGGCCGAGGCCGGGTTCAACACCGAACTGGTGGCCGACGGCACCAGCGGCCAACACCTCGCGCTGACCGGTGACTACGACCTGTTGATCCTCGATGTGATGCTGCCAGGCCGTGATGGCTGGCAAATCCTCCAGGCCGTACGCAGCGCCGGGCTCGACATGCCGGTGCTATTCCTTACCGCGCGGGACGCCGTGGAAGACCGGGTGCATGGCCTGGAACTGGGCGCCGACGACTATCTGGTCAAGCCCTTCGCCTTTTCCGAATTGCTGGCTCGGGTGCGCAGCCTGTTGCGTCGTGGCAGCAGCCCGCCCCAGGAAACCAGCCTGCAACTGGCCGACCTGCGTCTGGACCTGATCCGCCGCCGGGTGGAGCGCGACGGCCAGCGCATCGACCTCACGGCCAAGGAATTCTCGCTGCTGGAACTGCTGCTGCGCCGCCAGGGCGAAGTGCTGCCCAAGTCGCTGATTGCCTCCCAGGTCTGGGACATGAACTTCGACAGCGACACCAACATCATCGAAGTCGCGATCCGCCGCCTGCGCCTGAAAGTCGATGACAACTTCCCCAACAAGCTGATCCATACCGTGCGCGGCATGGGCTACGTGCTTGAGGAGCGGTTCAGTTGATCAAGCGCATTTCCCTGACCAGCCGCCTGGCACTGCTGTTTGCCGGCTGTACAGCGGTGGTCTCGCTGCTGGCGGGCGTGCTGTTCAACCACGCCAGCGAGGCGCACTTTATCGAGCTGGACCAGCAGTTGCTCGACGGCAAGCTGGTGGCACTGCGCAGCACATTGCAAGGTGCCGACACACCCGAGCTATTTGCCTTAAGAGAAACGAAGCTGCGCGAAGAACTCAATCGCCAGCCCGATCTGGCCCTGCGCATCACCGCCGGCGACCAGCGCTGGTTCGACGGCGCACCGGGCATCACCCTGCCCCAGGAGCCCGGCCTGCACAGCTTGCAGAACGCCGGAACCGATTACCGGGTGTACAACCAGCCCCTTGTGCCCGGCAACGTCGATTCGCCACAACTGACGCTGATGCTCGACATCACCCACCACCAACACTTCCTGCAACGCATGCAGCACCTGATCTGGTTGACCGTCGGCCTTTCCGCCCTGGCCACCGCCCTGCTCGGTGCCTGGGCCGCCCGCAGCGGGTTGCGACCGCTGAGGCGCATGAGCGAAGTGGCTGGCAGCGTGTCCGCCCATTCCCTGACCCAGCGCCTGCCCCAGGACCAAATGCCCGCCGAGCTGGCGGAACTGGCCCAGTCCTTCAACGCGATGCTCGGGCGCCTGGACGATGCCTTCCAGCGGCTCTCGGCGTTCTCCGCCGACATAGCCCATGAACTGCGCACGCCGCTGTCGAATTTACTGACACACACCCAAGTCATCCTCACGCAGCCACGGGCGCTGGAGGACTACCGCGAGGCCCTGCACAGCAATCTGGAAGAACTGCAATGGATGGCGCAGCTGGTCAACGACATGCTGTACCTGGCCAAGGCCGACCATGGGCTGCTGGTGCCCAAGCGCGAAACCCTGGTGTTGGCGGATGAAGTGGATGCATTGCTGGAGTTTTTCGCGCCGTTGGCGGAAGACGTCCAGGTGCGGCTGGTTCGGGAAGGTGGCGCTAACACGTCAGGTGACCGCAGCATGTTGCGCCGCGCTATTTCCAATCTGCTGGATAACGCGCTGCGGTTCACCCCGCCGGGTGGCGAAGTCAGTGTGCGGGTTGTCGAGGGCGGGCAAAGCGTGAGGTTGAGCGTGGAAAACACCGGGGAAGGCATTCCAGAGGGGTTGTTGCCGAGGTTGTTTGATCGGTTCTACCGGGCAGATCCGGCGCGGCATGAAGGGAGTAGCGAGCATGCGGGACTGGGACTGGCGATTACCCAGTCGATTGTGCGGGCCCATGGCGGGCGGATTTTCTGTGAGTCCGGGACGGGCTGGACGAGGTTTGTGATTGAGTTGCCGCAGGGGCATTGATGCAAGCTCTACCGGCCCTTTCGCGAGCAAGCCCGCTCCCACATTTCGATCGCATTCGTCCTGAATGCACTCGGTCAAAATGTGGGAGCGGGCTTGCTCGCGAAGGCGGCCTTAAGAACTACGAATATCTCAGTGCATGCGCCGGCTCAATCTTCGCCGCGCGATACGCCGGGTAAATCGTCGCCAAAAAACTCAACACAAACCCCGCCGAGCAAATCAGCAACACATCCCCACCCTGCAACTCCGAAGGCAGGTTGCTGACGAAATACACGTCCGAACTGAAGATATGCTGCCCGGTCACCCGCTCCAGCCAACCCACCAGTTCACTGACGTTCAGCGCCGCGATCACGCCGAGGATGCCGCCGATCAAGGTACCGACGATCCCGATCACCGTGCCCTGCACCATGAAGATCGCCATGATCTGCCGTGGCGTGGCGCCGATGGTGCGCAGGATCGCAATGTCGGCGCCCTTGTCGTTCACCACCATGATCAAGGTCGCGATGATGTTGAACGCCGCCACGGCAACGATCATCAGCAACAGCAGGCCAATCATGGTTTTTTCCATCTTCATCGCGCTGAACAGGCTGCCCTGGGTGTGGGTCCAGTCGTCCGCCTTGTAGTCAGCCCCAAGGCTGGCAGCGATATCCGCCGACACCTTGGGCGCCGCGTACAGGTCCTTCACCGCCAGGCGCACGCTTTGCACCTGGTTCGGATCCCAATGCTGTATCTCGGCGGCATCGGCCATGTGGATCAAGGCCATCGAGCCATCCAGTTCAGCCCCCACCTTGAACACGCCAACCACGTTCAAACGCTGCATGCGCGGGGTGATACCGCCGGGTGCGCTGCTGATTTCCGGCACGATCAGGGTCAGCTTGTCGCCAACGTTCAGACGGAAGCGCCTGGCCGTGATTTCGCCGATCACCACACCGAACTCACCCGGCTTCAGGTCTTCCAGATGGCCCTGGACGATATGCTGGGCAACAATCGACACCTTGCCTTCCTGGGCCGGGTCCACACCGCTGATCTGGATCGGCTGCATCGCGCCCTTGTAGGACAGCATGCCGTCCATCTCGGTGAACGGCACGGCGGCGGTCACTTCAGGGTTCTTCATCGCAGCGGCGGCCACCGGCTGCCAGTCGCTGATCGGCTTTACGCCAACGATGGTCGCGTGGGGCACCATGCCGAGGATGCGTGAGCTCATTTCCCGCTGGAAGCCGTTCATCACCGACAACACCACGATCATCGCCAGCACGCCCAGGGCGAGGCCGATCATCGAGGTCATCGAGATAAACGAAACAAAACGGTTGCGGCGCTTGGCGCGGGTATAGCGCGTGCCGATGAAAATCGATAACGGTCTGAACATTCGCGGGCACCGTTGAAAAAATAGAAAACCCGGCGTCAGGCGCCGGGCTTGAAACAGGTCAGATGGCGACCAGATGACCTTCCTGCAGATGCAGCACGCGGTCCATCTGACGGGCCATGCTCATGTCATGGGTCACCACCAAAAACGCGGTGCGCATCTGGGTGCTCAGTTCCAGCATCAAGTCCTTGATGCCCTGCGCGGTGTGGGAGTCGAGGTTGCCGGTGGGCTCGTCGAGCATCACCAGGCCCGGGTTGTTGACCAGGGCGCGGGCAATCGCCACACGCTGGCGCTCGCCGCCGGACAATTCAGCCGGTTTGTGCTCCAGGCGATGGCCCAGGCCGACGCGCTCCAGCAACGCCTTGGCACGCTGACGCGCTTCCGGGATCGCCGTCTTGCCGATCAACAGCGGCATGCAGACGTTTTCCAGGGCGGTAAACTCAGGCAGCAAGTGGTGGAACTGGTACACAAAGCCCAGCGAACGGTTGCGCAGCTGGCCACGGGCCTTCTCGCCCAGGGCCGACAGTTCTTCGCCGGCCAGCCACACGCTGCCCTGGGACGGCGTATCAAGGCCGCCCAACAGGTTGAGCAAGGTACTTTTGCCGGAACCGGAACTGCCGACGATCGCCACGCGCTCGCCCGGGTGCAGCTCCAACTGCAGGTTGGACAGCACCACCACGGATTCCGGGCCTTCCTCGTAGGATTTGCCCAGGTTGCGGCAGCTCAGGATTGCTTTTTCACTCATGCCCGATTCACTCATAACGTAAAGCCTGCGCCGGCTGGGTACGTGCCGCGCGCCAGGCTGGATACAGGGTGGCAAGAAAACTCAGGACCAACGCAGCGGCGCCGACCATCAACACGTCCTGGCTCTGCACCTGGGACGGCAAGTAGTCGATGAAGTAGACGTCGGAGTTGAGGAACTTGTGGCCGATCAACACTTCCAGCCCGGCGATCGCCGCACTCACGTTCAGCGCGGCGAGAATCCCCACCACGGTGCCGATCAAGGTGCCGACCACGCCAATCACCGTGCCCTGCACCATGAAGATCGCCATGATCTGCCCCGGCGTGGCGCCAAGGGTACGCAAGATCGCGATATCGCCCTTCTTGTCGTTCACCACCATCACCAGCGTGGAGATGATGTTGAAGGCGGCCACGGCGACGATCAGCAGCAACAGCAGGCCGATCATGGCTTTTTCCATGCGGATGGCCTGGTACAGGTTGCCGTGGGTACGGGTCCAGTCGCGAGCGTAGTACTGGTTTTCACCCAGGTGCTGGGCGATTTCCCACGAGGTACGCGGCGCGTCGAACAGGTCGTTGAATTTGAGGCGCAGGCCCTGCACTTGATCCGGCTTCCAGCGATGCAGGCGGGCAAGGTCGGTCAGGTTGGTCAAACCCAGGTAGCCATCGATCTCACCGGCGCCGACATGAAAGATGCCGACCACGGTGAAACGCTTCATGCGCGGGAACATGCCGGCCGGGGTCACGGTGACTTCCGGCGCGACGAAGGTCAGCTTGTCGCCGATGCCCACGCCCAGCTTGGCCGCCGCCTTGTCGCCAATAACGATGCCAAAGCTGCCGGGCGACAAGTCGTCCAGTTTGCCCTGCTGCATGAAGTTATCGATGATCGAGACGTTGCGTTCCTGCGCCGGGTCGATGGCATTGAGCAGGACTTTCTGCACCTTGCCGTCGTTGGTCAACAGGCCCTGCATCTGCGTAAACGGCGCAACCGCCAGCACTTTGGGGTTCTGCTTGACCTTGGCGGCCAGGCTTTGCCAGTCGCTGATGGGTTCACCAGACTCGATGGTCGCGTGGGGCACCATGCCCAGCACGCGCGTGCGCATCTCATGATCGAAGCCGTTCATCACCGACAGCACCACGATCATCACGACAACGCCAAGGGCGAGCCCGATCATCGAGGTCAAGGAAATGAACGACACAAAATGATTGCGACGTTTTGCACGGGTATAACGCGTGCCAATAAATACGAAGAGAGGTCTGAACATGTCGGGGCTTGTTCGGAGGAAAAGAAGACGTCCTTGTGGCGGGGTCAGGTAAGCAGCTTTACACTCAGACCATCACCGCTGCCTTGGGTTCGCCATGTCGACATTAGATGAAGAAGATCGCCGCGAATACTACCGTATCGAGGACATGATCGCACTGGAAATTACCCCACTGTCGGGCCCGGAAGCGCTGAGCAAGGAAGTGTTGCTGGATGATTCGCCGCTGTTCAATCTGCTCAGCGAGTTGCACCTGAGTGAATTCGAATCCCAGCACCTGCTGCGCCAGATCGGCGAGCGGGATCGCACCCTGGCCGCCTTCCTCAAAGTGCAGAACAAACGCATGGATTTGCTCAGCCAGATCATGGCGCAAAGCCTGCTGGGCGAGATCGGTACGCCGCAGCCCGTGGTCATCTCCGAAGGCGGCATCGAATTCCTGAACCCCACGGCGATCCAGCCCGACAGCCAGCTGGCGGTCAAGCTGGTGCTGATGCCGCAAGCGCTCGGCCTGTTGCTGCGGGCCAAGGTCACCCATTGCGATGCCAAGACCGGCGGCTTTGAAATCGGCACGGAATTCGAAGCCATGACCGATGCCCAACGCCAGCTACTGGCACGCTATATCTTGCAAAAGCAGGCCCAGGAACGGCGCCTGGCGCGGGAAAAAAGCGACGAGTCCGACACCTGAATACGAACATTGAATGGCGCGTCGCGTCATCCATCCAGCCAGGAACCCTGGCGTAAAGGAGCAACTGTGACCCTGATTTACGGCCACCGCGGTGCCAAAGGCGAAGCACCGGAAAACACCCTGACCAGCTTCCAGGAATGCCTCAAGCACGGCGTGCGCCGTTGCGAACTGGATTTGCACCTGTCCATGGACGGCGAGTTGATGGTCATTCATGACCCAACCCTCAAGCGCACCACCGACCGGCGCGGCAAGGTCGTCGAGTATTCAGCCGCCGACCTGGTCAAGATGGACGCACGCAAAGGCGGCCCAGGCTGGGTCAAACCCTGCCCTATCCCGCGCCTGGAAGAACTGTTCGAACAGTGCGACTTCGATCACTGGCAACTGGAAGTCAAAAGCGCGTCGCGCACCCGTGCAGCAACCACCGTACTGGCCATCCGTGAAATGGCTCAGCGTTTCGGGCTGATGGACAAGGTCACCGTGACCTCAAGCTCCCGGGAAGTGTTGAAAGCAGCGCTGGACCTCACCCCGGACCTGTCCCGTGGGCTGGTAGCCGAATACGCCTGGCTAGACCCGTTGAAGGTCGCGGCCAACTATGGCTGTGAGATTCTGGCGTTGAACTGGACGTTGTGCACCCCCGAGCGGCTGGAAAAAGCCCAGCGCCAGGGTTTGCACGTGTCGGTGTGGACAGTCAACGAACCCGCGCTGATGCGCAGGCTCGCCGACTTCGGCGTAGATAGCCTGATTACAGACTTTCCCGGTTTGGCCACTGCCACCCTCGGGAATTACTGAAATCGGTCTCCCCGGCCGGCTCAGGCCACCGGCCGGAGCCGCTCAAAAAAGCCGGTTGAGGCCGTCGTAGGCCGCTACCCGATAGGCTTCAGCCATGGTCGGGTAGTTGAAGGTGGTGTTGACGAAATACTTGAGGGTATTTTGCTCACCCGGCTGGTTCATGATCGCCTGGCCGATGTGCACGATCTCCGACGCCTGATAGCCGAAGCAATGCACCCCGAGCACTTCGAGCGTTTCGCGGTGGAACAGGATCTTCAGCATGCCTTGCGGCTCACCGGCGATCTGCGCACGCGCCATGCTCTTGAAAAACGCCTTGCCGACTTCGTAAGGCACCTTGGCCTTGGTCAGTTCGTGCTCGTTCTTGCCGATCGAGCTGATCTCGGGAATCGTGTAGATCCCGGTTGGCACGTCGTTGACGTAGCGCCAGCTGCCGTTGTCGACAATGCTGCCAGCCGCCGAGCGGCCCTGGTCGTGGGCGGCACTGGCAAGGCTTGGCCAGCCGATCACGTCACCGGCACCGTAGATGTTGGTCACGCAGGTGCGGTAGTTCTCGTCCACCTCGATCTGGCCACGGCTGTTGACCTTGACCCCGATGTTTTCCATGCCCAGCTTGTCGGTGTTGCCGGTACGGCCGTTGCACCAGAGCAAGGCATCGGCCTTGATCTTCTTGCCGGATTTCAGGTGCAGGATCACACCGTTATCCAGGCCTTCAACCCGATCGTACTCTTCGTTGTGGCGCACGGTGATGTTGTTGTTGCTGAAGTGGTAACTCAACGCCTGGGAAATTTCCGAGTCGAGGAAGCTCAGCAACTGGTCACGGTTATCCACCAGCTCGACCAATACACCCAGGCCACTGAAGATCGAGGCGTATTCACAGCCGATCACGCCGGCGCCATAGATGATCAGTTTGCGCGGGGTGTGGCCCAGGCTGAGGATGGTGTCGCTATCGTAGATACGCGGGTGGTGGAAATCGATATCCGCCGGGCGATACGGGCGCGAGCCGGTGGCGATGATGATGTGCTTGGCCACCAGTTTCTCGACCACGCCGTTGGCGCAGACCACTTCGACGGTTTGCTCGTCGGCGAAGCTGCCGGTGCCGAAGAACAGGTCGACGCGGTTACGGGCATAGAAGCCGGTACGCGAGGCAACCTGTTTGGAAATGACTTTTTCAGCGCTCTTGAGCACGTCCGGGAACGAGAACCAGCGCGGCTCACCAATGGCCCGGAACATCGGGTTGGTGTTGAACTGCATGATCTGGCGCACCGAGTGACGCAAGGCCTTGGACGGGATGGTACCCAGGTGGGTGCAGTTACCGCCGACCTGGCGACGGCTATCGACCATCGCCACCTTGCGCCCTGCTTTGGCGGCGTTCATCGCCGCACCTTCTCCAGCTGGGCCGGAACCCAGTACCACTACGTCGTAGTTGTAGACAGCCATGCGTACTCCTCAGAACAGGCCAGGGCGCACGGTTGGGCGCCTGGCTAAATCATGCCGCGGCCAGCGGTCATGAAGGATCAATTGGCTCAAGTGTGTGAGCCGGGGCACAGTCTATAGAAGGCTCAACGCCGCGCACATTAACCCTTGGTCGCGTCGTAGGCCAGTTTTGCCTTTATTACACAGCGTTCGTTACGGCTTCACTGCCGTCAGTTGCTCGAATGCCTTGTTGCTCCGTGTGACGAAACCAGCGCCCTCACGCATCACAAAAAACGCGGCGACCTGGTGTTTTTCGGCGTATTCCCAACCTTGTTCGGGCCCGAGGATCAGCAGCAGCGTCGATAATCCATCGGCCATCAGTGCCGAAGGTTGCAACACGGTCACCGACGCCAGTTGATGCGTGATCGGCGCGCCGGTCCTGGCATCCAGGGTATGGGAATAACGCCGACCATCCTGCTGGAAATAATTGCGATAGTCACCCGATGTCGATACACCGAAGCCATCCACGGCGATGATTTTTTCGGCCACTTGCTGATCGTCGCGGGGTTCTTCCAGGGCGATGCGCCAAGGCGAGCCGTCGGGTTTGACGCCTGCGGCCTTGAGTTCGCCGGTGGCTTCGGCGAGGTAGCTGTGGATGCCCAGCTGGGTGAGTTGTGCGCCAATGCGGTCCACTGCGTACCCGGCGGCGATGCTGTTGAAGTCGACTTCGACGGCGGCGTCCTTGCACAACTGGTTACCGTCGATGTGCAAAAACTGGTGGCCGACGCGTTGGCGGACCTGCTCAAGGGTTGTGGCATCCGGGACTTTTATCTCACGGGCCTGAGGGCCGAAGCCCCACAGGTTCATCAGCGGCTCGACCGTCAGGTCAAATGCGCCCTCGCTGGCCTGGGACAACTGCTCGCCGGTGCGCACCAGCTGCAGGATCGGTTCCGGCATCGGCTGGCAACTATGGGCCGGCAGGTCGTTGAAACGTTCGATGTCGGAGTCGCTGCGGTAGGTCGACATCTGTTGGTCGACCTGCGCCAGAATGCCTTCCACCTGGCGCTGGACCTCGGCCGGCGCAGGCGCGCCCGGCGTACGCACATACTGGATCGAATAAGTGCTGCCCATGGTCGGGCCACCGAAGCGCTCCAGCGAATCACCGCCGCAGCCGGCCAGCGCCGCGAGCCCGCATAAAACCAAAATATGCCGCAGGCAGCCCATAAAACCTTTCGCAGTCGGAAATTGAATTAACCTGTAGGCAAGCGCCATTTCAGGACGGGTCATTATGCGGCATGTCGTTATCTGTTTATTGCTGATGTTTTCGGTACCGGTGCTGGCGAATGAAGCTGATCGGCTCAAACAAGCCGATTTTCCGGCGCAATCGCATCAGTTGGTTCTGAAAAACCAGGCCGTCCTGACCTACCTGTGGGCAGACGTGTATGCGGCAGCGCTGTTCGCCCAGGCTGACCTGAGCGCCAAACAGGCCCTGGATCAGCAAAAGGACCTGCGCCTGGAGCTGTATTACTTTCGCGATATCGACCGCAACGATGTGATCAAGGCCGCCACCGCCACCCTCGAACGCCAGCAAACGCCCGCCGCCCTCGCCCGCTTGAAGCCTGAAGTGGAGCAATTGCACAAAAGCTTTCGCGACATTCGTAGCGGCGACCGTTATGCGCTGGATTTTCGGCCCCAGCGCGGGCTAAGCCTGGAAATCAACGACACAGTGGTGTTCAGCAGTCGCAATGACGAACTGGCGAAGGCTTATCTGGGCATCTGGCTGGAACCAAAGGGTCTGTCCGACAGCCTGCGCAAAACCCTCCTCAACTGATCCCACATTAGATTTTCATCACCCTCGGCACCTGCGGCAATTTGCCAGTTTGCTATCGGGTTTTTGTTGCCTGTGGTGGCTTATACACATATCGTTACAAAACTGTTCAGCGCCAGCTTCGTGCCAAGGCTTTAACAGCAAGGACGGTTGCGACCAGGGATTACTAATAAGATAGCCAAAATGAGTGCATGACATGTCCACTACAACGGGCAAGGGCAAGGCGATCTTTCGCGTTGTCAGCGGTAACTTCCTCGAGATGTTCGACTTCATGGTCTACGGCTTCTACGCCACGGCCATTGCCAAGACATTTTTCCCGACCGACAGCGCCTTCGCATCCCTGATGCTGTCCCTGGCGACCTTCGGCGCCGGGTTCCTGATGCGTCCTTTGGGCGCGATTTTCCTCGGCGCCTACATCGACCGTCACGGCCGTAAAAAGGGCCTGGTGATCACCCTGGCGCTGATGGCGGCCGGCACCGTCCTGATCGCCTGCGTTCCCGGGTATGCCACCTTGGGCGTCGCGGCGCCACTGATCGTGCTGTTCGGTCGCCTGCTGCAAGGCTTCTCCGCCGGTGTCGAGCTGGGCGGCGTGTCGGTGTACCTGGCGGAAATCGCCACACCGGGCCGCAAAGGCTTCTTCGTCAGTTGGCAGTCCGCCAGTCAACAAGCCGCCGTCGTGTTCGCAGGATTGCTGGGTGTGGGCCTCAACCACTGGCTCAGCCCCGAACAAATGGGTGACTGGGGCTGGCGCGTGCCGTTCCTGATCGGCTGCCTGATCGTGCCGGTGATCTTCGTGATTCGTCGCTCCCTGGAAGAAACCCCTGAATTCCAGGCGCGTAAACACCGCCCTACCCTGCAGGAAATCGTCCGCTCGATCGGTCAGAACTTCGGCATCGTTATCGCCGGCATGGCGCTGGTGGTGATGACCACCGTGTCGTTCTATCTGATCACCGCCTACACCCCGACTTTCGGCAAGGCCGAACTGCACCTGTCGGACTTCGACGCGCTGCTGGTAACTGTGTGCGTGGGCATCTCCAACTTCATCTGGCTGCCGGTGATGGGTGCGGTGTCCGATAAGATCGGGCGTAAACCCCTGCTGCTGGGTGCGACCATTCTGGCAATCCTCACGGCTTACCCGGCGCTGTCGTGGCTGGTGGCCAACCCGAGCTTCAGCCATTTGCTGATCGTGTTGCTCTGGCTGTCGTTCCTGTACGGCTCGTACAACGGTGCGATGGTTGTAGCGCTGACCGAAATCATGCCGGTCGAAGTGCGCACCACCGGTTTCTCCCTGGCCTACAGCCTGGCGACAGCGACCTTTGGTGGCTTTACTCCGGCGGCCTGCACCTACCTGATCCACGTGCTGGACAACAAGGCGGCACCGGGCATCTGGCTCAGCGGCGCAGCAGTCATGGGCTTGATCGCTACACTGATCCTGTTCAAGGGCAACCGTCATGAACTGCGCACCGCGCAGGCCTCGATAGTCGGCGGCGCTTGATAGGTCGCTTTCGCGAGCAAGCCCGCTCCCACATTTACCCGCGTATGCCCTGAAGAAATGCGGTCGAATGTGGAGCGGCGGTGCGACGATTCGACTTGCTCGCGAAGAGGCCCTGCCAGCCACTACAAAACCCGCAGACATAAAAAAGCCCCGAACCAGTCGGGGCTTTTTTCATTTACCGCTGATGCTTAGCGCGGGAATGCTGGCGGGTTAACCCCGGCCATGTCTTCCATCACGCGAACCACCTGGCAGCTGTAACCGAATTCGTTGTCGTACCAAACGTACAGAACAACGCGGTTGTCTTGAGAGATGGTCGCCTCAGCGTCCACCACACCGGCGTGGCGCGAGCCAACGAAGTCGGTGGAAACCACTTCCTGGGAATTAACGAAGTCGATTTGCTTATGCAGATCGGAGTGCAGCGCCATGTAGCGCAGGTACTCGTTCATCTCTTCACGGGTGGCGGCTTTCTCAAGGTTCAGGTTGAGAATGGCCATCGACACGTTCGGCGTCGGAACACGGATCGCGTTACCGGTCAGCTTGCCGGCCAGTTCAGGCAGGGCCTTGGCAGCAGCGGTGGCAGCACCGGTCTCGGTGATCACCATGTTCAGCGCGGCGCTACGGCCACGGCGATCGCCCTTGTGGAAGTTGTCGATCAGGTTCTGGTCGTTGGTGTACGAGTGAACCGTTTCAACGTGACCGTTAACAATGCCGAACTTGTCGTTTACAGCTTTCAGCACCGGCACGATAGCGTTGGTGGTGCAGGAAGCGGCGGACACGATCTTGTCGTCAGCGGTGATTTCACCGTGGTTGATACCGTGCACGATGTTCTTCAGCTTGCCCTTGCCAGGCGCAGTCAGGACAACGCGGTCGATACCCGGGCACGCCAGGTGCTGGCCCAGGCCCTCGGCGTCGCGCCACACACCGGTGTTGTCCACCAGCAGTGCGTCCTTGATGCCGTACTGGGTGTAATCCACCTCAGCCGGGTTTTTCGCGTAGATCACCTGGATCAGGTTACCGTTGGCGGTGATGGTGTTGTTTTCTTCGTCGATGACGATGGTGCCGTTGAACGGACCGTGTACCGAGTCGCGACGCAGCAAGCTGGCGCGTTTGGTCAGGTCGTTGTCTGCACCTTTACGAACCACGATGGCACGCAAGCGCAGGCCGTCGCCGCCACCGGTTTTTTCGATCAGGATGCGCGCCAGCAGGCGGCCGATACGACCGAAGCCGTACAGCACAACATCGGTGCCCTTGCGGGCCGCAGCGTTTTGCTGGCCAACCACGTCGGCCATTTCTTCACGGACGAACTGCTCGGCGGTGCGGCCAGCGCCTTCCTTGCGGAATTTATAGGCCAGCTTGCCCAGGTCTACCGAGGCCGCGCCGAGCTTGAGCTCGCTCATGGCTTTCAGCAGGGGGAATGTTTCGTGGACGGAGAGTTCGCTGTCGTCGGCGGAACGATGGCGAGCAAAGCGATGAGCCTTGAGAATCGCGATGACTGATTGGTTGATCAGGCTGCGGCCATAGATCGAGCTCACCACGTTGTTATTGCGGTATAGCTGACCGATAAGCGGAATCATCGCTTCAGCGAGTGCTTCACGGTCGATCCATTCACCAAGACACTGGTCGGGCTTCTGAGTCACGGGAACCTTCCACATGTAGGGGCAGAAAAAAGGGGCTACATTATGCCGCCCGACCGCCCCTGGAGCAATGCGCGCTCCGCAACAAAACCCCTTGCAAAAAAATATCGCCCCGCTGGAGCCCAGTAAATACGTGGCTTCCAGCACACCCCTTGTTGGAGCAACGTGACAAAGTGTCCGTAACCCTCCGAAACATACGTCGATTTCGGCACTACATAATGAGTCAAAAGACGCCTTTGTTTGTCTTAGCCACTACATTTCCCTCAATACGCATTAGGCACAGTCAGCAACTGACAGGCGGCACCTCGGGCCGTTACAATTACCGACTTTGTCGCAACGCTTGGAGCTCAACCTTCCGTGCCCGTTCTGCGTCTACCGCTTCTCCCTGCTGCGGCAGGTAAACAGCACTGGGGCAATCTGCCCGGTGCCGCCCTGAGCCTGGCCATTGCCGAGGCTGCCAGCGCAGCCAAGCGCTTTACCCTGCTGCTCACCGCCGACAGCCAAAGTGCCGAGCGGCTGGAACAGGAGCTGAGTTTCTTCGCCCCCGATTTGCCGGTACTGCATTTCCCGGACTGGGAAACCCTGCCCTACGATCTGTTCTCGCCGCACCAGGACATCATTTCCCAGCGCATCGCCAGCCTGTACCGCTTGCCGGAACTGGCTCACGGCGTGTTGGTGGTGCCGATCACCACGGCCTTGCACCGCCTGGCGCCGACCAAGTTCCTGCTGGGCAGCAGCCTGGTGCTGGATATCGGCCAGAAGCTCGACGTGGAGCAAATGCGCACCCGGCTTGAGGCCAGCGGCTACCGTTGCGTCGACACGGTGTATGAGCACGGTGAGTTCGCGGTGCGTGGCGCGTTGATCGACCTGTTCCCGATGGGCAGCAAACTGCCGTACCGGATCGACCTGTTCGACGACGAAATCGAAACCCTGCGTACTTTCGACCCGGAAAACCAGCGCTCCATCGACAAGGTGCAGTCGATCAAACTGCTGCCGGCCCGGGAATTTCCGCTGCAAAAAGATGCGGTCACGCGCTTCAAGGCGCGTTTCCGCGAGCGTTTTGACGTGGACTTCCGGCGCTGCCCGATCTTTCAGGACTTGAGCAGCGGGATTACCCCCGCCGGTATCGAGTACTACCTGCCGTTGTTCTTCGACGAAACCTCGACCCTCTTCGATTACCTGCCCCAGGACACCCAAGTGTTCTCGCTGCCAGGCATCGAACAGGCGGCGGAAAACTTCTGGAATGACGTGCGCAACCGTTATGAAGAACGCCGCGTCGACCCGTCCCGTCCTTTATTGCCACCGGCCGAACTGTTCCTGCCGGTAGAAGACTGCTTCGCCCGCCTGAAAAACTGGCCGCGCGTGGTCGCCAGCCAGCAAGACGTGGACGCCGGTGCAGGCCGCGAGCGCTTCCCGGCGCAAGCGCTGCCGAACCTGGCGATTGAAGCCAAGGCCAACCAGCCGCTGGAAGCGCTGTCGAGTTTCCTCGGCGACTTCCCCGGCCGCGTGCTGTTTACCGCCGAGTCCGCCGGGCGCCGCGAAGTGCTGCTGGAGCTGTTGGAACGCCTGAAGCTGCGGCCGAAAACCGTCGACAGCTGGCCAGACTTTGTCGCGAGCAAGGATCGCCTGGCGATCACCATCGCACCGTTGGACGAAGGCTTGCTGCTGGACGACCCGGCCCTGGCGCTGATTGCCGAGAGCCCGTTGTTCGGCCAACGCGTGATGCAACGTCGCCGTCGCGAAAAACGCGCCGACGCCAACAACGACGCGGTGATCAAGAACCTCACCGAACTGCGCGAAGGCGCGCCGGTGGTGCATATCGACCACGGCGTGGGCCGCTACCTGGGCCTGCAAACCCTGGAGATCGACAACCAGGTGGCAGAGTTTCTCACCATGGAATACGCCGAGGGCGCCAAGCTCTACGTGCCCGTGGCCAACCTGCACCTGATCGCCCGCTACACCGGCAGCGACGACGCCCTGGCGCCGTTGCACCGCCTCGGCTCCGAGACCTGGCAGAAAGCCAAGCGCAAGGCCGCTGAACAGGTGCGCGACGTGGCCGCCGAGCTGCTCGACATTTATGCCCGCCGCGCCGCTCGCGAAGGTTATGCGTTTGCCGACCCAAAAGCCGACTACGCCACCTTCAGCGCTGGCTTCGCCTTCGAAGAAACCCCAGACCAGCAAACCACCATCGACGCCGTGCGCGCCGACATGCTGGCGCCCAAGCCGATGGACCGCCTGGTGTGCGGCGACGTGGGCTTCGGCAAGACCGAAGTCGCAATGCGCGCAGCCTTTATTGCGGTGCATGGCGGCCGGCAAGTGGCGATCCTCGTGCCGACCACCCTGCTCGCCCAGCAGCACTACAACAGCTTCCGCGACCGCTTTGCCGACTGGCCGGTGACCGTTGAAGTGATGAGCCGCTTCAAGTCGGCCAAAGAAGTGAACGCGGCCATCGCCGACCTGGCGGAAGGCAAAATCGACATCGTCATCGGCACCCACAAGCTGCTGTCGGACGATGTGAAGATCAAGAACCTTGGCCTGGTGATCATCGACGAAGAGCACCGCTTCGGTGTCCGTCAGAAAGAACAGCTCAAGGCCCTGCGCAGTGAAGTCGACATACTGACCCTCACCGCCACGCCGATTCCGCGCACGTTGAACATGGCGGTGTCGGGCATGCGCGACCTGTCGATCATCGCCACGCCGCCGGCGCGCCGGTTGTCGGTGCGCACCTTCGTGATGGAGCAGAACAAAAGCACGGTCAAGGAAGCCCTGCTGCGTGAGTTGCTGCGTGGCGGCCAGGTTTACTACCTGCACAACGATGTAAAAACCATCGAGAAATGCGCCGCCGACCTCGCAGAACTGGTGCCGGAAGCGCGGATCGCCATCGGCCACGGGCAGATGCGCGAACGCGACCTCGAACAGGTGATGAGCGACTTCTACCACAAGCGCTTCAACGTGCTGATCGCCTCGACCATCATCGAAACCGGCATCGACGTGCCGAGCGCCAACACCATCATCATCGAGCGGGCCGACAAGTTCGGCCTCGCGCAGTTGCACCAACTGCGCGGCCGGGTCGGCCGCAGTCACCACCAGGCGTATGCCTATTTGCTGACGCCACCGCGCCAGCAGATCACCTCCGACGCCGAGAAGCGCCTGGAAGCGATCGCCAACACCCAGGACCTCGGCGCCGGCTTTGTGCTGGCCACCAACGACCTGGAAATCCGTGGCGCCGGCGAACTGCTGGGCGACGGCCAGAGCGGGCAGATCCAGGCCGTGGGCTTCACCCTTTATATGGAAATGCTCGAACGGGCGGTGAAAGCCATCCGCAAGGGCGAGCAACCGAACCTCGATCAACCGCTGGGTGGCGGCCCGGAAATCAACCTGCGCTTGCCGGCGTTGATTCCCGAAGACTACCTGCCAGACGTGCACGCGCGGCTGATCCTGTACAAGCGCATCGCCTCGGCCACCGACGAAGACGGCCTCAAGGACCTGCAGGTGGAGATGATCGACCGCTTCGGCCTGTTGCCGGAACCGACCAAGAACCTGGTGCGCCTGACCCTGCTCAAATTGCAGGCCGAGCAATTGGGCATCAAGAAGGTCGACGCCGGGCCGCAAGGCGGGCGTATCGAGTTCGAAGCGCAGACGCCGGTGGATCCGCTGGTGCTGATCAAGCTGATTCAGGGCCAGCCCAATCGCTACAAGTTCGAAGGGGCTACGCTGTTCAAATTCATGGTGCCGATGGAACGCGCCGAAGAACGTTTTAATACACTGGAGGCGCTGTTTGAGCGCCTCATCCCGAAATCTGCTTGAAGGACGCCCCAATGCGCCTGTTCCGCATTTTGAGCTTGTTGTTGGTGGTCGTTGCCCCTTCGGCGTTTGCCGACAGCCCGTACCTGGTTGAGATGATCCTGGTGCGCCAGAACGCCGAGCCGGTGATCAATAGCCGCGCGGCGCCGGAAAACTGGGACGCCGGCGCACCCCGCCTGCCGGCCGACAAAATGAGCCCGCCGCGGCTGGGCAACATCGTCGACAAACTCAATGCCGACAATAGCTACACGGTGTTGCTGCACCGCACTTGGGAGCAGAACCTCGGTGAGCAGCCGATCAAGCTGGCGATCAGTGACGGTACGGAACAGTTCGGGCAGTTTCCTATCGAAGGCACCCTGAGCCTGCAACTCGGACGTTTTACCGACATCGATGCAGACTTTTGGGTCAACCAGTTCGACGCCAACGGCAGTGTGATTGCCAGCGAGCACCTCAGCCAGCAAGACGTGCGCACCAAGAACAACCAACTCAATTACCTGGACGGCGGCCACCTCGCCCTGCTGATCAAGATCACTTCGCTGACCGCCAAGCCGCCCAGCGCTCCACCGCCCGACGTCCAGGACTGATCCAGCACCATGCCCCTGACGTCGTCGTTGACCAAACCCCTGGCCCCTTCGTGGGCCAATCGCTTTAAAGAGCAAAGCCTTGAGCGCGGCCGGCGCTACGCCCTGGAAAACCGCGTGCGCATCGTCGAGTCCGGCGACAGCACCATCATTGCCAGCTGCGAAGGCTCGGGCGGCAACGTCTACCGTCAAACCATTTCCCTGCGCGAATCCGCCAAGGGCACGCTGATCCTGGTGGACAGCCGCTGCACCTGCCCCGTGCACACCAACTGCAAACACATCGCCGCGGTGCTGCTCAAGGTCCAGGAAACCCTGGCCTACCCGGCGGCGGCCCAGGATGCCGAGTTGCTGGAGAAACTCCAGGCGGTGCTGGATAACCGTGTGGTACTGCCGCAAGTGGTGATGGAAGACGTGCAGCCGGTGCCACGCCTGTGGCTGGCGAGTATCGAGTTCAGCGCCTTCGAGCCACGCAACGGCAAGATGCAGCGTTACATCCAGCACCGCGCGGCACTGTCCTTCAACTATTTAGGCAATTACGTCAGCGGCCAGAAAAACGCCGACATCATCGTGCGCCAGGAACAGCAGAGCCTGCGGATCAAGCGCCATCCCGAGGTGGAGCAGCAGTTTCGCCAACAACTGCGCCTGCTGGGTTTCAAGATCGCCACGCGCCAGAGCAAGGCTTTGCCGGAAAGCGCCGGCGAACTGTTCGAGATGGTCAATGACAGCGCGTGGCTGAACTTTACCCTGAACGCGTCACCGAACCTGCGCGCCCAGGGCTGGGAATTGCAGATCGACGAAGAGTTCGGTTTCGACCTGAGCGCCGTCGACGACTGGTACGCCAGCGTCGACGAAGTACCGGAACGTGACTGGTTCGACCTGGAGCTGGGGATCATCGTCAACGGCGAGCGCTTGAGCTTGCTGCCGATCCTGTTGAACCTGATGCGCTCTCACACTGAGATCCTCAACCCGGAAAAACTCGCCCGGCGCCGCGATGACGAACTGATCCTGGTGAACATCCCCGGCCTGCCCAACGGCCACGGCCCGCTGCAAGTGGCGCTGCCTTACGGCCGCCTGAAACCGGTGCTGGCGACCCTTGGCGAGTTCTACCTGCAAGAGCCCGGCACCACTGCGCTGCGCCTGGCCAAAGCCGACGCCATTCGCCTGAACCCGCTGGAAGACCTGCCACTGCAATGGGAAGGCGGCGAAAAGATCCGCAACTTCGCCCAGCGCCTGCGGGACATCAAGGATTTCAGCTGCGAAGCGCCCGAAGGCTTGAACGCGACGTTGCGCCCCTACCAACTGGAAGGCCTGAGCTGGATGCAGTCGCTGCGCCAGCTCGACGTCGGCGGGATTCTCGCGGATGACATGGGCCTGGGCAAAACCCTGCAAACCCTGGCGCATATTCTCAGCGAGAAAATCGCCGGGCGCCTGGACCGGCCGTGCATGGTGGTGATGCCCACCAGCCTGATCCCGAACTGGCTCGATGAAGCGGCGCACTTCACACCGCAGCTTAAAGTGCTGGCGCTGTATGGCGCCGGGCGTAAGAAACATTTCCCGCAGTTGCAGGACTACGACCTGCTGCTGACCACCTACGCGCTGCTGCCCAAGGACATCGAGCAACTGGCCGCCCTGCCCTTGCACGTACTGATCCTCGACGAAGCGCAGTACATCAAGAACCCCAACAGCAAGGCCGCCCAGGCCGCCCGCGAGCTGAATGCCCGCCAGCGCCTGTGCCTCAGTGGTACGCCGCTGGAAAACCACCTGGGCGAGTTGTGGTCGCTGTTCCACTTCCTGCTGCCGGGTTGGCTGGGGGATGTGAAAAGCTTCAACCGCGATTACCGCGTACCGATCGAAAAGCGCGGCAGCGATGTGCGATTGCAGCACCTCAATGGTCGGATCAAGCCGTTCCTGCTGCGCCGTACCAAAGAACAGGTGGCGACTGAGCTGCCGCCCAAGACCGAGATCATCCATTGGGTCGACCTCAACGAAGCCCAGCGCGACGTGTACGAAACCATGCGCCTGGCGATGGACAAGAAAGTCCGCGACGAGATCACCCGCAAGGGCGTGGCCCGCAGCCAGATCATCATCCTGGAAGCGCTGCTCAAGTTGCGCCAGGTGTGCTGTGATTTGCGCCTGGTCAATGATGCGACCTTACCGGCAAAGGGCAGCAGCTCGGGCAAGCTCGACAGTTTGATGGAGATGCTCGAAGAACTGTTTGCCGAAGGGCGCAGGATTCTGTTGTTTTCCCAGTTCACCTCGATGCTGAGCCTGATCGAGGCCGAGCTGAAGAAACGTGGCGTGGCCTACGCGCTACTCACCGGCCAGACGCGGGATCGGCGCACGCCGGTGAAGGACTTCCAGAGCGGCAAGCTACAGATCTTTCTGATCAGCCTGAAGGCAGGCGGCGTGGGGCTGAACCTGACGGAAGCAGACACGGTGATTCACTACGACCCGTGGTGGAACCCGGCCACGGAAAACCAGGCGACTGACCGTGCGTATCGCATTGGCCAGGAGAAGCCGGTGTTCGTCTACAAGATGATTGCCCGAGGCACCGTGGAAGAGAAAATCCAGCATTTGCAGAAGGAAAAGTCTGATCTGGCAGCGGGCGTTCTGGATGGGCGCACGACGGGGGATTGGAAGTTGGGCAATGAGGATATTGAGGCGCTGTTTGCGCCGTTGCCTCAGAAGCAAGAAAAACGCTGACTGTTAGATCGCCTTCGCGAGCAAGCCCGCTCCCACATTCGACCGCATTTCTTCAGGTTATACGCGCTCAAGTGTGGGAGCGGGCTTGCTCGCGAAGGGCGCACCACAGTTCTCAGTCGATCAACTGAGCATCTCGCAGCGCACCCAATGCGGCCAGCCAACGCGGATCCTGCTTGTATTCGGTAGAGGCGACTGCTTGACCACGCATCCGCGCGATCCGCGCCGATGGCGTGACCTTCATGCGCTGGGCCGCGCTCAGGGCCAACTCAGCCGCAGCGCGGTCGTTGCACACCAACCCCATGTCGCAACCGGCGGTCAGCGCCGCTTCGATACGGCTGGCGGCGTCGCCCACCAGATGGGCGCCGGCCATAGACAGATCGTCACTGAAGATCACCCCGTCGAACTGCAACTCGCCGCGCAGGATGTCTTGCAGCCAACGCCGGGAGAAACCAGCCGGCTGCGCGTCGACCTGTGGATAAATCACGTGGGCCGGCATGACGGCGGCCAACTGCTTGCTCAGCCGTGCGAAAGGCACCAGGTCATTGGCGCGAATCTGTTCCAGGCTGCGTTCATCATTGGGAATCGCGACGTGGGAATCGGCTTCGGCCCAGCCATGGCCGGGGAAGTGTTTGCCGGTGGCCGCCATGCCGGCGCTGTTCATGCCGCGGATAAAGGCACCTGCAAGCACGGCGGCGCGCTCGGGGTCGCCTTCGAATGCGCGAGTGCCCACGACGGCGCTGCGCTGGTAATCAAGGTCGAGTACCGGGGCGAAGCTCAGGTCCAGGCCGACCGCCAGCACTTCGGTAGCCATGATCCAGCCACACTGCTCGGCCAGTTGTTCTGCATTCGGATTGTCCGCCAGGGCACGCATCGCCGGCAGGCGCACAAACCCCTGGCGCAAGCGCTGCACACGGCCGCCTTCCTGATCGACCGCCAGCAGCAGGTCCGGGCGCACGGCGCGAATCGCGGCGCTCAACTCACGCACCTGGCGCGGATGCTCGATATTGCGCGCAAAAATGATCAGGCCGCCCACCTCGGGCTGGCGCAATAGGTGGCGATCTTCAGCCGTCAGCCAGGTACCGGCGACGTCCACCATCAAAGAGCCTTGCAGGGTTTGGGTCATAAAGCTTCCTTAAATAACGCGCGCAGCCCGAAGCCCTCGCGAGATCGCATCGCCAGGATAAAACCTGGAGACGGACGCTCAGCGAGAGCAACGGGCTGTGGGTAAATAGCTGAAATCGGCATGGGCGGCTAGCTTAGCGGATGCAAGCGGCCGCGCACACCCGGCAGGGGTTAAACCTTGGCCGGGGCCGGCACCGACTTGCTGCGGGGGCGCAGTTGGGCGGCTGCCATACTCTGGTCGGTGACGCCGGTTTCGGCACGCATGCCGGCGGCGAGGAACGGCACCATCAGGCGCATCACCTGCTCGATGGAGGTGTTGACGCCAAAGTCGGTCTCGGCAATCGCCCGCAGAGCCTTGATGCCGGACATGCTGAACGCAGCGGCACCGAGCATGAAGTGCACGCGCCAGAACAGCTCGATCGGCGGGATACGTGGTGCGGCTTCGTTGACCAGCAACATATAGCGGCGGAACACTTTGCCGTACATGTCTTCAAGGTAACGCCGCAGGTGGCCCTGGCTCTGGCTGAACGCCAGGCCCAACAGGCGCATGAAGATCGACAGGTCGTTGCCGCTGCGAGGCTGGACCACCAGGGCTTGCTCGACGAGGATTTCCAGCAGGTCTTCCAGGCTTGGCTTGTTTTCAGGCTTGGCCTGGCGGCGCTCCAGCTCACGGTCGAGGCTGATGCAGAAAGGCCCCAGGAACCGTGAGAACACGGCCTGGATCAGCGCCTTCTTGGAGCCGAAATGGTAGTTCACTGCCGCCAGGTTGACCCCGGCCTTGCTGGTAATCAGCCGCAATGAAGTTTCAGCAAATCCTTTTTCCGCGAACAACTGCTCGGCAGCATCGAGAATGCGTTCAACGGTTTCCGACTGGGCCATGGCTACTCCGCCTGACAAACACTTGTTTGAAACATACGTTTCAAGCTATGTCTTGTCAAGCCTGCAGGTCCGTTTGCGGCTGGTCGGTCACCGATTTCATGGCCATTTAATCACATTCGCCAAGGTCTGTAGGCAGCGCTGTCTTCAGCGTGTAGGACAGGTGACAAATGACCGTCCAGCGGAGTGACTGAAAACGGTGATTGCCAAGCGCAGTCCACTGTATATAATCCCAGTCACTGTATAAAAAGACAGAGCGATCAACATGCTAAAACTGACGCCACGCCAAGCTGAGATTCTGGCTTTTATCAAGCGCTGCCTCGATGACAACGGCTACCCGCCGACCCGGGCAGAAATTGCGCTGGAACTGGGATTCAAGTCACCCAACGCTGCTGAAGAACACCTCAAGGCCCTCGCCCGAAAAGGCGCGATCGAGATGACCCCAGGTGCTTCACGCGGTATTCGCATCCCTGGCTTCGAAGCCAAGGCCGACGAGTCGACACTGCCGATCATCGGCCGGGTCGCAGCCGGTGCGCCGATCCTGGCGCAGCAGCACGTTGAGGAATCCTGCAACATCAACCCGACCTTCTTCCATCCCCGTGCCGACTATCTGTTGCGAGTCCATGGCATGAGCATGAAGGACGTGGGTATTTTCGACGGTGACCTGCTGGCAGTCCACACCACACGTGAAGCCCGCAATGGCCAGATCGTCGTCGCCCGTATTGGTGATGAAGTGACGGTCAAACGCTTCAAGCGCGAAGGCAGCAAGGTCTGGCTCCTGGCCGAGAACCCTGAGTTCGCGCCGATTGAAGTGAACCTGAAGGATCAGGACCTGGTGATTGAAGGCTTGAGCGTCGGCGTTATTCGCCGCTAACGGAGGCATCATGCAGTTCCTACAGACCCCACAACACACTCAGCTGTCTCTGTTTGAGGCCTTTATGGCCCAGCCCCTTACGCCCATCCTCAAGGAAACGGTCGAAGCGCCCTGGAGCGCCGAACCCGAGGCGTTCAGTGAACTGTCGTTGCGCGGTGCTGCCGGGAGCTGCCTGAGCCTGCTGGCGCCGATCCTTCGCGAATTGAGCGAGGAACAGGACGCACGCTGGCTGACGCTGATCGCCCCGCCGTCCAGCCTGACCCAGGCCTGGCTGCGGGACGCCGGCCTGAACCGCGAGCGCATCCTGTTGCTGCAACCCCGCGGTGCTCAAAGCGCCCAGCAGTTGACCTGCGAAGCCTTGCGCCTGGGCCGCAGCCATACGGTGGTCAGCTGGTTGAACCCACTGACCACAGCGGCCAGGCAACAGCTGATCAGCGCCGCACGTACGGGCGATGCACAAAGCTTGAATATTCGGTTGGGATAACGAGGTGCGGGTGACTGACTACTGTCGGTGTCCGCCATGAAGCGAGGCTTCTTCAGGATTGAGAAGCCGATCTGTACGGTTGAAGCTTACAAAAAAGCCGACAAACGGACTCAGTGAAGAATCCGTGGACCGTCTTCCTTCTCCGGCTCGCCTTCAGCCAGGCGCCCTGCCATCTGCACACCTACGCTCAACATGGCTTTTGCCACTTCCACGTGCTGGCCTTGCAGGAACGCTTTCGCGTCTTCGGAAAAATCCAAAATCACCAGAGAACCCTCGTCCTCAGCCCGGCGCAGCTCGATTCGGCCGTCGGGCAGTTCAACAATTTCCAGAAAGGACGTTGGCATAAAAGTCTGTTCTCCACGAAAGGCCGGCATTATATCAGTCATCAGAGGGGCCTAGCTGAGGATCTGAACAGCTTTCTTTACGGCGTGATGAATGGCACCCAACTTAACTCAGCACTCGTTCAACCCATCACGAAACCGAATGGCCAGCTTCTTCAGCTCCTGCCGCCAGCTTTCCAACTCTTCACGGCTTAATGGCTCAGGCCCTTCTTCGTCCAGGCTAACGGCCACGATCAGCGGCTGGGTCACATCGCCTTTGGGCGTGTGTTTCACCCGTGGCGGCTGAAACATCTCGGCGTGGGCTACCAGCAATCGTGCCAGCCAGCTGTCCGGGCTCTGCGCCATCTCTACCAGCTCGGCCAGTTCCGGGATGGCCATGGACTCCAGCACATCCCGGTTGATGATCATTTCCGCACGCGGCGAGCCGGCCTGCGGCAAGCGATAGAACCCGGCGATCTCATGGCACAAGCCAAGCAAGGCGCCATACAGGTGGAACAGCGCGGCTTCACGCCCGGCCTGTACCAGCGCGATAGCGTTCATCTCCTTTCCTTCCTCGGCACGGCCAAGGGCTTCCAGGGACAAACCCGCGAAGTAAATTTTCTGGTTGGTACGGGTATAGAGTTCGTTGGCCATGAAGGCAGTCTCCACAACGAATAAGGCGTGATGCTGGCTGTGTAGGAGCGAGCTTGCTCGCGAAGACTTCAAGAATAACGCGTTTAGCCAGAATGCCCGCATTATCGTTAACGACCTTCGCGAGCACGCTCGCTCCTACAAACCGAATCAAGCGCCCTGGCGCTTGTCCTCGACCTTCCACTTGCCACCGTCGTAGAACGCTTTCCAGCCGGTAGGCTTGCCTTCAACCTCGGTCTGCACGTACTGCTCCTTGGTCTTACGGCTGTAACGGATCACGGCCGGGCGACCGTCCGGGTCCTTTTTCGGCGCTTCACAGAGGAAGTGGTACTTCGGATCGATCTCGTCCTTGTGCGGCACGATCTCAATCACCAGCGGTGCACGGGTCTCGCGGTTTTTCGGGAACTGGCTGGCAGCCAGGAACAGCCCCGAAGCGCCGTCACGCAGGATGTAAGTGTCGTTGACCTTCTCGCACTTGAGTTCAGGCATCTTCACCGGGTCCATCTTCGGCGGCGCCGCGTCACCGCTTTTCAGCAGTTTGCGGGTGTTCTTGCAGGTCGGGTTGGTGCAACCGAAGAACTTGCCGAAACGGCCGGTCTTGAGCTGCATCTCGCTGCCACACTTGTCGCATTCCAGGCTCGGACCTTCGTAGCCCTTGATGCGGTAAGTACCTTCTTCGATCTCGTAGCCGTTGCAATCCGGGTTGTTACCGCAGATGTGCAGCTTGTGCTTCTCGTCCAGCAGGTAGGCGTCCATCGCCGTGCTGCAGATCGGGCAACGGTGCTTGCCACGCAATACCAACGACTCGGATTCACCCTCGTCATCGGCAGCGATTTCATCGCCCGGCACCAGGTTGACGGTGGCCTTGCAGCGCTCTTTCGGCGGCAGGCTGTAACCCGAGCAACCGAGGAACACACCGGTGGACGCCGTACGAATCTGCATCGGGCGGCCGCAGGTGAGGCACGGAATGTCCGTCATCACTGGCTGATTGGCACGCATGCCGTTCTCGGCGCTTTCCGCTACTTCGAGTTTCTTCTTGAAGTCGCCGTAGAACTCGTCGAGTACGTTTTTCCAGTCGCGTTCGCCCTGGGCCACGTCATCGAGGTTCTCTTCCATGCCGGCGGTGAAGCCGTAGTCCATCAGGTTGGAGAAGCTCTCGGACAGGCGCTCGGTCACGATGTCGCCCATCTTTTCCGAGTAGAAACGACGGTTGTGCAGCGCCACGTAACCGCGGTCCTGGATGGTGGAAATAATCGCTGCATAGGTCGAAGGACGACCGATGCCGCGTTTTTCCATCTCCTTGACCAGGCTGGCTTCCGAATAACGCGCCGGCGGCTTGGTGAAGTGCTGGGACGGGTCGAGCTTGATCAGCTTCAACACGTCGCCCTGGGCCATGTCAGGCAGCACGTCGTCGTCGCCCGGCTTGGCGATTTGCGGCATCACACGGGTGTAACCGTCGAACTTGAGGATACGGCCTTTGGCACGCAGCTCGAAGTCGGAAGCACCCACGCTGACGGTAGTGGACAAGTATTGCGCCGGCAGCATCTGGCAGGCCAGGAACTGGCGCCAGATCAGCTCGTAGAGGCGCTCAGCGTCGCGCTCCATGCCGCTCAGCTTGCTTGGCTCGGTGTTGGCATCGGAGGGACGAATCGCTTCGTGAGCCTCTTGTGCGCCTTCCTTGCTGCTATAGACGTTCGGGTTCTCCGGCAGGTACTTCTTGCCGAACTCGCTTTCAATATAAGTGCGCGCCATCGCCACCGCGTCTTGCGACAGGTTGGTGGAGTCGGTACGCATATACGTGATGTAGCCCGCTTCATACAGACGCTGGGCCATCATCATGGTCTTCTTCACCCCGAAGCCCAGGCGGTTACTCGCGGCCTGTTGCAGGGTGGAGGTGATGAACGGTGCCGACGGCTTGCTGCTGGTGGGCTTGTCTTCACGCTTGACGATGCTGTAGCTGGAAGACTTGAGCTTCTCCAGCGCGGCCATGGCCTGGGCTTCGTTGAGCGGCTTGAAGGCCTCGCCTTTCTCGCGGGCCACTTCAAAGCGCACGTTGTTGCCCTTGGCAGTGCCCAGGTCAGCGTGCACTTCCCAATATTCTTCGGGGTTGAACGCACGAATCTCGCGCTCACGCTCAACTACCAGTTTCACCGCCACCGATTGCACACGGCCAGCGGACAGGCCACGGGCGATTTTCGCCCACAGCAGCGGCGAGACCATGTAACCGACCACGCGGTCGAGGAAGCGGCGGGCCTGTTGGGCATTGACGCGGTCAATGTCCAGCTCACCCGGCTTGGAGAAGGCTTCCTGGATCGCCTTCTTGGTAATTTCGTTGAACACCACGCGCTTGTAGCGGCTGTCATCACCACCGATGGCTTCCCGCAGGTGCCAGGCAATAGCCTCCCCTTCGCGGTCCAAGTCGGTTGCGAGATAGATGGTGTCAGCATCTTTGGCGAGCCGGCGCAGCTCTTCGATGACCTTTTCCTTGCCCGGGAGGATCTCGTACTTGGCTTTCCAGCCATGATCGGGATCGACACCCATGCGCGAGACCAGCTGCTTGCGCGCTTTCTCTTTAGGCGTGAGCACCGGACCTTCGCCCGCAGCCGCCTTGCCGCGCTTGGCGGCAGGCTCCTTGCTGGCGCTAGCCGAACCGCTGGTGGGCAGGTCTCGGATATGGCCGATACTCGACTTCACCACGTACTCGTTACCCAAGTACTTGTTGATGGTCTTGGCCTTAGCCGGGGATTCCACAATGACCAGCGATTTGCCCATGGATCGGAAAATTCCTGAATTCGAGAAGTGAAAGGCAGTTGGCGCCTGACGCGGCAACGCTATATATAGTGGCAACAAGGTGAGGTCAAGCGCAGCATTCTGCGCGGCCTGCCTTTATTGCGCGGAAAAAAGGCTGGGTTCGACCTGGATCAAAGCAAAGCGCGGGACCTGTTCGCCGTCAACTTCGACGGTCTCCAGGAACATGCTCAAGGGACGCACCCAAAAGCCGTAATCGCCATACAGTGCTTGGTAAAACACCACTTCCTCTTCGGTCTCGGAGTGCCGCGCCACATTAAAAACGCGGTACTTTGGACCTTTATAATGCTGGTAGAGCCCTGGTTCGACTTTCATGCTCTGGCCCTCTTACAAAATTTGTTAAAAAAAAATATAAAAAATTCCAAAAAACAAAAACCGGGGCACTGGGCCCCGGCTTCCGTCAGCGAAACGTTTAGATACGTTCGAAGACGGTGGAGATGCCTTGGCCGAGACCAATGCACATGGTTGCAACCCCAAGGTTGCCGCCATTTTGCTTCATCACGTTAAGCAACGTGCCGGAGATACGTGCACCCGAGCACCCGAACGGGTGACCCAAGGCAATCGCGCCGCCGTGCAGGTTAACCTTCTCGTTCATCTTGTCGAGCACTTTCAAATCTTTCAGCACTGGCAGGGCCTGTGCGGCGAAAGCTTCGTTGAGTTCGAAGAAGTCGATATCGGAGATGGTCAGGCCTGCGCGCTTCAATGCTTTTTGTGTGGCCGGTACTGGACCATAGCCCATGATTGCCGGGTCCACACCTGCGACTGCCATGGAACGAATCACGGCCATCGGCTGGATGCCCAGGTCCTGGGCACGCTGGGCCGACATCACGATCATGCACGAAGCACCGTCGGTGATCTGCGACGAAGTACCGGCTGTCACGGTGCCGCCCTTTGGATTGAAGGCAGGTTTCAAGGCCGCCAGGCTTTCCAGGGTGGTGTCCGGACGAATGGTTTCGTCGTAGTCGAACAGTTTCAGGAAACCGTTCTCGTCGTAGCCGTTCATCGGGATGATTTCATCCTTGAACTTGCCTTCCACAGTCGCCTTGTGGGCGAGTTGGTGGGAACGCAGGCCGAATGCGTCCTGGGCTTCGCGGGTAATGCCGTGCATTTTGCCGAGCATTTCTGCGGTCAGGCCCATCATGCCCGAGGCTTTCGCCGCGTACAGGGACATGTGCGGGTTCGGATCGACACCGTGCATCATGCTGACGTGGCCCATGTGCTCAACGCCACCGACCACGAACACATCACCGTTGCCGGTCATGATCGCTTGTGCAGCGGTGTGCAGCGCGCTCATGGACGAGCCACACAGGCGGCTGACGGTCTGGCCGGCAGCGGTGTGCGGGATCTGCGTCATCAAGGAAGCCATGCGGGCGATGTTCCAGCCCTGCTCCAGGGTCTGGTTGACGCAGCCCCAGATCACGTCTTCGACTTCGTTAGGGTCGACCTTGACGTTGCGTTCCAGCAATTTGCTGATCAGGTGCGCCGACATGTCTTCAGCGCGGGTGTTGCGGTGCATGCCGCCCTTGGAGCGGCCCATCGGAGTACGACCGAAGTCGACAATCACGACGTCTCTTGGATTCAAGCTCATAAATATTCTCGCTCTAGTCGTCTGGGCACTTAACCGAAGAAGCTCTGGCCATTCTTGGCCATCTCACGCAGCTTCGCGGTCGGGTGGTACAGCGGGCCCAAATCAGCGTATTGATCAGCCAGGGCAACGAACTCGGCCACACCGATGGAATCGATGTAACGCAGCGCACCACCACGGAATGGAGGGAAACCAATACCGTAGACCAGGCCCATGTCGGCCTCGGCTGCGGTTTCAACGATGCCGTCTTCCAGGCAGCGCACGGTTTCCAGGCACAGGGCGATCATCATCCAGTTGACGATGTCCTCGTCGGACACTTCACGCTGCTCGTAGATGACCGGCGCGAGTACTTCGTGAACCGATGGGTCGGCCACTTTCTTCTGCTTGCCCTTCTTGTCGGTCTCGTAAGCGTAGAAACCCTTGCCGTTCTTCTGGCCCAGGCGCTTGGCTTCGTAGAGTGCGTCGATCGCCGAGCGGCGGTCGTCTTTCATGCGGTCCGGGAAGCCTTCAGCCATCACGTCGCGACCGTGGTGGCCGGTGTCGATGCCGACCACGTCCATCAGGTACGCCGGGCCCATTGGCCAGCCGAATTTTTCCATGACCTTGTCGATACGCACGAAGTCCACACCGGCACTGACCAGCTTGGCGAAACCGCCGAAGTATGGGAACAGCACGCGGTTGACCAAAAAGCCCGGGCAGTCGTTGACGACGATCGGGTTTTTGCCCATTTTCTTGGCGTAGGCAACAGTGGTGGCAACCGCCAGTTCGCTGGATTTCTCGCCACGGATCACTTCCACCAGCGGCATCATGTGCACCGGGTTGAAGAAGTGCATGCCGACGAAGTTTTCCGGACGCTTGAGGGCCTTGGCCAGCAAGGTGATGGAAATGGTCGAGGTGTTGGAAGCCAGGATGGTGTCGTCTTTAACCTGGGCTTCAACTTCAGCCAGTACCGCCTGCTTGACCTTCGGGTTCTCGACAACCGCTTCGACCACCAGGTCGACGTGGCCGAAATCGCCGTAGGACAGCGTAGGACGAATGCCGTTAAGCACTTCAGCCATTTTCGCCGCAGTCATGCGGCCTTTATCAACGCGGCCCACCAGCAGTTTCGCGGCTTCTGCCAGACCCTGCTCGATACCGTGCTCGTTGATGTCTTTCATCAGGATCGGCGTGCCTTTGGACGCCGACTGATAGGCGATACCGCCGCCCATGATACCGGCGCCGAGTACGGCAGCCTGTTTCACGTCGCGGGCGATTTCGTCGTAGGCCTTGGCCTTTTTCTTCAGTTCCTGATCGTTCAGGAACAGACCGATCAAGCTCTGCGCGGCAGAAGTCTTGGCCAGTTTGACGAAGCCGGCAGCTTCGATTTCCAGGGCTTTGTCGCGACCGAAGTTCGCGGCCTTCTGGATGGTCTTGATCGCTTCAACCGGCGCCGGGTAGTTCGGGCCGGCCTGGCCGGCCACGAAACCTTTGGCGGTTTCGAACGACATCATCTGTTCGATGGCGTTGAGCTTGAGTTTTTCGAGCTTCGGCTGACGCTTGGCCTTGTAGTCAAATTCGCCACTGATGGCGCCCTTGATCAGGTTCAGTGCGGCTTCTGCCAGCTTGTCGGGAGCAACCACAGCATCCACGGCGCCGACTTTCAGCGCGTCTTCAGCACGGTTTTCCTTGCCGGCGGCAATCCACTCGATGGCGTTGTCGGCACCGATGATGCGCGGCAGGCGCACGGTACCGCCGAAGCCTGGGTAGATGCCCAGCTTGACTTCCGGCAGGCCGATTTTCGCGGTGGCAGACATCACGCGGAAGTCGGCAGCCAGGCACATTTCCAGACCGCCGCCCAGAGCGATGCCATTGATCGCGGCAACGGTCGGCACGTTGAGGTCTTCGAAATCGCTGAAAATCTTGTTGGCTTCGAGGTTGCCAGCCACAAGCTCGGCATCGGGCAGCTTGAAGTTGTCGACGAATTCGGTGATGTCAGCGCCGACGATGAACACGTCCTTGCCGCTGGAGACGATCACGCCCTTGACCGATGCATCTGCTTTGATGGTGTCTACGGCCTGACGCAATTCATTCAGGGTTAGACGGTTGAACTTGTTGACGGACTCACCCTTGAGGTCGAATTTCAATTCGACGATGCCACTTTCAAGAGCCTTAACCGTGATGGCTTTACCTTCGTAAATCATCAACTGATCTCCACGATATGGAAGCTGAACAGTACACGTCGGACGCAGGATTCAGCGCAGGCACTGACGTTACCGTCGATGCTAACGCCAATTTGCCAGGCACACCCGCCAACGCGATAGTCGGGATTCTGTACGAACGGTCTGAAAGACAAACGCTCAATTCATACGCCCGTTTGATTTGGGTACATCACCTTCAGCCAAATCCGATGAATTGTCAATCGCCCGAAAGGGCAGTAAAAACGCGACTTTTCAGTCATTTCAGAACCCGAGGCAGCCGGCATCGCCCCGCCGATGTTTAATCATTCACGAAATCAATAATGAGAAATTTGAATTAAAGCGCTGTACAGAACCGAATATACGGCTAGGCTAGCGGCACGTTTAACGAATTACCGGCCTGCCTGGCCAACTCCAGCCCGATGATACTTTCGGGCTTTTTAATGCCCCTAGAAAACTCAGGCCAGCGCCTTGAGCACCGCGTCAATGTCCTGCAACACGCTCAACTCGCCCTTCTCACCCCAGAAGAGGGTGATCATTTGCTTGTCGGCTTCGACTTTGTAGACGTTCTCAGGCAGCGTCGCAAAATGCGGCAACAACTTTTCATCGACGCAGATTTCCTGCCACTGATTGACCCAAACCCCCGGCTCCAACTGCCAATAACTCCAGGTGACCCGTTTGGTGCCGCGCCGTGGCCGGTGATATTGCGCACACGGGCTCGGCGGTTCGTGCTTGAGCCAGTGCGGCCAGTCCTGGGGCGTCAGCTGCATGGCCAAACCGATGCGCCGCGCCTCCATGCGCAGGGCCATGCGCCCGCTCGAATGGCGCGAAGGACGCAACCACGCCAAGGGGCTTAAAACCAGCGCAAGGATTGACACCACTATCCAGACCGTCATATGTGTACTCCCGAATTTCTTGATGAGCGGATTTGACCTGACGCAACCGCATCCGCTTGAAACCAAGCCATACTGAACTTATCGCTTTCCTTTGGAGGAACTCCTCATGCCCTACGAACATATTCTGGTCGCCGTGGACCTGACCGAAGAATGCGACCCCGTGATCAAACGGGCCGTGGGCCTTGCCGGCGACTCGGTGAAACTGTCCCTGGTGCATATCGTCGAACCGATGGCCATGGCCTTTGGTGGCGACGTGCCGATGGACCTTTCCCAGCTGCAACAGCAGCAGTTCGACCAGGCCAAGGAACGCCTTGAGCGACTGATCAACAAGTACCCTGCCCTGAAAAAAGACCAGAGCCACCTGACCTACGGCCAGCCGCGCCAGGAAATCCACCACTTGGCCAAGGAACAAGGCTGCGACCTGATCGTGGTCGGCAGCCATGGCCGCCACGGCCTGGCCTTGTTGCTGGGTTCCACCGCCAATGACGTGCTGCACGGCGCACCTTGCGATGTGCTGGCAGTGAAACTGGTAAAGAGTTCGTAAGAGCAGTGGCAATCTAATGTGGGAGCGGGCTTGCTCGCGAAAGCGGTGGATCAGTCGACAAATATATGGACTGTCACACCGCATTCGCGAGCAAGCCCGCTCCCACACTTGAACCGCATCTCATACAAAAAACCCGGTGCTCATACCAATGAGCGCCGGGTTTTTTACTGTGCTTGAATCACTCAGGCATCCAGCTCGGCCCAGCGTTCAACCAGCACTTCCAGTTCGCTGTTCAACTGCTCAAGGGATGCAATCACCTTGGCGGTTTCTGCAGCAGGACGCACGTAAAAACCCGCGTCAGCCATTTCAGCCTCAACAGCCGCGATCTGCTGTTCCTTGGCGTCGATATCGCCCGGCAGTGCTTCCAGCTCACGTTGCAGCTTGTAGCTGAGCTTCTTCTTGGCGGCAGGCGCTTCTTGTGCTGGCGCTGGAGCAGCAGCCACAGGGGCAACCACGGCCGAGGTCAGGTCAGCCTTGCCAGACTTGCTCTCGGTCACGCCCAGCAGGCGCGGCGAACCGCCTTGACGCAGCCAGTCCTGATAACCACCGACGTATTCGCGCACCTTGCCTTCACCTTCGAAGACCAGGGTGCTGGTGACCACGTTGTCGAGGAATGCCCGGTCGTGGCTGACCATCAGTACGGTGCCGTTGAAGGTCAGCAAGACCTCTTCCAGCAGCTCCAGCGTTTCAACGTCGAGGTCGTTGGTCGGTTCGTCTAGCACCAACAGGTTGGCTGGCTTGCTGAACAGTTTGGCCAGCAGCAGGCGCGCACGCTCACCACCCGACAAGGCTTTAACCGGCGTACGCGCACGCTGCGGGCTGAACAGGAAGTCGCCCAGGTAGCTCAGCACGTGGCGGCTCTGGCCGTCAATGTCGATAAAGTCGCGACCTTCGGCGACGTTGTCGATCACGGTTTTTTCCAGGTCCAACTGGTGGCGCAACTGGTCGAAGTAGGCCACGTCGATGCGCGTGCCCTCTTCCACTTTACCGCTGGTGGGTTGCAGGCCGTTGAGCATCAGCTTGAGCAAGGTGGTCTTGCCGGTACCGTTGGCGCCGAGCAGGCCGATACGGTCGCCGCGCTGCAGGACCATCGAGAAGTCCTTGATCAGGAACGGGCCGTCCGGGTGATGGAAGCTGACGTTCTCCAGCACCATCACCTGTTTGCCCGACTTGTCGGCGGTATCCAACTGAATGTTAGCCTTGCCGGTGCGTTCACGACGCTCGCTGCGCTCGTTGCGCAGCGCTTTGAGGGCACGCACGCGGCCTTCGTTACGGGTGCGACGCGCCTTGATGCCCTGGCGGATCCAGACTTCTTCCTGGGCCAGTTTCTTGTCAAACAACGCGTTGGCCGTATCTTCAGCGGCCAGTGCGGCTTCTTTGTGCACCAGGAAGCTGGCGTAGTCGCCGTTCCAGTCGATCAGGCCGCCGCGATCCAGTTCAAGGATGCGCGTGGCAAGGTTTTGCAGGAAGGCCCGGTCGTGCGTGATGAACAGCACGGCGCCCTGGAAATCCTTGAGGGCTTCTTCAAGCCAGGCGATTGCGCCGATGTCCAGGTGGTTGGTCGGTTCGTCGAGCATCAGCAGGTCCGGCTCGGAAACCAGAGCCTGCGCCAGCAGGACGCGGCGACGCCAGCCGCCGGACAATTCGGCGAGGGTCTTGTCGGCCGGCAGTTGCAGGCGGCTCAGGGTGCTGTCGACCAGTTGCTGCAGACGCCAGCCGTCACGGGCTTCGAGGTCTTGCTGGACGTGCATCAGCTTGTTCAGGTCTTCTTCAGTGACGCAGTTCTGCGCCAGGTGATGGTATTCGGCGAGCAGTGCGCCCACGCCATCGAGGCCTTCGGCAACCACGTCGAACACTGTCCGTCCGTCGGCCACCGGCAATTCTTGCGGCAATTCGCCAATCTTGAGGCCCGGCGCGCGCCATACAGAGCCTTCGTCGGGCTTCTGATCGCCTTTTACCAGCTTCATCATGCTGGACTTGCCGGTGCCGTTGCGGCCGATGATGCACACCCGCTCACCACGGGCGATCTGCCAGGACACCTTGTCCAACAACGGCATAGCGCCGAAAGCAAGGGACACATCGCTGAATTTGAGCAGGGTCATACGCTTCTCCAAAAACTGGGCGCGCATTCTACCTGACTTAGGGCTCGAGGCGGCCGGCATTTTCACCGCTGACATGTTCTGTTGGACATTTGAGATGAACTTGAACGAAGCGACCGGCAAAGCTTTCACCGGTTGCAGCCAAAAGGCTAAGCTAGGGGCAATCAGTGTCGGCGACGTCGGCACTAGTCCAGTTTCCTCTGCACGGACGTCTCATGCGCAGTCGCCTTTTCAGCTTTTTATCTTGTCTGCTTCTTTCTGCCACCGCCGTTCAATCCGCCCAGGCCGTGGACCTCACCACCCAACGTCAATATTACGATGAAGCCAAACGAGCCCTTGCCAAAGGCGACAGCGGCCCGTATTTCCAATACAGCCAAGCCTTGGCCGACTACCCGTTGACGCCCTACCTGGCCTACGACGAACTGACCGCGCGCCTGAAAACCGCCAGCAACGAGGAAATCGAACAATTCCTCGCCAAGAACGGCGACCTGCCCCAGGCCAACTGGATGAAACTGCGTTGGTTGCGCTGGCTGGCCGACCGTGGCGACTGGCAAACCTTTGAAAAGTACTACGACGCAAAACTCAATTTCGTTGAACTGGACTGCCTCCATGGCCAATTCCAGCTGACCCACAACCTCAAGGCCGAAGGCTACAAAACCACCGAGAAGCTGTGGCTGACCGGTAAATCCCAGCCTGCCGCCTGTGATGCAACCTTTGGCCAGTGGGCCGCTGATGGCCAACTGACCGAACAGAAAATCTGGGACCGCGCCAAGCTCGCCGCCGAAGCCCGCAACTACCCGCTGGCCAACAGCCTGGTGAAAACCCTGCCGACCCTCGGCGCCCAAGGCCGCCTGATGGTAGACGTGGCACAGAAGCCCGACATGCTCGGCGACCCGTCGCGCTTCCTGCCGGCCAACGAGGCAATGTCTGACGCCGTCGGCCTGGGGCTTCGCCGCCTGGCACGCCAGGACCCGGACAAGGCCATGGCCCTGCTCGACGGTTATGCCAGCAGCATGCACTTCTCTCGTGACGAAAAAGTGTCGATCGCCCGGGAAATCGGCCTGACCCTGGCACGCCGCTACGACCCGCGCGCCCTCGACGTGATGACCCAATACGACCCGGAGCTGCGCGACAACACCGTTTCCGAATGGCGCCTGCGCCTGCTGCTGCGCCTGGCCCGCTGGGAAGACGCCTACCAGTTGACCCGCAAGCTGCCGCAGGATTTGGCCACTACCAACCGCTGGCGCTACTGGCAGGCCCGCAGCCTGGAACTGGCAGAGCCGAAAAACCCGCAAGCCCTGGTGATGTACAAGGGCCTGGCCAAGGAGCGCGACTTCTACGGCTTTCTGGCGGCGGATCGCTCCCAGTCCCCGTACCAACTGAACAACAAGCCGCTGGTGATGAGCCAGGCGCTGATGAACAAGGTGCGTAACACCCCGGGCGTGCGCCGCGCCCTGGAGTTCTATGCCCGTGGCCAGATCGTGGACGGCCGTCGTGAGTGGTACCACGTCAGCCGGCACTTCAACCGCGACGAAATGGTCGCCCAGGCCAAGCTGGCCTACGACATGAAGTGGTACTTCCCGGCGATCCGTACCATCAGCCAGGCGCAGTACTGGGACGACCTGGACATCCGTTTCCCGATGGCCCACCGCGACACCCTCGTGCGTGAAGCCAAGATCCGCGGCGTGCATTCGAGCTGGGTGTTTGCGATCACCCGCCAGGAAAGCGCCTTCATGGACGACGCCCGCTCGGGCGTCGGCGCCACCGGCCTGATGCAATTGATGCCCGGTACCGCCAAGGAAACCGCACGCAAGTTCAGCATCCCGCTGGCCTCGCAACAGCAGGTGCTCGACCCGGACAAGAATATCCAGCTCGGCGCGGCGTACCTGAGCCAGGTACACGCCCAGTTCAACGGCAACCGCGTGCTCGCCACCGCCGCCTACAACGCCGGCCCAGGCCGTGTGCGCCAATGGCTGCGCGGCGCCGATCACCTGAGTTTCGACGTGTGGGTGGAAAGCATCCCGTTCGACGAAACCCGCCAGTATGTACAGAATGTGCTGTCTTATTCGGTGATCTACGGGCAGAAGCTCAATGCACCACAGCCGCTGGTGGACTGGCATGAGCGGTACTTTGATGATCAATAAGTAACGCAGCTCACAACAAAATGCCCGCAGATGCGGGCATTTTTTATGGGCGGTGATTTAGTGCGCGTTCGATTCGCCATCACTGAACTGCAACGCCGCCAAACGCGCGTATAGCGGGTTGCTGGCGATCAGTTGCTGATGCGTACCCACGGCTACCAGCTTCCCTTGGTCCATCACGGCAATCCGGTCCGCGTTCTTCACCGTGGCCAACCGGTGGGCAATCACCAGCGTGGTGCGCCCTTCCATCAACTGCGGCAATGCTTGCTGGATCAGGTGCTCGCTCTGGGCATCCAGCGCGCTGGTGGCTTCGTCCAGCAGCAGGATCGGTGCGTCCACCAACAACGCCCGGGCGATGGCCAGGCGTTGGCGCTGCCCGCCGGAGAGGCCCATGCCGCCGTCGCCCAGGTGGGTCTGGTAGCCGTCGGGCATTTGCAGGATGAAATCGTGGGCGTGGGCGATGCGCGCCGCCTCTTCGACCTGGGCAAAGGTGGCCGACGGATTGCCGTAGCGAATATTCTCTTCGACGGTTCCGAAAAACAGCGCCGGGCTCTGGGACACCAGGGCGAAACAGCGGCGCAGGTCCAGCGGGTCGAGGTCGGTCAGCGGGTGACCTTCAAGCAGGATGCGGCCCTGCTGGGGATCGTAGAAGCGCAGCAACATGTCAAAGATGGTTGATTTGCCCGCGCCGGACGGGCCGACCAGGGCCAGGGTCTCGCCGGCGTTGATCGTCAGGCTCAGGCCGTCGATAGCGTAGCTGTCCGGACGCGACGGATAGGAGAAACGCAGGTCCTGGATTTCCAGGCGGCCACTGACCCGCTCCGGCAACTTGATGACGTTTGCCTCGGGCGCCTTGATCTCATTGCTCGATTGCAACAACTCACCAATGCGCTCCGCTGCACCGGCGGCGCGCTGCAGCTCGCCCAACACTTCACTCAACGTGCCGACCGCACTGCCGACGATCAGGCTGTAAAACACGAACGCCGCCAGTTCACCGCCGGAAATACGCCCGCCAATCACATCCATGCCGCCCACCCAGAGCATCACGCCCACGGCGCCCAGCACCAGCATGATCACCAGGGTAATCAGCCACGAGCGCTGCAGGATACGCTTGCGGGCGGTGGTGAACGCCTCTTCAACCGTCACCGCAAAGCGCTGCTCGTCCTGCACCTGGTGGTTGTAGGCCTGCACGGTCTTGATCTGGCCGAGGGTCTCGGACACGTAGCTGCCCACATCGGCGATCCGGTCCTGGCTCAGGCGCGACAGGCTGCGCACCCGGCGGCCGAAGATCAAAATCGGCGCCAGTACCAACGGCAGCGCTATCACCACGATACTGGTGAGCTTGGGGTTGGTGACAAACAACAGCACGATCCCGCCGATCACCATCAAGGCGTTGCGCAGGAACAGCGACAGAGAAGAGCCGATCACCGATTGCAGCAACGTGGTGTCGGTGGTCAGGCGCGACTGGATCTCCGAGCTGCGGTTGTTTTCATAGAACCCCGGGTGCAGGTAGATCAAGTGATTGAACACTTGCCGCCGAATGTCCGCCACCACGCGCTCGCCGATCCACGACACCAGGTAAAACCGCGCAAAGGTGCCCACCGCCAGGCCCATCACCAGGACCATGAACAAGCCGATGGACTGGTTGAGCAGGTGCGGTGACTGGGTCATGAAGCCCTGGTCCACCAGCAGGCGAATGCCCTGCCCCATGGACAAGGTGATGCCGGCGGTGACGATCAACGCAAGCAACGCCCCAAGGGCCTGCCAGCGGTAGGGAGCGACGAAGCGGCTGGCCAGGCGAATCGCGCGGCGTTGACGGGCTGAGAGCATGGAGGGTTTCACCTGAGGGTTGGAGACGGGAACCTACACAGCTACATGGGGGGAACTTGAGCGAATCACAATGAGTCAGGTTAATTATGCTTACCGAACCTGGCTCCTAGAGGCTATCGGTCTAAGCCCCGGCTGGAAATTTGTATCGGTTTCTGCTGGACTGGGCATTCGATCCGCCGACCGTGTATGGAGTTGTAACAACGCGGTCACGCGGGGGTTTTAGAGTAGGTACACAACCTGATGAGGAGACGGGCCATGTCCTTGCAAAACAGCAGCAACGCCAAGATTGAAGTGATCCGCCAACCGCAGCAGTTGCCTTGCTCGTACATCGACGCTCAAGGCCGCGAAGTGCAAATCACCGAAGAGATGATCCAGAGCGCATGCGCCGAACTGGAGCAGAAATTGGTCAAGCCTGCCAAGCAAGGCTGATTCGCCCAAGCTCGTTTAAACCCGGCCTAGATGGCCGGGTTTTTTATGGGTTCAGATTGCCTGAGCGCCCAACGCCGACACTATGTTCGACAAGGCGGCAGACTCGCCGCTGACCCGTACTTTCAAGCCATCGATCTCACGCCGCGCCGGGTAGTGCTTGCGCAATTGGTCAAACGCCTTGCGCTGTTCGTCCACTGTGCCTACCAGGCTGCGGCGGAAATCCGCGTCATCACGGCGCGGGTCATACACGCCACGGCACAGGGCCGCCAGCGCCCAGGCCGGGTCGGTATTGGCGTTGAGGCTGACCTCGGCCAACCACGGCTCAGGCAGCAAGTCGCTGAGTTGAATCGTTGGCGCCTGGCCAAGGTGCTGACAAAGCGCCTGATAGATCTGCGCCGTGCCGCGCTGCCTGCCGTCCAGGCTGTAGCCGGCGATGTGCGGGGTAGCGAGCACACACAAGTCGGCCAGGTCGACGTCCACCTGGGGCTCGCCTTCCCACACATCCAGCACCGCTTGCAGGTCTTCGCGTTGCAGCAGCACGTCCTTGAGGGCGGCGTTGTCCACCACCGGGCCACGGCTGGCGTTAATCAGCCAGGCGCCGGGCTTGAGCTGGTTGAGGCGCTCGCGGTCGAACAGGTGCCAGGTTGAACCGTTGCCGGATTTGTTCAGCGGCGTGTGCAGGCTGATCACATCGCACTGCTCGACGATTTGTTGCAGGCTGACGTAATCACCGTCCTCGGCGATCTGCCGGGGCGGGTCGCACACCAGCACATTCCAGCCCAAAGCCTTGAGCACCTTGACCAGACGCCCGCCGACTTCACCGGCGCCCACCACGCCGTAGGTGCGCTGAGTAAGGTCGGCGCCTTCGATCTCGGCCAGGGTCAGCAGGCTGCCCAGCACATAGTCGACCACGCCACGGGCGTTGCAACCGGGGGCGCTGGACCACTGGATGCCGGCGCGCTGAAAGTAATCGAGGTCGAGGTGGTCGGTGCCGATGGTGCAGGTGCCGACAAACCGAACCTGTGTGCCTTCGAGCAAGGCCCGGTTGACGTTGGTCACCGAACGCACCAGCAGCACATCGGCCTGCTCAATGGTCGCGCGGTCGATGGACCGTCCCGGAACCCGGCGAATCTCGCCAAATCCTTCGAAGAATGCATCGAGCAGCGGGATATTTTCGTCGGCAACAATCAGCATGGCAGGCTCCTTTCGCGGATCAGCAGTGTACAGGGATCGGGATTGGAATGAGATTTGCCAAACACCATAGATTCAATGTGGGAGCTGGGCTTGCCCGCGATGGCGTTGTGTCAGGCGACATATTTCTTGCCTGGCAAGCCGCCATCGCGGGCAAGCCCGGCTCCCACAGGGGCCTGCGTCGATTACAAATGACTAACATAGGTTTTTTCCTGACCAACACGTCAGGGCGTAGAATGCGCCGTCCTGCGCTCCCCCTTATCGGACATCTGTACGTGAACACTGTCACAGCCACCACCGCCCTCTCCCGCCCCGCTCGCGTCAGCCTTGAAGTGCGCAACCTGCTGGTCCTGGCCCTGCCGATCATGATCGGGCAACTGGCGACCACGGCCATGGGCTTTGTCGATGCGGTGATGGCCGGGCGTGTCAGTGCCCGGGACCTGGCGGCGGTCGCTTTGGGCAACTCCATCTGGATCCCGGTGTACCTGCTGATGACCGGCACCCTGCTGGCCACCACGCCAAAGGTCGCCCAGCGCTTTGGCGCCGGTACCCACGGCGAAATCGGCCCGCTGGTGCGCCAGTCAATGTGGCTGGCGCTGGTGGTGGGGATTACCGCGCTGCTGTTATTGATCAGCGCCGAACCGATCCTGCATTTGATGAAGGTCGATCCCGAACTGATCAAACCGTGCATGGGCTACCTGCACGGCATCGCCTCGGGCATGCCGGCGATTGCGCTGTATTACGTGCTGCGTTGCTTCAGTGACGGCCTGGGCCGCACGCGGCCGAGCATGGTCATGGGCCTGTGCGGGCTGGCGCTGAATATTCCGCTGAACTATGTGTTTATCTACGGCCACTTCGGCGTGCCGGCCATGGGCGGTATTGGTTGTGGCTGGGCCACGGCGATCGTGATGTGGGTGATGATGCTCGGCCTGGCCGCCTGGACCCGCTGGGCGCCGGTGTATCAGAGCAGCGAGCTGTTCAAGCGCTTTGACTGGCCGCAATGGTCGGTGATCAAGCGCGTATTGAGCATTGGCCTGCCGATCGGGATCGCGGTGTTTGCCGAGTCGAGCATCTTCGCGGTGATCGCGCTGCTGATCGGCAGCCTCGGCGCCACAGTGGTGGCCGGACACCAGATCGCGCTGAACTTCAGCTCGCTGGTGTTCATGATTCCCTACTCCCTGAGCATGGCGGTCACCGTGCGCGTGGGCCAGGCCCTGGGCCGCGGCGAACCCCGCGAAGCGCGCTTCGCTGCGGGCGTGGGGATGGGCACGGCGCTGTTTTACGCGTGCCTGTCCTGCAGCCTGATGCTGCTGTTTCGCGAACAGATCGCCACCATTTACACCTCCGACCCACTGGCGATCCAAGTGGCGGCGATGCTGATTGTGTTTGCGGCGCTGTTTCAGTTCTCGGACGCGATCCAGGTCACGGCCGCCGGTGCGTTGCGCGGTTATCAGGACACGCGGGTGACCATGGTGCTGACGCTGTTTGCATATTGGGGGGTGGGTTTGCCGGTGGGCTACGCGCTGGGGCTGACCGACTGGCTGGGCCAGGCCCGCGGCCCGAGCGGCTTGTGGCAGGGGCTGATCGTTGGCCTGAGCTGTGCGGCGGCGATGCTGGTGATCCGCCTGGTGCGCAGTGCACGCAAGCGGATTCGCCGGGGTTAAGCGGACTTCTTGCGGATCCAGTACAGGTAAGTGCCGGCCTGTTCCTGCTGGTCGACCAGTTCATGGTCCAGAAACACGCAGAACTTGGGGATATCGCGACGGGTCGACGGATCGGTCGCGATCACCTTGAGCAAGCCACCGGGCGCCAGGTCACGGATGTGCTGGTGCAGCATCATCACCGGTTCCGGGCAGTTGAGGCCGGTGGCGTCGAGGGTGCCATCGACCGGGGTGTCAAAAATGTCGCTCATCATTCACTCCTGATACAAGCCGCCAGTTTACCGGGCCTTTGGCTTCTTAACATCCAACCGGCGCAAATGGCAGGTCACTTCTTCACGGTCGTGGTACAGCTGCTTGCAGCCGATCTCCACCCGAATGCCCCGCTCCTTGAAGCCTTCCGCAATGCGTTCGAGCAAGCGTTTTACTTCGGCATAACGCTGCTTCATCGGCAGTTTCAGGTTGACCACCGCCTCGCGGCAATGTCCCTCGCCAATCCAGGTTTCCAGCAGGGCCGCGTTACGCGCAGGTTTCTCGACGATGTCGCACACCATCCAGTCCACTGGCTGCTTGGGCGTGTAGATGAAGCCGTCGGCCATCAAATGCTGCACCAGGCCGGTGTCCATCAGGCTTTCGGCCATCGGGCCGTTGTCGATGGCGGTCACCAGCATGCCACGGTTGACCAGTTGCCAGGTCCAGCCGCCAGGCGCTGCGCCGAGGTCGACGCCGGTCATGTCGCTGTGCAGGCGATCGTCCCACTGATCCCGGGGGATAAAGTGGTGCCAGGCTTCTTCCAGCTTCAAGGTCGAGCGGCTTGGCGCGTCCCGCGGGAATTTCAGGCGGGGAATGCCCATCGGCCACATCGCCGAGTTGTTCGACTCGGCCAGGCCCATGAACACTTCGCGCCCACTCTTGAAGGTCAGCAACAGACGCGGCTTGCTGGCGTCTTCCACCAGCTTGCCGGCGGCCATCAGCGCCTTGCGCAGGTGCACTTCGAACTTCTTGCAGAAGTTCGACAGTTCCTTGCCGTCGTTGGTGTCGACCATTTCCAGCCACAGGCTGCCGCACACCGGGAAATCCCGCAGGTGCGCCAGGATCACGCTGATACGGTCGGTTTCCGGCAAGTCGATGAACACCCCGCGCGCCCACTGCCTTGGGAAGATCAGCTCGGCAAAGCGTTGGCCGCGCATCAGGCGCTGGGCGCCATCTTCTTCGGTGCACACAAATTCGGCAAAGGCGCTGCCGGTCTTGGCCTTGGCATAGCCCGAAACGTTCAGGCGAGCGGCGTGTTCCGCAATCTCGGAACAGACTTCGCCTTCAAAACCCGGGCGGCAGTGCATAAAAAGGGTGTTCATCAACTCTCCTGGATCACGGGCTTGCTATAGCGCAATGCCTGTCATGAAAACGCGCGCATGATAGCCGAGTTCGGAACCTTGGACTTGTCCATAGAGTCCAGTAATTAGCCAGCTACTTAAAACAGGGCTAATTTAAGAGCTCTGTTCGTCCCGTCAGGTCCGTAGCCGTGCGGACCATAAGGAGTCATGTAATGTCATCCCTTGATAGCCTGAGAACCCTTAAAACCTTACAGATCGACGACAAGACCTATCACTACTTCAGCCTGCCCGAAGCCGCCAAGAGCCTGGGTGACCTGGACAAGCTGCCGATGTCCCTCAAGGTGCTGCTGGAAAACCTGCTGCGCTGGGAAGACGAAAAGACCGTCACCGGCGCCGACCTCAAGGCCATTGCCGCCTGGCTCAAGGAGCGCCGCTCCGACCGCGAGATCCAATACCGCCCCGCCCGCGTGCTGATGCAAGACTTTACCGGCGTACCCGCCGTGGTCGACCTGGCCGCCATGCGCGCCGCCGTGGCCAAGGCCGGCGGTGACCCGCAGCGCATCAACCCGCTGTCACCGGTGGACCTGGTGATCGACCACTCGGTGATGGTCGACAAGTTCGCCACCACCGGCGCCTTCCAGGAAAACGTCGACATCGAAATGCAGCGCAACGGCGAACGCTACGCCTTCCTGCGCTGGGGCCAAAGCGCCTTCGACAACTTCAGCGTAGTGCCACCGGGCACCGGCATCTGCCACCAGGTCAACCTGGAATACCTCGGCCGCACCGTGTGGACCAAGGATGAAGACGGCCGCACCTACGCCTTCCCCGACACACTGGTAGGCACCGACTCCCACACCACCATGATCAACGGCCTGGGCGTATTGGGCTGGGGCGTGGGCGGGATTGAAGCGGAAGCCGCGATGCTCGGCCAGCCAGTGTCGATGCTGATCCCGGAAGTGATCGGCTTCAAGCTGACCGGCAAGCTGAAAGAAGGCATCACCGCCACCGACCTGGTGCTGACGGTCACGCAGATGCTGCGTAAAAAGGGCGTGGTTGGCAAATTCGTCGAATTCTATGGTGATGGCCTGGCTGACCTGCCGCTGGCTGACCGCGCTACCATCGCCAACATGGCCCCGGAATACGGCGCAACTTGCGGCTTCTTCCCGGTGGATGAAGTAACCCTGGACTACCTGCGCCTGTCGGGCCGTCCTACAGAAGCCGTCAAACTGGTAGAGGCTTACACCAAAACCCAGGGCCTGTGGCGCAACGCCGGCCAGGAGCCGGTGTTCACCGACAGCCTGGCCCTGGACATGGGCAGCGTCGAAGCCAGCCTTGCCGGGCCGAAACGCCCGCAAGACCGCGTTTCCCTGCCTAACGTCGGCCAAGCCTTCAGCGACTTCCTCGACCTGCAATTCAAACCCACCAACAAAGAAGAAGGCCGCCTGGAAAGCGAAGGCGGTGGCGGTGTTGCCGTAGGCAATGCCGACCTGATCGGTGAAGCCGACTACGACTTCGGAGGCCAGACCTATCGCCTGAAAAACGGCGCAGTCGTGATCGCAGCGATTACCTCCTGCACCAACACCTCCAACCCGAGCGTGATGATGGCCGCCGGCCTGGTGGCGAAAAAGGCCGTGGAAAAAGGCCTCACGAGCAAGCCTTGGGTGAAAACCTCCCTGGCACCTGGCTCGAAAGTCGTCACTGATTACTACAAAGCAGCAGGCCTGACCCAATACCTCGACAAGCTGGGCTTCGCGCTGGTGGGTTATGGCTGCACCACCTGTATCGGCAACTCCGGGCCGCTGCCCGAGCCGATCGAAAAAGCCATCCAGAAAGCCGACCTGGCCGTAGCCTCAGTGCTCTCGGGCAACCGTAACTTCGAAGGCCGGGTGCACCCACTGGTGAAAACCAACTGGCTGGCCTCCCCGCCCCTCGTCGTGGCCTACGCCCTGGCCGGCACCGTGCGCATGGACATCAGCAGCGAACCGCTGGGAACTGGCTCCGACGGAAAACCGGTGTACTTGCGGGACATCTGGCCCAGCAGCAAGGAAATCGCCGACGCCGTCGCGCAAGTCAGCACCGGGATGTTCCACAAGGAATACGCCGAAGTGTTTGCCGGCGACGAACAGTGGCAAGCCATTGAAGTGCCACAGGCCGCTACCTACGTGTGGCAGAAGGATTCCACCTACATCCAGCATCCACCGTTCTTCGACGACATCGGCGGGCCGCTGCCGGTGATCGAAGACGTCAAGGCCGCCAACGTGCTGGCACTGCTGGGAGATTCGGTAACCACCGACCACATCTCCCCCGCCGGTAACATCAAGACCGACAGCCCGGCAGGCAAATACCTGCGCGAGCAAGGCGTCGAGCCACGGGACTTCAACTCCTACGGCTCACGTCGCGGTAACCATGAAGTGATGATGCGCGGCACCTTCGCCAACATCCGTATCCGCAACGAAATGCTCGGCGGTGAGGAAGGCGGCAACACGATCTACATCCCTACCGCCGAAAAAATGCCGATCTACGACGCCGCCATGAAATACCAGGCGTCGGGCACGCCGCTGGTGGTGATCGCCGGTCAGGAATACGGCACCGGCTCAAGCCGCGACTGGGCGGCCAAGGGCACCAACCTGCTGGGGGTCAAGGCGGTGATCGCCGAGAGCTTCGAGCGGATTCACCGTTCCAACCTGGTGGGCATGGGCGTGCTGCCGCTGCAGTTCAAGCTGGACCAGAACCGAAAGGCCCTCAAGCTCAGCGGCAAGGAGAAGATCGACATCCTCGGCCTGACCCATGCCGAGATCGAGCCGCGCATGAACCTGACGCTGGTGATCACCCGTGACGATGGCAGCAGCGAGAAGGTCGAAGTGCTGTGCCGCATCGACACCCTGAATGAGGTTGAGTACTTCAAGGCGGGCGGGATCCTGCACTACGTGTTGCGGCAGTTGATTGCCTCGTAACTAACACGCGCTATACAAAACACCGCCTTACATAGGCGGTGTTTTCATTTTTACCGTGGGTGACGGTCGTTATACTGCCGGCCTCAGATTTTGATAGTCACAAGGATTCCCCATGCTTGCTCTGCCATGGCTGTACCTGGCGCTTCTTTCCATCGGCTATGTACTCGCCTTGAGCTACGGGCAATTGGGGTTAATGGCGGCGCTTTCCGTCGCCATGCTGCTGCTGGCCGGGTTTGCCGTGCGCCAACAGCGAAACCCGTGGGTACGCTATCTGGGCCACGGGCTGTTTATCGTGCTGGCGCTGGGGCTGGCGATGCATTGGCTGCCGGGGTTCTACAACGGTCGCGGGATCGCGCCGCAGCGCTTTACGGACGACGCCGTGCCTTTCTCGATGTACCTGAACCAGGACAAACCGCTGATTGGCTTCTGGCTGCTGCTGGCCTGCCCGTGGATTGTTGCGCGCCGGTCCCTGCGCCTGTCGATCTACGCCACCGCCTTGGCGTTGACACTGACGGCGATTGCCGCCCTGGGCGGCGCTGCGTTGCTGGGCGTCATCAGTTGGGCCCCGAAGTGGCCGGAGCAGGCCTGGCTGTGGGTGTTGAATAACCTGCTGCTGGTGACCCTGGTGGAGGAAGCGCTCTTCCGCGGTTATATCCAGGGTGGCCTGAGCCGACGGTTCAAGCAATTGCCCTATGGTGAAAACCTCGCATTGCTGTTGGCCGCCCTGCTGTTCGGCCTGGTACACCTGGGCGCAGGCTGGCAGTGGACCCTGCTGGCGACCATCGCAGGCCTGGGCTACGGCCTGGCGTATCGCTTTGGCGGATTGGGCGCGGCGATCGTTACGCACTTCGGGCTGAACCTGCTGCATTTCGGGTTGTTTACCTATCCGATGCTGGCGGGCTGAGGCTGCGCCGATTGTTGCAAAAAATAAGTTAAATAAAACCCCGTAACGGCCGACAACCCATCAAAGCCTTGCGGATTGAAAACTCATGCGTAACAACCAACCCGTTACCCAGCGCGAACGTACCTTCCCCGCTCAGCAACGGTTGATCTCCACCACGGATGCCAAAGGCGTGATCACCTACTGCAACGACGCCTTCGTCGAGATCAGTGGGTTTTCCCATGACGAACTGCTGCGTGCCCCGCACAACCTGGTTCGTCATCCGGATGTTCCGGCGGCAGTGTTTGCACACATGTGGTCCACGCTCAAACAAGGCTTGCCATGGATGGGCATCGTCAAGAACCGCTGCAAGAGTGGTGATCACTATTGGGTCAACGCCTATGTGACGCCGGTCTTCGACGGCAATCAGGTGGTCGGCTACGAGTCGGTGCGGGTCAAGCCCACCGCCGAGCAGATCCGCCGTGCCGAAGCGCTTTACCAGCGCATCAACCAGGGCAAGTCGGCGATTCCGAGCAGTGACAAGTGGCTGCCGGTGTTGCAGGACTGGCTGCCGTTTATCCTGGTCAGCCAGTTGAGCTTCTTGATCGGCGCGTGGCTCGACTCCCATTGGGGCTTTGCCCTGGCCGCCGCACTGTCGGTGCCGCTGGGCCTGTTGGGCCTGAGCTGGCAACAACGCGGGCTCAAGCGTTTGCTGCGCCTGGCCGAGCAGACCACCTCCGACCCGTTGATCGCGCAGATGTACACCGACAGCCGTGGCGCCCAGGCGCGCCTGGAGATGTCGATCCTCAGCCAGGAGGCGCGCCTGAAGACGTGCCTTACGCGGTTGCAGGACACCGCCGAACACCTCAACGACCAGGCGGCGCAGTCCAACACCCTGGCGCATAACAGCTCCAGTGGTCTTGAGCGCCAGCGCGTGGAGACCGAACAGGTGGCCACCGCGGTCAACCAGATGGCCGCGACGACTCAGGAAGTCGCCAGCCATGTGCAGCGCACTGCCGATGCCACTCAGGAAGCCAATCGCCTGACCGGACGTGGGCGTGATATCGCCGGCGAAACCCGTGAGGCGATTCAGCGCCTGTCGGTCGCCGTGGGCGAAACCGGTGTGACGGTGACCCAGCTGGCCAAGGACAGCGACGAGATCGGCGGCGTGGTGGATGTGATCAAAGGCATCGCCGACCAAACCAACCTGTTGGCACTGAACGCGGCGATCGAAGCGGCCCGGGCCGGTGAGATGGGCCGAGGTTTTGCGGTGGTGGCAGACGAAGTGAGGCAATTGGCCCAGCGTACCAGCGAGTCCACCGGGCAGATTCATGCGCTGATCGCCAAGCTGCAACAGACGGCCAATGCCGCTGTTCAGACCATGGATGCCGGGCATCGCCAGGCGGAAGAAGGTGTGGCGCGGGTGATGGAAGCAGATAAGGCGCTGATCGGGATCAGCGAAGCGGTAGCTCACATCACCGACATGACGGCGCAGATCGCGGCGGCGACCGAAGAGCAGAGCTCGGTGGCGGAAGAGATCAGCCGTAACATCAGCACCATTGCGCTGCTGGCGGACCAGACGTCGGAACAGGCGTTGAACTCGGCGCAGTTGAGTGAAGAGCTGACGCATACCGCCAATACCCAGTACTCGCTGGTAGAACGCTTTAACCGGTAATCGACTCACCTGTGGCGAGGGAGCTTGCTCCCGCTGGAGTGCGCAGCGCTCCCTGGATTTTGGGGCCGCTACGCAGCCCAGCGGGAGCAAGCTCCCTCGCCACAGGTTTCACTCAAGACCAGCGAGAAACCCCGAGACTGCCACCGCCGCAGCCTCCAGATGCTGCTCATGCCTAAACCCCGAAGCCTTCAACGGCTTCAAATCATGATCCCCCGCCACCAGCCACATCACCTCGATGCTCGGCGACAACACATACCCCTCCACCGCCGCCCGATTGCCCAGCGCATCCCGCTCGCCCTGCACAATCAACGTCGGCGTCTTCAAACCGGCCAGGTGCTCGGTCCGTGGTTTCTCCGGTTTGCCCACCGCATAAAACGGATAACCCAGGCACACCAACCCATCAGCCCCCAATTCATCCGCCAGCAAACTGGCCATCCGCCCGCCCATCGACTTGCCGCCCACGGCCAGTTTCCCAGCGACATGACGTCGCACCTCGGCATACACCTCACGCCAGCATTCCAGCAGTTTCGGGGCCGGATTGGGCGGGCGTTTAACGCGATCCACACGCCGCTGGGCCATGTAGGGAAACTCGAAGCGCAACACGTTCACGCCATGCCCGGCAAGGCGTGCAGCCATGTCGTTCATAAAACCCGAGTCCATCGGCGCACCCGCACCGTGGGCCAGGATCAGCGTCACCGGCGTATGCGCGATAGACCCTTTCGCGACATCCAACAACCAGCCGCGTTCCCGCACACACTGCGCCCATTGATCCCCGTCAATACTGGCCTTGTGCTCTTTGCCCATGCTTGCCTCGCTTTTTAGTCTGCCTATAACTCCAGCCCAAGTGCCGCATTTGCTTGGGTTGAACCGTGGATGGGGAACCATGAACACTACTTTAAGTACCGCCTATAACTACAAGGTGGTCCGCCAATTCGCCATTATGACGGTGGTGTGGGGCATCGTCGGCATGGGGCTCGGGGTTTTTCTCGCTGCCCAGTTGGTATGGCCCGAACTCAACTTCAATTTGCCCTGGACCAGTTTCGGCCGCTTGCGCCCGCTGCACACCAACGCGGTAATCTTTGCCTTTGGCGGTTGCGCGCTGTTTGCCAGCTCCTTCTACTCGGTGCAACGCACCTGCCAGACCCAGCTGTTCGCGCCCAAACTCGCGCAGTTCTGCTTCTGGGGCTGGCAGTTGGTGATTGTGCTGGCTGCGATCAGTTTGCCGCTGGGCTACACCACTTCCAAGGAATACGCCGAGCTGGAATGGCCGATCGCCATTCTCATCACCGTCGTCTGGGTGGCCTACGGCGTCGTGTTCTTCGGCACGGTGATGAAGCGCAACACCAAGCATATCTACGTCGGTAACTGGTTCTTCGGTGCGTTCATCATCACCGTGGCCATCCTGCACATCGTCAACCACGCCTCCCTGCCGGTGAGTTGGACCAAGTCCTACTCGGCGTATGGCGGTGCGACAGATGCCATGGTGCAGTGGTGGTACGGGCATAACGCGGTAGGCTTTTTCCTCACCGCAGGCTTCCTCGGGATGATGTACTACTTCGTGCCGAAACAGGCCGAACGCCCGGTGTATTCCTATCGCCTGTCCATCGTGCACTTCTGGGCACTGATCACCCTGTACATCTGGGCAGGCCCGCACCACTTGCACTACACCGCACTGCCGGACTGGGCACAGTCCCTCGGGATGGTGATGTCACTGGTGCTGCTGGCACCAAGCTGGGGCGGGATGATCAACGGCATGATGACGCTCTCGGGTGCATGGCATAAGTTGCGCAGCGACCCGATCCTGCGCTTCCTGGTCGTCTCCCTGGCGTTCTACGGCATGTCGACGTTCGAAGGGCCGATGATGGCGATCAAGACGGTCAACGCCCTCTCCCACTACACCGACTGGACCATCGGCCACGTACACGCCGGCGCTCTCGGTTGGGTCGCGATGATTTCCATCGGCGCGCTGTACCACATGATCCCGAAAATCTTCGGTCGCGAGCAGATGTACAGCGTCGGTTTGATCAACGCGCACTTCTGGCTGGCCACCATCGGCACCGTGCTCTACATCGCTTCGATGTGGGTCAACGGCATCGCCCAGGGCCTGATGTGGCGTGCAGTCAACGAAGACGGCACCTTGACCTACTCCTTCGTCGAAACCCTGGTGGCCAGCCACCCAGGCTTCATCGTACGGCTGGTGGGCGGGGCGATCTTCCTCAGCGGCATGCTCCTGATGGCTTACAACACTTGGCGCACCGTGCGTTCGGCGCCATCCCTCCAAGCCGCCGAACACCCCACCGCTGCGCAGATGGCCTGAGGAGTCGATGATGAAACACGAAACCATTGAAAAGAACGTCGGCCTGCTGATGCTGCTGATGGTGCTCGCCGTGAGCATCGGCGGCCTGACCCAGATCGTGCCGCTGTTCTTCCAGGACGTGACCAACAAACCGGTGGAAGGCATGAAGCCCTACACCGCGCTGCAACTGGAAGGCCGCGACATCTACATCCGCGAAGGCTGCGTACAGTGCCACTCGCAGATGATCCGCCCGTTCCGCGCCGAAACCGAGCGCTACGGCCACTACTCGGTGGCCGGTGAAAGCGTGTGGGACCACCCGTTCCTGTGGGGCTCCAAGCGCACCGGCCCGGACCTGGCCCGCGTCGGCGCACGTTACTCGGACGACTGGCACCGCGCGCACTTGTACAACCCGCGCAACGTGGTGCCGGAATCGAAGATGCCGGCGTACCCATGGCTGGTCACCGCCCCGGTCGACAGCAGCCACACCGAAACCAAGTTGAAAGTGATGCGCACCCTCGGCGTGCCGTACACCGACGACGATATCGCTGGCGCCGTGGCCACCCTCAAGGGCAAGACCGAGATGGACGCGCTGGTTTCCTACCTGCAAGTACTCGGCACTGCCATCAAGAGCAAGAGGTGAGCCATGGGATTTGAATTCGATGCAGGAACCATCCGCGGGCTTGGCACGCTGGTCGTGGCAATCGCCTTCATCGGCCTGTCGCTGTGGGTGTTCAACTCCAAGCGCAACCAGGAGTTCGCCGAAGCGTGCCTGCTGCCGTTTGCCGATGAACCGCTACCGCCCACCACCGACGCTCAAGAAGAGCCTGCAACAAGGAGCAATCGGCCATGACCACCTTCTGGAGTACATGGATCTGTGTACTGACCCTCGGCAGCCTGATCGGCCTGACGTGGCTTTTGATCGGCACCCGCAAGGGCGAGACCAAGGGCAGCGTCGACCAGACCATGGGGCACTCCTTCGACGGGATCGAGGAGTACGACAACCCGCTGCCGCAATGGTGGTTCATGCTGTTCGCCGGCACCCTGGTGTTTGCCGTCGGTTACCTGATCCTCTACCCGGGCCTGGGCAACTGGAAAGGCGTGTTGCCGGGTTATGAAGACGGCTGGACCTCGGCCAAGGAATGGGACAAGGAAATGGCCAAGGCCGACACCAAGTTCGGGCCGATCTTCGCCAAATTCGCAGCCATGCCCGTGGAAGAAGTCGCCAAGGACCCGCAAGCGCTGAAAATGGGCGGCCGCCTGTTTGCCTCAAACTGTGCGGTGTGCCACGGCTCGGATGCCAAGGGCGCCTATGGCTTCCCGAACCTGGCGGACAACCTCTGGCGCTGGGGCGGTTCGGCCGATGCCATCAAGATGACGATCATGAATGGCCGTCATGCGGCGATGCCGGCCTGGGGTGAAGTGCTGGGTGAGGACGGTGTTAAAAACGTCGCGGCCTATGTGCGTCATGAATTGGCGGGCCTGCCGTTGCCGGCTGACAGTACTGCCGACGTCGCGGCGGGCCAAGTGGTATTCAGCGCGACCTGTGTAGCCTGCCACGGCCCACAAGGCCATGGTACGGAAGCCATGGGCGCACCCAACCTGACGCAGCCAAGCGGCTTTATCTACGGCACCAGCCTGGCGCAGTTGCAGCAGACCATTCGCCACGGCCGCCAAGGCCAGATGCCCGCGCAGGAAGCGCTGCAGGGCAATGACAAGGTGCACCTGCTGGCCGCTTACGTTTACAGCCTGTCCCATAACGCCGATGGCGCAACGCCTGACAGCCAACACGAATAGCCCGCAATAGCCAAAAGCCGCACCTGATTCAGGCGCGGCTTTTTTGCGACCCATTGTCGCACCCATCCGATCGTTGACTTTCCCCTCCTGCCATTCGGGTCTACGCTTGTTTTCACAGTGGGCTGGCATTGGCCGGTCGACGGCCGACTTGCACTCGATGGGTTGAAACATTTCTGCTCGATGACAGGCGCAAAGGCCGGTACTTACCGGCTGTCGTGCCACTGACCATCCGTCACCCGGGCCGCTTGTTTACACACACCTAGTTACAAGTACCTTCGACCCTTCTAAAATCCTGTCCAAGTCGTCAGCTTTTAACCCTGAATTTTGTCCTTACGCCAAACATGGAAAGGGCGCAGAATCTGGTTTGGAACGCATTGACGCAGGTCACCTTGCGTTGCAATGGAATCTTGCTTTCTCCATACTTGCGACCGATTTTTACCCTATAAAAAAACTAAACCGTGGAACCTTAGAATGAGCACAGCAATCAGTCCGACTGCTTATAACTATAAGGTAGTCCGCCAGTTCGCCATCATGACGGTGGTCTGGGGGATCCTTGGCATGGGGCTCGGCGTTTTCATTGCCTCGCAACTGGTTTGGCCAGAGTTGAATTTTGGCCTGCCATGGACGACCTTTGGACGCCTGCGCCCGTTGCACACCAACCTGGTGATTTTCGCCTTCGGGGGATGTGCACTGTTTGCCACCTCTTACTACGTCGTGCAGCGAACCTGCCAAACGCGACTGATTTCCGACAGCCTTGCCGCTTTTACCTTCTGGGGTTGGCAGGCAGTGATCGTTGGGGCAGGTATTTCCCTGCCGCTGGGCTACACCACCTCCAAGGAATACGCTGAGCTGGAATGGCCTATCGCCATTTTGCTGGCGATCGTCTGGGTCACCTACGCGCTGGTGTTCTTCGGCACCATCGTCAAGCGCAAGACCAAGCACATCTATGTGGGGAACTGGTTCTACGGCGCGTTTATCCTGGTGACGGCGATGCTGCACATCGTCAACCACGCCTCCCTGCCAGTGAACCTGTTCAAATCGTATTCGGCCTATGCCGGTGCGACGGACGCGATGATCCAGTGGTGGTACGGCCACAACGCCGTAGGCTTCTTCCTCACCACGGGCTTTCTGGGGATGATGTACTACTTCGTGCCGAAACAGGCCGAGCGTCCGATCTACTCCTATCGCCTGTCCATCGTGCACTTCTGGGCGCTGATCACCCTGTACATCTGGGCCGGTCCCCACCACTTGCACTACACGGCACTGCCAGACTGGGCCCAGTCGTTGGGCATGGCCATGTCGATCATCCTGCTGGCACCGAGCTGGGGCGGCATGATCAACGGCATGATGACCCTGTCGGGCGCCTGGCATAAATTGCGCACCGACCCGATCCTGCGCTTCCTCGTGGTATCGCTGGCGTTCTACGGCATGTCGACCTTTGAAGGGCCGATGATGGCCATCAAGACCGTCAACTCGCTGTCCCACTACACCGACTGGACCATCGGCCACGTACACGCCGGCGCCCTCGGCTGGGTAGCGATGATCTCCATCGGCGCGCTGTACCACATGATCCCGAAAATCTTCGGACGTGCGCAGATGCACAGCGTTGGCCTGATCAACACGCACTTCTGGCTCGCCACCATCGGCACCGTGCTCTACATCGCGTCGATGTGGGTCAACGGCATCACCCAGGGCCTGATGTGGCGTGCAATCAACGATGACGGCACCCTCACCTACTCCTTCGTCGAAGCCCTGCAGGCCAGCCACCCCGGCTACATCGTGCGCGCCATCGGTGGTGCGTTCTTTGCCAGCGGCATGTTGTTCATGGCCTACAACGTATGGCGCACCGTTCGCGCCTCGACCCCGGCTGAAGCTGAAGCCGCCGCTCAGATCGCTGTCGTTGGAGCTCACTGATGAAGCATGAAGTAGTCGAGAAGAATATCGGCCTGCTGGCCTTCTTCATGGTCATCGCCGTGAGTATCGGCGGCCTGACGCAGATCGTTCCGCTGTTTTTCCAGGACGTGACCAACAAGCCGGTGGAAGGCATGAAGCCGCGCACCGCCCTTGAACTGGAAGGCCGTGACGTCTACATCGCCAACGGTTGTGTCGGCTGCCACTCGCAGATGATCCGTCCGTTCCGTGCCGAAACCGAACGCTACGGCCACTACTCGGTCGCCGGTGAAAGCGTGTGGGACCACCCGTTCCTGTGGGGCTCCAAGCGTACCGGTCCGGACCTGGCCCGGGTTGGCGGGCGTTACTCCGATGACTGGCAGCGTGCGCACTTGTACAACCCGCGCAACGTGGTGCCCGAGTCGAAAATGCCGGCGTACCCGTTCCTCGTCGAACACAAACTCGACGGCAAGGACACCGCCAAGAAGATGGAAGTCTTGCGCACCCTGGGCGTGCCTTACACCGACGAAGATATCGCCGGCGCGGCAGCTGCCGTGAAGGGCAAGACCGAAATGGACGCACTGGTGGCCTACTTGCAAGGCCTTGGCACCATCATCAAAAGCAAACGGTGATCTGGATGGATATCGGGATGATTCGAGGCCTGGGCACCGTTGTCGTGATGGTGGCCTTTATCGGCCTGGCGCTGTGGGTGTTCAGCCCTAAGCGCAAGTCAGAGTTTGAAGACGCGACCTTGCTGCCCTTCGCGGATGATCCCGAAGCCATCAAGCACGTCGTAGAAGCGTCTAGGAGTAATAAAGAATGACTACGTTCTGGAGTCTGTACGTCACAGTCCTCAGTCTGGGTACCATTTTCGCCCTGACCTGGCTGCTGCTGTCGACCCGCAAGGGCCAGCGCGCCGAACAAACCGATGAAACCGTTGGCCACTCGTTCGACGGCATCGAGGAGTACGACAACCCGCTGCCCAAATGGTGGTTCATGCTGTTCGTCGGCACCATCATCTTCGCCCTCGGCTACCTGGCGCTGTACCCGGGCCTGGGTAACTGGAAAGGCCTGCTGCCGGGCTATGCCTACCTCGACAACGACAAGCAAACCCCGTTTGCCAACGGCCAGACCGGCTGGACCGGCGTGCACGAATGGGAAAAGGAAATGGCTAAGTCGGACGCCAAGTTCGGCCCGATCTTCGCCAAGTTCGCCGCGATGCCGATTGAAGAAGTGGCCAAGGACCCGCAAGCCTTGAAGATGGGTGGCCGCCTGTTCGCCTCCAACTGCTCGGTGTGCCACGGTTCCGACGCCAAGGGTGCCTATGGCTTCCCTAACCTTACCGACGCCGACTGGCGCTGGGGCGGTGAGCCCGCCACCATCAAGGAAACCATCATGAAAGGCCGCCACGCGGTGATGCCGGCCTGGGCCGAAGTCATTGGCGAACAAGGCGTGGCCGATGTGGCCGGTTTTGTGGTGACCAAACTCGATGGCCGCAAACTGCCGGAAGGCGCCAAGGCTGACGTGGCCAACGGCGAGAAACTGTTCGCCGCCAACTGCGTGGCGTGCCACGGCCCACAAGGCAAAGGCACGCCAGCGATGGGCGCACCTGACCTGACGCACCCGGGCGCGTTCATCTACGGTTCGAGCTTCGCGCAATTGCAGCAGACCATCCGTTATGGCCGTCAGGGCCAGATGCCTGCGCAGGAGCAGTTGCAAGGGAATGACAAGGTGCACCTGCTGGCGGCGTATGTTTACAGCCTGTCTCATGGGGATAAGGCGGCGGATGCCGAGTAAGGCAAAGCGGCCATAAAAACGGCTCTGTCAGCGGAAGCTGACAGGGCTGTTTTTGAAGCCACCATCGATCCAATGTGGGAGCGGGCTTGCTCGCGAATGCGGTGTATCAGCTGTCTCTTATACACATCTGACGCTGCCGACGATCGCATA
>NZ_NIXO01000023.1 GCF_002204795.1 Pseudomonas sp. K2I15
GTGTATCAGTAACCAATAAGTTGACTGACACTGCGCATTCGCGAGCAAGCCCGCTCCCACATCAGACCTGCTTTGTTTTGAAGATCCGGGTCTCTTGGGTGACTGCATTCAGGGCCTGTCCGCCCACCGCAACAGCAAAAACCGTCCATACTTCACAAGTCAATTGATCCAGATCATGTACACCATCAATTGATTTCCCCCAACGCGACCAAAGGTCGCACCCTTTGAAGGGGATCAGGGGCGTATCATTACGCCACTGCAACACCCCTATTTTGACCCCGGCTGGCACGTACTGGCCGAGGCAAATCTCCACTGCCGTGGGATGCAATGATGAGCAATCAGATTCCGGTACAGAACGTTACCCCGCCTGCCAAAAATTCGAATAACACCGTCGATCTCTACGCGTCCCGAGAAAAAATCTACACCCGTGCCTTCACCGGTTTGTTCCGCAATTTGCGGATGCTCGGGGGTGCCGGTTTGTTCCTTCTCTACTTCGGCACGGTGTGGCTGAACTGGGGCGGCCACCAGGCCGTATGGTGGAACCTGCCGGAGCGTAAATTCTTTATTTTTGGCGCGACCTTCTGGCCCCAGGATTTCATCCTGCTATCGGGCATCCTGATCGTGGCGGCGTTTGGCCTGTTCTTCATCACGGTGTACGCCGGCCGCGTCTGGTGCGGTTACACCTGCCCGCAAAGCGTGTGGACATGGATTTTCATGTGGTGCGAAAAGGTCACCGAAGGCGACCGTAACCAGCGTATCAAGCTGGACAAGGCGCCGATGAGCGCCAACAAGTTCCTGCGCAAATTCAGCAAGCACAGCCTGTGGCTGATCATCGGTTTTGTCACCGGCATGACCTTCGTCGGCTACTTCTCGCCGATTCGTGAACTGGTGTTCGACTTCTTCACCGGCCAGGCCGATGGCTGGTCATATTTCTGGGTCGGCTTCTTCACCCTCGCCACCTACGGCAACGCCGGCTGGCTGCGCGAGCAGGTGTGCATCTACATGTGCCCGTATGCGCGCTTCCAGAGCGTGATGTTCGACAAGGACACCCTGATCGTCTCCTACGACCCGCGCCGTGGCGAAGCCCGTGGCCCGCGCAAAAAAGGCATCGACTACAAGGCCGAGGGCCTGGGGGATTGCATCGATTGCACGATGTGCGTGCAGGTGTGTCCCACCGGCATCGACATCCGCGACGGCCTGCAAATCGAATGTATCGGCTGCGCGGCCTGCATCGACGCCTGCGACAACATCATGGACAAGATGGAATACCCGCGCGGGCTGATCAGCTACACCACCGAGCACAATTTATCGGGGCAGAAAACCCATAAGCTGCGCCCGCGCCTGATCGGTTACGCGCTGGTGCTGCTGGCAATGATGAGCTTGTTGGCAGGCGCATTCTTCATGCGCTCCCTGGTAGGTTTCGACGTCAGCAAGGACCGCGTGCTGTACCGCGAAAACGCCGAGGGCCGGATCGAAAACGTCTACAGCCTGAAGATCATGAACAAGGACCAACGCGACCACACCTACGTGCTCGACGCCGCGGGCCTGCCGGACCTCAAGCTGCAAGGCCGGCGCGAGATCAAGGTGGCTGCCGGGGAAATCTTCAGCATGCCGGTCGAGTTGTCGAGCGCACCGGAGCAACTGCCGTCGAGCACCAACGAGGTGAAATTCATCCTCAAGGATGCCGATGACGACAGCGTTCACATTGAAGCCAAGAGCCGATTCATCGGCCCACAAGTCCGCTAAATAAAAAGCCGTTAACAAGAGAGCAGAACGATGCCCGCAGCTACTGCCGCAAGCCCCTGGTACAAGCACCTCTGGCCCTGGATCATCATTGGGATCCTGACCTGCTCGGTGACGTTGACCTTGTCCATGGTGACCATCGCGGTGAACAACCCCGACAACCTGGTCAACGACAACTACTACGAGGCCGGTAAAGGCATCAACCGCTCCCTGGACCGCGAACTGCTGGCCCAGACCCTGCAACTGCGCGCCAAGGTGCACCTGGACGCGCTGACCGGCGAAGTCGAATTGCACCTGACCGGCAACAGCGGGCCCACCACCCTGGAACTGAACCTGATTTCGCCGACCCAGCCGGAGAAGGATCGCAAGATCATCCTCACCCGCAGCGACAGCGAACCCGGCCGCTACATCGGCCAGGTGACCGACAAGGTCGAAGGCCGCCGCTTCGTCGAATTGCTGGGGGTGGAAGGCGACAGGACCTGGCGCATGTTCGAAGAAGAACAGGTCAGCCATGACAAGGACTTGCTGCTGGGCGACGAGCCGCTGCAGGGTGCTGAAGACCTGAAAAAATAGCACCGGCCATGAGCACCCCAATCCCTTGCTACCACTGTGCCCTGCCCGTCCCGCCGGGCAGCCGGTTCACCGCCGTGATCCTCGGCGAGTCCCGCGAGCTGTGCTGCCCGGGCTGCCAGGCGGTGGCCGAGGCGATTGTCGCAGGCGGCCTTGAAAGCTATTACCAGCACCGTAGCGAAGCCTCGGCCAACCCCGAAGCTCTGCCGGTGCAACGGGTGGACGAGCTGGCGCTGTATGACCGTGCCGATGTGCAAAAGCCCTTCGTGCGCCACGACGGCGATCTGTCGCAAGCCACCCTGTTGATGGAAGGCATCAGCTGCGCCGCCTGTGGCTGGTTGATCGAAAAACACCTGCGCAGCCTGCCGGCCGTGTCCGAGGCGCGCCTGAACCTGTCCAACCACCGCCTGCACGTGCGCTGGGCCGACGGGCAATTACCGCTGAGCCAACTGCTCGGCGAGTTGCGCCATATCGGCTACGCCGCCCACCCGTATCAAGCCGACCGCGCCGCCGAACAACTGGCCAGCGAGAACCGCCTGGCCTTGCGCCAATTGGGCGTGGCCGGGCTGCTGTGGTTCCAGGCGATGATGGCGACGATGGCCACCTGGCCGGAATTCAATATCGACCTGAGCCCGGAGCTGCACGTGATCCTGCGTTGGGTCGCGATGTTTCTTACGACGCCGATCGTGTTCTACAGCTGCGCGCCGTTTTTCAAAGGCGCGATGCGCGACCTGCGCACCCGCCACCTGACCATGGATGTTTCGGTGTCGCTGGCGATCGGCGGCGCTTATCTGGCCGGAATCTGGACCGCCATCACCGGCACCGGCGAACTGTATTTCGATGCGGTCGGCATGTTTGCCCTGTTCCTGCTGGCCGGGCGCTACCTGGAACGCCGCGCACGGGAACGCACAGCGGCGGCCACCGCACAGTTAGTCAACCTGTTGCCGGCCTCGTGCCTGCGCATGAGTGCCGATGGGCAAAGTGAACGCATCCTGCTCAGCGAACTGGCCCTGGGCGACCGGGTGCTGGTGCATCCGGGTGCGGTGCTGCCGGCAGACGGCATCATCCTCGACGGCCAGTCGAGCATCGACGAATCGCTGCTGACCGGCGAGTACCTGCCGCAACCGCGACAGGTTGGCGATGCCGTCACCGCCGGCACCCTCAATGTCGAAGGCGCGCTGACCGTTGAAGTGCGCGCCCTGGGTCACGACACGCGCCTGTCGGCCATCGTGCGTCTGCTGGAGCGAGCGCAAGCGGAGAAACCCCAGCTGGCAGAGATCGCCGACCGCGCCGCCCAATGGTTCCTGTTGTGCTCGTTGATCGCCGCTGCGGTGATCGGCCTGGTGTGGTGGGAGCTGGATTCGTCACGGGCGTTCTGGATTGTCCTGGCGATGCTGGTTGCGACCTGCCCTTGCGCGCTCTCCCTGGCAACACCCACCGCCCTGACGGCAGCCACCGGCACCCTGCACAAACTCGGCCTGCTATTGACCCGGGGCCACGTGCTGGAAGGGCTGAACCAGATCGATACAGTGATTTTCGACAAGACCGGCACCCTTACCGAAGGTCGCCTGGCCTTGCGTGCTATCCGTCCGTTGAGCGTGCTGGGCAGCGATGAGTGCCTGAGCCTTGCGGCAGCGTTGGAGCAACGTTCGGAACATCCGATTGCCCGCGCTTTTGGCCGTGCACCACTGGCGGCGGATGAGGTGCTCAGCACGCCGGGCCTGGGGCTGGAAGGACGCGTCGGCAAGCGCCAATTGCGCATTGGCCAGCCGGGCTTTGTCTGCGAGCTGAGCGGTTGTGCCCTCCCCGCCTCGCCGGAGGAAGCTGGGCAATGGTTGCTGCTGGGCGACACCGGCGGCGCCCTGGCCTGGTTTGTCCTGGATGACCGCCTGCGCAGCGACGCACCCGCCTTGCTCGCCGCCTGCAAGGCACGCGGCTGGCGCACCTTGCTGCTGTCGGGGGACAGCTCGCCGATGGTCGCCAGCGTCGCCGCTGAACTGGGTATCGACGAAGCCCATGGCGGCTTGCGCCCCGACGACAAGCTGCAAATGCTGCAACAGTTGCACAAGGAAGGCCGCAAGGTGCTGATGCTCGGCGATGGCGTCAACGACGTGCCGGTACTGGCCGCCGCCGACATCAGCGTGGCGATGGGCTCGGCCACCGACCTGGCCAAGACCAGCGCCGACGCGGTGCTGCTGTCCAACCGCCTCGATGCCCTGGTGCAAGCCTTTACCCTGGCCCGGCGCACCCGCCGGGTAATCATTGAAAACCTGCTGTGGGCCGGGCTGTACAATGGCCTGATGTTGCCATTCGCCGCCCTCGGCTGGATCACCCCCATCTGGGCCGCGATCGGTATGTCCCTCAGTTCGTTGACCGTGGTGCTCAACGCCCTGCGCCTGACTCGCATGCCGAGCGCGCCGGCCGCAAACGCCGCCCCCGTAACCCGTCCGTTGCCGGCTTGAGCCGCGCGGGCATGGAGTGCAGATGCCAGCTCTTTACGTGATGATCCCGGCGGCGCTGTTGATCGTGGCCATCGCCATTTACATCTTCTTCTGGGCGGTGGACAGCGGCCAGTACGACGATTTAGACGGCCCGGCACACAGCGTGCTGTTCGACGACCAGGACCCCAATCACCTGGCGGCCGTCGATGAAGCCAACGGCCCTGAGCAACCGCCCAAGCCCAAAGACCCGCCCCATGCTTGAACTGGCGCCCTTACTGGTCTCGGCGGTGATCCTCGGCCTGCTGGGCGGCGGCCATTGCCTGGGCATGTGCGGCGGGCTGATGGGCGCGCTGACCCTGGCGATTCCCAAGGAGCAACGCAGCCGGCGCTTTCGCCTGCTGCTGGCCTACAACCTCGGGCGCATCCTCAGCTACGCCACCGCCGGCCTGTTGATCGGCCTGGCCGGCTGGGCGGTGGCCAACAGCCCGGCGGCGATGTTCATGCGCATCCTCGCCGGGCTGCTGCTGATCTGCATGGGGTTGTACCTGGCCGGCTGGTGGAGCGGCCTGACTCGTATCGAAAGCCTCGGGCGCGGCCTGTGGCGCCATATCCAGCCGATTGCCAACCGTTTGCTGCCGGTGTCCAGCCTGCCCCGGGCATTGCTGCTGGGCGCGCTCTGGGGCTGGTTGCCGTGCGGGCTGGTCTACAGCACCCTGCTATGGGCTGCCAGCCAAGGCAATGCGCTGGACAGTGCAGTGCTGATGCTCGCGTTCGGCCTCGGTACATGGCCAGTGCTGCTCGCCACCGGGCTGGCAGCCGAACGTGTCACAGCGCTGTTACGCAAACGCAGCGTGCGCATGACCGGTGGCCTGCTGGTGATTGTGTTTGGCCTATGGACGTTGCCAGGCCCGCACCAGCACTGGCTTATGGGCCACTAGATCGCCATGTGGCATAGCGCCGCTCCCCGTTGATGCAAATCAAGATGGCCTCTGCACCCTGCCCCTAGACTCGGCCCACTAGCCTATCCGGGGGAACGCCCGCATGCTCGACGCCATTCGTTGGGACACTGATCTGATTCACCGCTACGACCTGGCGGGGCCGCGCTACACTTCGTACCCCACCGCCGTACAATTCGACAGCCAGGTCGGCACCTTCGACCTGCTCCACGCCCTGCGCGACAGTCGCAAGGCCGCACGGCCATTGTCGCTGTATGTGCATGTGCCGTTCTGCGCGAATATTTGCTACTACTGCGCCTGCAATAAGGTCATCACCAAGGACCGTGGCCGGGCCCACGCCTACCTGCAACGCCTGGAGCAGGAAATCCAGCTGGTGGCCTGCCACCTCGACCCCAAACAGCCGGTGGAGCAACTGCACTTTGGCGGCGGCACCCCGACTTTCCTCAGCCACGACGAGTTGCGCCAGGTAATGGCCCGGCTGCGCCAGCACTTCAACCTGCTGGACGATGATTCCGGCGACTACGGGATTGAAATCGACCCACGGGAAGCCGACTGGGCGACCATGGGCCTGCTGCGCGAACTGGGTTTCAACCGCGTCAGTATCGGCGTGCAGGACCTTGACCCCGACGTGCAGCGCGCGGTGAACCGCCTGCAAAGCCTGGAAGAAACCCGGGCGGTAATCGACGCGGCGCGCACCCTGCAATTTCGCTCGATCAATATCGACCTGATCTACGGCTTGCCCAAGCAGACGCCGCTGAACTTCGCGCGCACCGTGGAGGAAGTGATCAAGCTGCAACCGGATCGCCTGTCAGTGTTCAACTATGCGCACCTGCCGGAGCGTTTCATGCCCCAGCGGCGGATCAACACCGACGACCTGCCCTCCCCGGCCGAAAAACTGTTGATGCTGCAAACCACCATCGAACAGTTGACCCAGGCGGGCTACCGCTACATCGGCATGGACCACTTTGCCCTGCCGGATGACGAACTGGCCGTCGCCCAGGAAGAAGGCAGGCTGCAACGCAACTTCCAGGGCTACACCACCCACGGGCATTGCGATTTGATCGGGCTTGGGGTGTCGGCGATCAGCCAGATTGGCGACCTGTACTGCCAGAACAGTAGCGATCTGAATCAGTATCAGAACGCCTTGGCCTGCGCGCAACTGGCCACCAGCCGTGGCTTGTTGTGCACCACGGATGACCGGTTGCGTCGGGAAGTGATCCAGCAGTTGATCTGCAATTTCAGCCTGGCATTCGAGAAGATCGAACAGGCTTTCAATATCGATTTTCGCGGCTATTTCGACGAACTTTGGCCGCAGCTGGAGGCAATGGCCGAGGACGGGCTGATCGAACTCGACCCACAGGGCATCCGCGTACTACCGGCGGGACGCCTGCTGGTGCGGTCGGTGTGCATGGTGTTCGACGCCTACCTGGAGCACCAGAACCGGCAACGCTTCTCGCGGGTGATCTGAACGTGTGTTACTTCGCCATCAGGCTCATTGCTTCCATCTGAGCCTGAGGCGGCTCGTCTTTCAGGACTTTGGCCAATTGCGTCTGGGCTGTCATCAAGCCGGCCTGAATGGTCGCCACTTCGCCCTGCAAGCCTGCCACTTTGGCCTGGCGCGCCTCCGGGCTCATGGAGGTGTCAGCCATGGCCGCGGAGAGTTCGGCCATCTTTTCGGCCAGTTGCTTTCTCAGCTCGCGGATCATTTTCAACAGTTGCTTGGCGCTGTCGCTCAGGCTGCTTTCATCAATATCGCTATTGGAGGATTTCGCCGCCGAGGCCATGCCCATCCCCGCACCGGAAATGGTGACCTTCACGCCTTCAGTGGCACTGGGCTCGGCAGCCTTGGTTTCAGAAGCCGGGGCCTTGGCGTCGTCTTTTTCCTTGGCTGCATCGGCAGCCTTCCAAATCGACACCGCTGGCGTGTTGATAATCGGGTTTTGGACAGTACTGACTGACATGATCTGAGTTCCAACGTGTAAGAGGTACAACCTTGTATCGGCCTCGACACAATTTCCTTTATACCGTTGCTGCTTTTTTGTACACGCTGGTCGGATCGTCCCCCAGTGCGGTACCCTTACGTCTTATGTGTGTTTTCCCACAAGGATTTAAGAAATGTCCGAGCCAGTCAAACTGCGCGCTCATAGCCAGGCCCATTGCAAGGATTGCAGCCTGGCCCCCCTCTGCCTGCCACTTTCGTTGAATTTGGAAGACATGGAAGCGCTGGACGAAATCGTTAAACGTGGTCGCCCACTGAAAAAAGGCGAGTTTCTGTTTCGCCAGGGCGACAAGTTTGATTCCGTTTATGCAGTACGCTCGGGTGCGTTGAAAACCTTCAGCCTGAGCGATGGCGGCGAAGAACAGATCACCGGTTTCCACCTGCCCAGCGAGCTGGTCGGGCTGTCAGGCATGGACACCGAGATTCACCCGGTGTCGGCCCAGGCCCTGGAAACCACGTCGGTGTGTGAAATCCCGTTCGAGCGCCTGGATGAACTGGCCCTGCAGTTGCCGCAATTGCGCCGCCAACTGATGCGTGTGATGAGCCGTGAAATTCGCGACGACCAACAAATGATGCTGCTGCTGTCGAAGAAAACCGCCGACGAACGGATCGCCACCTTCCTGGTCAACCTCTCCGCGCGTTTCCGCGCCAGAGGCTTCTCGGCGAACCAGTTCCGCCTGAGCATGTCGCGCAACGAAATCGGCAACTACCTGGGCCTGGCGGTGGAAACCGTGTCCCGCGTATTCACCCGCTTCCAGCAGAACGAGTTGATTGCGGCCGAAGGCAAGGAAGTGCATATCCTCGACCCGATCCAGCTCTGCGCATTGGCTGGCGGTTCACTCGACGGTTGATCCAGACGCTTGCGGCCGAGCCAATCGGCTGGGCCGCAGGTATACTTCGAGTCCGTTTTCCTGCCCAGGACTCTTCGACGATGGTCTTCGATTCGTTCGACATCAAATCCCTGATTCGCCCAGTCATCGACTTCCCCAAGCCCGGGGTGATCTTTCGCGACATCACGCCGCTGTTCCAGTCGCCCAAGGCCTTGCGCCTGGTGGCCGACACCTTCGTGCACCGCTACGTCGAAGCAGAATTCACGCACATTGGTGCGATGGATGCGCGGGGCTTTTTGATCGGTTCGATCATTGCCTACCAGTTGAACAAGCCGCTGATCCTGTTCCGCAAGCAAGGCAAATTGCCGGCTGACGTGCTGGCCGAGGGTTATCAGACCGAGTACGGCGAAGCCTTTCTTGAAGTGCACGCCGACAGCCTGTGTGAAGGTGATTCGGTGCTGATGTTCGATGACCTGATCGCCACCGGCGGCACGCTGATCGCGGCGGCTAACCTGGCGCGACGCATGGGTGCGCGGATTTTCGAAGCGGCGGCAATTATTGATCTGCCGGAGCTGGGTGGGTCCCAGCGCCTGGAAGACATGGGGATCCCTACGTTCTGCCTGACGCAGTTTGCTTTAACAGATCGTTAAACCCAGATGCGTGTGGCGAATGATTCGGGGCTGCTTCGCAGCCCAACGGGAGCAAGCTCCCTCGCCACAAAAGCCCTTTTTATAGCCCCATCTGTTTGCTGATGATTTCATTCATCACTTCCCGAGTCCCGCCACCGATGGACAGGATGCGGTTGTCGCGATACAGCCGCTCCACCAGGTTGCCGCGCATGTAACCCTGGCCGCCGAGTATCTGCACCGCATCAAAGGTCACGCGGTCGGCGGTGTCGGTGGCGAGGTTCTTGGCCATGGAAATTTCCTTGATCACACTTTTGCCGGCGGCCATTTTGGCGGCCTGGCGGTAGGTGAATTCCCGGGAGACTTCCACCGCCGTGGCCATTTCCGCCAGGCGATGCTTGAGCACCTGGAATTTGCCGATGGGTTTGCCGAAGGCCTCGCGCTGGGCCGCCCACTTCAGGCTTTCCTCCAGGGCCATCTGCGCCGTCATGTTGGCCATCAAGGCCAGGGCCAGGCGCTCGCTCTGGAAGTTGCCCATGATGCAGGCGAAGCCCATGTTCTCGGCGCCGATCAGATTGCCTACCGGCACGCGGCAATCGTCGAAGAACAGTTCGGCAGTGTCCGACGCCCACCAGCCCATTTTCTTCAGCGGTGTGCCGGTGGTGAAGCCGGGCGTGTCCTTTTCGATCAATAGCAGGCTAATACCGCCAAAGCCCCGCCCGCCGGTGCGTACCGCAACAGTGTAGAAGTCGGCGCGCTGGCCGCTGGTGATAAAGGTTTTGCTGCCGCTGACCCGATAGTGGGCGCCGTCACGCACGGCACGGGTTTGCAGGTTGGCAACATCAGAGCCGCCGCCGGGCTCGGTGACGGCCAGGGCGGCGATCTTCTCGCCGGACAAAACCTGCGGCGCGACGCGATCGCGCACTTCAGGCCGAGCCCATTTGACGATGGGCGGCAAGCCGATATCCAGAGAGCCCAACCCCGCCACCACACCGCCGGAGCCGCAGCGCATCAGCTCTTCGCTGGCCGCGACCTTGGCGAACAGATCACCTTCGTGGCTGCCGCCCAGGGCTTCGGGATAACCGATCCCCAGAATCCCCGCCGCGCCCGCCTTAAGGTACAACTCACGGGGGAAGCTCTCGGCTTCCTCCCACTGCTCGATACCCGGCAACAGCTCGCGCTCGACGAAACGTCGCACGCTGTCACGGACCAATTGGTGGCTGGGGTCGAAGTATTCCTGATAGGCAGACATCGGCAAGCTCCACGGGAAGGTGGAGCGAACTTACCAAGCGCTTGCTTGGTTATCAAGCAAGACGAACGACTCGTGAACACCACAAAACAAATGTGGGAGCGGGCTTGCTCGCGAAGGCGGTGTGTCAGTCGCCAGATGAGTCGACTGAACCAGCGTATTCGCGAGCAAGCCCGCTCCCACATTTTGTCCTGCGGTGTTTGTTACAGGGCGATCGGCTTACGCCCGGCAAACGAATGCGCCAAGGTGCCGCCATCCACCAGTTCCAGCTCACCACCCAGCGGCACGCCATGGGCGATACGTGAAGTGATCAGGCCTTTGTTGGTCAGCAACTGGGCGATGTAATGGGCCGTGGCTTCACCTTCCACCGTAGGGTTGGTGGCCAGGATCACCTCGACAAAGGTGCCCTGCTGCTCGATCCGCGTCACCAGTTGCGGAATACCGATAGCTTCCGGCCCCAGCCCGTCCAGCGGCGACAGGTGGCCCTTGAGCACAAAGTAGCGCCCGCGGTAACCGGTCTGCTCCACCGCGTACACGTCCATGGGCCCTTCAACCACACACAGCACCGTGTCATCGCGACGCGGGTCGGCACATTGCGGGCAGAGTTCTTCCTCGGTCAGGGTGCGGCACTGGCGGCAGTGGCCTACCCCTTCCATCGCCTGGCTCAAGGCCAGGGCCAGCCGGGAGCCGCCGCTGCGATCACGCTCCAGCAATTGCAGCGCCATGCGCTGGGCGGTTTTCTGGCCCACGCCTGGCAAAGTGCGCAGGGCGTCGATCAGTTGACGAATCAGGGGGCTGAAGCTCATGGGCAAAGGTCCGACAAAACAACGAGACGCGGTTTATACCCGCGCCCCGGATTAGCGTCAAATGCTCAATCTTGTGCGACGCGCACCACCAACTTGCCGAAGTTGCGCCCCTCCAGCAAACCGATAAAGGCTTCAGGCGCCTGCTCCAGGCCTTCCACCACGTCCTCGCGGAACTTGATCTTGCCGTCGCGCACCCACGGCGCCATGGCGCTGAGGAATTCCGGCTGGCGGTCGCCGTAGTCGTCGAACACGATAAAACCCTGGATCCGCACACGCTTGGTCAGCAAGGTGCGTTGCAACGCAGGCAGCCGGTCGGGGCCGCTCGGCGCTTCGTGAGCGTTGTAGCCGGCGATCAGGCCGCACAGCGGGATCCGCGCCTTGGCGTTGAGCAGCGGCACGACCGCGTCGAATACCTTGCCGCCGACGTTTTCAAAGTAGATGTCGATGCCCTTGGGGCAAGCATGGGCCAGTTCCTCGGCAAAGTTGTCGCTCTTGTGATCGACGCAGGCGTCAAAACCCAGTTCGTCCACCACATAACGGCACTTGTCGGCGCCACCCGCCACGCCGACCACGCGCAGGCCCTTGATCTTCGCCACCTGGCCGACCACCGAGCCCACCGCGCCGGAAGCCGCTGCCACCACCAGGGTTTCCCCGGACTTGGGTTGGCCGATATCCGTGAGGCCCATATAAGCGGTCATGCCGGGCATACCCAGCACACCCAAGGCCATGGACGGGCTGGCCAGGCCCTTGGGCACCGGTATCAGGTTACGGCCATCGCAGATGCTGTGGCTCTGCCAGCCGGTGGAGCCAACCACCAGGTCACCCACTTCGAACTTGGGATTACGCGATTGCTCGATACGGCTGACAGCGCCGCCGGTCATAACCTCGTCGATTTCTACAGGCGCGGCGTAGGACGGCGCATCACTCATGCGCCCGCGCATGTAGGGATCCAGCGACAGGTAAAGGGTTTTCAGCAGCACCTGGCCGTCAGCCAGTTCCGGCAGCGCGACGCGCTCCAGGCGGAAGTTTTCCGGCACCGGTGCGCCGTGGGGGCGTGAGACCAGCACGATGCGCTGGTTGAGGGTCAATGACTCGGTCATCAGCGAGGCTCCTTCTATCGGTGATTGAATTCAACGGTATAGGGTGCAGACAGCATCCAAGCGTTACGCGTTCGATCAGCTTACGCCCAAAAAAAATGCCAGGCACAGGGCCTGGCATTTTCAGTATCGGGCTTGCCGATCAGAACGGCAGCTTCATACCCGGAGGCAGTTGCATGCCAGCGGTCACGCCAGACATCTTGTCCTGGCTATTGGCTTCGATCTTGCGCACGGCGTCGTTGACGGCCGCGGCGAACAGGGCCTCGAGCATTTCCAGGTCGTCTTCGCCCACGCCTGGCAATACGCTTGGGTCGATGCTCACGCGCTTGATGTCGTGACGACCGGTCATCACCACGCTGACCATATCGCCACCGGCTTTACCGGTGACTTCGGCGTTGGCCAGTTCTTCCTGCATCTTGGCCATTTTTTCCTGCATCTGCTGCGCCTGCTTCATCAGGCCGGCCATGCCACCTTTCATCATGGGAATCACCTCAAAAGTACGTGGATCAATTATTGGCCCCGGCTTATGACGCTTGGGGAACCGGGGCTTCTACAGGTTCAATAGTATCGTGACGCACCACCGCGCCAAACTGCTGCATCATCTGCTGGATGAGCGGATCACCGTGGATCGACTCTTCAGCCTCGCGCTGGCGGTTGACCCGGCGACGGGACGCCGCCTGGGCCGGGGTTTCCTGCTCGGGCTTGATCAGCTCGATGCTGATGGTCAGCGTGCGTTCGTGGAACTGGTTCAGGGCATCGTTGAGCCGGCGCTGCTGGGTCGCGTTGAACAGGGCGCTGTGGGCCGGGTCCAGGTGCAGCAACCAATGGTCGCCGTCCACGGCAATCAACGTGCAGTTGGCGGCGATGCTGCCGGTCATGCCGGAAATCGGCAGTTTCGGGAACAGCTCCAGCCATTGCAACGCCAGGCCGGTGGCCGGCATGGCAGCCGGTTCGGGCTCAGGCTCCGGGCCAGGCTCGGCGGTGTGTTCGCTGGCCAGGTCGTCCAGGTAGCTGTAGGCCGAATCGATGTCCGGCTCGATGTAGTCTTCGTCCAGCGGCGGCTCGTCGTCGAGGTCGGTGCCCGGGGTGGCGGCGTCCACTTGAGCGACGGTCGGCTCCGGTACCGGGGCCGCCACCCACTCGGGCGCGTCCGGCACCACGCTGTCCGGGGTTGGAGACGGCATCGGCGTCAGTTCGGGCTGCTCGGCGGCGGTTTCCAGCACGGGCTCGACGGCCGGCTGCAGCTCGACCTCGGCTTCTACCGGGTCGTTCCACGGCAAATCGACTTCAGGCACGGGCGCAGGCTCAACCACCGGCTCAGGCACGACCACAGGCGCTACTGGTTCGGCGACAACGGGTGCAGGCGCAGGTGCAACAGGCGAAGGCGGTGCAACCACTGGCGCGACAACAGCCGGGCCAGCCACTGGTTTGGCGGAATCAACTGTGGCCTGGCTGATCCCCACTGGCTTTAGCGGCCGTCTCGGCGCATCCGCCGTGTCGGCGGGCCTGAAGGCCAGCATCCGCAGCAGGACCATTTCGAAGCCGCCGCGCGGGTCGGGTGCCAACGGCAAGTCACGTCGGCCAATCAGGCCCATCTGGTAGTAGAACTGCACATCTTCGGCCGGCAACGCCTGGGCCAGGGCCAACACGCGGTCGCGGTCGCCATGGCCGTTGTCGACACCCTCAGGCAAGGCCTGGGCGATGGCGACGCGGTGCAGCACGTTGAGAATTTCCGAGAGCACGCCATTCCAGTCCGGGCCTTGCTCGGACAGGTGGCGCACCGCTTCGAGCAGCGCCTTGGCATCGCCTTCGATCAGCGCGTGCAGCACATCGAACACCTGGCCGTGGTCCAGGGTGCCGAGCATCGCCCGCACGTCGGCGGCCATGACCTTGCCTTCACCGAAGGCGATGGCCTGGTCGGTGAGACTCATGGCGTCACGCATCGAGCCGTCGGCGGCACGGCCCAGCAGCCACAGGGCGTCGTCTTCGAACGGCACGTTCTCGACGCCCAGCACGTGGGTCAAATGCTCGACCACGCGTTCCGGGGTCATGTTTTTCAGGGAGAACTGCAGGCACCGCGACAGAATCGTTGCAGGAAGTTTCTGCGGGTCGGTGGTGGCCAGGATGAATTTGACGTAGGGCGGCGGCTCTTCCAGGGTTTTCAACAAGGCGTTGAAGGAGTGGCTGGAGAGCATGTGCACTTCGTCGATCAGGTAGACCTTGAAGCGGCCACGGCTCGGCGCGTACTGCACGTTGTCGAGCAGCTCGCGGGTGTCTTCGACCTTGGTGCGGCTCGCGGCGTCGATCTCGATCAGGTCGACAAAGCGCCCTTCGTCGATTTCCCGGCACACCGAGCACGTACCGCACGGCGTCGAGGTGATGCCGGTTTCACAGTTCAGGCACTTGGCAATGATGCGGGCAATGGTGGTCTTGCCCACGCCGCGGGTACCGGTAAACAGATAGGCGTGGTGCAGCCGCTGGCTGTCCAAGGCATTGATCAGAGCCTTGAGCACATGGGTCTGGCCGACCATTTCGCGGAACGAGCGCGGACGCCATTTACGTGCAAGAACCTGATAACTCATCGAAAACCGTCGCAACTGGGAAGCGGAAGCGGGTAATGCTAGCGGAGCAAGGGGGAAATTGCATCCGGCACGCTCGTCTAATCTGACTAAGCTGGTCTAACCAAGCCTGAAAAGGCGAAACCCGGAGAGTGTATGCGCGCAGTCCTGGGCGCCTTGTGGATGATTGCCACGGTCAGCCTGGCGGCACCCGCACCTCTGCGTTTCTCGATTTCCGACAGTTGGACCATGCCCATGGTGCAACTCGACCAGGGCCAGCCGACCCAAGGGATTTTGTATGACGTGATGTTGAGCCTGGCGACCCAGGTCGGCCGCCCCGTGAAATTCCATGTACTGCCCCGCGCGCGCATCGACACCGCGATGGAGCGTGGCGACGTTGATGTGCGCTGCTACGTGACACCGGCGTGGCTGAACAACCTGTCGGGCGACTACACCTGGAGCATCCCGCTGATGGTACAGCGCAATGTGCTGGTCACCGCGCACGTGCCGCCGCTGTCAGTGCAGTTGGACAGCCTTGCGCCGCAACACATTGGCACCGTACTCGGTTATCGCTATCCGACCCTGGAAACGCGATTCGCCAGCGGCCAGCTCAGCCGCGACGACAGCCGCAGTGAGGAGCAAGTGCTGCAAAAACTCGCGGCCGGGCGCTTCAAGTACGCGGTGAGCAACGAATGGATTCTCGACCGTTTCAATCAGCAATTACCGCCCACACAGCGCCTGCATAAGGTGGCCGTGATCGAGGAGCAAAGCCTGGGCTGTTACGTGCGCAACGATCCGCAGGTGCCGGGGCAGCAGATTCTGCGCACGTTGTTGCGAATGAAAATGTCCGGGGAGATTGATGAAATCATTCAGCTGTATACCGGAAACAGCGCGCCCGCCCCTTAAGATCATCTGATTTACTCTGTGGCGAGGGAGCTTGCTCCCGCTGGAGTGCGCAGCGCTCCCAAAGATCTTGGGGCCGCTACGCAGCCCATCGGGAGCAAGCTCCCTCGCCACAGTTAAACATCACTCGAGCTTTTGCCACTGCTCAGGCGGCGCAAACCCGTCAACCCACCCCGGCACCTCCCCCGCCGGCATCGGCCGGGCGATGAAATAGCCCTGGGCCACTTCGCAGCCCATGCGCATTAACAACTGCCCGTGCTCCAGGGTTTCCAGGCCCTCGGCGATCACTTCACGGCCAAACGCACGGGCCAGGCCGATCACCGCCTTGGTCAGCGCCAGGTCGTCCTTGTCGTGCAGGATGTCGCGCACAAACGACTTGTCGATCTTGATGGTCTGGGTCGGCAGGCGCTTGAGGTAGCTCAGGGAGGAATAGCCGGTGCCAAAATCATCCAGGGAAAACCGCACACCCAAAGCCTGGCAGGCTTCCAGGTGCTGGGTGACGCGCTGGATATTGTCGATGGCCACCGACTCGGCGATTTCCAGGTCCAGCCGGTGCGGCTCCACCTGCGGGTATTGCGCCAGTAAATCTTGCAGCCGCTCGACAAAATCCTCGCGCTGGAAATGCCGCGCCGCGATGTTCACGCTCACCGACCACCAATGCCCATGCACCTGCCAGCGGTGCATCTGCGCCAACACCTGGGCGATCACCCATTCGCCGATGTCGACAATCAGGTCGGTCTGCTCGATCAGCGGCAGGAAATCCCCCGGCGTCACCAGGCCACGCTCGGGATGCTGCCAGCGTAACAACGCTTCGAACCCCACCACCGTGCCGCAGCGCAAATTGACCTTGGGCTGGTAATGCAGGCACAGCTGGCCGGCCGAGAGGGCCTGGCGAATCTGCTCCACGGTCTGGTGGCTGGCCTTGACCTCCTGCTCCAGAGACACATCAAACAACTGGTAACGGTTGCGCCCACTCTGCTTGGCCACGTACATCGCCTGGTCGGCATGGCGCAGCAGGGTGTCGGCGTCCTCGTCGTCCAGGGGAAACAGCGTGACGCCGATGCTGGCGAACACGTTCAGTTCGGCGCCCTGGATCGAGTACGGCTCGGAGATCGCCTTGAGGATGCGCAGCAAGGCAGCGTTTAGCTCGTCGATATCGCGCACGTAACGCAGGATCAGTACAAATTCGTCACCGGCCAGCCGGGCGACCACGTCTTCGCCGCGAATAATCTCCCGCAGCCGCGTGGCCACCTCCACCAACAACAGATCCCCGCAGGCATGCCCGTAGCCATCGTTGACCGCCTTGAAGCCGTCCAGGTCGAGCATGCAGAGCGCCAGTGGAATGTCTTCGCTGCGGGAGAATTCCAGGGACTGGTTGAGCAACTCGGACAGATAGGCGCGGTTCGGCAAGCCGGTCAGCACGTCGTGGCCGACCCGCCATTGCAGGGTGTGCAACAACTGGCGCTTTTCGCTGACGTCAAAGCGGATCGACACGTACTTCTGCACCCGCCCGGTCTGCTCATCGAGCAGCGGCACCATGGTGCTGTCCACCCAATACAGGGTGCCATCCTTGGCCCGGTTGCAGATCTCGCCACGCCACACCCGGCCTTCGCTGATGGCCTGCCACATGCCCTGGAAAAACCCTGCCGGGTGCAGCCCCGAGCTGAGGATCCGGTGGTTTTGCCCCAGCAATTCGTCACGCCCGTAGCCGGACATGCCGCAGAACTGGTCATTGACGTAAGTGATGCAGCCCGCCAGGTCTGTCTCGGAGAAAATGGCGGCTGCATCCACGGCCCTGCGGTATTTCTCGTCCATGAGTCAGGCTCACTGTGGCTAGCGGTTGAACCGCTCGACCAGGGCGCGCAACCCGGAAGAGATGCTTTCGAGTTCCCTGCCACGGGTGACTGCAGCGTTGGCATTGCCCGCTGTCTTTTGCACTGTGGCGGCGACGTTATTGATCTGTTGTGAAACTTCCTCGGCGACGTGGGATTGTTCCTGGGAGGCGGCCGCCATTTGCTGACTCATGCCGGTAATACGCTCCACCGCATGACGAATGCCTTGCAGCGCCTGCTGCGCTTGAAGCACTTGCTGCACGCCCTGCTCGGCTTCGTGAATGCCCAGGCTCGCGATCTCGACCGCCTCATCGGCACCGGTCCGCAGGTTCTGGATGATGCCCTGGATCTGCTGGGTCGACTCACGCGTCTTGCCCGCCAGTGCACGCACCTCATCGGCCACCACCGCAAAACCGCGCCCTTGCTCGCCGGCGCGGGCCGCTTCAATGGCCGCATTGAGGGCCAGCAGGTTGGTCTGGTCGGCGATCGCCTGGATCATGCTCGCGGCCACCTGGATCTGCTGGGTTTGCCCGGCCAGGTTGCCCACCGCCTGGTTGATCTGGGTGACGGTGCCGGCCAGCAACTGGATCGCCTCGCGGGAGGTGCCGGCCACCTGGCTGCCCTGCTCGGCAAGGGTGTTGGCGGTGTGGGCTTCGCTGGCGGTTTGTTGCACGTGCACTGCCACCTCGGCGATGGAGGCGGCCATCTCGGTCATGGCGGCGGCGGTCATGTCGGTCTCGGCGCGCTGTTCCAGCAGCGCCGATTCGGTGGTGCTCGACAGCACGCTGGAGTGGGCGGCGGCTTCGGCCATCTGGTTGGCCAGGTCACTGAGGCGCGTAAGGGCAGTTTTAAGGCGCGCCTCTTCGCTGATCAGGATCATTTCCAGCTGCGCAGTCGGGCCCAACGCATCGCTGTAGGTCATGGCACTGATGGGATCGGAAAAGGCGTTGGGCGTGTTCTGCACGATCCGCTTGAGCTGTAGGCCCAATCGCTGATGGCCCCACATGCCCACGCCGAGAAACAAGCCGACGGTCAACGCCTGGGCCCACACACCCGGAATCCATTGGAACGCTGCGAGGCTGGCGGCGGCGGCCAGCAGTGGCAAAGCCAACGCCTGGGCCACAGAGGCCAGGCGCCGCACCGGCGAAACCGCCGCGCCACCGGCCTGCAAACGCGCGTACAGCGCTTCGGCGCGCCGCACCTGTTCGCGAGTAGGCTTGACCCGCACCGACTCGTAGCCCTTCAGCCGCCCGTCTTCGAGAACCGGCGTCACATAGGCGCTGACCCAATAATAGTTGCCGTTCTTGCAGCGGTTTTTCACCACGCCCATCCAGCTATGCCCGGCCTTGAGGTGGCTCCACATCAACTGGAACACAGCGGGCGGCATGTCCGGGTGGCGCACCAGATTGTGGGTGCTGCCGATCAGCTCGGCCTGGGTAAAGCCGCTCATCGCGGCAAACTCGGCGTTGCAGTAGGTAATATGGCTGTTGATGTCAGTTGCGGAAATTAGCCGTTGCTGCTCCCCAAAAGTCTGTTCAACAGCAGTGACCGGCAAGTTGAGACGCACGTTAAAGCTCCATGGACAGCATTCGATCGCTCTCTCAACCACCGGGTAGGCAGGACAGGCGGATTCGTATTCCCAGTCGGGCTGCGCCGTCGATCGGCTGGTTGGCCGCAAAGGTACGCAAACCCACGATTTTGCACAGCAATTGATCATCCATTCAGTGATGATCAACTAGGCTTTAATTCGGGTATCCGGCACGTGAGGCGTGATGAAGCGTGGCACTGACTAGCGACATTTCGGTCCCTGCCAAGCGTCCGTTTTATGGGCACATTTATGAGAGTGAGGAGAGAGCAATGATTTCCTGTTTCATAAACCTGCCTTCTGAAACGAGACCACCAAACACTTGTCCTAGATGCTGATTCTACGAATTACATCACACTTTGCAAGAAAAGGTGATGGTAAATGCGGTTGTCTAATTTTAATATTTATCGTTAAGTTCTTGATTCTAAATGGGAATTGAGCGATGCACATTTCAAGTTTGGGTCCGGCCATCAGACGTTACCGCAAGGTCGCAGGGCTTACTCAGGCTGAACTAGGTGAGAAAACCGGTTTTGACCCTAAAACCATCAGCCGCTTCGAAACCGGCACCTATACACCCAGCGTCGAGGCTCTGTTCTTGTTCGCAGAGGCGCTGGGAGTGAAGCTGAAAGTCTTTTTCGTAGACCTGGTCGACGAGGAAGAACAGCGCGCTTATCTGTTCGGTGTCATTCATAAAGCCACCCCGAAGGATCTGGGAAAGCTGATCGCGGCGGTAGACCAGGCCTTGTCCAAGCCTTAGAGCTCGTAACACAAGTGCACGCAATAAAAAGAGCAGGCAGCCAGGCTGTCTGCTCTTTGCTGGATGACTCCTGACATGAACTGACAGGACAGCCCCTTAGACTAGGGACTGAGCCGCGCCATTGCTGCGCACTATCAGGGAGTCATCATGAATAGCATTGCCCACTACTTTTTGTTGTACGTCGACAGCCCGGCCACCAGCGCCAACCTCTATAGCCGCCTGTTGGATAAACCGCCTGTGGAGCTGGGGCCGACCTTTGCCCTGTTCATCCTCGACAACGGGGTGAAGCTCGGCCTGTGGTCACGCCATACCGTGGAGCCTGCGGCCCAGGCCACGGTCGGCGGTGGCGAGGTGGGTTTCTGCGTCGCTGACGTCGCAACGGCAGATGAGCTGCACACGCGCTGGGTGGAACTGGGGTTGAGCATCATCCAGTCACCGGTCGAGGCGGACTTCGGCTACACCTTTGTCGCCCAGGATCCCGACGGTCACCGCCTGCGGGTGTTCACCGTCAACCCTTGACGGCTTGCGGCGCCAGCGCCCTTCCAGGCTGATGGCGCCGACACTCGCCAGCACGATCAGGCCACCCAGCACCACGCGCATCGACACCTGCTCGCCCAACAGCGTGGCGGCCATCACCATCGCCACCGGTGGCACCAGGTACAACGCCACCGAAGCGCGGCTGACCTCGACATGCCGCAACACATACGCCCAGGCCAGGTACGCCAGGGCGCTGGGGAACACGCCAAGCAACAACACCGCGAGGTTAGCCTGCGCTGATGCCTGCGACACCACCGCCGGCAAACCTGGCAAATAGACACACAGCAGCAAAGTGCCCGACCACACCGTGTAGCACACCGTAGTCAGCGGGCTGTAGCGCCGGGAATAGTGTTTCTGGATCGTGAAGTAAAGGCTCCACGCCAGCGCCGCCGCCAGGATCATCAAGCCACGGGGATCAATCTCACCCAAGCCATGCTCGCCCCAGATCACCACCAGCACCCCGCTCAAACCCAGCAACACGCAACCCCAGCGCCAGCCAGTGACCCGCTCCTTCAAACCGAAAAACGCCACCAGCACCGTAAACAACGGGACCGACTGCGCCAGCACGCTGGACGCGGCAGCCGTCACAAATTGTTGCCCGAAGTTGATGGTCAGGTGATGCAGGAAAATCCCGAAAAACCCCAGCACCAGCAGCCACGGCAGGTCCCGCAGACGTGGCCGCTCGATCTTCGCCACCAGCGCCACACCGGCCATCAACACCGACGCAATCAGAAACCGCCCCAACGCCAACTGGCCCGGACTGTAACTGTGCAAGGCCCTATGAACGCCAATCGGCGAATACGCCCAACAGAGGATGACGCAGGCAGTGACTAGCGTAAGCTTTACAGGTGACGGGGCTTTCATGAACGGCGTCCAGCAGTGGGAATGCCGTCAGTCTTGGCCCCGGCAAGGTGCAGGACAATTAACCGTTTCTGACTTCTGTAATCACTGGAACTGAGCGATGGAACTGGCCCAACTGAAAATGGTGAAAGCCGTGGCGCAAACTGGCAGCGTGGCCCAGGCCGCCCTGCAATTGCACTGCGTGCCCTCCAACATCACCACGCGCATCAAGCAGTTGGAAAGCGAATTGGGTACCCCGCTGTTCATTCGTGCCGGGCGCGGGTTGGCGATCAGTGCCGCCGGGGAGGTGTTTCTCGACTACTGCGAGCGCATCCTGGCGCTGGTGGAAGAGTCCAAGCGCGCCGTCGACAGCAACGCGATTCCTCGCGGCAAACTGCGCATTGGCGCGGTGGAGTCCAGCGCCAGTGGCCGCCTGCCGCCGTTGCTGGCTGAATACCATCGGCGCTATCCACAGGTGGAGTTGGAACTGGTGACCGGCGCCTGGGCGCAGTTACTCGATGACCTGCAACACCACCGTATCGATGCCGCGCTGGTAGCCGCCGGCGGCAAACGCCCGAAGCTCGAACAGAGCGTGGTCTACAGCGAGCGCCTGGTGCTGATCACCAGCGCCTCCAGCGCGCCGATCGAGGATGCCCTGGACCTGGCTGGCCGCACCTTGCTGGTCTGGCCGCCCGGCTGCCCGTACCGCGCCGCCCTGGAAAACTGGCTCAAGCCCCACGACATCAAACCGGCCATCGCCAGCTACGCCAGTTGGGGCACGATCATTGGCTGTGTCAGCGCGGGGATTGGCGTGGCACTGGTGCCGGAAGGCATCCTGGCGCGCTACGAGCAGGCCAACCAATTGACGTCGTATCGCTTCGACGAATTGGCGGCGGTGGATAACCTGCTGTTCTGGCACAAGGACACCCAGCGCCACCTGGCGCGGGACGCATTTGCGGGGCTGCTGCGGGAAACATTCGGCTAACCCGTTACAGCATGTTTCAGTTATCCTGCCGTGAAATTAATTCAATTTGTAAGGGACTACCATGAATTACTTCCGCCTGTTGCTGGCGGCGGCCGCCCTGAGCCTGCCTGCCGCACCCGCCTTTGCTGCCGCAAAACCTGCACCCGTTGAAGCCGCAGCCCCTGCCGAAGCACCCGAAACCGCCGAACACTTTCTGGGCTCGCTCAAGCAGAAGACCGGCACGATCACCCTGCCCGGCGACATCGCTACCCTCAAGCTCAACGACGAGTTCTACTACCTCGACCCTACAGACACCGAGCGCTTGCTGACCGATGGCTGGGGCAACCCGCCAGGCTTCAAGACCCTGGGCATGATCGTGCCAAAAGCCGTCAGCCCGCTGTCGGAGCGCGGCTGGGGCGTGATCGTCAGCTACAAGGCCGACGGGCACATTTCCGACGAAGACGCCGCGAAAATCGACTACACCGAACTGCTCAAGCAAATGCAGGACGAAGACGTCGAAGACAACAAGGCACGCCAGAAGCAAGGTTACGCAGGCCTGCACCTGCTGGGCTGGGCCGAGCCGCCGCACTACGACGACACCACCCACAAGATGTACTGGGCCCGCGAGCTGAAAGCCGACGACGCCAAGCAGACCACCCTCAACTACAGCATCCGCGTGCTGGGCCGTGAGGGCGTGCTGGAACTCAACGCCGTCGCCGGGATGGCTGACCTCGCCACCATCAAGCAGGAGTTGCCCAAGGTCCTGGCCTTTACCAACTTCACCGATGGCAACCTGTACACCGACTTCAATCCGAAGACTGACAAACTCGCGACCTACGGCCTCGCTGCACTGGTTGCCGGCGGGATCGCGGCCAAGGCCGGGCTGTTCGCCAAGATCGGCATCTTCCTGCTGGCGGCGAAGAAGTTCCTGATAATCGGTGTAGTAGCGCTGTTCGCCGGCGTCCGCAAGCTGTTCAACCGCAACAAGGCCTGATTTGCGGGCATAAAGAAGCCGCGGTGTGCCTGGCACACCGCGGCGCGGGGAACATCTTCAGCCTTTAGGGACCAGCCTGGCGTACTGGTCCTGGCTGATCCAGCCCTTGGAAGAACGGCCTTCGCCGTTGATGAACTCGACCTGGGCCCAGCCATCCTTGAACGCCAGCACCGCGACCACATCGTCCTTGACCACATAGGCACGATGACTGGCCTTGGCGTCCGGGGTCTTCTGCAAGAAGGCCTTGTCGGCCGAGACGGTCACCAGGCCAATCCACTTCTTGGCAGCCGTCTGGGTCAGGTCCAGGCCGGTGGCGATTTCGGGCATCAACACACTGATGCAGCCAGGATGTTCGCGGCCCTTCTCCACGGTCAGCGTCACACCGTCCGAGGAAGCCGCAACCGTTCCGGGATAGGCCGCATCCAGCCACGTCGACACCGACGCCTTCGCGCCGTCGACCTTGCCCTGCAGGAAGAACGTGCACGTGCGGGTCACGCCCTCGCCCATCGCTTCAGAATAAAAACCCTCCACCTGATGCTCAGGCGTTACGGCCAACATCAGCGCTTCGTACTTGCCCGAATGCAACGTAGCGGCAAACGCCGGCGTTCCCGCAGCAACACAAACAAAAGAGGCAACCCACAACCGGCACAGGCAACGTTTGAACGGCATACTATTTTTTCCCTTCAAGTGCTTCGTAGGCATGTTTGATTCGTTGGTCATAGTCGCCATAATCCTGGCCGTTATAGTTAATAGCCATGGCGACATAGTCCTTGTTCTTCATGGCCTTGACCAAGGCCGGGCTCTGGCTGCAAAAGCCGAGAAAGCCCTTTAGTTGATTGCCGGCATTGATCTTCATCGCCGCACTGAATTCAAACACGGTTTTATAACCGCAGGCCGCGAAGTTGAACCCCATCATCTGAAACATGCCCCACGACGCCGACAACAACGCCGCTTCCTGATCCAGCGCAAAGGCGGTGGCCATGGTGTCCCAAGCCTTGACCTGATCCTTGTTGTTGGCCTTCCACTGGGGGCCGGCCTTCTTCACGTAGGGGTACGACAACAGCGGGTGGGTCTGATCGTATTTACGCTTGGTGTACTTGCGAAAGTGGTGCCCTTCAAAGGCAATCACCGGCAACTTGGCCGGCCCAAACCCGGAGCGCCCGCCCGACTCCACCGTGGCGAAGGCCTTGATGATATTGACGGATATACCATTACCCAATTGCGTGGCGGCGTTCTGGAAATCCGCGTCCGTCAGCGTCATACCGCCGTCGCACGTGGCCTGGAGCATCATCTGCCGGTTGCGTCGCTCGGCCTCGATCATCGCCCGCATGCGGTCCAGGTAATGGTTGACCGTGGCCTGGACCATGTCGGTGCTGGTGTTGCCGAACACATTGAGGAACGTCGGAATGCGCAAGGTCGGGTGCGGTTTGACCGGCACCTTCACCGCCTCTTCGATCAGGCTATTGAAGGTACGCCCGGTGGGGTCGATAACGCCGTCGGGGTGGGCGTACTTGAGGTAGCGGAACTGATACTGGCTGATGCACTGCACCAGTTGGCCGTCGCACTTGCCGTTTTCGGCCAGGGGAAAACTCAACTTGGGGATGATCAAGTTGAACAAATACTGGATGCACTGAACATCGGCGGGCACGTTGCGGGCTTTACCCGGCGCACCGACGGAAGCGCTGATGAGCGTGGGCAACCCTTGCAGGCTTTTCATTACCGACATCCTTGTTAGTTGGGGTGAATGAGCAATAAAGTGCCATCACCTTAATATCACCCCTGTGCCGCCGACATATTTTGAAATATGTGGCTGGCGAAAACTAGCAAGGCAAGTAGGGGCTGTCCAGAGTGGATGCTTAAAGTTGTGAAAGAGGCCTCATGGGTTTTTGCTGGCAGCGATTGTTTGCGGGCCAGTGAGTGCTTTTCCGATGGGCGAACAGCAGAAATCGCTTCGCAGATGACGATTGTCAGCAAAGGGTTTCATAAGCGTATTTTTTTGAATCTGGGAGGGGTGACGTTATGGAGGCAACCCCACCAGCCACACCCCGGCACACAATGTTCCCGCTGTGGCTGCTGCCTTCCGGCTCTGACCAGGTTCACGGGTAATCGTTGCGGGGGGACCGATGGGGTCACCATAACGACGCTCGCCTCTCGGCAAGCCGCGCCATTGTACCGATCTCATCGGAAGTTACAACCGTTCACGCGGGATTAAAAATATCTGATGGTTCAAGTACTTGCCTGTGGGCGGGAGCATGCTCGCGAAGAACGCAAACACGCCGCGTTCATTCAGGATAGGCACGTCATCGTTGACGACCTTCGCGAGCAGGCTTGCTCCTACAAAAGCACGACATCATCCGCCCGACCGCCCTCTTGCTGGATCACCAGGTGAATGAAGTGCAGCTTGGCAATCACCGCAGGCGGCAGGACGAACGGATAGAAATCCGGCTGGCCCATGCTGCGGGACAGTTCGTTGAGCATGCCGGCCAGTTCGATCCACGCATTGACGAATGACAGGAACGCCGCGCCGCCGGGATGTTCAGGGTCATAGAGGGTGCTCAGGGGAAACGGCTGGTAATCCAGGTCCATCTCCCGGGCGCTCATGCCAAAGCCCAGCGCGGTGTCGACGGCGTCCATCATGTGCAGGTAATGCGCCCAGGTTTCCGCCCAGTCTTCCCACGGGTGCATGGTGGCATAGGCGCTGACGCAGGTTTGCTGCCAGTCCGGGCGCGGGCCGTTCTGGTAGTGCTGCTCAAGGGCGTCGGCGTAGCTGGCGCGCTCGTCGCCGAACAGCGTGCGGAACGGTTCCTGCCAGTGGCTGTTGGCGATCAGGCGGTCCCAGTAGTAATGGCCGACCTCATGGCGAAAGTGCCCGAGCAAAGTGCGGTAAGGCTCGCGCATCTGTACGCGAATTTTCTCGCGGTGGGCGTCGTCGGCTTCTTTGATGTCGAGGGTGACCAAGCCGTTGGCGTGGCCGGTGGTGGGCGCGTTGCCTTCCAGGTCGATGCCGACGAAATCGAAGGCCAGGCCGGTGTCTTCATCGACGGCCTTGGGAATCACCTGCAAGCCCAGGCTGATCAGTTGCGCCACCAGGCGGCGCTTGGCGGTTTCGACCTTGCGCCAGCGTTCGGGGTTCTCAGGGATCGACAGATCGGGAATGGTGCGGTTCAGGCTGCAGGCCACGCACAAGGTCTGGCCGTTGTCGGCGGGCAACAGCCAATTGCAGGAGGCTGGGGTGTCGAGGTTAGCGCAGCGGCGAAATACACCGGCTTCAGGGTCGGCGTCCAACAGCCACGTGTCGGCGTATGGGCCAGGCTGCAACGATGTCAGGCGACTCTGCTCCGGCTGATAGCCCAGCAGCGCCGAACAGGCCAGGCACTGGCTGTTGCGAAAGAATAGAGACTGCCCGCAGCGACACTGCCAAACCTTGCTGTTGCGCGAGGTCTCGGCCATGAACGGTGCGGCAATGCGCGAACTGAGTTGTTCGAAGAAGCGGTACATGGCGATCTCTCCCAGGGCTGCCCAAGACTAGATCATGGTTACGAGCTGATCGTTCCAGTTTTTTACGTGTGGGCCTATTACTTGTGGTGAGGGGGCTTGCCCCCCGTTGGGCTGCGAAGCAGCCCCAGCAAGCTCAACCAGTACTTTCAGGTAGAACTCGGTAAGGGGTTCTGGGGCCGCTACGCAGCCCAACGGGGGACAAGCCCCCTCACCACAAAAGCATCAGACCGTGATGTTGTGCTTGGCCAAAAACGCGACGAACGCTTCTTCATCCAGCACTTTCAAACCCAACTCACTGGCCTTGGCCAGCTTCGAACCCGCGCCGGGCCCGGCCACCACACAATGGGTTTTCGCCGACACCGAACCCGCCACCTTGGCGCCAAGGCTTTCGAGTTTTTCCTTGGCGACATCGCGGCTCATCAGTTCCAGGGAGCCGGTGAGCACCCAGGTATGGCCAGCCTCAGGCAAACCTTCGACGACCTTCTTCTCGCTCTGCCAGTGCATGCCGAAGTCTTTGAGCTGCTGCTCGATGGCCAACGCGCGATTGGCGTTTTCTTCAATGTCGAAGAAATCCCGCACGGCCTTGGCCTGCTTCTCCGGCAACGCCTGGCGCATGTCGAGCCAGTCGGCCTTGATCACGCCTTCGAGGGAGCCAAACTTGTCGGCCAGTTTCTGCGCGGCGCCCGGCCCTACCGACGGCACGTGCAGCTTGTCGAGCAAGCCGCCCAGCGTGGTGCTGGCCGCAAACTCGGCGCTCAGGTCGCCCTGCTCTTGCAACTCCAGGCCGCACTCGTCCTTGGCGATCAAGGCACCGATCACTTCCTGGTTATGGCTGTCTTCAAAGAAGCTGTGAATCTCGTGCGCCACTTCCAGGCCCACGTCCGGCAAGTACGTCAGCACTTCCGGCAACGCCTGCTGCACGCGCTCAAGGGACGCCAGGGAGCGCGCCAGCACCTTGGCGGTCTCCTCGCCGACATCGGGAATACCAAGGGCGTAGATGAACCGTGCGAGGGTCGGCGTCTTGCTGTTTTCAATGGCGGTGATCAGCTTCTTGCTGGAAACGTCGGCAAAGCCTTCGAGGTCGATGATCTGTTCGTACTTGAGCTTGTAGAGGTCAGCCGGCGAACCGATCAGTTTCTCGTCCACCAGTTGCTCGATGGTCTTGTCGCCCAGGCCATCAATGTCCATGGCACGGCGCGAGACGAAATGGATGATCGCCTGCTTGAGTTGCGCACCACAGGCCAGGCGCCCGACGCAGCGGTACACCGCGCCTTCGCTGACGGTTTCCTTGCCTTTGCTGCGCTTGACCAGTTGCGTGCGCTCAACGTGGGAACCACACACCGGGCAGCTTTCGGGAATTTGCACCGCGCGGGCGTTTTCCGGACGACGCTCGGTCACCACCGACACCACCTGCGGGATCACATCACCGGCACGACGGATGATCACGGTGTCGCCGATCATCAGGCCCAAGCGCGCCACTTCGTCCATGTTGTGCAAGGTGGCGTTGGACACGGTCACACCCGCGACCTTGACCGGTTTCAAGCGCGCAACCGGCGTTACAGCACCCGTGCGGCCGACCTGGAATTCAACGTCCAGCAGTTCGGTCAGCTCTTCCATCGCCGGGAATTTGTGGGCAATCGCCCAGCGCGGTTCGCGGGCGCGGAAGCCCAGTTCGCGTTGGTAGGCAATGCTATTGACCTTGAACACCACACCGTCGATTTCATACGCCAAGGCATTACGCCGCTCACCGATATCGCGGTAGTAGTCGAGGCAATCCTGAATCCCCTTGGCCAGCTTCAGCTCGTGGCTGATGGGCATGCCCCATTTCTTCAGCTGTTGCAGGTTGCCGATATGGGTATCGCTGATATCCGTGGTCACGCCGTAGCAGCAGAATTCCAGCGGACGGCTGGCGGTAATCTTCGAATCCAGCTGGCGCAGGCTACCCGCAGCAGCGTTGCGCGGGTTGGCGAAGGTCTTGCCGCCGACTTCCAGTTGCGTGGCGTTCAGCCGCTCGAAACCGGCCTTGGACATGAACACTTCGCCGCGCACTTCCAGGGTCGCCGGCCAGCCGGTGCCGTGCAGTTTCAGCGGAATATTGCGCACGGTGCGCACGTTGACGCTGATGTCTTCACCGGTGGTGCCATCGCCGCGCGTAGCGCCACGCACCAGTTCACCGTCCTGATACAGCAGACTGACCGCCAGGCCATCGAGCTTCGGCTCGCAGCTGTATTCCACCGCCGCGCCGCCGCCAAACAGGTCGCCCACCGGCAGGTCGAGGCCTTCGGTAACCCGGCGATCGAATTCAAGCATGGTGCTCTCATCAAAGGCGTTGCCGAGGCTGAGCATCGGGATTTCGTGACGCACCTGAGTGAACGCAGACAATGCCGCACTGCCGACCCGCTGCGTCGGTGAATCACGGGTTACCAGGTCCGGATGCTCGGCTTCCAGGGCCTTGAGCTCATGGAACAACCGGTCGTACTCGGCGTCCGGGATGCTCGGTTCGTCGAGGACGTGGTAACGGTAGTTGTGCTGATCCAGTTCAGCGCGCAGTTCGAGGATGCGGGTGTGGGCGGCGGTCATGGGTGTTCTCTCATAAAGCAAAAGAGCAGCCGAAGCTGCTCAATATGTTAGTGCATGGATTCTACAGGCAACGCTTAAGCTTGAACCTCAGCGCTTCTGTGTCAGGGCGCGACGCTCGAACTCGACGATGCGCTGACGGTAATGCTCGATGGTCTGGGCAGTGAGGACGCTGCGTTGATCATCCTTGAGTTCGCCGTTGAGTTCCTGGGACAGCTTGCGGGCTGCGGCCACCATCACGTCGAATGCTTGTTTCGGGTGACGCGGGCCAGGCAAACCGAGGAAGAAGCTCACCGCCGGGGTGCTGAAATGGTCGATGTCGTCCAGATCAAAGATGCCCGGCTTGACCGCATTGGCCATGGAGAACAGGACTTCACCGTTGCCGGCCATGCTTTCGTGACGGTGAAAAATATCCATCTCGCCGAAACGCAGGCCGCTTTCCAGAATATTTTGCAGCAGGGCCGGGCCTTTGAAGCCGGCGGCGTCGCGGCAGATCACGCTGATCACCAGCACCTCTTCGGCAGCCGGTTGATCCTTGACGGATTCTTTATGGGTGCTCTTGGCCGGGGCTTCATCCGGGAAGTCATCGTCACGGCTGCTGAAGCTCGGGCCTTCTTCCAGGTCCAGGTTCAGGTCGCCCTGGGATGGCTCACTGGCCCCGCCACGCTTGCCACGTTTTGGCTCACGGGCTTCACGCACCGGCGCGCTCATCGACGGCAGGTCGTGCTCGTCCAGTTGCGGCTCTTTATGGTTGTCCAGGACACGCGGTGGCCCCAGCAGCTCGGCGCTGCCGTCGTCGTCCGGCAAATTGGACAGGTTGCGGTCCAGGCGGAATTTCAACTTGCCCTTGCCGCCGCGCATCCGACGCCAGCCATCAAAAAGAATACCGGCAATGACAATAATGCCGATGACGATCAGCCACTCGCGCAGACCGATTTCCATGTAATCCCGTGCCTCTAATAAAAAATGCTGAAAAATAAGGGGTTTAGCACCGTGCAAACCGCTTTAAAACGTGGCGCCAACTCTATGTTCTGAATGACGTTTTGCCCACGCATACGAAAATTTGACATTAAACTAGCACGACCAAAGATAACTTTACACCGTCTGTCAAAATGCCTTGAACAAATATGTCCATTTGCCACTTTTCCCAGACGGGTAAATCACCTGACATCCTGCTGAAAATTCTCCTTCGACGTACGACTCAGGATTCCACCAGCGCCATCGCCGCTTCGACATCCACCGCCACCAACCGCGAACAACCCGGCTCATGCATCGTCACGCCCATCAACTGATCGGCCATTTCCATGGCGATCTTGTTGTGGGTGATATAGATGAACTGCACCGTCTGGGACATCTCCTTAACCAGTCGGGCATACCGTCCAACGTTAGCGTCATCCAGCGGGGCGTCAACTTCGTCGAGCATGCAGAACGGCGCCGGGTTCAACTTGAAGATCGCAAATACCAGGGCCAATGCGGTCAGTGCCTTCTCGCCACCGGACAACAAATGGATGGTGCTGTTCTTCTTGCCCGGAGGCCGCGCCATGATCGTTACCCCTGTATCGAGTAGATCTTCGCCCGTCAGTTCCAAGTAAGCGCTGCCACCACCAAAAACTTTCGGGAATAACGCCTGTAAACCGCCATTAATCTGATCAAAGGTATCTTTGAAGCGATTACGGGTTTCCTTGTCGATCTTGCGGATCACGTTTTCCAGGGTGTCCAGGGCTTCCACCAGATCGGCGTTCTGGGCATCCAGGTAACGTTTGCGCTCGGACTGCTGCTGGTACTCGTCGATGGCGGCGAGGTTGATCGCGCCGAGTCGTTGAATGCGCGCTGCAATCCGTTCAAGTTCTTCTTCGGCTTCTTTCTCGTTGGCCTGGGCGGTCAGGGTGTTGAGCACGCCGTGCAGGTCGTAGCCGTCTTCCAGCAATTGGTCTTGCAGGGTTTTGCGGCGCACCGTCAGGGCCTGCCATTCCATGCGCTGCTGTTCGAGCTGACCACGGATCAGTTGTGACTGTTGCTCGGCCTGGGTCCGGCGTTTTTCGGCGTCGCGCAGTTCGCGGTCGGCGTCTTCCAGGGCGATTTGCGCGGTCTTGAGTTCTTCGTCGACGGTCATGCGCTTGTCGAGCAACTCTTCGAGTTTGAGGCGCAGCTCTTCCAGCGGGGCTTCGCCCTCCTCCAGGTTGAGGCTCAGTTGCTCGCGCTTTTCAGTCAGGCGTTCGGACTGCATTTCCAGGCGTTCAAGGGCCTGGCGCGTGGAGTCGTGTTGCGCGCGCAGGGAACCGAGGCGCACGGCCAATTGATGGGCGTGGTCCTTGTGCTGGCGGGCTTCCTGGCGTACCCGGTCGAGGCGCTCACGCAGGCTGTCACGCTGGGCCAGCAGCAACTCGCGCTGCTCGGTGTCCAGGGCCATGCTGTCGAGGGCTTCCTGCAGTTGCAGGCGCGCTTCGCCGACTTGTTCGTGTTCGAGGGCGCGTTGCTCGCCCATCTCGGCCACTTCTTCGTCGAGACGGGTGCGGCGCAGGGTCAGTTGCTCGACCTTGGCCTTGCTCGCCGAAAGCTGGGCTTTCAATTCGCCTTGCTGGCGCGCTTCGTCCTGCAACAGCCGGCGCAGGTGTTCGCGGCCGGTCTCTTGCTGGCGCTGGGTGGCGCGCAGGGTTTGCAGCTGGTTTTCCAGGGACTCAAGCGTCGCTTCGCGCTCTTCGCGCTCGGCGGTCAGGTTGACGATTTCCTGGCCTCGAGCCAGAACGCCGCTTTCCGCTTCACTGGCGCGGCGCACCCGCAAAAAGTGCCGGCCTACCCAAAAACCGTCGCGGCTGATCAGGCTTTGCCCGGCCGCTAATTGGCCGCGCTGGGCCAGGGCTTGCTCAAGGCTGTCTAACGGCTTGACCTGGCCGAGCCAGGGCGACAGATCAATCGCCGCCTCGACCTTGTCCAGCAGGCTGCCCGGCACCCGAGTGCCGTCCGCCGCCGGGCTGAGCAAACGCAAATCACCTTGGGCAAATCCAGCCAGATCGAAGCCGCCAAAATCATCCACCAACACTGCTTGAAGGTCGGCGCCGAGCACGGTTTCCACCGCCAGCTCCCAACCGGCTTCAACCTTCAAGCCTTCAGCCAGGCGCGGGCGCTCGGCCAGGTGTTGGTCGCGCAGCCATTGCGCCGTGCCGGTGCCCGGGTCGAGCGCCGCTTGCTGCAAGGCTTCCAGGGAGGCCAGCCGGCCATTGAGCCGCTGCAAATCGCCTTGGGCCGTTTGCTGGGCCTGGGTCGCGTGTTGCAGTTGCTGACGCAATTGCTCCAAGCGCTCCACTTGTTGTTCTTCGCTGGCTTCCAGCTCTTCCAGCGTCATTTCGCTTTCGGCCAGTTGCTCGCTCAGGTCGAGGATCGCCGCGTCTTCCGGGTCGGCAGCGAGCAGCACGCGCTCTTCCACCAAACGCCGCTGACGCTCGGCCAAACGCTCCATGCTGGTTTCCAGTTGCTGGATGCGCGACTGCTGCACCTCAGCCTGGCGACGCGGTTCGGCGGATTGCAGGTTGAAGGTGTCCCACTGCTCCTGCCAGCCGTGCATGGTGGTTTCGGATTCTTCCAGGGCCGCAGCGGCTTCCTCGGCAGCAGCGCTGGTGACTTCCTGCTCGGGGGTGAGCATGCCCAGCTCCTCCCCAAGGGTCAGCAGCAAGGTGCGGTCGTGACCCAGGTGCGATTCGGTTTCCAGGCGCGCGCGTTCGGCTTCTTTCAGGTCATCCTGCAACTGGCGCAAACGCTGCTGGCCATGCTGGATGCTCTGCTCGACCCGGGCGATATCGCCGCCCACCGAATAGAAGCGCCCCTGCACCAGATTGAAGCGCTCGGACAGGTCATGGTGACCGTCCCGCAGGCGTTCGATGCTGGCGTCGGCGTTGCGCTGTTCGGCCACCAAGGCTTCGAAGCTGATTTCCTGAGTGCCGATGATCGCTTCGCGCTGGCCCACCTGATCGTTCAACGCCTGCCAGCGCAGGGCCGACAGTTGTGCCTTGAGCTGACGCTCCTCGCCCTTGTATTCCTGATACTTCTCGGCGGCCTGGGCCTGGCGGTGCAGGCGCTCCAACTGGCGCTCCAGCTCTTCGCGCAGGTCAGTCAGGCGGGCGAGGTTTTCATGGGTGCGGCGGATACGGTTTTCGGTCTCGCGGCGGCGCTCCTTATACTTGGAGATGCCGGCCGCTTCTTCGATAAAGTTACGCAGGTCTTCGGGTTTGGCTTCGATCAGCTTGGAGATCATCCCCTGCTCGATGATCGAGTAGCTGCGCGGGCCCAGGCCGGTACCGAGGAAGATGTCGGTAATGTCCCGGCGGCGGCACTTAGTGCCGTTGAGGAAGTAGCTGTTCTGGCTGTCGCGGGTCACTTTGCGGCGAATGGAAATTTCCGCATAGGCCGCATACTCGCCGACCAGGGTGCCGTCTGAGTTGTCGAACACCAGTTCGATGCTGGCCTGGCTCACCGGCTTGCGGCTGGTGGAGCCGTTGAAGATGACGTCGGTCATCGACTCGCCACGCAGGTTTTTCGCGGAGCTCTCGCCCATCACCCAGCGTACGGCGTCGATGATGTTCGACTTGCCGCAGCCATTGGGCCCCACCACTGCCGCCATGTTACTGGGGAAGTTCACCGTGGTCGGGTCGACGAAGGATTTGAACCCCGCCAGTTTGATGCACTTGAGCCGCACGCTTAGGCTTCCGCCAACGCAGCGACGACCAGCGAGCAACTGCGCTCGCCGTAGGCCGAGAGCACCTGGCGAATCTGTGGCAGGTCACGGGCCAGTACGGCGGCGAGCAATTGCTCAAACAACACCAGGTACTCGCTCATGGACGCCTTGCGTTGATCCAGTGCCAGGTAATAGGCACGGTTCATCGCCGGCTGCAGGTTCTCGACGGTTTCCTGCAGGTACGGGTTGTTGGCGAACGGATAGGCGGCGCGCATCACATTGAAGCTTTCTTCGACGAAGGCGCGGATGTCCTGGCGGTCGAAGCTGGCGACCAGGCGCTGCTGGATTTGCACGAACGGCGCCATGTCGGCCTGGGTCTGCCAGCCGGCGGCCACTGCGTTGCCCAGCAGGATGTACAACTCGCCCATCAGCGTGCACAGGCTCTGCACCTTGTGGGCGGTAAGCTCGGTGACGTGGGCGCCACGGCGCGGCAGGATCGCGATCAGGTGCCGGCGCTCAAGGATCAGCAAAGCTTCGCGCACGGAGCCACGGCTGACATTAAGCGCCAGTGTGACCTTTTGCTCCTGGATCCGCTCCCCAGGCTTGAGGTCGCCGCGAATGATACGTTCGGCGAGGTGGTGAGCGATTTGCTCGGCAAGACTATCCGGCGCCTTGAACGTCATGTTTTCCCTTCAAAATCTTCTATCGGTACAAGCGCGGCAGTGTAGCGCACTTGCCCATTGATGGCGTACGGCCCACAAGCATGAATTTGGCATGAAATAAGCAGCCGTTAAAGTCCAGAAGCCCCCAAAAACGGCGGTTCCAGAGAACTGAACCATAATTAAGGATGTTGAGATCGCATTTTCTTGACCCTTAGGTCAGAAAATCGTTGACCGAAAAGTCAGACATGACTAGATTCGGCGCAAAGCGGTAACAACAATAATGAGTCTGCGAGGCCTTCCGTGATCCAGTTTTTACTAAACCAGGAGCTCCGTAGCGAGCACGCCCTGGACCCGAACCTGACCGTGCTCAACTATTTGCGTGAGCACCTGGGCAAATCCGGCACCAAGGAAGGCTGCGCCAGCGGCGACTGTGGCGCCTGCACCGTGGTGGTCGGCGAGTTGCACACCGACCATCAAGGCGCCGAGCAGATTCGCTATCGCAGCCTCAACTCGTGCCTGACCTTCGTCTCGTCCCTGCACGGCAAACAACTGATCAGCGTCGAAGACCTCAAGCACCAGGGCCAACTCCACAGCGTGCAACAGGCCATGGTCGAGTGCCACGGTTCGCAATGCGGCTTCTGCACCCCGGGTTTTGTGATGTCGCTGTTCGCCCTGCAAAAAAACAGCGATGCACCCGACAGCCAAAAGGCCCACGAAGCCCTGGCCGGCAACCTCTGCCGCTGCACCGGCTATCGTCCGATTCTCGCGGCTGCCGAACAGGCCTGCTGCAACAAGCCCCAGGACCAGTTCGACAGTCGCCAGGCCGAAACCATCGCCCGCCTGAAATCCATCGCGCCGACTCAAACCGGTGAACTGAACAGCGGCGACAAACGCTGCCTGGTGCCGTTGACCGTCGCCGACCTGGCCGACCTTTACGACGCGTACCCACAAGCCCGGCTGTTGGCGGGCGGCACCGACCTGGCGCTGGAAGTCACCCAGTTCCACCGCACACTGCCGGTGATGATCTACGTCGGCAATATCGAAGAGATGAAGCGCATCGAAAGCTTCGACGACCGCCTGGAAATCGGCGCCGCCACTTCGTTGTCCGATTGCTACACCGCACTGAACAACGAATACCCGGACTTCGGCGAATTGCTCCACCGCTTCGCCTCGTTGCAGATCCGTAACCAGGGCACCCTGGGCGGCAACATCGGCAACGCCTCGCCCATCGGTGACTCGCCGCCGCTGCTGATCGCCCTCGGCGCGCAGATTGTGCTGTGCAAGGGCAACACCCGCCGTACTTTGGCGCTGGAAGACTACTTCATCGACTACCGCGTGACTGCCCGCCAGGACAGCGAATTCATCGAAAAAATCATCGTACCCAAAGGCGTGCCGCTGTTCCGTGCCTACAAGGTTTCCAAGCGTCTGGACGACGACATTTCTGCCGTCTGCGCCGCCTTCAATCTGAAAATCGATAACGGTGTAATCGCCGACGCCCGCGTCGCCTTCGGTGGCATGGCCGCCACCCCAAAACGTGCGAAAAACTGCGAAGCCGTGCTGAACGGCGCCACCTGGAATTCTGCCACCGTGGAAAAAGCCTGCGCTGCGCTGGCCGAAGATTTCACCCCGCTGTCGGACTTTCGCGCCAGCAAGGAATACCGCCTGCTCAGCGCACAGAACCTGCTGCGCAAATACTTCATCGAACTGCAAACGCCGCACATCGAGACTCGGGTGACCGCTTATGTCTAACCATCACGCTGTGGAAAAATCCCAGGCCGAACTCGCCGAACTGTTTGCCCAGGACCTGACCAGCGGAGTCGGTCGCAGCGTCAAGCACGACAGCGCTGCCAAGCACGTGTCGGGCGAGGCGCAGTACATCGATGACCGGCTGGAATTCCCTAATCAGTTGCACCTGTATGCACGCATGTCGGACCGCGCCCACGCGAAGATCATCAGCATCGACACCGCGCCCTGCTACGCCTTCGAAGGCGTGCGCATCGTCATCACCCACGAAGACGTGCCGGGCCTGAAAGACATCGGCCCGCTGATGCCCGGCGATCCGTTGCTGGCCATCGACACCGTGCAGTTCGTCGGCCAGGTGGTACTGGCCGTCGCCGCCCGCGACCTGGAAACCGCGCGCAAAGCCGCCATGGCCGCCGTGATCGAATACGAAGACCTGGAGCCGGTGCTGGACGTGGTCGAGGCGTTTCGCAAAAAGCATTTCGTACTGGACAGCCACACCCACCAACGCGGTGATTCGGCAGGCGCGCTGGCGACGGCAAAAAACCGTATCCAGGGCACCCTGCACATCGGCGGCCAGGAACACTTCTACCTGGAAACCCAGATCTCCTCGGTGATGCCCACCGAAGACGGCGGCATGATCGTCTACTGCTCCACGCAAAACCCTACCGAAGTGCAGAAACTGGTGGCCGAAGTACTCGACGTCTCGATGAACAAAATCGTGGTCGACATGCGCCGCATGGGCGGCGGTTTCGGCGGCAAGGAAACCCAGGCGGCAAGCCCTGCATGCCTGTGCGCGGTGGTCGCACGCCTCACCGGCCAGCCGACCAAAATGCGCCTGCCACGGGTCGAAGACATGCTGATGACCGGCAAACGCCACCCGTTCTATATCGAATACGACGTGGGCTTCGACGACACCGGCCGCCTGCACGGTATTAATCTGGAACTGGCAGGCAACTGCGGCTGCTCACCGGACCTGTCGAACTCGATTGTCGACCGCGCGATGTTCCACTCCGACAACTCGTATTACTTGGGCGATGCCACGGTCAACGGTCACCGCTGCAAAACCAACACTGCATCCAACACTGCTTACCGTGGCTTCGGCGGCCCCCAAGGCATGGTCGCGATCGAGGAAGTGATGGACGCCATTGCCCGGCATCTGGCCCTCGACCCGCTGACGGTACGCAAGGCCAACTACTACGGCAAGACCGAGCGTAACGTCACCCACTATTACCAGACCGTCGAGCACAACATGCTCGAAGAGATGACCGCCGAACTCGAGCAAAGCAGCCAGTATTTCGAGCGCCGCGAAGCGATCCGCCGCTACAACGCCAACAGCCCGATCCTGAAAAAAGGCCTGGCGCTGACACCGGTGAAATTCGGCATCTCCTTCACCGCCAGCTTCCTCAACCAGGCCGGTGCGCTGATCCACATCTACACCGACGGCAGCATCCACCTGAACCACGGCGGCACCGAGATGGGCCAGGGCTTGAACATCAAGGTCGCGCAAGTGGTTGCCGAGATATTCCAGGTGGAAATCGACCGCGTACAGATCACCGCCACCAATACCGACAAGGTGCCAAACACCTCGCCTACAGCCGCTTCCAGCGGCGCAGACCTGAACGGCAAGGCCGCGCAGAACGCTGCCGAAACCATCAAGCAACGCCTGGTGGAATTTGCCGCGCGCAAGTATGAAGTCAGCGAGGCCGACGTTGAATTCCACAACGGGCATGTGCGGGTTCGCGATCACATCCTGACGTTTGAAGCGTTGATCCAGCAGGCGTATTTCGCCCAGGTGTCGCTCTCCAGCACGGGCTTCTACAAGACCCCGAAAATCTTCTACGACCGCAGCCAGGCGCGCGGTCGGCCGTTCTATTACTTCGCGTTCGGCGCCGCGTGTTGCGAGGTGATCGTCGACACGCTGACCGGTGAGTACAAGATGCTGCGCACCGACATCCTGCATGACGTAGGCGCCTCGCTGAACCCGGCCATCGACATCGGCCAGGTCGAAGGCGGCTTCATCCAGGGCATGGGCTGGCTGACCATGGAAGAGCTTGTCTGGAATAACAAGGGCAAGCTGATGACCAACGGCCCGGCCAGCTACAAGATCCCGGCCGTGGCCGACATGCCGCTGGACCTGCGGGTGAAGCTGGTGGAAAACCGCAAGAACCCGGAAGACACGGTGTTCCATTCCAAGGCCGTGGGTGAGCCTCCGTTCATGCTCGGCATCGCTTCGTGGTGTGCGATCAAGGACGCCGTGGCGAGCCTGGGTGACTATCGCCATCAGCCGAAGATTGATGCACCAGCGACCCCGGAGCGGGTGTTGTGGGGTTGTGAGCAAATGCGGCAGTTGCAGGTGGCGACGGCTGTGGAAACTGAAACCGAGCTGGCTTCGCTTTAGACCGAGGCGCTGCCTTCGCGAGCAAGCCCGCTCCCACATTTGAATGTGTTCACAAATCAAAATGTGGGAGCGGGCTTGCTCGCGAAGGCGGTCGAACTGACAACAGAGATGTTGAGGTAAACATGAACAACTGGATCAGCGCCCTCGCCGACCTGCAGAACCAGGGTGAACCCTGCGTGCTGGTAACCATCATCGAAGAGCTTGGCTCCACGCCGCGCAATGCCGGTTCGAAGATGGTCATCAGCGCCGCCCACACGTTCGACACCATCGGTGGCGGGCACCTGGAATACAAAGCCATGCAGATCGCCCGGGACATGCTCGTGCGTGGCCAGCAGAACACGCATCTGGAGCGCTTCAGCCTCGGCGCCAGCCTGGGCCAGTGCTGCGGCGGCGTGACGGTGCTGTTGTTTGAACCGATGGGCCAGGTGCAGGCACAGATCGCGGTGTTCGGCGCCGGCCATGTTGGCCGTGCGCTGGTGCCGTTGCTGGCCAGCCTGCCGTGCCGGGTACGCTGGATCGATTCCCGGGAACAGGAATTCCCGGAACACATCCCCCAAGGCGTGCGTAAAATCGTCAGCGAAGAGCCGGTGGATGAAATCGACAACCTGCCTGTGGGCAGTTACTGCATCGTCATGACCCACAACCACGCACTGGACCTGGAACTGACCGCCGCCCTGCTCAAGCGCAATGACTTTACCTACTTCGGCCTGATCGGCTCGAAGACCAAGCGCGTCAAATTTGAACACCGCCTGCGGGATCGCGGTTTCGACACCGCGCAGTTGCAACGCATGCATTGCCCGATGGGGCTGACTGAGGTCAAAGGCAAACTGCCTGTGGAAATCGCCATCTCCATCGCCGGCGAAATCATCGCCACCTATAACGCCAATTTCGGCCAGCACACTGCGAGCGCCGAACCCATTGCCAAACTGCTGCCGGTTTCACGCCGCAGCCAAGCGACTAACTGAGACGACCATGCCTTTGACACGTAAAGCCTACCGTGCCGCCATCCTGCACAGCATCGCCGACCCTGCCGAGGTAGGCATCGAAGCCTCCTACGAGTATTTCGAAGACGGCCTGCTGGTGATCGACAACGGCCAGATCAGCGCCCTGGGCCACGCCAGCGAACTGCTCGCCAGCCTGCCCGCCGACATCGAAGTCACCCATTATCAGGACGCGCTGATCACGCCCGGCCTGATCGACACCCATATTCACCTGCCGCAAACCGGCATGGTCGGTGCCTATGGCGAGCAACTGCTCGACTGGCTCAACACCTACACCTTCCCGTGTGAAAGCCAGTTTGCCGACAAGGCCCACGCCGAAGAAGTCGCGGATATTTTCATCAAGGAACTGCTGCGTAACGGCACCACCACGGCCCTGGTATTCGGCAGCGTGCACCCGCAGTCGGTGAATTCGTTTTTTGAAGCGGCCGAGAAGCTCGACCTGCGGATGATCGCCGGCAAGGTGATGATGGACCGCAACGCGCCGGACTACCTGACCGACACTGCCGAATCCGGCTACCAGGAAAGCAAGGCACTGATCGAACGCTGGCACGGCAAGGGCCGTTTGCACTACGCGGTGACGCCACGTTTCGCACCGACCAGTACGCCTGAACAATTGACCCTCGCCGGGCAGTTGCTGGGGGAATACCCGGACCTGTACATGCAGACCCACATCAGTGAAAACCTGCAGGAAGTGGAATGGGTGAAAGCGCTGTTCCCGGAGCGCAGCGGCTACCTGGACGTGTACGACCATTACAAACTGCTGGGTGAGCGCTCGGTGTTCGCCCACGGTGTGCACCTGTGCGATGACGAGTGCGCGCGGCTGGCAGAAGCCGGTTCGGCTGTGGCGTTCTGCCCGACTTCAAACTTCTTCCTGGGCAGCGGGTTGTTCAACCTGCCGATGGCCGAGAAGCACAAGCTGAATGTCGGCCTGGGTACGGATGTCGGTGGCGGCACCAGCTTCTCGCTGCTGCAAACCCTGAACGAAGCGTACAAGGTGATGCAGTTGCAAGGCGCGCGCTTGAGCCCGTTCAAGTCGCTGTACCTCGCGACCCTGGGTGGCGCGCGGGCGCTGCGGTTGGAAGACAAGATCGGCACGCTTCAGCCGGGTACTGATGCAGACTTTTTGGTGATGGATTACAACGCCACGCCGCTGCTCAGCTATCGCCTGAAGCAGGCGAACAACATCGCCGAGACGCTGTTTGTACTGATGACGCTGGGGGATGACCGGGCAGTGTTGCAGACGTATGCGGCGGGGCAGCTCGTGCATCAACGCTGATTCAGCAAACACCCCAAAACAAATGTGGGAGCTGGCTTGCCTGCGATGCACACACCTCGGTGTATCAGTGATACCGAGGTGATGCTATCGCAGGCAAGCCAGCTCCCACATTTTTGATCGGGTTTACAACTTTACAGACGAGCGCCCTGGCTTCTTGGTCTGCAACAAATGCGAGAACACCGCGTGCAGGTCATCCGACGCACTTTCCTCATCGAGGTTGAGCTTGCTGTCGATGTGATCCATGTGGTGCATCATCAGGTTCACCGCCAAATCCGCATCCCGCGCTTCGATCGCGTCGATCAACTGGGTGTGCTCATCGTAGGAACAGTGCGAGCGGTTGCCGCTTTCGTACTGGGCGATGATTAATGAGGTCTGGGACACCAGGCTGCGCTGGAAGCTGATCAGCGGGGCATTCTTCGCCGCTTCGGCCAGCTTCAGGTGGAACTCGCCGGAAAGCCGGATACCCGCCCCGCGATCACCCCGGGAAAAGCTGTCGCGCTCATCGTTGACCATCTGCCGCAGCTCGGCCAGTTGCTCGGCCGTGGCATGCTGCACCGCCAATTCAGTGATCGCGCGCTCCACCAGGCGCCGGGCGAGGAACACCTGGCGGGCTTCCTCGACACTCGGGCTGGCCACTACCGCGCCGCGATTGGGCCGCAGCAGTACCACGCCTTCATGGGCCAGGCGCGACAGCGCGCGGCGAATGATGGTGCGGCTCACGCCGAAGATTTCGCCCAGTGCTTCTTCACTCAATTTGGTACCGGGCGCCAGGCGTTGTTCGAGGATCGCCTCGAAGATATGCGCGTAGACGATATCGTCCTGGGTTCCACTGCGACCGGCCTTACCGGCTCGCGGTTGTTTCTTGAGGGGCTGCAACTGTTCGTTCATGGGCACTCGGGTCGGGAGAACGGCGGCGAATTGACGTTGACTGTAATACGGCACAGAGGGTCACTGGCAAGTATCGCGTAAAATCAGCGCACATTGTACACAACCCACTGCGCCAACACACTGTACGGCTGTTTGCGCCGCCGGCTGTATTGCAATGAATCATTACGTTTGAGTTTAGGCTTGATTCCACATTTTCTCCTTTGTAGGAGCGAGCTTGCTCGCGAAAAACCTGAGGGCGCCGTTGGGTGTCAGCAAACCAGCGTCATCGTTAACGACCTTCGCGAGCAAGCTCCCTCCTGCAAAAACAGCCCGGTAAAAGGAACACCGCCCCAATGTCCGACCTCCCCCAAGCGCGATTACGCCCACTGGCCGACACTTCGCCTTCGGCCATCGTCGCCGGTTTCATTGCCATGATGACCGGCTACACCAGCTCCCTGGTACTGATGTTTCAGGCAGGCCAGGCCGCCGGCCTGACTACAGCGCAGATTTCCTCGTGGATCTGGGCGATCTCCATCGGCATGTCGGTGTGCAGCATTGGCTTGTCCCTGCGCTATCGCACGCCGATCACCATTGCCTGGTCCACACCGGGCGCGGCGCTGTTGATCACCAGCCTGGGTGGCGTGAGTTACGGCGAGGCCATTGGCGCCTATATCACCTGCGCGGTGCTGGTGACGATCTGCGGGCTGACCGGTAGCTTCGAAAAACTCGTCAAGCGCATCCCGGCTTCCCTGGCAGCCGCCTTGCTGGCGGGGATTCTGTTCAAGATCGGCAGCGAGATTTTCGTCGCCGCGCAGCACCGTACCGGGCTGGTGTTGGGGATGTTCTTCACTTACCTGATCATCAAGCGCCTGTCGCCGCGTTATGCGGTGCTCGCGGCATTGCTGATCGGCACTGCGTTGTCCGGCCTGATGGGGCTGCTGGACTTCAGCGGTTTCCACCTCGAAGTGGCAACGCCGGTGTGGACCACGCCGCACTTCTCCCTGGCCGCGACCATCAGCATCGGCATCCCGCTGTTCGTGGTGGCCATGACCTCGCAAAACATGCCCGGGGTCGCGGTGTTGCGAGCCGATGGCTATAACGTGCCGGCTTCACCCTTGATCACCACCACCGGCCTGGCCTCACTGGTGCTGGCGCCGTTTGGCTCCCATGGCATCAACCTGGCGGCCATCAGTGCGGCGATCTGCACCGGGCCCCACGCCCATGAGGATCGCAACAAGCGCTATACCGCCGCGGTCTGGTGCGGGATTTTCTACGGGGTTGCCGGGGTGTTTGGCGCGACGCTGGCCGCGCTGTTCGCAGCCCTGCCCAAGGAACTGGTGCTGTCGATTGCGGCACTGGCGTTGTTTGGCTCGATCATCAATGGCCTGAGCATCGCCATGAATGAGCCAAGGGAGCGGGAAGCAGCGCTGATCACCTTTATGGTCACCGCGTCAGGGTTGACGTTGTTTTCCATCGGTTCGGCGTTCTGGGGGATTGTCGCGGGGGTGTTGACGCTGGTGATTCTGAACTGGCGCAAGGCCTGATTCTTTAGGACCCGGTAACGAAAAAGCGACCCGGGCGGGTCGCTTTTTCATGACATCAGACTGCCGGGTTGATCGGCTTTTCTGGATGCCAAGCGTCCAACAGGGCGCTGACTTCAACGCGGGTCAGCTCTGGACGAGCCTTCAGCCACGCTTCAACAGCGGCACGCTGCTCTTCGTTGACCGAACCACGGGTGGCTTTGCAAACCAGACCGAAGTCATCACCGCCGACGTAGTCCAGGCCGTTGCCGTCCATCGCTTCAGTCAGGAATGCTTCGAGGAAAGCGTCAACCGCTTCATCGTCCAAACCTTCTTTGAAGTCCAGGTTCAGTTCGAAACCCAGCTCTTGAAATTCATCAACGCACAGTTTTTTGCGCAGACGCCGGGAACGGTTAGTCGCCATTGGAACAATCCTCTTAAGTAATAACGGGCCGCACTTTAGCAGTTTAAGCAGGCTTTTGCCCGATTCTCTGGGACGAGCGGCAGAGTGCCAGTAAAAAAAACCGCGAATAGCAGCTATCGTTCAGGCACAAGTGCGACTGCCTTGGGGCATAATGCCGACACTTTCATGACCATTGAGGGATTTTTCGTACATACCCCTCACGTTTTTTACCCCCTCAGCAGTAGGGTTTTAATTCTTATGATCAAATCTTTGCGTCCACTGTTACTGGCCAGTTTTCTTCTACCCCTGACCTTTTCCGTTACTGCCGCCCCGATCAACACTTCCCTGCCGCCCAAAGTCCAGGAAGCCCTCCAGAAAGCCAAGCTGCAAAACAACGCCTTGTCCCTGGTGATGATTCCCCTCAATGGCCCGGGCACCCCTACCGTATTCAACGCCGACGTATCGGTGAACCCTGCCTCTACCATGAAGCTGGTCACCACCTACGCAGCCCTGGAAATGCTCGGCCCCAACCACCAGTGGAAGACCGAGTTCTACACCGACGGCACCCTGAGCGGCGGCATCCTGAACGGTAACCTGTACCTCAAGGGCGGCGGCGACCCCAAGCTGAACATGGAGAAACTCTGGCTGCTGATGCGCGACCTGCGGGCCAACGGCGTGCAGCAAGTGACCGGCGACCTGGTACTGGACCGCGGCTTCTTCATCCCGCCGCAACTGCCGGAGTTCAATGACGACGGCAACGACGAGAACAAGCCATTCCTGGTCAAGCCCGATGCCCTGATGGTCAACCTCAAGGCGCTGCGCTTCGTCACCCGCAATGATTCGGGCAAGGTGCTGGTGTCGGTCGAGCCGCCGATTGCGAGCATTCGCATCGACAACCAGGTCAAGGTCTCCAACGCCAAGCAATGCACCGGCGATGTGCGCTACAGCCCGATGACCGCCACCGATGGCAGCGTCACCGTGACCGTCAGCGGCCAATTGGCGGATGGCTGCAGCTCGCAGACCTATCTGTCATTGCTGGACCACGCCACCTACACCGCCGGCGCCGTTCGGGCGATCTGGAAGGAACTGGGCGGCAGCATTCAGGGCCGCGATATCCAGGCGCCGGTGCCGAAGAATGCCAAAGTGCTGGCCCGGGCGTTCTCGCCGGACCTGGCGGAAATCATCCGCGACATCAACAAATACAGTAACAACACCATGGCCCAGCAGTTGTTCCTGAGCCTGGGCGCGCAGTTCCGCACCGATGCCGACGGCGACGACGCCAAGGCAGCCCAGCGCGTGGTGCGCCAGTGGCTGGCGAAAAAAGGCATCACCGCGCCGCACCTGGTGATGGAGAACGGTTCGGGCCTGTCCCGTGCCGAACGGGTCAGCGCCCGCGAGATGGCGACCATGCTGCAAGCCGCGTGGAGAAGCCCGTACGCGGCGGAATACATCAGCTCGCTGCCGATTGCCGGCACCGACGGCACTATGCGTAAACGCCTGAAGACCACCGCCATGCGCGGTGAAGCCCACGTCAAGACCGGCACCCTGAACACCGTGCGGGCAATTGCCGGGTTCAGCCGCGACAACAACGGCAATACCTGGGCGGTGGTGGCGATTCTCAACGATACAAAACCGTGGGGCGCTTCTTCGGTGCTGGACCAGGTGCTGCTGGACCTGTATCGCCAGCCGAAGCTGGCGGCCGCTGCGCCGGTTCTATAACGGTCACCGAAGATCAAATGTGGGAGCTGTCGAGCTTTAGCGAGGCTGCGATGCAGGCGCCGCGGTGCATCAGGTACACCGCGGTGATCCTATCGCAGCCTCGCTAAAGCTCGACAGCTCCCACACTGATGTCTATCCACTTGAATAGCCGGGCACTTCAAGCAAGCGCCCGCTCTGCCTCAACTCTATCCCTGCCCGCCTGCTTCGCCGCATACACCCCCGAATCCGCCCGCAGCAACAAGCCGTCAACGCCCTCCTCGACTCGCCAACTGGCCACCCCAAAACTGGCGGTCACGGTACCGACACCTTCCATCGGCGCACCGCGCAACGCTTGCCACAACTCCAGCGCAACACTGAAGGCCTGGCTGCCGTCGGTATTGGGGCACAGCACCACGAACTCCTCGCCCCCCAGCCGGCAAAACACATCCGTGCGCCGCAACCGCTGGCCGATGCGCCGGCACAACTCCTTGAGCACTTCATCGCCCACTGCATGGCCGTGCTGGTCGTTGATACGCTTGAAGTGGTCGATGTCAAGCATGATCACCGACAACGACCCCGAGGCGCGCTTTACCCGGACCATCTCGGCTTTCAGGCGGTCCTGGAAGTAGCGCCGGTTATGAATGCCCGTCAGCGAGTCGGTAATTGACAACGCCCGTAGCTCTTCCTCCACCCGCTTGAGATCGGAAATATCCGATACATAGCCATGCCATAACGTACCTCCGCCGGGCAGCTCTTCCGGTGTCGCTTCACCGCGAACCCAGCGCAGCCCTCGCAGGGGCAATTGCACCCGGTACTCTTCACGCCAATGGCTCAGTTGCAGGGTAGACAAGCGAATGGACTCGCGTACCCGTTCGACGTCCTGGGGATGAATACGCTCAAACACCTTTCTCGCATCCTGCTGCAACAGCCCCGGCTCGATTTCGTAGATATCGCGAATACCGTCACTGGCATAAAGGAAACGCGAGATGCCGTTCGGCTCCAGGATGAACTGGAAAATACCGCCGGGCACGTGGGCACTCAGTTTCTTCAGCAGGCGGTCTCGCGCAGCCAGTGCCTCATAGGCGCGCTTTTGCTCGGTGACATCCAGGCAGATCGCCAGGTACCCGACCCACAGGCCATGCTCATCCAGCAACACGGTGGCGAGCATGTTCACCGTCAGTTGGCTCCCGTCCTTGCGCACCAGCGTCCACTCGCTGGCCTCATGCTCCGCATCGGCGCCGTCCACCAGCATCGCCTGGCCTGGCGCGATGCGCTTGCCCAGTGCCGCGCTCAACTGAACAGCACGGGCTTCCAGCTCGGGTGCTAGGTGCAGGCTCTCGAGGGTCAGGTGGCCCAATACCTCATCCGCCTCAAAGCCCAGCATCTGCTCGGCGCCGGCGTTGAAGGTGGTGATCACACCGCGCAGGTCGGTGGCAATGATCGCCACTTGGGTTGCCGCATTGAGCACACTGCGCAGTTGACCGTGGGTGCCCCGCAGTTCCTGTTCACGCTGACGCAATTGGGCGGTGCGCTGTTCTACCAGCTTCAATGCGCGTTGGCGCTGGCTGACCAACACATAGAGCAACGCACTGAGCAGCAGGCTCAGCAGGCTGCCCATGACCAGGATACTGAACAGCGAAGAACGATTGCCCTGCTGGAACACCTGGCTGGGGCGCAGGTTCAAGGTGTAGATGTGGTCACCCAGCGTCAGCCGGCGTGCGGCCATCAGGTCGCTGTCTGCCAGGGCGTTATTGGATTCAAACAGCACCCGTTTTTCTGCGTCGGAGGTGTCGACGATCTGCATCACCAGGTTGTCCCGAGCAGCCTTGGGCAAGCCATCGGCCACCAGCTGGCGCATGCTGATCACCGCCATCACGTAGCCGTAAGGTTCACTGATGGGCGCTTGTGTCGTCCGTGCCCGGCTGACCGGCGCCACCAGCAGCACGCCCATGGCGTAGGCAGGCTCCACACCCACCAGTTGCATGGGCTGGGACACCGCCATTTTCCCGGACTGTTGCGCACGCTCCACCGCCGAACGCCGCAGGGGTTGGGCCAACAGGTCAAAACCCAATGGCGAGCCGAGCAGGCTCTGGGTCTGGCTGTAGAGCACCGGCACATACTCATCGCGATCAGTGGCCGGGGTCAATTCGCCTGCAGCGTTCAATTCGCGAATGGAGAAACTCGCGCCGCGCTCAGCCGTGATCTCCTGCTCAAACGCGCTGCGCTGGCCACGCAAAACACGGGGCGCCCAGGCATACGCGCGGGCACGCAACAACAGGGGCTGCGCGAAACCGTCGAACTCTTCGCGAGAGACCGTATTGGAATTGACGAAGAACCGTCGCAGGCTGCCCAGGCGTTGTTCCTGGTCTTCGAAACGTTCCTGGAGGCGGCTGTAACGCTCGTTGACCAGTAACTCAAAGCGCTGGCGCAACTGCTGCTGGTAGAGATCGGAGGCGGCCCAGGTGACGATGATCGTCAGTGCGATACCAACCAGAAACACTACCACCGCCACCAGCCACGCCGACACCTGCTCATTGATAAAGCCTAGGATTTTCGGGCGGACGGCATGCAGCGGCATAGACAAGACTCGGAACGCCAGCGTGCGGGTGCGTCACTTTGGCCAGGCCTTAAGTTATAGCCACAGGACTTACGTTTGACCAGCGCAAAAAAGCCGCAAGGCCGGAATAATCCAGGCTTGCGGCTTTAGAAGGGTGCGATCAGCGAGCGGTGATTTTCCACGCCCGATGGATCTTGGCGTTGCGCGCAAAATCCGGGTCGATGGTCTTGTCACTGATCTCCTCGACGGCATAACGCTCGACGAGGTTGTCTTCCAGCTGGAACTTGCGGAAGTTGTTCGAGAAGTACAACACACCGCCCGGTGCCAGGCGTGCCATGGCCAGGTCCAGCAACTGCACGTGGTCACGTTGCACGTCGAAAATACCTTCCATGCGCTTTGAGTTGGAGAAGGTTGGCGGGTCGATGAAGATCATGTCGAACTCATCACGACTGGCTTCCAGCCACGCCATTACGTCGCCCTGCTCCAGGCGGTTCTTGTCAGAGAAACCGTTAAGCGAGAAGTTGCGGCGCGCCCAGTCCAGGTAGGTTTTCGACAGGTCGACGCTGGTGGTGCTGCGCGCGCCACCCTTGGCGGCGTGCACACTGGCCGTGGCGGTGTAGCAATACAGGTTGAGGAAGCGCTTTCCGGCTGCCTCTTTCTGGATGCGCATGCGCATTGGGCGGTGGTCGAGGAACAGGCCGGTGTCCAGGTAATCGGTCAGGTTGACCAACAACTTGACGCCGCCTTCGCTGACCTCGGTGAACTTGCCCTGGGCGCTCTGGCGCTCGTACTGCTTGGTGCCGCTCTGGCGCTCGCGTCGCTTGACCACCACGCGGTTCTTGTCGATACCCAGCGCTTGGGGGATGGCCGCCAGGGCATCGAACATGCGTGCCGAGGCTTTTTCCGGGTCGATGGACTTGGGCGCCACGTATTCCTGGACGTGGACCCAGTCGTGGTACAGGTCGATGGCCATGGAGTATTCCGGCATGTCGGCATCGTACACACGGTAGCAATCGACGCCTTCGCGCTTGGCCCACTTGCCCAGCAGCTTCAGGTTCTTTTGCAGTCGGTTGGCAAACATCTGCCCGCCTTCGCTCAAGCGCGCCTGCTCGACCACCGGGGCCGGCGCAGGTTTGATCGGGTTACCGTTTTTGTTGTACTGGCGCTCTTGCGGCTCGGTCGGCGCCTGGTCGTAGGCAGCTTGCTCGCGTTCGGCCTGGCGTTGCTCCGGGGTGCGACGCTCGCCGGTGACGAACTGGTCCGGGGTGACCTTGATCAGCAGCAATTTGCACGGCAAGGCGCCGTTCCAGAACGAATACTGTTTGTGGCTGCGGATACCCATGCGCTTGCCCAGGTCCGGGGCGCCGGTGAACACCGCCGCTTCCCAGCCCAGGCAGGCCTGACGCAGACGCTCGCCGAGGTTTTGGTAGAGGTACAACAGGCTGGCTTCGTCACCCAGACGCTCGCCATAAGGCGGGTTGCAGATCACCAGGCCTTTCTGGTTCTGGTCCGGGCGCGGCTCGAAGGTACCGACTTCGCCCTGGTAGATCTTGATCCAGTGGCTCAGGCCTGCGCGTTCGATGTTGTTACGGGCCGGCTGGATCAGGCGCGGGTCCGCTTCGTAACCACGGACCCACAGCGGTGGCTTGGCCATGCCGATGGCAGCACGTTCGCTGGCCTCTGTGTGAAGTTTCTTCCACATCGCCGGAACGTGGCCGAGCCAGGCGGTGAAACCCCACAGCTCGCGGTTCAGGTTGGGGGCCATGTCGGCGGCGATCATCGCGCCTTCTACCAGGAAGGTACCGACGCCGCACATCGGGTCAGTCAGCGCGCCGCCTTCGGCAGCGATGCGCGGCCAGCCGGAGCGAATCAGGATTGCTGCCGCCAGGTTCTCTTTCAACGGTGCGGCGCCCTGCTGCAGGCGGTAACCGCGCTGGTGCAGGCTGTGGCCGGACAGGTCGAGGGAAAGGATCGCTTCGCCACGGTCCAGGCGCAGGTGAATGCGCAGGTCCGGGTTGATCTTGTCGATGGACGGACGTTCGCCGGTCGGGGTGCGCAGCTTGTCGACAATCGCATCCTTGACCTTCAGCGCGCCGAAGTGGGTGTTGTCGATGCCCGAGCCATGGCCGCTGAATTCAACGGCCAGGGTGCCGTCGGCGAGCATGTGGTCTTCCCACTCGATGTCCAGCACGCCGTGGTAGAGGTCTTCGGCGTCCTTCATCGGGAAGCGCTTGAGCACCAGCAGCACGCGGTTGGCCAGGCGCGACCAGAGGCACAGGCGGTAGGCGGTCTCCATGTCGGCCATGCCGCGCACGGCCGAGGTGTGCTCGCGGGCTTCCTCAAGGCCAAGCCCGACGGCTTCCTCGATCAGCAGGCCTTCGAGGCCCTTGGGGCAAGTGAGGAAGAGTTCAAAACGGTCCGACATGGGGCATTCCAGGCTTTTCAGCAATAAGTGAACGGGCGACGCATCGCGCGTTCGGTTTTCAATCAAGCGCTTTTCTTGAAGAGCGCTCGTGTGGCACGAATGTGCCGTTCCACCCGGGCTACAGGCCTTTGCGGCCTTTATCGACGGGGCAGTTCAAGTATTTGATGCAACAAAAAGAAACATTGTGACCCTTCGTCGAATAATAACCGACTGCAGCAGGCGGGCATTCTCACTAAAGGATTAAACCCATCCTCTTTGAAGGGCACATCATAGCTGGGTTTGCCCAATAAAAGGGGCGAAAAGCCATCCCAGCTTATGGCTATAGCATCATTATCGTTACGTGCTTATGACAAAACGATCATTGAATCCATGTGACCTATTGGTTAGAACTCAACACAGGTTGGCGTCGTAACGGCGCCGACACAGTGCTCGCCACGCCGGCAGCGAGCGCACCAACGGCAGAAAAACTCTGCCCGGCCCCAGACGGGGCCGAAGGATATCAAGACAGTCAACAAGTGAGGGAAACACCCTATGAGAAGACTTAAGCGTGATCCGTTGGAAAGAGCATTTTTACGCGGATATCAATATGGCGTTCATGGCAAATCCCGTGAGCTTTGCCCATTTACTCTACCGTCGGTACGCCAAGCCTGGATCAACGGCTGGCGAGAAGGACGCGGCGACAACTGGGACGGTATGACTGGCACTGCGGGAATCCACAGACTCAACGAACTTCACGCCGTCGGCTAATCAAGGGCATTTAATTCCGACACCATCACGAATACGCAACACCTTAACCACGCACGCCCCATCCGGGCGGCGGGCTTCGGCCCAGGGGCTCCTTCGAGGAGCCCTTTTTATTGCGTGTTCTTTATTGTCTGCTGTCAGCCTCGTGGCAATGCCGCGATCGCGTCCACCGACTGGCGAATCAACGCCGGGCCCTTGTAGATAAAGCCGGAATACAACTGCACCAGGCTGGCGCCGGCGGCGATTTTCTCGGCCGCGTGCTTGCCTTCGGTGATGCCGCCCACGGCAATGATCGGCAAGCGCCCTGCCAACTCGGCTGCCAGCACCTTGACGGTATGAGTGCTTTGGTCGCGTACCGGCGCACCGGACAGGCCGCCCGCCTCGTCACCAAAGGCCAGGCCTTCGACGCCGACACGGCTCAGGGTGGTGTTGGTGGCAATCACCGCATCCATGCCCGAGTCCACCAGGGCCTGGGCCACCAGCACGGTTTCTTCGTCGCTCATGTCCGGGGCAATCTTGATTGCCAAAGGCACACGCTTGCCGTGGCGCACAGCCAGGTCTTCCTGGCGCTGGCGCAAGGCTTCGAGCAACTGCTTGAGGGAATCGCCGAACTGCAGGCTGCGCAGGCCCGGGGTGTTCGGCGAGCTCACGTTGACCGTGACATAGCTGGCGTGGGCATAGACCTTGTCCAGGCAAATCAGGTAGTCGTCCACGGCACGCTCCACCGGCGTGTCGAAGTTCTTGCCGATGTTGATCCCCAGGATGCCTTTGTACTTCGCCGCCTGAACCCGCGACAGCAGGTTATCCACACCCAGGTTGTTGAAGCCCATGCGATTGATGATCGCCTCGGCTTCCGGCAGGCGGAAGATGCGCGGCTTTGGGTTGCCCGGTTGCGGTCGTGGGGTCACGGTGCCGATTTCGACAAAACCAAAACCCAACTGCGCAAAACCGTCGATGGCCGCGCCGTTCTTGTCCAGGCCCGCAGCCAGGCCTACCGGGTTGGGGAAATCGAGCCCCATCACCGACACCGGCATTTTCGCCGGGGCCTTGCACACCAGACCATTGAGCCCCAGGCGGCCACCGGCACCGATCAAATCCAGGGACAGATCGTGGGAGGTTTCCGGAGAGAGTTTGAACAACAGCTGGCGGGCCAGGGTATACATGGGCGGGATTGACTCGGATGGCGGCGAAAGGTGGCGGCGATTATAGCCGGGGTGACGGGCTGCATGCGAGGCGTGCCGTCCAATCGTCAGCTGCGGTTCGCCATCAGTTGCTCGTAGCGAACCCAAATCTTTTGCGCGTAGCGAAGGCGCAGGGCCTCACGCTGAGGCCCTGGGCCGCCACCCACATTGTAGGAACCGATCGCCGTCCAGTTGTAGCCGAACTGTTTGACAAAGTCGGCCAGGATCGACGCGCCGACCTCTACGGACAAGCAAGGCTCATCCAGCAAGCGTTGCTCGGTAATGCCCTCTTTGAGCAGGCGTGGCAGATGAATGCTGTTGATCTGCATCAGCCCGATATCACGGGTGCCATTGTTGTTGGCGTAATTCATGGCCTCGGCACGATAGCCCGACTCCACCGCGGCGATGGCCTGCAGCAGCTCCGGCTCGATACCGTATCGGTTGGCCGCCTCTGCCCAGCAATAGGCCCGGGCTTCATTGCCGAAGCCGAGTAAGAGCAGCAGCGCGCCCTTGCGCCAGACGCCCCTCATGCCTGCCCACGACCGCAGGTGGAACAGACGTGGCTCGCCGACTTGACCGGACAGGTCACGCGATACCCCTTGCCATACACCGTTTTGATCAGCGCCCTGCCATCCTTCAAGTATTTGCGCAGCGAACAGATGCAACGGGTCAGGGACTCTTCCGCCGCTTCGTTGTGGGGCCATGCCTGTTCCAGCAGGCGATCCTTGCTCACCAGCATACCGGCCGACGCCAGCAACAGGCGCAGCACCTGCGACTCCTTGGGCGGTAGTTGAATATCCGAGTCTTCGCCGGTCAGCCTGCCGTCGCCGTGCAACGTCCAGCGATCAAAGACCATAGGGGCAGCCATTACCCCATCAATCACCACAGCCATTCGCACCTCCGCACCCCACTCCCCCTCATTTCCAACACGGTCTCCTGCAAGGTCGCGACTATAAAAAGCTCACCCTCTGTATAGGAGAGGCAAAGGCCCACAGGCACGGTATTTTTCAGACTGGCTGCGTAAGACTTTTCGACGCCACCCGCTCCGGGGGCCGGCCAAAGGTTTCATCCCTCTGATACGCGGGAAAATGCTCGTTTCACTCGCTCATGCTGGGAGGGTGTCAACGGCGGCGCCTGCCCAGGCTCGGCACCCGTATGCACGGCATCGCCCACCGCCGTCGCCTGAATGACAAACAGCCGCACGCTATTGGCCATGGGCCCGTAGTAACGCCCAGACAAGGCGGCGCCGGTATCACGCTGAAAATCCCCCACTAGCAGCCGCCTGCCCGGCGCCACACGCACCACCGTGTTGATCCCCAAGCGCTCCACCGCCGCCGAGCGCTTGTCGCGACTGCCAGCCTTGCCCATCTGGCGCCCATCCTCGACAGTCAGCTGCATCTCGATTTCATTCGCCTCGGCAAAGCGCGGCAGGACGCTGACCTGTGTGCCATAGACCACCGGTTGCCACTCATCACTGTCCTCAACCGGCCGGGGCAGATAGAACGTTTGATTGTCGTTGAAAACCGCCGGTACATTTTCCTGGGTAAGAATCACTGGCAACGCCGTGACCTTCGCTCGCCGACGCTGCTCCAGTGCCGTAATCCGCTTCATGAAACCGTCGTCCTCGATGGGCGCCATGACCCGGGTTGCTGAAGGCTTGTCGGCGCCCTTGTGCATGGCCGCGCCCACCTTCTTGAGTTCATCACGGTCCACATCTACCAGCCACAGCGAAACCTCCACCGCACGTTTGGGCACGTCCAGTTCCGCCACCAGTCCTTCAATAAAGCTCACCTGCGCAGGCTTGCCCTTGATCAACAAGCTATTGGTGTCGGGGTACGCGAGCACTGAGATATTCTTGTCAGCCAGTAATCCGGGTTGCCGCGCAGATGCACTCGCCTGCTCGACGGCCAGCAGTTTTTCGATCATCGAGGCCATGCCCGGCACCGTGACGGTTTTGTCGCCCATGTCGTACTCGCGGTCTGCAACGTGGGTGTTGAGCACCTGCACCACGCCGATCCGCTGCGGCCCCATGCGCAGTTGCGCACGCTGGCGGTCCATCAGTTGCGCGAGGCGCAGCACATGGTCGACATAGTTCGGCGGCCCGGACACATAGAACACCCGCGCCCCACTCGCCCGCAGCGGATAATGCGCCTCGTCGAGCCCCGAGCGACGCATGAACCCGCGCAAGATATCGACCGAAATATGCCGCAGGGTCACCACCGAGCTTTTCGCCTCGTCGGCGTCATAGAGGTAAAGCACTTGGCCGTCGCTGTACCAGATCAGGCCGTGCTGCTGGGCAACCGATTCCAGGAGCGGTTGGGCCGAATCGAAATCGAATGCCCCGCTGATACGCTTGCGGGCTGCCGCCTGGCTGACAACGATCGGCTGCCCCAACGGCAAGGACAGCGCGGTAAAAAAGGTGTGCAGGCTTTCATCACGCGCCTGGTACGGCTGCGCGACCAAGCAGGAACTGCCCAGCATCAACAGCCAGAAAAACACAGTCGTAAAACGGTGGCGGTTGATGAACATGCCTGCAAAGCCCGGGATCAAAGAGCGGCCATACTGCGAGCCAAGCCAGTTTCAATCCTGATGGGAAGCTGACGGCCTGCCGAGCTTCCCCGGCCCGTGGCATGTGCCTTGCTTTGCCTTGCTTATCGCAGCCCGCGCCAACGCCGGAACGGGTTCAAGGACAAAGACGTCGTTACCCCGGGACACCCCTGTGAGTGGCCCGACGGAGCGGCGTTTTTTTATGAAAGGTACCTGTAGATGAGTGATCCCCTGGCTTGGGTCAATGGCAGCGATGCCCCGGAAAAGAGCAGCCTCAACCTGGGCTTCATGGCCCTGAGCGATTGCGCCTCGGTGGTGGTTGCCGCCACTCAGGGCTTCGCCCAGCCCTATGGCCTGACGCTGAACCTTGCGCGCCAGTCGTCGTGGGCCAGCCTGCGGGACAACCTGGTCAGCGGCGAACTGGACGCCGCCCACAGTTTGTACGGCCTGATCTACGCCGTGCACCTGGGCATCGGTGGCGTGGCACCCACCGACATGGCAGTGCTGATGGGCCTGAACCAGAATGGCCAGAGCATCAACCTGTCCCATGGCCTGCAACAGCTGGGCGTGACCAGTCCTGAGGCACTGGACCGTCACGTGCACCAAAGCCGAACAAAACTCACCTTCGCCCAGACCTTTCCCACAGGCACCCACGCCATGTGGTTGTATTACTGGCTGGCCAGCCAGGGCATCCATCCATTGCAAGATGTGGACAGTGTGGTGGTGCCGCCGCCGCAAATGGTTGCGCACCTGCAAGCCGGGCGCATCGACGGGTTTTGCGTGGGCGAGCCCTGGTGCGCCAGTGCGGTGAAGCAAAACCAGGGCTTCACCCTGGCCACCACCCAAGCGATCTGGCCAGACCATCCGGAAAAAGTCCTCGGCTGCACCCAGGCATTTGTCGAGCAATACCCCAATACCGCCCGGGTGCTGGTGATGGCGATTCTGCAGGCCAGCCGGTTTATCGAAGAAAGCGCGGAAAACCGCCGCTCTACTGCCCAACTGCTGAGCGCCCCGCAATACCTCGACGCACCGCTCGATTGCATCGAACCACGGCTGCTGGGCAACTATGACGACGGCCTCGGCAACCATTGGCAGGATCCCCACGCCCTGCGTTTTTATGGCGACGGCGAGGTCAACCTGCCTTACCTGTCTGATGGCATGTGGTTCATGACCCAGTTCCGCCGCTGGGGCCTGCTGCGCGAAGACCCGGATTACCTCGGCGTCGCCCGGCGCGTGCAGCAACTGGACCTCTATCGCCAGGCGGCCAGCGCCGTGGGTGTGCCTGCCGGTGGCGAGGCCATGCGCAGCAGCCAACTGATCGACGGCAAGGTGTGGGATGGTTCGGACCCGGTCGGGTATGCCCGCAGCTTTCGCCTGCATGCCATGGCAGACGTTGCCAGCCGTCAAGCCTTGCGCTGACAGGAGGACCTTATGTTGCGAATCCTGTTGATCAATGACACACCGCGCAAGGTTGGACGGCTCAAGGCCGCGTTGACCGAGGCCGGGTTTGACGTGATCGATGAGTCGGGGCTGACGATTGACCTGCCGGCGCGGGTTGAGGCGGTGCGCCCGGATGTGATTTTGATCGATACCGAGTCGCCGGGGCGCGATGTGATGGAGCAGGTGGTGCTGGTGAGTCGTGATCAGCCGCGGCCGATTGTGATGTTTACTGATGAGCATGATCCGGGGGTGATGCGTCAGGCGATCAAGTCTGGAGTCAGTGCGTATATTGTCGAGGGGATTCAGGCGCAGCGGTTGCAGCCGATTCTGGATGTGGCGATGGCACGGTTTGAGAGTGACCAGGCGATGCGCGCTCAGCTGCAGGCGCGGGATCAGCAGTTGGCGGAGCGTAAGCGGATCGAAACGGCCAAGGGGCTGTTGATGAAGATGAAGGGGTGTAATGAGGAAGAGGCCTACACGCTGATGCGGCGTCAGGCGATGAGTCGGCAGCAGAAGCTGATTCAGGTGGCAGAGCAGATTATCGCTATGAGTGAGTTGTTGGGGTGAGGGTTTATTTGTTGTGTGTATATCCGTTTCTTCGGTAACGGCTGCTATTGGTTCCGCTCTTACAGCGGCTCACTTTTGAACAGCGCAAAAGTAAGCAAAACGCTCTTGCCCCACCACTCGGCACCTCGCTTAGGCTCGGTGTGCCCTCTCTCCGGTAGTACTGCGCGGGCCGCCGCGACGGGGCGTCCCTGCCCCGTCGCGGCTAAACCGGCGTCCTGCCGGTTTACCCGCTCCGTACTACCTGCGTTCGGCCAGCGTGGTTTAACGGGGCGCCTAAGATCAAGATCAACAGCAGATCAAGAACACAGCGGCCTGCCGGCCGGCTTGAGTGTGGTGAAGCAACAGCAAAATCAAAAGCGGGCACGGTCAACTGTGAGAGCTGGCTCTGGCTCTGGCCCTTGCCCTTGCCCTTGCTTCTAACACTCAGGTCGGCTTTCAGGCCGCCGTGCTCTTGATCTGCTTTTGATCTTGATCTGCGGGCCCCGTTAACCACGATGGCCGCAAGCAGGCACGGTGGAGCGGGTAAACCGGCAAGGATGCCGGTTTAGCTGCGCTGGGCCAGGGATGGCCCATCGCAGCGACCCGCGGAGCCGTGCCGGAGTGCGGGCATGCCGAGCCTAGGCGAGGCACCGAGTGGTGGGGCAAAGACCTTTTGGTTACTTTTGGCTGGGCCGGCATTCCGGGCGTTTGCCAAAAGTGACCCGCTGTAAGAGCGGAACCCTAAGCAGCCGTTACCCCAGCAACGGATATGTACACAGTCAAAAACCCCCACCCCCTGTTGGCCCACCTCTTGCTAAAGAATCCCCACAGGTAGCCAACGGCGGTTGCCCCATCCACGACAAAGACGTCGCACATCCGGTTTGCCCTAGCGAACCCGGTGGCGGCGTTTTTTCGTTTTGGCCCCATAGCCCGGGGCCGGTGGGGTGGCCATAGCCGCTCCATCACCAGGCCTTCTCATAAGACCCCTTACCGCTGAGGTGCGTGATGAAATCAAGCTTCTGGAAATCCGGTCATACCCCGACCCTGTTCGCCGCGTTCCTGTATTTCGACCTGAGTTTCATGGTCTGGTACCTGTTAGGCCCCCTGGCGGTGCAAATCGCCGCCGACCTGCACCTCACCACCCAACAACGCGGCCTGGTAGTCGCCACGCCCATCCTCGCCGGCGCCGTGCTGCGCTTCCTGATGGGCATGCTCGCCGACAAACTCTCCCCCAAGACCGCCGGCCTGATTGGCCAGGTGATTGTCATCTGCGCCCTCTTCGGCGCCTGGAAACTGGGGATCCACAGCTACGAACAAGCTCTGCTGCTGGGCATGTTCCTCGGCATGGCCGGTGCCTCGTTCGCCGTCGCACTGCCCCTGGCATCCCAGTGGTACCCCGCCGAGCACCAGGGCAAGGCCATGGGCATCGCCGGTGCCGGCAACTCCGGGACGGTGTTTGCCGCCTTGCTGGCCCCCGTATTGGCCGCCGCGTTTGGCTGGAGCAACGTGTTCGGCTTTGCGCTGATCCCGCTGATCCTGACTCTGATCGTCTTCGCCTGGCTCGCCCGCAATGCCCCGCAACGGCCCAAAGCCAAGTCCATGGCTGACTACTTCAAAGCCCTGGGCGACCGCGACAGCTGGTGGTTCATGTTCTTCTACAGCGTGACCTTCGGCGGCTTTATCGGCCTGGCCAGCGCCCTGCCCGGCTACTTCAACGACCAATACGGCTTGAGCCCGGTCACCGCAGGTTACTACACCGCCGCCTGCGTGTTCGGCGGCAGCCTGATGCGGCCTTTGGGCGGTGCCCTGGCCGACCGTTTTGGCGGGATTCGCACCCTGCTCGGCATGTACGGCGTGGCCGCGGTCTGCATCGCGGCGGTGGGTTTCAACCTGCCAAGTTCCTACGCAGCCCTGGCACTTTTCGTCTGCACCATGCTCGGTTTAGGTGCAGGTAACGGCGCAGTATTCCAACTGGTGCCCCAGCGTTTTCATCGGGAGATCGGCGTAATGACCGGCCTGATCGGCATGGCCGGCGGCATCGGCGGCTTCGCCCTGGCTGCGGGCATGGGTGCGATCAAGCAAAGCACCGGCAGCTATCAGTTGGCGCTGTGGTTGTTCGCCAGCCTGGGCGTACTGGCCTGGTTTGGCCTGTACGGCGTCAAGCGTCGCTGGAGAACCACTTGGGGTTCAGCTGCTGTGACGGCTGCTCGGGTCTGATGACCCTGCAACTGAGCTTCGCCCAAGCCAGCGCCACCGGCCCACGGCAGGAAAACCAGGACGCCTTGCGCCTGGTCACTCCCGCCCCGGAACTGGCCGCCAGCAAAGGCTATCTGTGTGCCATCGCCGACGGCGTCAGCCAATGCGCCGATGGCGGACTGGCCGCGCGCTCGACCTTGCAGGCCCTGGCCCTGGACTACTACGCCACGCCGCAAACCTGGGGCGTGGCCCAGGCGTTGGAACGCTTGCTGGTGGCGCAGAATCGCTGGCTGCAGGCCAACGGCGGCGGCCTGCCGCTGCTGACCACCCTCAGTGCCCTGGTGTTTCGCGGACAGCGTTTCACCCTGGCCCATGTGGGTGATTGCCGGGTGTATCGCTGGCTCGATGGGGAGTTGCAACGCCTCAGCGAGGAGCACGTTTGGGAACAACCGGGCATGCAGCATGTGCTCAAGCGCGCCATGGGCCTGGATCAGCACCTGGTGCTGGATTTCCTCGACGGCGAGTTGCGGGCGGGCGAATGCTTTCTGCTGCTCAGCGACGGCGTGTGGGCCACCTTGGGTGATCACGCCATTGGTGCGATCCTGCGGGAACAGTCGGACCTGGACCTGGCCGTAAACACCCTGGTCAACGCCGCACACCTGGCGGGCAGCCAGGACAATGCCAGCGCCCTGCTGGTGCGCGTCGACCAACTCGGCGCCGCCACCCTGGGTGATGCGCTGGTGCAGTTGCAGCAATGGCCACTGCCACCCACCTTGAAAGCCGGCCAACGCTTCGAAGGCTGGCAGGTGGAAGCGCTGCTGGGGCAAAGTCGTCAATCCCTGCTCTACCGGGTGCGCGATGCCCAGCAACAGGCCTGGTTGCTAAAGACCTTGCCGGTGAGCCATGACGACGACGTGTTCGCCGCCCAGGCACTCCTGTCAGAGGAATGGTTCCTGCGCCGGGTTGCCGGCCGGGCGTTTCCTGAAGTCCATCCGGCCAGCGGCCGTCAGCATTTGTACTACGTGATGCGTGAATATGCCGGGCAAACCCTGGCCGAACTGTTCAAGCACCAGGGCCCATTGCCCCTGGGGCAGTGGCAATCCCTGGCCGAGCGCCTGTTGCGCGCAGTCGGGCTGCTGCACCGCCGACAAATCCTGCACCGCGACATCAAGCCGGAAAACCTGCTGCTGGGCGAGGATGGCGAATTGCGCGTGCTGGACTTCGGCCTGGCCTACTGCCCCGGGCTCTCCGAGGATCGCGCGCACCTGTTGCCAGGCACACCGAGCTTTATCGCCCCGGAAGCCTTCAACGGCGAACGCCCTACCCCGCAGCAGGATTTGTATAGCATCGGCGTGACCTTGTATTACCTGCTCACCGGGCATTATCCCTACGGCGAAATCGAAGCTTTCCAACGGCCCAGGTTCACCACGCCTGTCAGCGCCAGCCGCTACCGCCCCGACCTGCCCGACTGGCTGCAACAGAGCCTGGAACGTGCAGTCGCCGCGCAACCTGAACAACGTTATGAAACCGCCGAGGAATGGTTGCTGGTACTGGAGCAGGCGGACCGCCGCGAGTTGAGCCTGCGGCCAAAACCGCTGCTGGAGCGCGAACCGCTCAAGGTCTGGCAAACACTGGCCGTACTGTCGTTGCTGATCAATCTGGTGCTGTTGTACTGGCTGTTGCACCACTAAGAGGCGAAATTTCTCGAAACATCGCTGCCACACTGAACAAATCCGGCCAAAACCCTACTTGGCACAACCGCTGCATTAGCTTTCCCATCAACACACATATAGCCGCACCTTCAACGTCGAAGGTCGAGCTTCCCGAGAGAACGGGACCAGGACAAAGGCGTCCTCGCTACTTACGTAGCGGGGACGCCTTTTTTTGTTGCGCACGATTTGTCGAGCCACTGCGGAGAACGACATGAAGAAACTCAAACTGGTGATGATCGGCAACGGCATGGCCGGGGTTCGCACCCTTGAAGAATTGCTCAAGCTGAGCAGCGACCTGTACGACATCACCGTCTTCGGCGCCGAGCCCCACACCAATTACAACCGCATCCTGTTGTCGCCGGTGCTGGCCGGTGAGCAGACCTTCGAAGAGATCGTGCTCAACGATTTGAGCTGGTACCTCGATAACAACATCAAGTTGCTGCTCAATCGCAAAGTGGTGCAGATCGACCGGGTCAAACGCAAAGTCATCGCCGAAGACGGCAGCGAGGCCGAGTACGATCGCCTGCTGATTGCCACCGGTTCCACGCCGTTTATCCTGCCGATTCCCGGCAATACGTTGCAGGGTGTGATCGGCTACCGCGACATCGCCGACACCCAGGCCATGATCGACACCGCCAAGACCCACAAACACGCGGTGGTGATCGGTGGTGGCCTGTTGGGCCTTGAGGCCGCCAACGGCCTGATGTTGCGCGGCATGCACGTGACCGTGGTGCATATCGGCGAGTGGCTGTTGGAGCGGCAACTGGACAAAACCAGCGGCCAGTTGCTGCAAACCGAACTGGAAAGCCGTGGCCTGGTGTTCCGCCTGCAAGAGCAAACCCAGGCCCTGCATGACGCCGGCAATGGCCGTGTCGGTTCGGTGCAGTTCAAGAATGGCGATGTGATCCCCGCCGACCTGGTGGTGATGGCTGCGGGCATCCGCCCCAACACCGAACTTGCGGAAAAATCCGGCATCCCGTGCAACCGTGGGATTCTGGTCAACGACACCCTGCAAACCTACGACCCGCGCATCTATGCCATCGGCGAATGCGCCAGCCATCGCGGGATCGCCTACGGCCTGGTGGCACCTCTGTTCGAGCAGGCCAAAGTCTGCGCCAATCACCTCGCCCAGTTGGGTTTCGCGCGCTATCAAGGCTCGGTGACCTCGACCAAATTGAAAGTCACCGGCATCGACCTGTTCTCCGCCGGGGATTTCATGGGCGGCGAAGGGACCGAGACCATCACCCTGTCCGACCCGATTGGCGGCGTCTACAAGAAGCTGGTGATCAAGGACGACATCCTCGTGGGCGCCTGCCTGTACGGCGACACCGCTGACGGTGGTTGGTATTTCAGGCAGATCCGTGAGAACCACGCGATTGGCGAGATCCGCGATCACCTGATGTTCGGCGAAAACGCCATCGGTGATGTAGGCCATCAAGGCCAAGACAAAGCCATGAGCATGGCCGACAGCGCTGAAGTCTGCGGCTGCAACGGCGTGTGCAAGGGCACCATCGTCAAGGCGATTCAGGAACACGGGCTGCTCAGCGTCGACGACGTGAAGAAGCACACCAAGGCCGCCAGCTCCTGCGGTTCCTGCGCAGGCTTGGTGGAACAGATCCTGATCAACACCGTGGGCGGCGCGGCGGACGTCAAACCGAAAAGCGAAAAAGCCATCTGCGGCTGCAGCGACCTCAACCACGGGCAGATCCGCCAGGCCATCCGCGACCAGCACCTGCTGACTATCGCCGGCACCATGAGCTACCTGAACTGGCGCACCCCGAACGGCTGCGCCACTTGCCGCCCGGCACTCAACTATTACCTGATTTCCACCTGGCCCGGCGAAGCCAAGGACGACCCGCAGTCGCGCCTGATCAACGAACGGGCCCACGCCAATATTCAGAAAGACGGCACCTACTCGGTAGTCCCGAGGATGTGGGGCGGCGTGACCAATCCGTCGGAACTGCGACGCATCGCCGACGTGGCAGACAAATACAACGTGCCGATGGTCAAGGTCACCGGCGGGCAGCGCATTGACTTGCTGGGTATCAAGAAGCAGGACTTGCCCGGCGTGTGGAAAGACCTCGATATGCCGTCCGGCCATGCCTACGGCAAATCCATCCGCACCGTGAAGACCTGCGTCGGCAGCGAGTTCTGCCGCTTTGGTACGCAAAATTCCACACAACTGGGGATCGAGCTGGAGCATGACCTGTTCAATATGTGGTCGCCCCACAAGGTCAAGCTGGCGGTGTCCGGCTGCCCGCGTAACTGCTCGGAAGCTGGGATCAAGGACGTGGGAATTATCGGCGTCGATTCCGGCTGGGAGATGTACATCGGCGGTAACGGCGGGATCAAGACCGAAGTCGCCGAGTTCTTCGTCAAGCTGAAAACCGCCGAAGAGGTGCGCGAATACAACGGCGCGTTCCTACAGCTCTACCGAGAAGAAGCCTTCTACCTGGAGCGCACCGTGCACTACCTGCAACGGGTGGGCATGGAGCACATCAAGAAGGCCGTGCTGGAAGACCCGGCGCGGCGCCAGGCGCTTAATGAACGCCTGCAATTCTCCCTGTCATTCGAACAGGACCCGTGGAAAGAACGCCTGGAACAGCCGCTGCTGAAAAAGGAGTTCGACACAATCCCCGTCAAACTGCTGGAGGTGCCGGCATGAACTGGCTGGATATCTGCGCCCTCGAAGAAATCAACGCCCTGGGTTCACGCATCATCACCGGGCCTAAAGGCGACATCGCGATTTTTCGTACCAGTGACGACGAAGTTTTCGCCCTCGACGATCGCTGCCCGCACAAGGGCGGCCCGCTGTCCCAAGGCTTGATCTACGGTAAACGTGTGGCCTGCCCGCTGCATAACTGGCAGATCGACCTGGAGTCCGGTGAAGCCCAGGCACCGGACATCGGCTGTGCCCATCACCACCCGGCCCGCGTGGAAAACGGTCGGGTGATGCTGGCACTCCGGGACGCCGGTTGATGAACCGCCAGACCACCGCGTCCACCTGCTGCTATTGCGGGGTCGGTTGCGGCGTGCTGATCGAGCATGATGGCTCGCAGATCCTCGGCGTCAGTGGTGACCCGAGCCATCCGGCCAACTTTGGCAAGCTGTGCAGCAAGGGCGCCAGCCTGCACCTGACCGGCGACCTCTCGGCCCGCGCGTTGTACCCGGAACTGCGGCTGGGCAAGGGCCTGGCCCGCAGCCGCACCGATTGGGACACCGCCCTGGAGCACGCGGCGAATGTGTTCGCCGAGACCATCACCGAGCACGGGCCGGACAGCGTGGCGTTCTATATCTCCGGGCAGTTGCTGACCGAGGATTACTACAGCTTCAACAAACTGGCGCGGGCGCTGGTGGGCACCAATAACATCGATAGCAACTCGCGGCTGTGTATGTCTTCGGCGGTGGTTGGCTACAAGCGCAGCCTGGGCGCCGACGCTCCGCCATGCAGCTATGAGGACCTGGAGTCGAGCGACTGCGTGATGATCGTCGGCAGTAACATGGCCTACGCGCATCCGGTGTTGTTCCGACGCCTGGAGGAAGCCAAAGCCCGCCGGCCACAGATGAAAGTGGTGGTGATCGATCCCCGGCGCACCGATACCTGTGATTTGGCAGACATGCACCTGGCGATCCTGCCGGGTACAGATGTCGCGCTGTTCCATGGGATCTTGCACTTGTTGCTGTGGGAAGACTGGATCGACCGCGACTTTATCCAGGCCCATACCGACGGACTGGTCGAGCTGAAACGCCTGGTTCACGACTACACGCCGCAAATGGTCACGCAACTGTGTGGGATCAGTGTCGAGCAACTGCGCCAGTGCGCGGAATGGGTCGGTACCTCGCCGAGCTTTCTGTCGTTGTGGTGCATGGGGCTTAACCAGTCCACCGCGGGCAGCGCGAAGAACAGCACCTTGATTAACCTGCACCTGGCGACCGGCACCATTGGCCGCCCCGGCTGCGGACCGTTCTCCCTGACCGGTCAGCCGAATGCCATGGGTGGTCGGGAAACCGGCAGTTTGTCGAATTTACTGCCGGGCCATCGTGAGGCGGCCAACCCTGAGCATCGGGCAGAAGTGGCCGCGTATTGGGGTGTTGAACAACTGCCGGCCAGCACCGGGCTGACCGCCATCGAACTGTTTGAACAGATACAGGCCGGCAAGATCAAGGCGCTGTGGATCGCCTGCACCAATCCCGCTCAATCCCTGCCCGACCAGAACACCGTACGTCAGGCCCTGGAAGCGTGTCCGTTCGTGGTGCTGCAGGAAGCCTTTCGTACAACCGAGACTGCACGTTTCGCCGACCTGTTGTTACCGGCGGCGAGCTGGGGCGAAAAAGAAGGCACGGTCACCAACTCGGAACGGCGCATTTCCCACGTCCGGCAGGCCATCGTCCCACCAGGGGAAGCGCGGCCCGACTGGGCAATCACCGTGGATTTTGCCCAGCGCCTGGAGCAGCGTCTTTGTCCCGGAAAACCGGGGCTTTTTGCCTTTGAGCAACCGGCGCAAATCTTTGATGAATACAAACTGCTGACCCGTGGGCGCGACCTGGACTTGTCGGGCATCAGTCACGCCCTGCTGGACCGGGTCGGCCCGCAACAATGGCCATTCCCGGCCAATGCGGTGAGTGGAACCACGCGCCTGTATACCGACGGAATCTTTCCTACCGAGACTGGCCGCGCGCACTTCGTGGCCGACCCTTATCGCGCCGCCAAGGAACAGCGTGACGCCCGTTTCCCACTCACCCTGATCACCGGGCGCCTGCGGGACCAATGGCATGGCATGAGCCGCACCGGCACCGCTGCCCAGCTGTTCGGCCATGTCAGTGAAGCGTTGCTCAGCCTGCACCCGGATGAACTGCGCCGGCATCGTTTGAAGGAAGGCGACCTGATCAGCCTGAAAAGCCGGCGCGGCAGTGTGATTGTAGCCGTCGGCAGCGATGACAGTGTGCGTCCCGGCCAGGCGTTTCTGCCGATGCACTGGGGCGACCGTTTTCTAAAAGGTGGCGTGAATGCGCTCACCCAGCCAGCGTTCGACCCTCTGTCCAAGCAGCCAGAACTCAAACACAGCGGCGTGCGCCTGGAGCCGGTGCAACTGCCCTGGCATTTGTTTGCACTGATTGAAGGCGATGTGCAACAACACTTCGAAGCACTACGACCACTGTGTGAGGGCTTTGCCTACGTGAGCCTGAGCCTGACCGGCCGCGAGCGGCCCGCGCTGCTGATTCGTGCAGCGCATCACGAGGCGCCCGCGCTTGAACTGCTTAAGCAGATTGACCAACTGCTGGGCCTCAATGACGGGCCAGTCATGGCTTATGACGACCCGCGGCGCTCCATTGGCAAGCGGGTAAAAATTGAAAAGGGCCGCATCACCGCGATTCGCTTGGCCGGCGAAACCCTGGCTCGCCACTGGTTGCAAAGCCTGTGGTTGGAAGGTCGCACTGATGATCAATTACGACGCTGGCTGCTGGCGCCATTGAGTGCGCCACCGGGGGGCGGTTCGACCAGTAACAAGACATTGTGCAACTGCAAGAACGTCAGCGAAAGCGCGGTCTGCGCCGGCATTGCCCGGGGCCTGGACCTGAATGGGCTGAAGCAGGAACTGGGTTGCGGTACGCAATGCGGCTCCTGTGTGCCGGAAATCAAACGGCTATTGGCGAGCGGCACGCAGCCAATCGCGATCACGGTGTGAGGGAAGAATATGAGCGCAAAAGTCTGGCTGGTAGGCGCAGGTCCCGGCGACCCGGAGTTGCTGACGCTCAAGGCGGCAAGGGCGCTGCGGGAAGCCGATGTGGTGCTGATCGATGATCTGGTCAACCCGGCGCTGCTGGAGCACTGCCCCACTGCACGGCTGATCACCGTGGGTAAACGCGGCGGCTGCCGCTCCACGCCGCAGGCATTTATCCATCGCCTGATGTTGCGCTATGCCCGGCAAGGCAAGTGCGTGGTACGGCTCAAGGGCGGTGATCCGTGCATTTTTGGTCGCGGCGGCGAAGAGGCGGCGTGGCTCAGGCAACAAGGGGTGGAAGTGGAGTTGGTCAACGGCATTACGGCGGGGCTGGCCGGGGCAACCAATTGTGATATCCCGCTCACGTTACGCGGTGTCAGCCGTGGCGTAACGCTGGTCACGGCCCACACCCAGGACGACAGCAGCCTCAACTGGCGGGCACTGGCCGAGGGCGGCACGACGCTGGTGATCTACATGGGGGTAGCGAAGCTGGGGGAGATTCGCAAGCAGTTGCTGGATGGTGGCATGAGCGATGATATGCCGGTGGCAATGATTGAAAACGCCTCGTTGCCAGAGCAGCGCGAGTGCCGCAGCAGCCTTTCCCGGATGCAGGACGACGCGCAGGACTTCGCCCTGAAGAGCCCGGCGATTCTGGTGATTGGTCGGGTTATCCAGGCGACGCAGGCGGTTGAAGCCAACGCCCGCGTTCACGCCTGAGGCAAATTCCAGGCGAAAAAAAGCCCGGCCTAAGCCGGGCTTTTTTCTACAACTCAGTAATTACTGAGCTGCTTGTGCTTCTACCGAGGCTTCTACGCGACGGTTGATAGCACGGCCAGCTTCAGTTGCGTTGTCAGCAACTGGGCGGGATTTGCCATAACCAACCGAGCTTACACGGTTAGGAGCAATACCGTCTTTGACCAGGACTTGCTTAACAGCGTCAGCACGACGCTGGGACAGCTTCTGGTTGTAAGCGTCAGGACCGACGGAGTCAGTGTGACCTTCAACAACGGTGGTGGTTTGTGGGTACTGTTTCATGAAGTCAGCGAGGTTTTTCACGTCGCCGTAGCTGTTAGGCTTAACAACCGACTTGTCGAAGTCGAACTTCACGTCCAGCTCAACACGAACAACCTGAGCAACCGGAGCTTCTGGCTCTGGAACTGGCTCTGGAGCTGGTGCTGGGGCAGGAGCTGGAGCAGTTTTACCAGCGTTGCCGCCGAAGTTTACGCCCAGACCAACCAGTGCAGAGTAATCCCACTTGCCGTTGTCCAGTGCGTAGTCAGCTTCAACACCAGCACGTGCGAACAGGTTGTCGGTGAAGTAGTACTTCACGCCAGCGCCAGCGATAGCCAGGGTCGACTGATCGCGACCGCTGTGACCATCAGCCTGTACGTTGGTACGGCTCTGGTGGCCGAAACCGCCTTCTACGTATGGACGCAGGGAGTCGACACCAGCTTGACCGAAGTGGTACTGGGCAGTAACGCTGCCGGTATCACCTTTGATCTTCTGGTTGCCAGTACCGTCGTTCGAACGGGTGTGGTTGGTAGTGTCGTAGTTCAGGTTGATCGACACGTCGTCGGTCAGGAAGTAACCGATGCTGGCGCCAGGATTGTAGCCGTCTTCGATATGCTTGACGCTATCGTTGAACTGCTTTTTGTAGAACAGCTGGCCTTCAACTGCGCCTTCGCCTTGTGCCAGAGCGCCGAAGGAAGTAGCAGCAATAAGAGTACCAATGGCCAAGCCCAAGGTGTTTTTCAGTTTCATCCGTTAAATCCCCATCTGGTGATTGTAAAGCAGTCCCACATACCGGGGGACAACTCGGCGACAAGTCTAACAGAACTTGCCTACACGTAAGAGATATTTGCCACGCACTAAGTTTCAGTACTGCCCGCAAATTTCTCACGTAATTTATCAAGAGCACGTTTGTAACGCATTTTTGTAGCACTCAAACCCATATGCATGATGTCAGCAATTTCCTGAAATTCCAGCTCTGCGACAAATCGTAGCACCAGAATTTCCCGGTCAATCGGATTCACATGCACCAGCCAGCGATCGAGTCCGCCCTTTTCTTCCGGGGTTGGCGCCTTCTCTTCAGACGCTTCCTCAAGGGGGTCCAGACTCAAAGCATCCATCAAGCGACGCTTTCGCCGTTCCTTCCGATACTGCGTGATGCACTCGTTGTACGTGATGCTATAGAGCCATGTCTTGAACTTCGATTTACCCTCGAAGTTCTTCAGGCCGTATAGCACCTTGAGCATCACTTCCTGACAGACATCATCCGCATCTCTATCGTTCCCTAAATACCTTGAACAAACGTTGAACAGAGTGCGTTGATACCTGCGCATCAATTCTTCGTACGCGCGTGTTACGTGAAACAGCTCCGTGTGCGCGCGCGCGACCAACTCCTCATCAGAGAGCTCACGGGGGTCATAGCGCGTGGACAGCGTTTGGGCTTTATTCAAAACAAGTCGTGCCGACAGTCAGGTCAATGTCCGCCACAGCCTGGATACCCAGGATTGCGGCGGCGTACATTAGCAGGGTTTGCCGGGTTAGCGGCTAGTCACATGCTGTTCCAGCAAGATCCGATTCGAAAGCGACACCAGTTCGCCATCGTCGGTCAGCACTGTTGTCTTGACCGTACCGATCTCCTCGATCTGCCCTTCGACCTCGCCCACACGCACTTGTTGCCCAACCTGATACAGCTCACGCACATAGATTCCCGCAAGAATCTGCCCGGCAATTTCCCGGCTTCCCAGTCCCATGGCCAGCGCAACGGCCAGACCAACGGTAATCAAAACAATCACAATCACATGGTTCAGCAGGTCAGTCTTGACCTCCAACTGGCTGATCGCGACCGAAATACTGATGATAATTACCAGCCCCTGGGCAATTCGCCCAAGGCCGCTGGCGTAATCCAGCCCTACGCCTTCAGCCGCACCGCGCACCAGCCCATTGGCCAGTTGCGCCAGCAAAACCCCTACCAGCAACACCAACGCGCCACCGAATACCTTCGGCAAATACAGCGCCAGCATATCGAGCGTAGCTGAAACTCGCTCAAGTCCAAGGGATTCAGCCGCAGAAACCAGAAAAATCAGCAAAACAAACCAATAAACGATCTTTCCGATCAATGTCGAGATCGGTACCTGCAACCCGGCGCGCCCCAGAATCTTGGTCAGGCCGGTACCACCCATCAATCGATCAAGACCCAGCTTAGCCAGCAATTTGGAGAGCAGGGTGTCGAGCAGCTTGGCCACGACAAAACCCAGCAGTACCACCACCAGTGCACCAAACAGGTTGGGAATGAAATTCGCCACCTTGGTCCACAACGCAGTCATTGCAGTTACCAGACTCTGAGTCCAGAGATCGAGTTCCATATTCATTCAGCCTTATCAGCAGTGCGAGCAAGAGGTTTACGACGGGAAACCGGTGAAACGTGGGCCGAACCATTGTTCAGCGCCATCATCAATGCCGGCAACCAGCGGCCAAGCAGACCGAACAGGTCCCCCGCACCGACCTGGCGGTTGGCGGTTTTCAAAACGCGACCCAGGCAAGCATCGTCGTCCCGGTTGGACGGCGAGGCATTGAGCATGTCACGCAAAGACTGTTCGAACGGATCGTGCATAAAAGACCTCTCGCAAGTGATTTAAAAGACGAGGGTAAAATTCTTCGGGTCACATGACCTCTTTCCACGTTCAGGTCACATTCAGGTCAGACCCAACGTAAACGTCGAAACAACCACCACTGCCCGACCGCCACCGAGACCATCATCAGGCAGGCAATCAGGAACCCGTAAGGGCTGGAAGAGAACGGAATTCCGCCCACGTTGATCCCCAGCAAACCGGTCAGAAAACTCATCGGCAAAAAGATTCCGGTGATGATCCCGAAGCGGTACATGGTGCGGTTCATGCGCAGGCTCAAACGCCGGTCTTCGGTCTCAAGTACAAGCCCCACGCGCTCCCGAGCCAATTCCAGCTCTTCCAGGTAACGCGTCAGGCTGTTGTTCAATTCGTTCCAGTAGTCAGCATCGTCGTCGCAGAACCAGGCCAACTTGATCCGGGTCAACTGCGCGAAAATATCCCGCTGCGGCGACAGGAAACGTTTCAGCCCGGCGGCGCGCCGACGGATCTGCAAAACGCTGCCATGCTCCGGGGTATACCGTTCGTCGGCATCCAGTTTTTCTTCTTCGATATCGACGATTTCGGACAGATCGCTGACCAGATCCTGAACCTTATTGGTCAGGTACTGCGCCATATAAAGGACCAGTTCCGAGGAGGTTTTCGGCCCCTTGCCATCCGCCAGTTGCACCAGCAATTCATCGGTGGCGCGCAGCGGGCGCAAGCGCAGGGAAATTACCCGCGCTGCCGAGGCAAAGATGCGCACCGAAACCATGTCTTCCGGTTCGGCGCCGGGATTGAGGTTGACCCCGCGTAAAAACAGCAGCAGTTCAGCGTCCGGCAGTGGCAACAGACGTGGGCGGGTGTTTTCCTCCAGCAGCAGGTCACACGCGAACTCGCTCAAGCCGCTGGACTTGCGCAACCAGGTCTGGGTCTGGGGATGGCTACGGTCCCAATGCAGCCACAGGCTTTCCTGAGGCTGCAGTTGCAGCTCATCAAGCTCTGTCCGGGCAATCGAACGCGCGCCACCTTTACCATCCAGCACCAGGGCATGCACCAGCCCCCACTGCGCGTTTTCTTCCTCGAACATCCTCACCCCTGTCGGCTACTGCTGTTATTCAGGCATTTTCAGCGGGCTGGGAGAGACGATCACACCGTTATTGTCGGCGTACACGTACTCACCCGGACGGAAGGTCACGCCGGCGAATGTCACCGCCACGTTCAAATCGCCAATACCGCGCTTGTCAGTCTTCATTGGGTGGCTGGCCAGGGCCTGCACGCCCAGGTCGGTTTGGGCGATCACATCCACATCGCGGATGCAGCCGTAGATCACCAGCCCTTCCCAACCGTTTTTCGCGGCTTTCTCGGCGATCATGTCGCCCAGCAACGCGCGGCGCAGGGAACCACCACCGTCGACCACCAGCACCTTGCCGGCGCCATTGAGTTCGGCTTGTTGCTTGACCAGGGAATTGTCTTCGAAGCACTTGATGGTCACGATCTCGCCACCAAAGGAGTCTCGGCCGCCGAAATTGCTGAACATCGGCTCAACCACCTGCACCAGCTCCGGGTAGGCATCGCACAGGTCGGGGGTAAGGTAATGGTTCATCGAGAAACTCCTGTAGGTGAAAGAAGGTGTCAAACATCCCACTGTTTACTTACATCTTGAAACGCTTTGCCATGAAGGTTCTTTAAGCCGGGTCGAATAGTCGGGCCCCTCGGGCAGCAACGCAAGACCCACTGAGCGACTGAATATGACCAAAACCACCCGACGCGTCATATCTTAGCCGCTACGGCAAACAAGCGAAACGCCCCTGATAGAGCCTCCCGCTCAAACCGCTGCAAGCGCCTGCGCCTGCGCCCCCATCAAAGGTGTGAGCGGATCCTTCAACCAACGCGTCACCAACGGCCACACTTGCGCCTGGGCGGCCTTGCTGACTAGCATCTCGACATGCCCGAAATCCCCGCTGAACCCGTTCTTGCGCCCAAGACACAGGTACTGGCGATGCTCGGAGCCGACTTGCTCGAAGAGCTTGCGGCAGGCCCAGTCCGGGTCCTGATGATCGCCGGCAGCGCTCACCGCCAATAGCGGTACGTCGACATCTGCCAGGCCTTTCCACCAATCCTGCTTCCCTTCGCCAAAGCGGCCGAACAGGCCATTCCAGCGCATGGCTTCAATCAGCACGCCCGCCGGCTCGTCCTCTGGCCCGCGTTTCAGTCGCGCGCCAGACAATTGGCCAAATCGTTTCAAGAGCAGGCGACCGGTCCATTCCAACGGCGGCAATTTCAACGGCCAATGGGTACGGCTGACCTGGCAGCCAAACAGCGCCACCGAGGCCGCTGCCGGCGCGCCAAGGTGCTGCCCACCAAGGGCTGCAACCAAGGTGGTGCCACCCAGGGAATGCCCGATCCAGTGAGGAATCTGCCCACTTTGCTCACGCACAAACGCTGCAATGGCCGGCAAGTCGTAGCGAGCATAGTCGGCGACGCGGTTTTTGGCGTAGTCGTGGTTACGCCGGGACAGCCCGTGGCCGCGCATTTCCGGGATCCAGACGTCGAACCCCTCGCGCGCCAGGTAGGCGCCCAGTCCGATCCCCTTGGGCGAGTACCAGAAGCGCCGGTTGGAGAAGCTGCCATGCAACAAAACCACCGGCACGCCCCGGTTTTCCGGGACGTCAGCCAGGCCCAGGCGGGTCACGGCCAGCTCGACGGTGCCGTCAGGGCTATTGCCGGGCTTGAGGCGATACACATCTTCACTCAGGTCGCCGCGACGCTCAGCGCTGATCAAGGCGACGGGAAACAGGTTGCTGCTGCTTTGCATAATGCTCTTGCACAAAAAAGGGCGGCGTCCGGAAGGAGTTCCGCCCTGTACAGAATGAGAAATGCCGGCCAACCGCAAGGTTGACCGGCACTTTTGGGGGTTACGCCTTACGCCGGCGCTTGGCCTTCAGCCAGGAAGAACCAGGTTTCCAGTACCGAATCGGGGTTCAGCGAGACGCTTTCGATGCCCTGCTCCATCAGCCATTTGGCCAGGTCCGGGTGATCGGAAGGGCCTTGGCCGCAGATACCGATGTACTTGCCAGCCTTGTTGCACGCCTGGATGGCGTTGGCCAGCAGCTTCTTGACCGCAGGGTTACGCTCGTCAAACAGGTGCGCGATGATCCCGGAGTCGCGGTCCAGGCCCAGGGTCAGTTGGGTCAGGTCGTTGGAGCCGATGGAGAAGCCGTCGAAGAATTCCAGGAACTCCTCGGCCAGGATGGCGTTGGACGGAAGTTCACACATCATGATGACGCGCAGGCCGTTCTCGCCACGGGACAAACCGTTTTCAGCCAGCAGGTCCACAACCTGGCTCGCCTCGCCCAGGGTGCGCACGAACGGCACCATGATTTCGACGTTGGTCAGGCCCATCTCGTTGCGCACGCGCTTGAGGGCACGGCATTCCAGCTCGAAGCAGTCGCGGAACGCTTCGCTGATGTAACGCGAGGCGCCACGGAAGCCCAACATCGGGTTTTCTTCTTCAGGCTCGTAGAGCTTGCCGCCGATCAGGTTGGCGTATTCGTTGGACTTGAAGTCCGACAGCCGCACGATGACCTTTTTCGGGTAGAACGCCGCCGCCAGGGTGCTGATGCCTTCCACCAGCTTCTCGACGTAGAAGCCCACCGGGTCGTTGTAACCGGCGATGCGCTTGTCGACGCTTTCCTTGATGTCCGGCGGCAGGCCGTCGTAGTTCAGCAGGGCCTTGGGGTGCACGCCGATCATGCGGTTGATGATGAACTCCAGGCGGGCCAGGCCCACACCGGCGTTCGGCAATTGCGCGAAATCGAAGGCGCGGTCCGGGTTGCCGACGTTCATCATGATCTTGAACGGCAGGTCCGGCATGGCGTCGATGGAGTTTTGCTTGATGTCGAAGCCCAGCTCACCTTCGAAGATGAAGCCGGTGTCGCCTTCAGCGCAGGACACGGTCACGCCCTGGCCGTCTTTCAACAGCTGGGTGGCGTTGCCGCAACCCACAACCGCCGGGATCCCCAGCTCACGGGCGATGATCGCCGCGTGGCAGGTACGCCCGCCACGGTTGGTGACGATGGCGCTGGCGCGTTTCATCACCGGTTCCCAGTCCGGGTCGGTCATGTCGGAGACCAGCACGTCGCCTGGCTGGACCTTGTCCATCTCGGACACGTCCTTGATGATCCGCACCTTGCCGGCGCCGATGCGCTGGCCGATGGCACGGCCTTCCACCAGCACAGTGCCGGTTTCTTTCAACAGGTAGCGTTCCATGACGTTGGCCGAGGTGCGGCTCTTCACGGTTTCAGGGCGGGCCTGAACGATGTACAGCTTGCCGTCGTCGCCGTCTTTGGCCCATTCGATGTCCATCGGGCACTTGTAGTGCTTCTCGATGATCATCGCCTGTTTGGCCAACTCGCTGACTTCAGCGTCGCTCAGGCAGAAACGCGCGCGCTCGGCCTTGTCGACATCAACGGTTTTTACCGAGCGACCGGCCTTGGCCTCGTCGCCGTAGATCATCTTGATGGCCTTGCTGCCCAGGTTGCGGCGCAGGATGGCCGGGCGGCCGGCTTCAAGGGTGTGTTTGTGGACGTAGAATTCGTCCGGGTTCACCGCGCCTTGTACGACGGTTTCGCCGAGGCCGTAGGCGCCGGTGATGAAGACCACGTCGCGAAAGCCCGATTCGGTGTCCAGGGTGAACATCACGCCGGCCGTCCCGGTTTCCGAACGCACCATGCGCTGCACACCGGCAGACAAGGCCACCAGCTTGTGGTCGAAACCCTGGTGTACACGGTAGGAAATGGCGCGGTCGTTGAACAGCGAGGCGAAGACTTCCTTGGCCGCGCGGATCACGTTTTCCACGCCGCGGATGTTCAGGAAGGTTTCTTGCTGGCCGGCAAAGGAGGCGTCTGGCAGGTCTTCGGCGGTGGCCGAGGAGCGCACGGCAACGGCCATGTCCGGGTTACCGGCCGACAGCGCGGCAAACGCGGTGCGGATTTCGGCGTTGAGCTTCTCGGGGAACTCGGCTTCCATGATCCATTGACGGATCTGGGCGCCGGTCTTGGCCAGGGCGTTGACGTCATCGACGTCCAGCGCATCGAGGGCGGCATGGATCTGATCGTTGAGGCCGCTCAACTCGAGGAAATCACGGTAAGCCTGGGCGGTGGTGGCAAAACCACCTGGCACCGATACACCGGCGCCCGCAAGATTACTGATCATCTCGCCCAGGGATGCGTTCTTGCCCCCCACGTGCTCTACATCATGGACGCCGAGCTTATCGAGGGAAACTACGTACTCTACCAAGGTGATCTCTCCACTTTCTGTGTTGGAAAAGCTCAGGACGCTGGCGGCTCAGTAGGAGCGATTACCGGCGTTTGTGGCCTGGACCTGGAAAATAAGTGAGAATGCGGCCCACTGCGGGACGGCAAAATCGCGCCTATCATATCCAAGATTCGTCATCAGCTTAAGGCCCAAGGCTCAAATGAAACGATCTGCTTTCTTTATCTCCGACGGCACCGGCATTACAGCCGAAACCCTGGGTCAAAGCCTGCTGGCGCAGTTCGAAAACATTACCTTCAGCAAATTCACGCGACCCTATATCGATAGCGTGGATAAAGCGCGGGCCATGGTACAACAAATCAATCTGGCCGCCGAAAAAGACGGATTTCGTCCGATCATTTTCGACACCATCGTCAATCAGGACATTCGTGAGATCCTCGCGACCTCCAATGGTTTCATGATCGACATCTTCTCTACCTTCCTGGCGCCGCTGGAACAAGAGTTAAGTGAACATTCGTCATACTCCGTCGGTAAATCTCACTCCATTGGCCACAACTCCAACTATATGGAGCGGATCGAGGCGGTGAACTTCGCCCTCGACAACGACGACGGCGCCCGCACCCACTACTACGACAAGGCCGATTTGATCCTGGTGGGTGTGTCCCGCTGCGGCAAAACGCCGACCTGCCTTTATATGGCCATGCAATTCGGGATTCGCGCGGCCAACTACCCGTTGACCGAAGACGACATGGAGCACCTGACGCTGCCCGCCGCCCTGCGCGCGCACCAGCACAAGCTGTTCGGGCTGACCATCGACCCGGACCGGCTGACGGCGATTCGTAACGAGCGCAAGCCCAACAGCCGTTACTCCAGCTACGCACAGTGCGAATTTGAAGTGCGGGAAGTAGAAAATCTGTTCCGTCGGGAGAATATTGCGCACATCAATTCCACGCACTTTTCGGTGGAAGAGATTTCGGCGAAAATTCTGGTGGAGAAAGGGGTGGAGCGGCGGTTCAAGTAACTCTGCTCTCTGGCCAAGGTGCTTGTGTGGCGAGGGAGCTTGCTCCCGTTCGGCTGCGCAGCAGTCGTAAACCAGACGACTGTTATTTAACTGACACCGACCGGTGAATGGCCTTGGGGCTGCTTCGCAGCCCAGCGGGAGCAAGCTCCCTCGCCACAGGGGTTATGTTCACAACAGGCAGTTGTGTTCACAGGTGAAACCGCCCCCCGCCCTGCCCCAGCGCCGTCGCCAGCGCATCAAACCCGGCCAGCAACAACTGATCATCCCCCGACGTATTGCAGATACTCGCTCGAATGAACTGCGGCACCGCCGTCTGCCCCACCGCAAATGCCTCGGCGGTCGCGATCAGGTAATTGTTCTGCTTTAACTCCGCCTCGATTTCCGACGCGCGCCAGGGCTCCGGGACTTCGATCCAGAAGTGTGGGCTATTCAGGTGGGTGCGGTACTCCAGCCCGATCAACAGCCCTTCAACCAACGCCTTGCGCCGGCTGATTTCCTGGATCTGCTGGTGCAGCAGGTGCTCTGCCGTGCCGTTTTCGATCCATTGGGTGGCCAGCTCCAGGGTGACCGGCGTGGCCATCCAGCAGGTTGAACGCAACGCCGCCGAAATCCGGCTGACCAGCGCCGGCGGCGCATGCACGTAACCCACCCGCAACCCCGCCGATACCGCCTTGCTCAGGCTGCTGATCAGAATCGTACGTTCCGGGGCGAAATAACTCAGGGGCGGCGGACGATCTTCCACCAGCACACCGTGGGCCTCGTCCTCCAGAATCAGCAGATTGTGCTCACGGCATACCTTGACCAACGCCTCACGGCGCGCGACCGACAGCACCGCCGTCGTAGGATTCTGGATGGTCGGTGTGCAGTACAACGCTGACACCCGGTGATTGCGACAGACTTCATCCAGCGCACCCGGCAGCAGCCCTTCTTCGTCCATTTCCAGGCCGATCAGGCGTATGCCCAGCATCCGCGCGGCGGTGATCAGCCCCGGATAGGTCAACTGTTCGGTGACCACCGTGTCGCCGGCGCGCAACAGCGCCATCATCGCGCAGAGCAGCCCATGCTGGCCGCCGTTCACGCAGATCACCTGCTCAGGTATCGGGTGGAAATCCCGCTGCACCAGCCACTGCGCACCCGCCGCCCGGTAACGTGGCAGCCCGGCATCCGGGGTGTAGGCGCTGATGTCCTGCAAAAACTTGGCATTGGTGGCCAGCGTCTGGAAGCTCTGGGCCAGGAATGTGGTCTCCTGCCCCGGGATATGCATGTTGCGGCTCATATCAAAGTATTGGCGCGGCTCGTCGCTGAAGTTGCGAAAGCCTTCATCCCGCTGGCGCTCCATCCCACGCTTGCGCACGAAGGTGCCGTCACCCACCCGCGCCACCACCAACCCGAGCCGTTCCAGCTCACCGTAGGCCCGGCTGATGGTGCCTATGGTCACCCCCAGATTGTCGGAAAGCACCCGATGGGGCGGCAGTTTTCGTCCCGGTTCAATCAAGCCTTCAAGGATGCCCCGCTCCATGACATCGGACAGGCGTTTGTACTTCACGCCCTGCCCGTTGGAGAGTCCTTCTCGCATAATTGACACCATGTCAATATTTGTTTTGACAGCCATCATTCGCCCTAATAGTGTGCTTTTACGGGTTCAATCACCGAATCAAGGCACTCAATATAGAGGTCAATTCGGTCTCATGGAAGCAATGTCACGATGCCAATGTCCGCCGTTCTAGAAAATGCTGAAAAAACAAAAACTCACAAGCAGTGGTTGGCTGGGCTGATTACCAGCGTCATGTTTTTGATCGTGTGCCTGAGCTGGGGCACCACCTGGCTGGGTATCAAGATCGCCGTGGAAAGCGTGCCGCCACTGACCTCCGCCGGGCTGCGGTTTTTGATCGCGTTTCCGCTGTTCCTGTGTTTTGCCTGGGTGCGCCGCGAGCCGATCCTGTTTCCCCGGGAGAGCCGCTGGTTCTTCGTGTTTGTGACGCTTTCCTACTTCAGCATTCCGTATTACCTGCTCAACTACGGCGAAATGCATGTTTCGTCCGGCCTCACCGCGCTGCTGTTCAGCTGCATGCCGGTGTTTATCCTGATTTTCTCCGCGCTGTTTTTGCGTGAGCGCATCTACTTTTCCCAGGTGGTGGGCATCGCCATAGGTTTCGCCAGCCTGTACATGATCATCAAGAGCCAGGGCCTGCACCTTGACCATGCCGAGTTCTTTGGGGTGCTGGCGATTCTGGCCGCCGCGATCATGCATGCCTTGTGCTACGTGATTACCAAGAAGCAAGGCAGCGCCATCAGCGTGATTACCTACAACACGCTGCCCATCGGCATCGCCGGGCTGATGCTGTTTGTTGCCGGGCTTTTCTTTGAAACCCCGACCTTTGAAGACATCACCCTGCGCTCCTGGAGTGCGCTGTTCTACCTCGGGCTGGTGGCTTCGGTGGGCGGCTTTATCGTGTATTTCATGCTGCTCAAACGCCTGAGCCCGATCATCTTGTCCTTCGTGTTCATCATCTTCCCGGTGTTCGCGGTGATCATCGGTGCCTGGTACGAAGGCGTGCAGATTTCCAAGGACCTGATGATGTACTCGGCGATCCTGCTGGCCGGTTTTGCCATTACCAAGCTGCCCATCGAGAAACTCCTGGCGAAGAAAAACTGAGATGAAGGTCCTGAGCCCAAGCGCCCTGGAGCAGATTTACGCCCACGCCGACCGCAGCTATCCCGAGGAATGCTGCGGCTTCGTTTTCGCCGATGGCAGCGTGTACCTGGGCAGCAATATCCAGAACGAGTTGCACAGCAAAAACCCCGAGATGTATTCACGCAGCGCAGCCAACGGCTACACCTTTTCGGTGGCCGACACGCTGATGATGAACAAGACGTTTCGCAGTGATAACCCGGTGGTGGTGATCTACCACTCCCATCCTGACGTCGGCGCGTATTTCAGCGACGAAGACCAGGACAAGGCCCTCTTCATGGGCGAGCCGATCTACCCCGTGAGCTACCTGGTGGTGGATGTTCGCCAGGGCAAAACCCAAGGTTCCAAGCTGTTTGCCTGGGATGGCAAGCGCTTCGCCCAAAAACCCTTCAACGACCTGCAAACGGAGTTGTGCATGAACGCTGTCTCTTTCCCCGACATCCTGGTCCGCGTGGCCAAGCTGCCCGCATCGACCCTCGAGGGTGCCGGATCGACATTGCGCGAAGTCATTGAAAACCTCTGCACCGAGCACCCGCAATTGCGGGCCCACTTGCTCTACGAGAATAACCAGCTCAAGGAACACTTCCTGTTTACCGCCGAGGAGGAACTGATCGACGCCAACGACCGGTTGCCCGAGTCGGCGAAAATCGAAGTGCTGCTGGCCACCTCCGGCGGCATGGACGTCGACCAATTGAGCAACGAAGAAGTGCAGCGCTACGTGCGCCACATCACCCTGCCCGGCGTCGGCCGCGAAGGCCAACTGAACCTGAAGAAAGCCCGTGTGCTGATCATCGGCACCGGCGGTCTCGGTTCACCCATCAGCCTGTACCTGGCGGCAGCCGGCATCGGCACCCTGGGGCTGGTGGATTTCGACGTGGTCGAAAGCAGCAACCTGCAACGCCAGATCGTCCATGGCAACAGCACCTTGGGCATGCCCAAGGTCGAGTCAGCCAAGCAGCGCTTGCAGGACCTCAACAGCCACATCCAGATCAACACCTACGACACCGCCTTCAACACCGACAACGCCCTGGAACTGGTGGGCGCCTATGACCTGGTGATCGACGGCACCGACAATTTCGAAACCCGCTACCTCGTCAACGACGCCTGCGTGCAATTGGGCAAACCCTTGGTGTACGGCGCCATCTACCGCTTCGACGGGCAGATCAGCGTGCTCAACTATAAAGGCGGGCCGTGCTACCGCTGCCTGTTTCCCCAGGCACCGCCGGCAGAACTCGCCCCCAACTGCAGCGCTGGCGGCGTCATCGGCGTATTGCCAGGTGTGGTCGGAATGATCCAGGCCACCGAGGCCATCAAGCTGTTGATCGGCATTGGCGAACCGCTGTCAGGCCGGCTGATGCGCTTTGATGCGCTGGCGATGAAATTCAGCGAGATCCGCTTCAAGCGCCGCGCCGACTGCCCTTGCTGCTCAGACCTTCGCCACAGCCAGGCCATCGCGCCGGCCGTGTGCGCCGATGCCCTGCCAAGCCAACCATCACTGGCCGAAGAGCGCTACATCAAGCCACGGGTGCTCAAGCAATTGCTCGAACAACACAGCAAGGCCGACGTGCTGCTGGATGTGCGCGACGCCAGCGAACTGGAAGTGTGCAAGCTGCCAGGCGTGGTGCACATCCCGCTGGCCGAACTCGACGGGCAACTCGCCAACCTCAGCCGCGATAACACGCATTACCTGATCTGCTACGCCGGGACCCGCGCGGAGCAAGCCGCCAGCACCTTGCTGGCCGCCGGATTCGCCAACACCAAAGTACTGCAAGGTGGCATGAAACACTGGGTTCGCGACGTCGAACCCGACATGCCTTTGTACTGATCAGCGGCCATGGGTTCTTACTTGATGTTGCATAACTCGATACTCGACGCCATTGGCCAAACGCCCATCGTGCGTCTGGAACAGTTTTCCGAAGACCTCGGCATCGAGGTCTACGCGAAGCTGGAATCCCTCAATCCCGGTGGCAGCCACAAGGCGCGCATCGCGCTGGGCATGATCCTCGACGCCGAGCGCCGGGGCATTCTGATTCGTGGCTCAGGGCAAACCATCATCGAGCCCAGCGGCGGCAACACCGGCATCGGCCTGGTGATGGCCGGCAACGTGCTGGGTTACAAAGTGGTGCTGGTGATCCCCGACAACTACAGCCCCGAGAAGCAGAAACTGCTGCGCCTGTACGGCGCCAAGGTGGTGCTGTCGGACAGCCGCCAGGGCAACAATTCCCACGGTGAAAAGTGCATGGAGCTGCAGCTGGAAAACCCCAGCTACGTGATGCTCAACCAGCAGCGCAACGGCGCCAACCCGCAAACGCACCGCGACACCACCGCGCGGGAAATCATTCGTGCCTTCGGTGAGCAGCGTGTGGATTACTTCGTCAGCGGCATCGGCACCGGCGGCCATATCACCGGCATCGGCGAAACCCTCAAGAGCACCTGGCCGGCGATCCGCGTGATGGGCGTGGAGCCGGAAGAATGCGACCTGCTCAGCGACCGCCACGCGCCACACCATATCCAGGGCCTGTCGATCGGCTTGATCCCGAGCATCCTCAACGTTGCGATCATTGACGGGATGCTCAAGGTCTCGCGCCAGGAATGCATCGACATGATCAAACGCATCATGCGCACCGACGCCATCAGCCTGGGGCTGTCGTCGGCCGCCAACATGGTGGCCATCGCCAAGCTGGCGCCGGAGCTGCCCACCGACACCGTCGTGCTGACCATGGTCTACGACAGTGCCGACAGTTATTTGCCCTGTTTTGAATAACAACTATTGCGGGGGTGCCTCCATGGGGGGCTTTATCGACATGCAACAGCTGCACGATGAGTTGCTCACCCACCTCATCACCACGCTAACGCCCGCGCAGTTGAAGCAGCTGGAAGCGCATCTTGCGCCACTGATCCAGGCGGCGGCCCAGGCGGTGGCCGAAGACCTGATCGCCTATGCCTGGCGCGACCCGGCGTCCCGTGGGCGTGGGGAACTGATCCTGGAGTCCTACGCCTCGTTCAAGGCGGTGCTGTATTACCGGCTGGCGCATCTGGTGTGGAATTTCCCGGACACGCACAACGACGTTTTTTCCGCCATCGCCCTGAAGCTGAGCAACCAGGGCAAAATTTTGTCTGGCGCCGAAATTCATCCGGCTGCGCGGATCGGCCGGCGCTTTGTACTGGACCACGGTTACGGCACGGTCATCGGCGAAACCTGCGAGATCGGCAATGACTGCTACATCCTCTGCGGCGTGACCCTCGGCGCCCGGGGCATCGCCAACAACCCCGACGGCAAACGCCACCCACGCCTGGGCAACAACGTGGAAGTCGGCGCCGGCGCGCGGGTGCTCGGCTACGTGCTGATCGGTGACAACGTGTTTATCAGCCCTTCCTGCGTGATCACCCAGGACGTGCCGGCCGGCACCAAGGTCAAGGTGGTCAACCAGATCCAGTTGCAGAAAAACGATGAATCGGACCACAGCAATTACCTCGGCGCGTTTGCACTCGACGAGCGCCTGCACGTGGTCGGCGAGGTCAACGCCAGCCACAAAGTGACCGTGCTCGATGCCGACTTCCATCCCCTGCCCGGCCTGCTGCTGGAACCGACGGTCAAGGAACGCCACCACCTGCAGTTCCGCCTGCGCCATATCGAAACCACCGCCTACCCGCCGCGCCTGCCGCTGAACCTGAAAGTGACCGGGCCCGAATTTGAAATCACCCTGCTATCTCCCCCTGGCTTGAGCGCGATGGTTCGCCGCCTGCTGCAAGCCAGCCCACTGATCGTCGGAGGTTGAACATGTCTGTGCACACCATGGAAACCCTCGCGCTGTTCGACAGCGCGCCTTACCAGAATGCGTTCAGTGCGCGGGTGATTGCCGTCAGCGAACAGGGAATCGCCCTGGAGCACACGCTGTTCTACCCCACCGGCGGCGGGCAACCGGGCGACACCGGTCACTTCATCCTGCCCGACGGCAGCCGCGTCGACATCACAGGCACCGTGCGCGACCCGGTGCTGCGCTCGATCATCTGGCACCAGGTGGAACGCTGCCCCGACCAACTGGCCGCCGGGATGCAGGTAGACGCCAGCCTGGATTGGGAGCGCCGCTACCAGCACATGAAAATGCACACCTGCCTGCACCTGCTGTGCTCGATCATCGACGCGCCGGTGACCGGTTGCAGCATCAGTGCCGACAAGGGCCGCCTGGATTTCGACCTGCCGGAAATGACCCTCGACAAAGAAACCATCACCCGCGACCTCAACGAGCTGATCCAGCAGGCCCATCAAATCAAGACCCTGTCGATGCCTGCCTCCGAGTATTCCACCCTGCTGCAGATCACCCGCACCCAGGCGGTGGCACCGCCGGTGATCCAGGGTTCGGTGCGGGTCATCGAGATTGCCGGTATCGACATCCAGCCCTGCGGCGGCACTCATGTGACCAACACCGAGGAAATCGGCCGGGTGTTCTGCGAAAAAATCGAGAAGAAGAGCAAGCACAACCGCCGGGTGATCCTGCGGTTTGAATAGCCGCCAAGCGGCGGCTGGGGCGCCAACGCCCTAGCCGCAGTTCGTACAGGAAACTGACAGCAAATTTATGTGCTTGTAACATTCAGAAACGTACAATCCCGCCAGCAACGCCACGTTGCCCCTGACTCGCGAAAACAGCGCCCTTCCTTCTCGGGGGGGTATTCGTGCAGCAGCTAAGCTCACTCCCATCACGCCCCTGAACCTGAACGCCGCAGGAATGACTGCTTATGAAAAGAGTGTTCCGTCACTACATCCCTGCGTCCACGTTGCGCTTGCTGCCCAACCGCTGGGACTTGGTCGCCCTGCCCCTGGTGATCGGCTTTTTGCTGTTTTTCTCCATCACTGCCCGGGAAACCTGGGCACCCATCGCCACCTTGCAAAGTGAAGTCATCTCGCTGGACCCGGCCAACCTGCCGGAATACGCGATGCGCACCACGATGCGCATGCTGGCGGCGATGGTTGCAGCGCTGGTTTTCACCTTGCTGTACGGCACCCTGGCCGCCAAAAGTCGGCGCGCCGAGAAACTGCTGGTGCCCGTGCTCGATATCCTGCAATCGGTACCGGTGCTGGGTTACATCTCATTTACGGTGACGTTCTTCCTGCTGCTGTTCCCGGGGAGGGTACTCGGTGCGGAGCTCGCGGCAATCTTTGCGATTTTCACCAGCCAGGCCTGGAACATGACGTTCAGCTTCTACCAGTCGCTGCGCATGCTGCCCCATGACTTGGTGGAAGTGTCGACCAACCTGCGGCTTTCCGGCTGGCAGAGGTTCTGGAAGCTCGACGTGCCATTCGCCATGCCGGGGCTGGTGTGGAACATGATGATGAGCATGTCCGGCGGCTGGTTTTTTGTGGTCGCCTCCGAGGCCATTACCGTCGGCGACAAGACCATCACCTTACCGGGCGTAGGTTCGTACCTGGCCCTGGCGATTGCCCAGAAAGACCTGCACGCCGTGGGTTACGTGATCCTGGCGATGATTGTCGTCATCCTGATGTACGACCAGTTCCTGTTCCGCCCGTTGGTGGCCTGGGCTGACAAGTTCCGCATGGAAACCACCGCCTCCCAAGGCGCCGCGCCGCAATCCTGGTTGCTGAACCTGATCCAGCGCACGCGCATCGTCCAGCGCATCCTGAAGCCTTTCACCCGCGCCATCAGCCGCATTGGCAACAAACGCTTCAGCCTGGCGGGCGGTGCACTCAAGGCGTTGCCGGCAGAAACACCAAAGGCGTCAAAAGTGATCGATTGGGTGTGGGGCGCACTCATCGCGCTGCTGGCCGCTTACGCGCTGTATCACATCGTGCAGTACGTCGGCACCGAAGTGACCTTGGCCGAAGTCGGCCATGTGTTTGTGCTGGGCCTGATCACGCTGTTGCGGGTGGCTGGCCTGATCCTGATCGCCTCACTGATCTGGGTGCCGTTGGGCGTGATGATCGGCTTGCGCCCTGCCCTTGCGGAAAAAATCCAGCCGCTGGCGCAGTTTCTCGCGGCATTCCCGGCGAACCTGCTGTTCCCGGTATTCGTCATCGTGATCCTGCGCTACCAGTTGAACCCGGATATCTGGCTGAGCCCGCTGATTGTGCTGGGCACCCAGTGGTACATCCTGTTCAACGTGATCGCCGGGGCCAGCGCCTTCCCGAATGACTTCAAGGAGGCTGCCGCCAACTTCCGCATTCGCGGCTGGTTGTGGTGGCGCAAAGTGATGCTACCCGGGATTTTCCCGTACTACGTCACCGGCGCGATTACCGCCTCGGGCGGTGCATGGAACGCCAGTATCGTGTCCGAGTACGTGTCCTGGGGCCAGGACAATGTGGTCGCCCACGGGCTGGGCGCCTACATCGCACAGACCACCGCTGCCGGCGACTTCCCGAAAATCGCCTTGGGCGTGGTGGTGATGTCGATCTTCGTGGTGGCGTTCAACCGCGCGGTCTGGCGGCCAATGTACGCCATCGCTGAAAACAAACTTCGTCTGAATTGATGGGATTCGCTGTGATGACTACCTATACCGAGCACGCCGCCGACACCCCGCAAATCTACGCGTTGAAAAACGTGAACCGGGTGTTCGGCAAAGGTAAAGAAGAGCTGCAAGTCCTCAGCGGCGTGGATTTGAGCCTGCGCGAGGGCGAGATTGTCGGCATGCTCGGCCGCTCGGGCTCGGGCAAGTCGACCTTGCTGCGCATCATCGCCGGGCTGATCCAGCCTTCGTCGGGCGAAGTGCTGTACAACGGCAAGCCGCTGACCGGCCCGGCCGAAGGCGTGGCGATGGTGTTCCAGACCTTTGCGCTGTTCCCGTGGCTGACCGTGCTGGAGAACGTCGAAGCCGGCCTGCAAGCCTTGCAGGTCGAGCGCAAGGAAACCCGCCGGCGCGCCCTTGCGGCCATCGACCTGATCGGCCTGGACGGTTTTGAAAACGCCTACCCGCGCGAACTGTCCGGTGGCATGCGCCAACGTGTGGGTTTCGCCCGCGGGCTGGTGGTCAACCCGACCCTGCTGCTGATGGACGAACCGTTCTCGGCGCTGGACGTTCTCACCGCTGAAACCCTGCGCACCGACCTGCTGGACCTGTGGAGCGGCAAACAGCTGCCGATCAAGTCCATCCTGATCGTGACCCACAACATCGAAGAAGCGGTGCTGATGTGCGACCGCATCCTGGTGTTGTCGTCCAACCCCGGGCGGGTGGTGGCGGAGATCAAGGTACCGTTCCCGCACCCGCGCAACCGGCTGGATCCGGCGTTCCGGCAGATGGTCGATGATATCTACGCACAAATGACTGACCGGCGCAGCGCCGACGCCAGCACCGGCAAGCCCGAGCTGAAAATGAGCAGCCCGTTGCCGGAAGTGTCGACCAACTTGATGGCGGGCCTGATCGAGACCTTGGCGGCGGAGCCCTATAACGGCCACGCCGGTTTGCCGACAGTGGCGGAGCGACGGTTGCTGGAAGTGGATGACCTGTTTCCAGTGGCCGAGATGCTCGAGCACTTGGGGTTTGCCGACCTCAAGGGCGCTGACATCACCCTGACCGAAGCCGGCAAGCTGTTCGCCGACTACAGCACCCAGGAGCGCAAGACGCTGTTTGCCGAACACTTGATCAAGCATGTGCCGTTGGCTGCGCGGATTCGCCAGGTGCTGTTGGAGCGTAATGGGCACCGGGCACCGCGGGTGCGGTTTGAGCAGGAACTGGAAGATTCGCTCACCGAGGCGTTTGTGGAAAAAACCCTGGAAAGCGTGGTGGCCTGGGGTCGCTATGCGGAGATTTTCTCCTACGACGACCATACCGAGACGTTCAGCCTGGAGGATGTCGAGGGCAGCATGTAGGGTCAATGCTGCCCTGACGGGTGGCTCTACTGTCTTGGGCTACCCTACCGCGGGCCTATGCTTTTTGCTCGCTCAGCTTTTTGGTCAGTTCCTGTACCTGCTGTTGAAGCTGTGCGATCACCGTTTTGAATTGAGTCATCATCTGCTCAAACGCGGCGCGCAGTTGTTCATTTTCGCGGGTCAAGGTTTCAATGGTCGTTGGAGCTTCGGGCTGGGTCGACGGTACGGAAGAGTTATTGTCGGCCCCATGATTGCCCTCTTCCGGGGCCGTGTTGACGTTTTGAGTCGAGGGGGCATTCCGGTTTTCAGGCGTGCCGGTGTTGCTTAGCTTTTGAGTCAGATCGTTGATTTGCTGTCGAAGTTGATCAACCACCGCCTTGAACTGTTCGGTCAACTTCTTGATCGTCGCCTGAAGCTCCTTGTTTTCGTTGGCCAACGTTTCAAGACTACGAGAAGCATCGGGCGCAGGTGCTGGTGTATTTTCATTGGTCGGTGACGTCTGCGGCGGCGCTGCGCTGGGGCTTTCGCCCTTTGACGACTCCTGAGTCGAGGCGCTGGGGCTGGTGCCAGTCCCAGACTGAGTTGAAGTGTTGTATTGCTGAGTCAGTTGGGTTACTTGCTTTTGTAGTTGCTGGATGACCGGCCCAAGCTGGACTACCAACTGTTTGATTTCACCGCGAAGCTTATCGTTTTCGCGGGAGAGTCTTGCCATCAGCTCAGAGTCGGTTTGCTTGGGAGTAGCCGGATTGACCAGTTCGTTATGCGCTGAAAATTGCCCACGCTGCTGCGGGGTAAGGGGCTGGCGCGGTACCGACGGCTGCGACTCGCCGCCTTGGTTCGAGTGCGCTTCAGCGCTTTCCTCGTGGCGGATAGGCGCCGGGTTTGGCGCCATTTCATAGCCCCGGGTGTAAGGAACAGGTTGCTGCTGGTTTACGCTATTCATAAAAGTACCTACTCATGTTCAGGGTTCAAATGCACAGGTGCAAACCTGATTGGCACTTATCCGAAAAACGGTTCCTGAACGGTAGGACGCATTACCAGCAGAGTGTGTCAGGATAAAAATCGCCCCCTTGGGGGGCGCCCTTATCAGACGACAAACAGATCCACAAACCGCTGCACAGGCGTCGTTTCAAGCCGCGCCTGGTCCTTGCACAAGGCAAAGATCTCGCCACTGCGCTGGGCGGTAAAGCGGGTCGCCAGGTTGGCCTTGAACTTGTCCTCCAGCAACGGAATGCCATCCACCCGACGGCGACGGTGGCCAATCGGGTATTCCACCGCCACCTGTTCGGTACTGGAGCCATCCTTGAAAAACACCTGCACCGCGTTGGCGATTGAACGCTTGTCGGCCTCAAGGTATTCGCGGCTGTAGCGCGGGTCTTCGACGATGACCATCTTCTGGCGCAGCTCATCGATGATCGGATGGGCTGCGTGGAATTCATCTTCGTATTGCTCGGCCACCAGGTTGCCAAACGCCAGCGGCACAGCGGTCATGTATTGGAGGCAGTGATCACGGTCGGCCGCGTTGGCCAACTGCCCTACCTTGGAAATGATGCGAATCGCCGACTCGTGGGTGGTGATGACGATCTTGTCGATCTCATGCAGGCGGTGCTTCACCTGCGGGTGCAGGGTGACTGCTGCCTCGCAGGCGGTTTGCGCATGGAACTCGGCGGGAAAGCTGATCTTGAACAGTACGTTCTCCATCACATACGTGCCGTAGGGCTGCGACAGGCTGAAAGCCCGCTTGTCTTGGGGCTTGAGCGCCAGGTCCTTGTTGGTGTGGCTGAACAGCACATCATAAAAGCCCCACTGCGGCGCGCTCAGCACACCGGGAATGCCCATCTCGCCACGCATAGCGATGTCGGCCAAACGCACCCCGCGACTCGACGCATCCCCCGCCGCCCAAGACTTGCGCGAACCGGCGTTCGGCGCATGCCGATAAGTACGCAGCGCCTGGCCGTCGACAAACGCCTGGGACAGTGCCGACAGCAGTTGCTCACGGTTGGCGCCCATCAGTTTGGCCGTGACGGCGGTGGACGCGACTTTCACCAGCAGCACATGGTCGAGCCCGACGCGGTTGAAAGAGTTTTCCAGGGCAATCACACCCTGGATTTCGTGGGCCATGATCATCGCATCCAGCACTGCCCGCACGGTCAGTGGCGCGTCACCGTTGGCCACGCGTTTTTGCGAGAGGTGGTCAGCGACCGCGAGGATGCCGCCAAGGTTATCCGAAGGATGCCCCCATTCGGCGGCGAGCCAGGTGTCGTTGTAGTCGAGCCAGCGCACGATGCACCCGATGTCCCACGCGGCCTTGACCGGGTCCAGGCGGAACGAGGTGCCCGGCACCCGTGCGCCGAACGGCACCACCGTGCCTTCGACGATCGGTCCCAGGTGCTTGGTGCACTCCGGGAAACGCAGCGCCAGCAGGCCGCAACCGAGGGTGTCCATCAGGCAGTTGCGGGCAGTGTCCAGGGCATCGCGGGATTCGATCTTGAAATTCAGGACGTAGTCGGCGATGTCCTGCAGGACCTGGTCGTAGTCGGGGCGGTTGTTTTGGTCGACGTTGGCGCTCATGGCAGTACTCCAAAGTGGGTTAGGTGTGGTCCATCCTCAGGGTCAGGGTTGATGTGTTTTTGAAAGGCAGGTCTTGGGTGCCTGCCTGTTTGATTACTGCTTAAAACGCGTCGCCGGGCACGCGTACGAAACCTTCCATCAACACCCGCGCACTGCGGCTCATGATGGCTTTTTTCACGACCCATTCACCGTTGACCTGGCTGGCCTCGGCGCCTACGCGTAACGTGCCGGACGGGTGCCCAAACCGCACCGCGTTGCGCTCAATACCGCCCGCCGCCAAGTTAACCAGCGTGCCGGAAATCGCCGCCGCCGTGCCAATCGCCACCGCCGCCGTGCCCATCATCGCGTGGTGCAGCTTGCCCATGGACAGCGCGCGCACCAGCAGGTCGATATCGTCCGCCTTGATCGCCTTGCCGCTGGACGCCACGTAATCCGCAGGCTTGGCCACAAACGCAACCTTCGGTGTGTGCTGGCGCTGGGCCGCTTCGTCCAGATGCTTGATCAAACCCATGCGCAACGCACCGTAGGCACGGATGGTTTCAAACATCGCCAGGGCTTTGGGGTCACTGTTGATCGCGCCCTGCAACTCGGTGCCGGTGTAACCCAGGTCCTGGGCGTTGATGAAGATCGTGGGAATGCCGGCATTGATCAGCGTCGCCTTGAACGTGCCCACACCCGGCACTTCCAGGTCATCCACCAGGTTGCCGGTAGGGAACATCGAGCCCCCGCCGCCCTCTTCTTCTGCTGCCGGGTCCATGAATTCCAGCTGCACTTCGGCTGCCGGGAAGGTCACGCCGTCCAGCTCGAAGTCGCCGGTTTCCTGCACAGCGCCGTCAGTGATCGGCACGTGGGCGATGATGGTCTTGCCGATATTCGCCTGCCATACCCGCACCACGGCCACGCCGTTTTGCGGAAGGCGCGCGGCGTCTACCAAGCCTGCGCTGATGGCGAACGAACCCACCGCCGCCGACAGGTTGCCGCAGTTGCCGCTCCAGTCCACGAACGGCTTGTCGATGGACACCTGGCCGAACAGGTAGTCCACGTCGTGATCGGCGCGGGTGCTTTTGGCGAGGATCACGGTTTTGCTGGTGCTGGAGGTCGCGCCGCCCATGCCGTCGATTTGCTTGTCGTACGAGTCGGGGCTGCCGATCACTCGCAACAACAATGCATCCCGCGCAGCGCCCGGCACCTGGGCCGATTCAGGCAAATTTTTGAGGCTGAAAAACACACCCTTACTGGTGCCGCCACGCATGTAGATGGCGGGAATCTTGATCTGCGGTACGTGTGCCATGGTTGTCCTCATGGGCCGGGGCGTTAACCCCGGCCACGGTTGTCAGGCGGTAACAGCCGATTCCAGGAAGTCCTGGGCAAAACGTTGCAACACGCCGCCCGCCTCGTAGATCGACACTTCTTCAGCAGTGTCCAGGCGGCAGGTCACCGGCACCTCGACACGCTCGCCATTCTTGCGGTTGATCACCAACGTCAGTTGCGTACGCGGGGTGCGCTCGCCGATCACGTCGTAGGTTTCGGTGCCGTCAATCTGCAGGGTCTTGCGGTCGGTGCCCGGCAGGAACTCCAGCGGCAGCACGCCCATGCCCACCAGGTTGGTACGGTGAATGCGCTCGAAACCTTCGGCGGCAATCGCTTCGACACCCGCCAGGCGCACGCCCTTGGCCGCCCAATCGCGGGACGAACCCTGGCCGTAGTCGGCGCCGGCAATGATGATCAGCGGCTGCTTGCGTTCCATGTAGGTTTCGATGGCTTCCCACATGCGCGTGACCTTGCCTTCCGGCTCCAGGCGCGCCAGCGAACCCTGCTTGACCTTGCCGTCTTCAATCACCATTTCATTGAACAGTTTCGGGTTGGCGAAGGTGGCGCGCTGCGCGGTCAAATGGTCACCCCTATGAGTCGCGTAGGAGTTGAAGTCGACTTCCGGCAGGCCCATTTTCGCCAGGTATTCGCCGGCGGCGCTGTCGAGCATGATCGCGTTGGACGGCGACAGATGATCGGTGGTGATGTTGTCCGGCAGCACCGCCAGCGGGCGCATGCCCTTGAGCGGACGCGCGCCGGCCAGGGCGCCTTCCCAGTAAGGCGGACGGCGAATGTAGGTGCTCTGTGGGCGCCAGTCGTACAGCGGCGTGACTTTCGGGCCGGTGTCTTCATGAATCGCGAACATCGGAATGTAGACCTTGCGGAACTGCTCCGGCTTGACCGAGGCCTTGACCACTGCGTCGATTTCTTCGTCGCTCGGCCAGATGTCCTTCAGGCGGATTTCCTTGCCGTTGGCGTCCAGGCCCAGCACGTCTTTTTCGATGTCGAAACGGATGGTGCCGGCAATCGCGTAAGCCACCACCAATGGCGGCGAAGCGAGGAATGCTTGCTTGGCGTACGGGTGGATACGGCCGTCAAAGTTGCGGTTACCCGAAAGCACGGCAGTGGCGTACAGGTCGCGGTCGATGATCTCTTGCTGGATCACCGGGTCGAGCGCGCCGGACATGCCGTTGCAAGTGGTGCAGGCAAACGCCACCACGCCGAAACCCAACTGCTCCAGCTCGGTGGTCAGCCCGGCTTCGTCGAGGTACATGGCCACGGTTTTCGAACCCGGCGCCAGGGACGACTTGACCCACGGCTTGCGGGCCAGCCCGAGCTGGTTGGCGTTGCGCGCCAGCAGGCCGGCGGCAATCACGTTGCGCGGGTTGCTGGTGTTGGTGCAACTGGTGATGGCGGCGATGATCACCGCGCCGTCGGGCATTTGCCCCGGCACGTCATCCCATTGGCCAGAGATGCCCTTGGCCGCCAGATCACTGGTGGCGACGCGGGCGTGGGGGTTGCTCGGGCCGGCCATGTTGCGCACCACCGAGGACAAATCGAAGCTCAGGCCACGCTCGTATTGCGCGCCCTTGAGGTCGTCTGCCCACAGGCCGGTGTGCCGAGCGTATTGCTCAACCAGCGTCACTTGCTCGTCTTCACGGCCGGTGAGTTTCAGGTAGGCGATGGTCTGTTGGTCGATGTAGAACATCGCCGCTGTGGCGCCGTATTCCGGGGCCATGTTGGAGATGGTGGCGCGGTCGCCCAGGGTCAGCGCCGAAGCACCTTCACCGAAGAACTCCAGCCACGCACTGACGACCTTTTGCTTACGCAGGAACTCAGTCAGCGCCAGCACCATGTCGGTGGCAGTGATACCCGGTTGCAGCTTGCCCGTCAGCTCCACGCCGACGCTTTCCGGCAGGCGCATCCACGAAGCGCGGCCGAGCATCACGCTCTCCGCTTCGAGGCCGCCAACGCCGATGGCGATCACGCCTAGCGCGTCCACGTGAGGCGTGTGGCTGTCGGTGCCGACGCAGGTATCCGGGAAGGCCACGCCGTCACGCACCTGGATCACCGGGGACATTTTCTCCAGGTTGATCTGGTGCATGATGCCGTTGCCCGGCGGGATCACGTCGACGTTCTTGAAGGCCTTTTTGGTCCACTCGATAAAGTGGAAACGGTCTTCGTTGCGGCGGTCTTCGATGGCGCGGTTTTTCTCGAACGCGTCGGGGTCAAAACCACCGGCTTCGACGGCCAGGGAGTGGTCGACAATCAGTTGGGTTGGCACCACCGGGTTGACCTGGGCCGGGTCACCGCCTTGCAGGGCGATGGCATCACGCAGGCCGGCGAGGTCCACCAGGGCGGTTTGGCCGAGAATGTCGTGGCACACCACACGGGCCGGGAACCACGGGAAGTCGAGGTCGCGCTTGCGCTCGATCAGTTGGCTCAGGGATGCATTGAGGGTCGAGGGGTCGCAGCGACGTACCAGGTTCTCGGCGAGTACGCGGGAGGTGTACGGGAGTGTGGCGTAGGCGCCGGGGGTGATTGCGTCGACAGCCGCGCGGGCGTCAAAGAAATCGAGGCGGCTGCCGGGCAGCGGTTTGCGGTGGTCAGTGTTCATCGTCAGGACTCGGTCACGGTAGTTGCAAAAGGAGGCGCCTGATCCGGGGATGGAATGCGATCAAAATGTGGGAGCGGGCTTGCTCGCGAAGGCGGTGTGACAGTCGCCATGTGTGTTGAATGACACACCGC
>NZ_NIXO01000024.1 GCF_002204795.1 Pseudomonas sp. K2I15
GGTTAGGCCCCAGCGAGTCCATGAGCAACAAGCCGATTACCGCAGGCGCCCAGCATTTCAACTACAAGCCCGACACCAGTAACCCCGGGAAAAAGCCGGACAATATCTGGAGTGGTTTCAGCCAGGGCCCCGACGGCAACTGCATCACTGTTTCGGCGATAAAGGCCGCCATGATGCAGTTCGGCCAGAAGCCCACCGACGTCTTCAAGGACGTGAAGCAGAGCGGCAATGGTTTTGAGGTGACCATGCGCGATGGATTCAAGCTCTCCTTGTCACAGAACGAATTGCAGCAGGCTGCCACCCACGCGCGGTTCAAGGGCGATGATCCGGCCATGATGACCGATGCCAATTTCATGTATGCGGCGAGCGCCAAGCGGGCGCAGATGGAAAACAACGACGGTACGGCCGGGCGCAGCTTCCAGGCAGCGATGAACAGCCTCAATGACGGGGAATACGCGCGCGAAGGCCTCGACCGTTTGGGCCTGAAAGGGCATTACCGGCCTGCCACTGATGCCGACTTGAGAAACAGCAAGGTGGGGACGGTGGAATACGGCGGGCATTCGATGGCCGTGATTGGCGGGCGGATTGAGTTGTGGGGTCAGCGCGGCGGCGTGCCTCAGTCGGGCACGGCGACCGTGCTGTTCTAAACCGGGGCTCGCGCTTTTCCCCAGGCAAAAGAAAACCCCCGATAAACCCAAATGCAGCCAGGGTCTATCGGGGGTTTTTCGATCCCGGGCGGTTATACCCGGGACCGGCTCAGCTTATTGGCAAGCTTCGCAATCCGGCTCGTCGATCGCGCAGGCTTTAGGCACTGGCGCCGGGCCGGCAGGAGCGGCGAGCACCGAATCATCACCATGGTTGCCGCCGCTGGAAACAGCGTTCAGCTTGCCGGTGTTGATGGTCGACTTCTCGGTGCTGGTGGCGGCCAGGGCACGGAGGTAGTAAGTGGTTTTCAGGCCACGGTACCAAGCCATGCGGTAGGTCACGTCCAGCTTCTTGCCCGATGCGCCGGCGATATACAGGTTCAGCGACTGAGCCTGGTCGATCCACTTCTGGCGACGGCTGGCAGCGTCGACGATCCACTTGGTGTCCACTTCGAAGGCGGTCGCGTAGAGCTCTTTGAGTTCTTGCGGGATGCGCTCGATCTGCTGCACCGAACCGTCGTAGTACTTCAGGTCGTTGATCATGACCGAGTCCCACAGGCCGCGGGCTTTCAGGTCGCGAACCAGGTACGGGTTGATCACGGTGAATTCGCCCGAGAGGTTCGATTTCACATACAGGTTCTGGTAGGTCGGCTCGATCGACTGCGACACGCCAGTGATGTTGGCGATGGTGGCGGTCGGCGCGATGGCCATGATGTTGGAGTTACGAATACCTTTCTGCACGCGGGCACGTACCGGCGCCCAGTCCAGGGATTCGTTCAGGTCAACGTCGATGTACTTCTGGCCACGTTGCTCGATCAGGATCTGTTGCGAATCCAGCGGCAGGATGCCTTTGGACCACAGCGAACCCTGGAACGTCTCGTAGGCGCCGCGCTCGTCGGCCAGGTCGCAGGAAGCCTGGATCGCGTAGTAGCTGACCGCTTCCATGGATTTGTCGGCGAACTCGACTGCAGCGTCCGAACCGTAAGGAATGTGCTGCAGGTACAACGCGTCCTGGAAGCCCATGATGCCCAAGCCAACCGGACGGTGCTTGAAGTTGGAGTTCTGCGCCTGTGGAACCGAGTAGTAGTTGATGTCGATAACGTTATCGAGCATGCGAACGGCGGTGTTCACGGTGCGTTCCAACTTGGCGGTGTCCAGCTTGCCGTTGGTGATGTGGTTCGGCAGGTTGATCGAGCCCAGGTTGCAAACGGCGATCTCGTCCTTGTTGGTGTTCAAGGTGATCTCGGTGCACAGGTTCGAGCTGTGGACCACGCCCACGTGCTGCTGCGGGCTGCGCAGGTTGCACGGGTCTTTGAAGGTCAGCCATGGGTGGCCGGTTTCAAACAGCATGGAGAGCATTTTACGCCACAGGTCTTTGGCCTGGATGGTCTTGAACAGCTTGATCTTGCCCGGGTACTGGGACAGGGCTTCGTAGTACTCGTAGCGCTCTTCGAAGGCCTTGCCGGTCAGGTCGTGCAGGTCTGGCACTTCGGATGGCGAGAACAGGGTCCACTGACCGTCATCGAAGACACGCTTCATGAACAGGTCAGGGATCCAGTTGGCGGTGTTCATATCGTGGGTACGACGACGGTCATCACCGGTGTTCTTGCGCAGCTCGATGAACTCTTCGATGTCCATGTGCCAGGTTTCCAGGTAGGCACACACAGCGCCTTTGCGCTTGCCACCCTGGTTCACGGCCACAGCGGTGTCGTTCACCACTTTCAGGAACGGTACAACGCCCTGGGACTTGCCGTTGGTGCCCTTGATGTACGAACCCAGTGCACGCACCGGCGTCCAGTCGTTACCCAGGCCGCCAGCGAATTTGGACAACATGGCGTTGTCGTGGATCGCGTGGTAGATGCCCGACAGGTCATCCGGCACGGTGGTCAGGTAGCAGCTCGACAGCTGTGGACGCAGGGTGCCGGCGTTGAACAGGGTCGGGGTCGACGACATGTAGTCGAAGGACGACAGCAGGTTGTAGAACTCGATGGCACGGTCTTCTTTCTGCTTCTCTTCGATCGCCAGGCCCATGGCCACGCGCATGAAGAAGATTTGCGGCAGTTCGAAGCGGATACCGTCCTTGTGGATGAAGTAACGGTCGTACAGGGTTTGCAGGCCCAGGTACGTGAACTGCTGGTCACGCTCGTGGTTGATCGCCTTGCCGAGTTTTTCCAGGTCGAAGGTGGCCAGGATCGGGTTCAGCAATTCGAAGTCGATGCCCTTGGCGATGTAGGCCGGCAGTGCCTTGGCGTACAGGTCGACCATTTCGTGGTGGGTCGCGCTCTCGGCGACGCCCAGGAAGTTCAGGCCTTCGGCACGCAAGGTGTCCATCAGCAGGCGGGCGGTGACGAACGAGTAGTTTGGCTCACGCTCAACCAGGGTACGTGCGGTCATCACCAGGGCGGTGTTGACGTCGGTCAGGGCCACGCCGTCGTACAGGTTCTTCAGGGTTTCGCGCTGGATCAGGTCGCCGTCGACTTCTTCCAGGCCTTCGCAGGCCTCGGTGACGATGGTGTTCAGGCGGCCCATGTCGAGCGGCGCGAAGGTGCCGTCGGCGCGGGTGATGCGGATCGATGGGTGAGCTTGTACGGCTTCTTCGGACGGTGCGCGTACGGCGCGTTCCTTGGAACGGGCGTCACGGTAGATCACGTAGTCGCGCGCTACTTTCTGCTCGCCGGCACGCATCAGGGCCAGTTCGACCTGGTCCTGGATTTCTTCGATGTGGATGGTGCCGCCCGATGGCATGCGACGCTTGAACGTTGCGCTGACCTGTTCGGTCAGGCGCGCAACGGTGTCGTGGATGCGCGACGAGGCAGCAGCGGTGCCGCCTTCAACTGCAAGAAACGCTTTGGTGATAGCGACGGTGATTTTGTCATCGGTGTAAGGAACGACAGTGCCGTTACGCTTGATCACGCGCAGTTGGCCAGGTGCGGTGGCGGACAGATCCAGGTTCGAATCAGCGGCCTGCGGCACGGAGCCTTGCGGGTTCTCGCGAGTTGTGTCGGTTTGCATGGGGGGTTGTCTCCACATTCTATATTTATTTGGGCACCATCACGGTGCCCACCGTTCCGTCCTGAAGCACTTACAACAGGCCTGGGCCTGGCATAACAACTTCGGGACAGGAGGAAGGGAGCTGATCGCGCCGCTTCCATGCCGAAGTCTTCGGTTACAAGCCTTGGGGCTCTCTACCGTATTCCTGGTGGGTGACAGTTTCGTACTGCAACACCCGTACCGTTTTCGCCTGATCGGGGCTTAAAACGGCTGCCATCCGCGTGCGCGGTTTGGTCTTCTGAAAAAGGCTTAAGTTCAACCAAACAGGAGCAAGAAAGGACTTGAGTTTCTTGTCTGATTTGTGTTTGGTCTTTTCGCTGAAAACCCTACATGTAGGGTTTTTTTGGCGACGACCTACAAGATAATGCGTTTTCGGGGGTATGGCAACGCACTACCTGTGGATAACGCTGTGGGTAAAATGTGTATGAAACGTGGAACAGGCGTGTAGGCCGCAGTACTGCTGCATTGCGCCGTTTGTCACCGGATATTCCGAGGTAAAAACATCCGGTTGGATTTTTGCGGGCGCGAACCCTATCACAAAAAAACACGATGTCCGAACGCATTTGCGCGCTTGTGCTAGTGGGCTGGGCCATGGCTACAATCGTCCCTTATTCACGCGATATCTTGTTCAGTCCACATGACAACTGTAGGAGCGAGATTGCTCGCGAAGGACGTCAACGATAACGCTGGAAACCTGAATAAACGCGGCGCCCTTGAGTTTTTCGTCGGAACGCCGCCCGGAGCAAGCCCGCTCCTACAATAATTAGAACCGAGGTAACGCATGGAGCATGAAGCCTGGCAGGTATTGATTGTCGAGGACGACCAGCGCCTGGCTGAGTTGACCCGTGACTACCTGGAGGGCAACGGCCTGCGGGTGTCGGTGGAGGGCAACGGCGCCCTGGCGGCGGCGCGGATCATCGCCGAGCAGCCAGACCTGGTGATTCTCGACCTGATGTTGCCCGGCGAAGACGGCCTGAGCATTTGCCGCAAGGTGCGCGAGCGCTACGACGGCGTGATTTTGATGTTGACCGCGCGCACCGACGACATGGACCAGGTGCTGGGCCTGGACATGGGCGCCGACGACTACGTGTGCAAACCCGTGCGCCCACGCTTGTTGCTGGCGCGCATCCAGGCCCTGCTGCGGCGCAGCGAAAGCGTCGAGCCGGCCACCCCCGAAAAACAGCGGCGCCTGCAGTTCGGTCCGCTGGTGGTGGACAACGCCCTGCGTGAAGCCTGGCTGCACGAAGGCGGCATCGAACTGACCAGCGCCGAGTTCGACCTGCTGTGGCTGCTGGTGGCGAATGCCGGGCGGATCCTGTCCCGGGAAGAAATCTTCACCGCCTTGCGCGGCATTGGCTATGACGGCCAGGACCGCTCTATCGACGTGCGCATCTCGCGAATTCGCCCGAAAATCGGCGACGACCCGATCCACCCGCGGCTGATCAAGACCATTCGCAGCAAGGGCTACCTGTTCGTTCCCGAAGCTGCTGCTGACCTTACGCCATGAACTCAATCTTCCTGCGCATCTACGGCGGCATGTGCGCGGCGCTGATTCTGGTGGCGTTGCTTGGCGTGCTGGCCCTGCACCTGCTCAATGAAGTGCGCAGCGGCCAGTACCGCGAGCGCCTGGCCCACGGCACTTTCGCGCTGATGGGTGACAACCTGCAACCCATGAGCGCCATCGAACGCCGCCGCGCCCTGGCGGTGTGGGAGCGCTTGCTGGGCATCCCGCTGGAATTGCAGACCGTAGCCGAGGCGCACCTGGACCTGAGCCAGCGCACACGCCTGCAACGCGGCCAGGTGTTGGTCGAGCAAACCGGACCCCATGCGGCCAGGGTTCTACGGTTGGTCAGCGACCAGGAGCAACTGTTGCTCACCGGCGAAGTGCAACAAATCAGCGAACAATTGGCCCGGGCAACTATTTACCTGCTGGCCGATGAACTGGTGCGTTTCCCGGTGGCCGAGCAACCGCAAAAGCTCGCCGACCTGAAAGAGGCCAAGGGCTTTGGTTTCGAGATGCACCTGCTGATGCTCGACCAGGCGGATATGGACGAAGACCAGCGCCGCCGCGTGTCCGAGGGCGATACCGTGATGGCTTTGGGCAAGGGCGGCGATTCGATCCGGGTGTTTGCCGGCATGGTCGGCACGCCGTGGGTCCTGGAAATCGGCCCGCTGTACCAGATGAGCCCATACCCGGCGCAATGGCTGATCCTGATCGCGCTGATCAGCCTGACCTTGATCGGTTTGATCGTCTATTTATTGGTGCGCCAACTGGAGCGACGCCTCAGTGGCCTGGAAGCCGCCGCCACGCGCATCGCCAAAGGCAGCCTGGAAGTGCGGGTGCCGGCCCGGGGAGCCGATTCGGTCGGCCGCCTGGCAGCCGCGTTTAATGGTATGGCCGAACACCTGCAACGCCTGCTGGCGATCCAGCGTGAACTGGTGCGCGCGGTGTCCCACGAACTGCGCACGCCGGTGGCGCGCCTGCGGTTTGGCCTGGAAATGATTGGTGACGCGGCCACGCCTGAAGCGCGGCGCAAGTACATGGAAGGCATGGACAGCGACATCCAGGACCTCGATGGCCTGGTGGACGAAATGCTGACTTATGCGCGGCTGGAGCAGGGTTCGCCGGCGCTGAACTTCCAGCGGGTCGACCTCAGCGCCTTGCTCGATCAGGTGATTGATGAACTGTCGCCGCTACGCCCGGAAATCAACGTGGAGCGGGGCATCTGCCTGTCATCGGCCCATTGGGACGACGCGTGGGTTGCGGCCGAGCCGCGCTACCTGCACCGTGCCCTGCAAAACCTGGTGAGCAACGCCATGCGCCATGCTCAGGGGCAGGTGCTGATCAGTTACCAGGTGGGCCAGGTGCGTTGCCGCATCGACGTGGAAGACGACGGGCCGGGCGTGCCGGAAAGTGCCTGGGAACGGATCTTCACCCCCTTCCTGCGCCTGGACGACAGCCGCACCCGTGCGTCGGGCGGGCACGGGTTGGGATTGTCGATTGTGCGGCGGATCATTCATTGGCACGGCGGGCGGGCGTTGATCAGCAAGAGCAACAACCTGGGAGGCGCGTGCTTCAGCCTGAGCTGGCCGCGGGATCAAGAGAAACACTGAGGTTTTTGTGGCGAGGGAGCTTGCTCCCGCTGGGCTGCGCAGCAGCCCCCAAAATCAGGCGCTGACGGCCACCAAACTCAACAACTGCCCCTCATCCACCGCAAACTGCGCCTCCAGCTCCTTGCCATGGCACCACTCTGCAGACAGGTCCGTCAGCAACCGCAGCCGCGCATGGCCGGTATCCGACCATTCCAGCAACTCGGCATGCTCAAAATAAAAGCGCTTCTGCACGATCGGATAGAGCGCCTTGAACAGGCTCTCCTTCGCCGAAAACGTCAACGTCACCAACTGCGCAATCTGCTCCCGCGGCCCGGCTGCCATGCGCCGCAACTCATCCGGCGTGAGGATTTCCCCGGCCAGGCGTTCCGCCCGCTCCAGGGTCAGCAGGTTCTCCAGGTCCATCCCCAGCCCGCGCCACTGGGCCTTATGGGCGACGATGGCCGCTGCATGCCCGGTGCTGTGGGTGATCGAGCCGCTGATGTGCGCGGGCCAGACCGGCGCACGGTCTTCGCCAATCGCAGGCACGCAATCGAGCCCGTCCAACTGTTGCAGCGCGGCACGCGCACAGACGCGACCGGCAAGAAACTCTGCCTGCCGCTTGGCCACCGAACGCTGGATGCTCGCGGGCGGTGGCACGGCGCTGCGCTGGAAGTCGCCGATGGCCAGCAGGGCAGGGTCAAAACGGGTGCTCAGCAATACCGTGCCGGGCAACGCAATGGGCAACGGCCAATGGGCATCAAGTGGGGTGCAGCAGGCGGGTAGGGAATTCATGCCGGGTATTTTGCCGAGTTGGAGGGCCGCTGGATAGCCTGCGCCCGGGGGCACGTAAATAAACTGTTACACAGTAGCCGGCTTCGGTTCAGCGCAGGTTCAGAGAGTGTTCAGGGGGAGTTCAGGGGCGTCTGCGTAGTCTGGCCCTGTACCCAAAGCCAAAGCGTATGAGGTAGCACCATGACTGCGATCAAGAAGCTGATGTTGGCGTTAACCATGCTCAGTGCCACTGCTGGCGTCCAGGCCTCTGACGCGAGTTTCGCGGGTTTCTCCAAAGAGAAGAGCAAAAAGCCCTACAGCCTTCTTCAGCGGGTGAGCTTCGAGGATGTCGGCGAACAAGCCGCCCCTTGGGGCCAGTCTTTGGGCCAGCACACCCCACAGTCGGACTATCGCGTGGGCAATGAAAACCTGTCAGGTCAGTTCAACGGCAGTAAACTGCGCCAGCAAGACCTGCAAGGCCGCTATGATATACCCCAGTCGGAAAGTTGATTGCCTTGGAGAGCTTTATGAAATTGCTGGTTGTCGAAGATGAGGCGTTGCTGCGTCATCACCTGTTGACCCGCCTTACCGACAGCGGTCACGTGGTCGAGGCCGTCGCCAACGCCGAGGAGGCGCTGTACCAGACCGGGCAATTCAACCACGACCTGGCGATCATCGACCTGGGCCTGCCCGGCATGGGCGGCCTGGACCTGATCCGCCAACTGCGCGCCCAGGCCAAGACATTCCCTATCCTGATCCTGACTGCCCGCGGCAACTGGCAGGACAAGGTCGAAGGCCTGGCCGCCGGCGCCGACGACTACGTGGTCAAGCCGTTCCAGTTCGAAGAGCTGGAAGCGCGGATGAACGCATTGCTGCGCCGCTCCAGCGGTTTTACCCAATCGACCATCGTCGCCGGGCCGTTGCTGCTGGACCTCAATCGCAAGCAGGCGTCCCTCGATGAACAGCCGCTGGCGTTGACCGCCTATGAATACCGCATCCTCGAATACCTGATGCGCCACCATCAGCAAGTGGTCGCCAAGGACCGCCTGATGGAACAGCTCTACCCCGATGACGACGAGCGCGATCCGAACGTCATCGAAGTACTGGTGGGCCGCCTGCGCCGCAAGCTGGAAGGCCCGGCGGGCTTCAAGCCGATCGACACCGTGCGCGGCCTGGGCTACCTGTTTAATGAGCGCTGCCGTTGATTCGCTCGTTACGTGTGCGTTTGATGCTCGCGGCCACCACCCTGGCCGTGCTGTTTATGCTGGCCTTGTTGCCGGCCATGCAAGGCGCCTTCAGCCTGGCCCTGCAGGACTCCATCGAGCAGCGCCTGGCGTCGGATGTCACGACGCTGATTTCGGCTGCCCGTGTCGAAAACAACCGCCTGCTGATGCCCGCGCAGTTGCCGGATGAGCGCTTCAACCTCACCGACAGCCGCCTGCTGGGCTACATCTATGACCGCGAGGGCCATCTGGTCTGGCGTTCGCGCGCCACCCAGGAAGAGAACATCAACTACAAACCGCGCTATGACGGGCGCGGCAACGAGTTTGCGCGGATCCGCGAGGCCAACGGCCAGGAATTTTTTGTCTATGACGTCGAGGTCAAGCTGCTGGGCGGCAAGAGTGCAGCGTTCAGTATCGTCGCCCTGCAACCGGTGCGTGAATATCAACTGACCCTCGAAGGCCTGCGCGAAAACCTCTACCTGGGCTTCGGCGCGGCCTTGCTGGTGCTGCTGACCTTGTTGTGGCTGGGCCTGACCTGGGGCCTGCAAGCGCTGCGTCGGCTGAGCCAGGAACTGGATGAGATCGAAGGCGGCACGCGGGAAAGCCTCAGTGAGCAACACCCTCGTGAGCTGCTGCGCCTGACCGGCTCCCTCAACCGTTTGCTCCACAGCGAGCGGGAGCAACGCACTCGTTACCGAGACTCCCTGGACGACCTGGCCCACAGCCTGAAAACCCCGTTGGCGGTGCTTCAGGGCGTGAGCGAAGACATGGCCCAGCGTCCTGAAGATCGAGACCAGGCGTGGGTGCTGCAATCGCAGATCGAGCGCATGAGCCAGCAGATCAGCTACCAGTTGCAGCGCGCCAGCCTGCGTAAAAGCGGCCTGGTGCGTCACCAGGTGCGGCTGGAGCCGGTGCTGCAAAGCCTGTGCGACACCCTGGACAAGGTCTATCGCGACAAAGGCGTGAAGGTCGCCTTCGATTTGCCGGATGAGTGCGACGTGCCGATCGAGAAGGGCGCCTTGCTGGAACTGCTCGGCAACCTGCTGGAAAACGCCTATCGCCTGTGCCTGAGCGAAGTGCGCATCACCTTGCATGAAAGCCTGGAGGGCACCGAGCTGTGCATCGAGGACGACGGCCCCGGCGTGCCCCCGGACCAGCGAGCGCGAATCCTGCAACGGGGCGAGCGGCTGGACCGCCAGCATCCGGGGCAGGGGATTGGCCTGGCGGTGGTCAAGGACATCATTGAGAGTTACGGCGCACGGCTGACCCTTGGGGATTCACCGCTGGGTGGTGCGGCGTTCAAGATTCACTTCCCGGCCGTTTGATCATTGCTGCGGTGGGTGAGCTTCCACAGGACAAGCCCCTCACCACAGTGATCGCTACTGCCACAAGTTTTGTATTCGCCTTTAGCTTTCCTGCGCTCTATAGGCGCCCGGTGTCAGCCCGGTCCACTTCTTGAACGCCCGATGAAACGCCGACGGTTCGGAAAACCCCAACTGCTCGGCGATTTCCTGCAACGACAAATCCGCGCGCCCCAAGTGATAAATCGCAATGTCCCGGCGCAACTCATCCTTGAGCGCCTGAAAGCTGGTGCCGTCCTCCCGCAAATGCCGACGCAGGGTCTGCGGGCTGATATGCAAGTGCTGGGCGACGGCTTCCAGGTCGGGCCAGGGCGTGCGGTCGCGGCTTAATAAACGCCGCAACTGGCTGCTCAAACTGTCGCCTTCATCCGGTCGCGATAACAGGTCGGCCGGTGAACGCTCAAGAAAGTGCTTGAGGGTGCGCTCGTCCTGCAACAGCGGCAGGCTCAGGTATCGGCTGGGAAACACCAGGCTGCTGGTGGGCGCCGCGAAGACCTGCGGGCAGGGGAACAGCAAGTCGTATTCACTCGCGTGAGGCGGCGCCGGGTAGCTGAAGGTGGCCTGGTCGAGGCGGATGCGCTGGCCGATCAGCCAACTGCCGAGGCGATGCCAGATCACCAGCAGGCACTCACTGAGGAAGTGATCAGGGTCCCAGAGCTGCGAATCGTCCAGGCTCAAGCGGGCCATTTCCCCTTCGCGCGTCAGGTGCCAGCGCGGACCTTGCGGGAATAGGCTATAAAATAATAAACCGCGTTCCAGCGCTTTCTCCAGGGTGCGGCAATGAATCAGCGCGTGGCACATCATGGCGAACGTGCCGCGCTTGCTCGGGCCTTCGGCAAAACCCAGGTATTCGTCATCCAGCGCCAGCCACAGCATTTGCAACAGCCGGGTGAATTGTTCCGGGGCGATGCGCGCGCGGGGTTCGCTCAGCAGTTCCGGGGTAATGCCCACTTGCTGCAGCAGGCCCGAGTAGTCGTAGCCGGCCCGGCGTGCACCGCCGAGGGCGGCCCGGGCGTAATGACTGGCGATGGTACGTTCACGCATGAGGGGCCTCGTCCATTGAGTGGCGGATGTTAGCCATCCAGTACAGGTGCAACAAGGCGGATATCCGCCAAATTGTAGGACGAGATCAGGAGTGGCGGCGGAAATCCGCCACCTTCTGTAGGCGGAGTCTGAGGCCTAAAACCACTCAAGCGCTTATGTCTAAAGGCCTTCAGCGGTTTTCAGTAAAAGTGGCACGACGCTTGCGATAGGAGACGCAGAACTGCCGTGCGCAGCTCGCAAACAACAAATCCCTCCAGTGCAGGAGGGTTCGCAATTCAAGTGTCGTGGGCAATGGCGGATATTTGCCACACGGGACGATTGAGGAACTTTGCAATGACGACTCGTCAGCCACTGTACAAATCCCTGTATTTCCAGGTGATCGTTGCAATCGTTATCGGTATTTTGCTCGGCCACTTCTACCCGCAGACCGGCGTGGCCCTCAAGCCACTGGGTGACGGCTTTATCAAGCTGATCAAAATGGTCATCGCCCCGATCATCTTCTGCACCGTTGTCAGCGGCATCGCTGGCATGCAAAGCATGAAATCGGTCGGCAAAACCGGTGGCTACGCGCTGCTGTACTTCGAAGTCGTTTCCACCATCGCCCTGCTGATCGGCCTGGTCGTGGTCAACGTTGTGCAACCGGGCGCCGGCATGCACATCGACGTGGCTACCCTGGACGCCTCTAAAGTCGCGGCCTACGTGACTGCCGGTGCAGACCAGAGCATCATTGGCTTCCTGCTGAACGTGATCCCGAACACCATCGTGGGTGCGTTCGCCACCGGTGACATCCTGCAAGTACTGATGTTCTCGGTGATCTTCGGTTTCGCCCTGCATCGCCTGGGTGCCTACGGCAAGCCGGTGCTGGACTTCATCGATCGTTTCGCCCACGTGATGTTCAACATCATCAACATGATCATGAAGCTCGCGCCACTGGGTGCCCTGGGCGCCATGGCGTTCACCATTGGTGCCTACGGTGTAGGTTCGCTGGTGCAGCTCGGTCAGCTGATGATCTGCTTCTACATCACCTGCATCCTGTTCGTGTTGATCGTGCTGGGTGGCATCTGCCGCGCTCACGGCTTCAGCGTCCTGAAACTGATCCGCTACATCCGTGAAGAGCTGCTGATCGTACTGGGTACTTCCTCGTCCGAATCCGCACTGCCACGCATGCTGATCAAAATGGAACGCCTGGGCGCCAAGAAGTCGGTAGTTGGCCTGGTTATCCCGACTGGCTACTCCTTCAACCTGGACGGTACTTCGATCTACCTGACCATGGCTGCTGTGTTCATCGCCCAGGCGACTGACACCCACATGGACATCACCCACCAGATCACCCTGTTGCTGGTACTGCTGCTGTCCTCCAAGGGTGCTGCTGGCGTGACTGGTAGTGGCTTCATCGTACTGGCCGCGACCCTGTCGGCTGTTGGCCACCTGCCGGTTGCCGGCCTGGCGCTGATCCTGGGTATCGACCGCTTCATGTCCGAAGCCCGCGCACTGACCAACCTGGTAGGCAACGCCGTTGCGACCCTGGTTGTGGCCAAGTGGGTCAAGGAGCTGGACGAAGACAAACTGCAAGTCGAACTGGCTTCCGGTGGTCGCGGTATCTCCGAGACCCGCGAAGAAGACGACCTGGGCGTGGCCGAAGGCCCGGCTCCAACCGCCGTCAAGTAAGGCTGCACCGTGTGTGAAAAACCCATCCTCGGATGGGTTTTTTTATGCCTGCCATAAACATCAGTCACCCCGGATGATGGTTTATGTGATTGCCGCTTACGGCCAGGTTTGCCTACTCTGTGAGCTATCGAATCGGAATCGGAGTCTTCATGTCAGGCCCCTTGGCGTCCCTCAAAGTATTGGATTTCTCCACCCTGCTGCCGGGGCCGTTCGCCTCGTTGCTGCTGGCCGACATGGGCGCCGAGGTGCTGCGCATCGAGTCCCCCACACGCCTGGACCTGCTGCGGGTATTGCCGCCCCATGATCAGGGTGTGTCGGCCAGCCATGCCTACCTGAACCGCAACAAACGCAGCCTGGCCCTGGACCTCAAGCAGGCCGAGGCGGTGGCGATCGTGCGGCAGTTGGTGGCCGACTACGACATCGTCCTGGAGCAGTTTCGCCCCGGGGTGATGGAACGCCTGGGCCTGGGTTACGAGGCCTTGAAGGCGATCAACCCGAAGCTGATCTACGTCTCCATCACCGGCTACGGCCAGACCGGCCCCTACAAGGACCGCGCCGGCCATGACATCAACTACCTGGCGCTGGCGGGTGTCGCCAGTTACACCGGGCGCCAGGACAGCGGGCCGTTGCCCCTGGGCGTGCAGTTGGCAGACGTGGGCGGCGGCTCGTTGCACGCGGTGGTCGGCTTGCTGGCGGCGGTCATTGCCCGGCAGCACAGCGGCGCAGGGCAGTACCTGGACGTGAGCATGACCGACTGCGCCTTCAGCCTGAATGCCATGGCCGGCGCGGGTTATCTTGCGTGTGGCGTGGAGCCTGCGTGGGAGAACCAGGTGCTCAATGGCGGCAGCTTTTATGACTATTACCGCTCGCGCGAGGGGCGGTGGTTGTCTGTGGGCAGCCTGGAGCCGGCCTTTATGCAGCAGTTGTGTGCAGCCCTTGGGCGCCCCGAGTTGGCGGCGCAGGGTTTGTCACCCAAGCCCGAGCAGCAGAAAGCCCTCAAGCTGGCGTTGCAGGTCGAGTTCGAGAAACTCAGCTTTGATGAGCTGCGTGAGCTGTTTGCCGGGATTGATGCGTGTGTCGAGCCGGTGCTGCACCTGAGCGAGGCCGTTGAGCACCCGCAGTTGAAAGCCCGGGAGCTGGTCAGCCAGGTGCCGCGGGGCGATGGTTCCAGCCAGGCGCAAATGGCCTGCCCGCTGAAGTTTTCCGAGGGTTTGCCGCCCGCCAGGCACATTGGCGCGGCGGTGGGTGCCCACACGGATGAGGTGTTGGGGGAATTAGGGTTCAGTGCTCAGCAGATAGACGATTTGCGGCGTGCCAAGGTAATTAAGTAGCGCTTTGGCCGGCCCCTTCGCGAGCAAGCCCGCTCCCACATTAGACTGCATTCCAAAAGTGGAACTGGGTCCAATGTGGGAGCGGGCTTGCTCGCGAAAGGGCCCTTACAGCCACCACAAACCTTACTCGACGCGGGTTTCCCCGGTAAACACCAGAGTCTGCCGACACCTGCGGCACAAATACCGCCGGTCCTGGCTCACCAGCCCGTGACGCTGTGGCGAAAACGGGAAGTCGCTGTCGGCACACGGGCAGCGGTAGATATAGCGCGTTACGCGCCGCCGCTGGATTTCATAGGTGTGGCAGCGGTCCGGCGGCAGTTCGTAAACCCCACGCATGATCAACTGCCATTCCTCGCCATGGGGCTGGATGCGCTCGCCGAACAATTGGTGGGCAATCAGGTGCGCCACTTCATGGGCGACCGTCTGTTTAAGGAAGTGTTGGCTGTTTTCACGGTACAACTGGGGGTTGAAGCGCAGCAGGTTCTCGTGCAAATGCGCGACGCCGGCCTTCTGGCCCCGCAGCTTGAGGCTGACCTGGGGGCGTTTGAAGCTTCGTTTGAAAAAGGATTCGGCTTGCAGGAAACAATCTTCGACGCGGGTATTGAGTTGCTCGGGCATGCTGTACATATCTCCAGAGATGTCCAGTATGCCGCAAACAACGGTGTATCCGAATCTGTCAGGCGCCGAATGGTCATGCATAACGCACAAAGCCACCTTGCGGTGGCTTTTCCTGCGGGTTGAGCCGCGTCAGTTGGTGTAGATCGGGCCTACGCCCAGCCCCCAGACGATCACGGTAAAGGCCATGATCGCCACCAGCACCACCAGGCCTACCGCCAGCACCGAGCTGGAAAACAGGAAGCCTTCGTCCGGGTTGATGTTCATGAACGTCGGCAACCCTACGTACAGCAGGTACACCGTGTAGCAGATGGCGGCTGTGCCGACGACCATGCCCAGCCACATATGCGGGTACAGCGCCGCCAGCCCGCCGATAAACAGCGGTGTCGCGGTGTAGGTGGCAAACGCCACGCAGCGCGCCATGCTGGGGTTGGCGTCATAAGTACGGGCCATCCAGTGAATGAACGCGCCCATCACCGCCACGCCGCCGAGCATCGCCGCGTAAGACATGATGGTCATCCACAACGCGCTTTCCACCGTCAGCATGACCGGTGCACGGCTGCCGATGACCCAACCTACCTGAGTGGTGCCGATAAAGGCTGATACCGCGGGGATCGCCGCGAGAATCAGGGTGTGGGTGAGGTACATGTGGCCGATGCTTTCTTCTTTATCGCCACGAATTTCCCGCCATTCCTGGTCGGGGTGGGTGAAAAGTCCCACGACGTGATGGATCATGCCAGTCACTCCTGTCGTTATTACCATCGCCCCCCAGCGGAGCGCCCACGGGCCAATTGGCCTGAAAGGTCTGGATATATGTGCGACCTTATGTCGCAGTATAGGAAGTGGTGACCGGAAAAACTGTAGGGCTTTAGAGCAAATTGCGCTGTAAACATTGGGCTTAATCGCGGCGGGGTCTGTTAATTGGAACTCGGTCGTCCATCCCGGTAAAATACCCGGCTTTTCGTCACATACCTTTCGCGGATCCAAGCGCCATGGGCACTCTTACGGTCAACCAGAACAAACTGCAAAAACGCCTGCGTCGCCAGGCCGGTGAGGCAGTCGCCGATTTCAACATGATCGAAGAGGGCGACAAGGTCATGGTCTGCCTGTCTGGCGGCAAAGACAGCTACACCCTGCTCGACATGCTGATGCACCTGCAAAAGGTCGCGCCGATCAAGTTCGAGATCGTCGCCGTGAACATGGACCAGAAGCAGCCGGGTTTTCCCGAGCACGTGCTGCCGGCCTACCTCAAGGAACTGGGGGTCGAGTACCACATCGTCGAGAAAGACACCTACTCGGTGGTCAAGGAACTGATCCCGGAAGGCAAGACCACCTGCTCGCTGTGCTCGCGCCTGCGCCGTGGCACGCTCTACACCTTTGCCGACGAAATCGGCGCGACCAAAATGGCTCTGGGTCATCACCGCGATGACATCGTCGAAACCTTCTTTCTCAACATGTTCTTCAACGGCAGCCTCAAGGCCATGCCGCCCAAGCTGCGGGCCGATGACGGGCGCAACGTGGTGATTCGCCCGCTGGCGTACTGCCATGAGCGGGACATCCAGGCGTATTCGGACCTCAAGCAATTCCCGATCATCCCGTGCAACCTCTGCGGCTCCCAGGAAAACCTGCAACGCCAGGTGGTCAAGGACATGCTCCAGGACTGGGACCGCAAGACCCCGGGCCGTGTCGACAGCATCTTCCGCAGCTTGCAGAACGTGCAGCCGTCGCAGTTGGCCGACCGTAACCTGTTCGACTTCACCAGCCTGCGTATCGACGAAAGCGCGGCGTCGCGCTTCGTCAACGTAGTGAACCTCTGAGCGCTTTCACGGCTCTGACAGACGGCGCTCCTGGGCGCCGTTTTCATTTCAATCCTTAGGAGAGGGCATGCGCGATTACAAGTGGCTGCACGAATATTGTCTGAACCGTTTTGGTTCGGCGGCCGAGCTGGAAGCCCATTTGCCTGTGCCCCTGACCCCGGCGCAACTGCGCAAGATCAGTGATGACCGCTACCTGTCGACCCTGTCGCTGCGAGTGTTTCGCGCCGGGCTCAAACACAGCGTGGTGGACGCCAAGTGGCCGGCCTTCGAGCAGGTGTTCTTTGGGTTTGACCCGGAAAAAGTCGTGCTGATGGGCGCCGAGCACCTGGAGCGGCTGATGCAGGACACGCGCATCATCCGCCACCTGGGCAAGCTCAAGAGCGTGCCGCGCAATGCGCAGATGATTCTGGATATCGAAAAGGAAAAGGGCAGCTTCGGTGCGCTGATTGCCGACTGGCCGGTGACCGATATCGTCGGCCTGTGGAAGTACCTCAGCAAGCACGGCCACCAGTTAGGCGGGCTGTCGGCGCCGCGCTTTTTGCGCATGGTGGGCAAGGACACGTTCGTGCCGAGCTATGACGTGGTGGCGGCGCTGAATGCGCAGAAAATTGTCGACAAGGTGCCCACCAGCCTGCGGGACCTGGCCACGGTGCAGGGCGCGTTCAACCAGTGGCATGCCGAGAGCGGGCGGCCGATGTGCCAGTTGTCGATGATGTTGGCGTATACCGTGAACCACTAAGTCCGACGAATAACCCTGTGGCGAGGGAGCTTGCTGTGGCGAGGGAGCTTGCTCCCGCTGGAGTGCGAAGCGCTCCCAGGATTTTGGGGCCGCTGCGCAGCCCAGCGGGAGCAAGCTCCCTCGCCACACTTATCTGGGCTTGCCTGAAGAAATGCGTTCAGGCAGGCAAACCTTCCCCCGCCAACCGCCGATTCAGCTGGTGCCGGTAACGCACATACATCAACGCCGTGCAGAACACCGCCAGGCTCGCCAGCATTTCCAGCACACCAAACCATTGCCGGTTCGGGTCATACGCCGCCAGCGCGCCCTTGATGAAGTACAAGTTCACCACAAAACACATCCACGAATGCCCGCGCGCGCTGCCCAGAATCATCCCCGGTGCCAGCAACAGCAGCGGCACCAGCTCGATCAACAGAATCACCCACGGCCGCGCGCCATGCAGGTCGGCGAACACCAGGTAGTAGGCACACAGCAACCCCACCAACCCCAAAAACGCCAGCAGGCTCAACGCCCGCGCAGCCTTTACTCGCGGCTCCAGCCACGCCTGGGGCGGCAGTACCTTAGGCTTCCTGGCCACGGCCGTTCTCCAGTAGCGCGGCGGTCTTCGCCAGGCGCAGGCCGAGGGCGCGGCACAGGGCGATCTCATGTTGATCCAGCGCGCGCTTGCCGTCGGCACCGGAGTGGTGGCTGGCGCCGTACGGCGTGCCGCCGCCTTTGGTGTCCAGCAGCGCCTGCTCACTGTAGGGCAGGCCGGTGATCAGCATGCCGTGGTGCAACAGCGGCAGCAGCATCGACATCAGCGTGGTTTCCTGGCCGCCGTGCAGGCTGGCGGTGGAGGTGAACACACCCGCCGGCTTGCCGACCAGGGCACCGGTCAGCCACAGGTTGCTGGTGCCGTCGAGAAAGTACTTGAGCGGTGCGGCCATGTTGCCGAAACGGGTTGGGCTGCCCAGCGCCAGGCCGCAGCAGTTCTTCAGGTCGTCGAGGCTGCAGTACAGCGGGCCGTCGACTGGAATGCTCGGTGCCACGGCTTCACACTCGCTGGAGATGGCCGGCACGGTACGCAACCGCGCCTCTAGCCCGGCCTGCTCGATACCCCGGGCGATCTGCCGGGCCATTTCGCTGACCGAGCCGTTGCGGCTGTAATACAACACCAGCACATACGGCGCACTCACGAAACCAGCTCCAGAATGTTCTCCGGCGGGCGGCCGATCACGGCCTTGTCAGCGGTTTCGAGGATCGGGCGTTCCATCAGTTTCGGATGAGCGGCGATGGCGGCAATCAACTGCGCTTCGCTGAGGCTGGCGTCGGCCAGGTTGAGGGTTTTGTATTCGTCTTCGCCGGTACGCAGCAATTGCCGCGCGCTGATGTTCAGCTTGCCCAGCAAGGCCTGCAATTGCGCGGCGTCGAGCGGGGTTTCCAGGTAGCGCACCACGTTCGGTGTCATGCCACGGGCTTCCAGCAGTTGGAGCGCCCCGCGGGATTTCGAGCAGCGCGGGTTGTGATAAAGCGTCAGATCGGTCATGTGCGGGTCGCATCTTGCGTAAGGTGGCGGGTATTCTACCCGCGCTGCGCCACGTCCTTAAACCATGAGAGGCGATAGGCCGCAGCCAACGTTCATTTTTACGAAGGATTACCCCATGACGAGGCGACTGTTAGGCGCATTGGCAATCATCGGCACGCTGCTGCTCAGCGGCTGTGGCAATGATTATGGCGTTGACCAATACGGTCAGAAAGTGGCCGCCGAGCGCCTGGACAAGCAATGGCTGGTGGTCAACTACTGGGCCGAGTGGTGTGGCCCGTGCCGTACCGAAATCCCCGAACTCAACGCCTTGGCCGAACAGCTCAAGGGCCAGTCGGTGGGTGTGTTCGGGGTGAATTTCGACAACGTCCAGGGTGAAGAACTCAAAAGCGCCAGCGACAAGCTGGGCATCAAGTTCACCGTACTGGCGCAGAACCCGGACGGGATCTTCGACATTCCCCGCAGCGAGGCCTTGCCGGTGACGTACATCATCGATGACAAGGGCAAGGTGCGCGAGCAACTGATGGGTGAGCAGACGGCGGAGGGGGTGTTGGCCAAGCTCAAGGCGTTGCGCGGTTAAAAAATGTGGGAGCGGGCTTGCTCGCGAATGCGGTGGATCAGTCGATGTATCTGGTGACTGTCGCACCGTTTTCGCGAGCAAGCCCGCTCCCACATTTAGATCTGTTGCGCCTTACAGATCAGCCTTCCTCCAGCCACAACCGCAATGGCATGCCATCCGCCGGCCAGAAACGGGTTTGTTCGATCGGTGAGATGTCCCAGCGCTGCACGCCTTGCAGGGCCTGGAAGAAGCGGTGCTCCTGCTCCATCAGCGCTTCGGCGCAGAGTTTGCGGGTGCTGCCGACCTTGCCGAAGCTCAGCTTGTCGCCGTCCACGGTGTACGGCGCAAACCAGTGGTTGCAGCCGCCGTTGCCGTAGGCGCGGCCATCGGCGCCGAGGGTCACGGTCAGGTGCGCGTAATCCATCAATGGCCGCTCACCGATCCATTCCACCACGTAGCTGTGGTCCTGCTTGAGCTTGACCTCATCGCTGGCGCAGCCCGCCAGGCCTGCGCCCAGCACGGCCAGCATCAGCAAGGCTTTCATTGCGCGGCCTTCTGGCATTTCGGGCAGCGGTGCTTGTCACCCAGGGTGGCCCAGCCCAACTCGGTGACCCGCGCGGTGGCGGCCGGTTGCAGCGGCTCTTTGCTCAGCTTGGTTTCAACCGCGAATTCAAACTCCAGCACGTTGTCGCAGCTGTCGCAGTTGACCTTCCAGGTGTGAATCTCCAGTTCGCCGAACTTCGGCCCCTGGGCCATGGCGACCCACTGGCCCGCCGGGCGGATGGAGTAGCGCGCATCGCCTTCGACAGTCAGTCGCATCGACAGGGTTTTACTGCCGCGCAGGGTGACGATCAGAACGTCGCCGTTCTTGATCGAGCCACCGTTGCCAGTGACTTGATAGCGGCCCGGCACCAGGGCGCGGCATTCGATCAGGGTGTGTTGCGGGCTCAGCAAGCTGAAGCGGAAATCGTGTTCGGCCATGGATCCTCCAAATAGGCGCGGCATCCTATCACGGGCCGCCACCCATCATGGCGCGGCTATGTGACCGCTGATCATCCTTCGACGAGGTTTTGCGCCTGCCCGTCAGCCCACGCAGCGATGTTGGCCAGGGTGGTGCCGGCAATCGCCCCCAGCGCCTCGTGGGTCAGGAAGGCCTGGTGCGCGGTGATGATCACGTTGGGGAAGGTCAGCAGGCGCGCCAGTACGTCGTCTTGCAGGGGCATGTCCGAGCGGTCTTCGAAAAACAGCTGGGCCTCTTCTTCATACACATCCAGCCCCAGATAGCCGAGTTGGCCGTCCTTGAGCGCATCGATCAGCGCCGGGGTGTCCACCAGCCCGCCGCGCCCGGTATTGATCAGCATCGCGCCGGGTTGCATGTGCGCCAGGCTTTGGGCGTTGATCAAATGTTTGCTGTCCGCGGTCAGTGGGCAATGCAGGCTGATGATCTGCGCCTCGCCGAGCAACTGCGGCAGGCTCACATAGCGCGCGCCAAGGGCTTCGACTTGCGGGTTGGGGTAGGGATCGTAGGCGAGCAACTGGCAGCCGAACCCGGCCATGATCTTGGCGAACGTGGCGCCGATCTGCCCGGTGCCGACCACGCCGACAGTCTTGCCCACCAGGTCGAAACCGGTCAGGCCGTGCAGGCTGAAGTCACCGTCGCGGGTGCGGTTGTAGGCGCGGTGCAGGCGACGGTTGAGCGCCAGGATCAGCGCGACCGCATGTTCGGCCACCGCATGGGGCGAGTAGGCCGGCACGCGCACGATGGTCAGGCCCAGGCGCTTGGCGGTGGGCAGGTCGACATGGTTGTAACCGGCCGAGCGCAGGGCGATCAGGCGCGTGCCGCCGTTGGCCAACTGCTCCAGCACCGGGGTGCTGAGATCGTCATTGATAAAGGCGCAGACCACTTCGTGGTGTTCGGCCAGGGCCACGGTGTCGAGGTTCAGCCGGGCCGGCTGGAATTGCAGCTGCATGCCTTCGGGCAACGGTTGGGCGAGGAAGCTGTCGCGGTCGTAGGTCTGGCTGCTGAAGAGGATAATGCGAATCAAATATTCCTTCTTGATGATGGAAAGCTGCCTTTGTGGCGAGGGGGCTTGCTGTGGCGAGGGAGCTTGCTGTGGCGAGGGAGCTTGCTCCCGCTGGAGTGCGAAGCGCTCCCAGGATTTTGGGGCCGCTGCGCAGCCCAGCGGGAGCAAGCTCCCTCGCCACAGCAAGCTCCTCGCCACGGGACAGGCGTCCTTGCCCCAAAAGTTTACGCGCTGACCCGCGCCTCGCTGGCCAGCCGGGCAATCGCCATGTCCAGTTCATCCAGGGCCGGCATGGCCTTGGCGTCGTCCTGTTTGAGCAGGGTTTCGGCCCGTTGGCAGGCCGCGCGCAGTTGTGGCACGCCGCAATATCGGGTGGCGCCGTGCAAGCGGTGAACCCGCTCGATCAGGGCGTTGCGGTCGTTGGCATCACGGGCGACGCGAATCGCTTCGCGGTCAGCCTCCAGCGAAGCCAGCAACATCGCCAGCATGTCCGCCGCCAGGTCTGCCTTGCCGGCCGCCAGGCGCAAACCTTCTTCGTGGTCCAGCACCGGCAATTGTGTGGCATGCCCCAAATTTTCGGCGCCGCGCTCCGGGCCCTGATTGCGCAAGGCCAGCCCGGTCCATTTCAACACCACCTGGGCCAGTTGCCGTTCGCTGATGGGTTTGGTCAGGTAGTCATCCATGCCGCTTTGCAGCAGGGCGCGTTTTTCGTTGGCCATCGCATGGGCCGTCAGCGCAACGATAGGCAGCGGCGTGCCATGGCGTTCGCTTTCCCACGTGCGAATCGCCTCGGTGCTCTGACGGCCGTCCATGCCGGGCATTTGCACGTCCATCAGCACCAGGTCGAAGGCTTCCTGCTTCACCGCTTCGATGGCCGAGTAACCGCTTTCTACCGCCTGGACCTTGGCGCCCATGTCTTCCAGCAAGGTTTGCACCAGCAACAGGTTGGCCGGGTTGTCGTCGACACACAGCACCCTTGGTGCGCGGCTGGACAGCGGCTCGCCGGGTTCGCTGCGCAGCGGGCGCGGGCTGATCAGGTCGGCCAGGGCGCGGCGCAGTTTGCGTGTGCAAGCGGGCTTGGCCTGCAACTGGCTGTTGGGGTTGGGCACCGATGGGTTGAACAGCAGTTGTTCGGTGGTGGGGCACAGCACCAGCACCTTGCAGCCCAGGTGTTCGAGGTCCCACAGGTGTTGGTTCAAACGTTCCGGCGGAATGTCGTTGGCGGTGATGCCGAGTACCGCCAGGTCAATCGCCTGTTCGGTCTGGTGGGCGCTGGTGATGCCGTTGGTCAGGCTCTCCAGGCTGTTGAATGGGGTGACTTCCAGGCCGCAGTCTTCCAGTTGGTGTTGCAGGGCCTGGCGCGCCAGTTCGTGGTTTTCCAGCACGGCTACGCGCCGGCCCAGCAGCGGCGCGGAGGGCAGGTCCTCGATGTCGTCGCGGGTTTTTGGCAGGTTCAGGCTGATCCAGAACTCCGAGCCTTCGCCAGGCGTGCTGTCGACGCCAATCTCGCCGCCCATTTGCTCGATCAGGCGCTTGGAAATCACCAGCCCCAGGCCGGTACCGCCGGGTTGCCGCGACAGCGAATTGTCTGCCTGGCTGAATGCCTGGAACAGCGCCCGCACGTCCTGATTCGACAGGCCGATACCGGTGTCCTGCACGCTGATGCGCAGTTGCACGCTGTCTTCCTGCTCGTCTTCGAGCATGGCGCGGGCAACGATGGTGCCTTCGCGGGTGAACTTGATCGCGTTGCTCACCAGGTTCGTGAGGATCTGCTTGAGCCGCAGCGGGTCACCCACCAGCGACAGCGGCGTGTCGCGGTAGACCAGGCTCACCAGCTCCAGCTGTTTGGCGTGGGCGGCCGGGGCGAGGATGGTCAGGGTGTCTTGCAGCAGGTCCCGCAGGTTGAACGGGATGCTGTCGAGCACCAGCTTGCCGGCCTCGATTTTCGAGAAATCGAGGATCTCGTTGATGATGCCCAACAGGTTGTCGGCAGACTTTTCGATGGTGCCCAGATAATCCAGCTGGCGCGGTGACAGCTCGCTTTTTTGCAGCAAGTGCGTAAAGCCGAGAATGCCGTTCAACGGCGTGCGGATCTCATGGCTCATGTTGGCCAAAAACTCTGACTTGATACGGCTGGCTTCCAGCGCTTCCTTGCGAGCCAGGTCCAGTTCGATGTTCTGGATTTCGATGGTTTCCAGGTTCTGCCGCACGTCTTCGGTGGCTTGGTCGATGCTGTGTTGCAATTCTTCCTGGGCGTTTTGCAGGGTCTCGGCCATGCGGTTGATGCCCGAGGCCAGGTGATCCAGTTCCTGGCTGCCCAGCGGCGGCAACCGGGTTTCCAGGTTGCCGTCCTTGAGCTGTGCCACGGCCTGCTTGATCAGGCCGATCGGTGAGTTGATCGTGCGGCTGATGCGCAAGGCCAGGGCCGCGGTGCAGATCAGGCCAATGGCGATCAGCAGCAGGCTCGCGAACAAGCTGCGATAGCCGCGCAGCAACATGCCGTTGTGGGACAGCTCCAGCTCGACCCAGCCCAGCAGGCGGTCGGCTTCGTCGGGGATCAGTTCACCGGCGAGGTTGCGATGGCGGCCGAATACCGGCAGCAGATAGCGGGTTGCGTCATTGCCGGTGCGCTGCAACAGGTGTGAACTGTTGCCGATCGGCGGTTGATTGAGCATGGTCGGGCCGGCGTGGGCCAGGGGAGTGCGGTCGGGCCCGAGGAACGATACGGCGCGTACGTCGGTTTGCTCCAGGGATTGGGTGGCAATGCGTTCCAGCAGGTCGGTATTTTTGGTGCCCAGGGCCGGGGCCACCAGCGGCGCCAGTTGCTCGGCGATCATCTCGCCTCGTTGCAGTAATTGCGACTGCAGCTCCGAGAGTTGCATCCAGGTGAAGTAGCCACCCAGCAGCAACGCCATCAGGCTGGTAGGCAATAAGGTCAGCAACAGTACGCGGCCTTTTATCCCCATTCTTCTAAGCACGCCACTCTCCTGCTACCACACTGTTGTCGAATTCCACGCAGGCATCCGGCCCGCGCCACCTGCGCAGTGTAGCCATTTGCGCGGTGTGGAATCTTGCAAATTAATGACCTTGGGCAAACCTTGGACCCACGGACGCCCGGCGGCGGTCCTTTGCCGGCCTGTATCGATCAGTTGGGCACTCAGAACGCTGTGTGTGGCCCGCGACAGTAAGCAGGCGTCGGAACCGACGAGTTGGAGTGGGAGCGGATCTTTGCGTCGTAAACCGGGCTGGACGGTTCACCGCCCGGTAGCGTTTACATTCTGCGTTGTTTGCGTTTTTTCCACTGGCGCGCCACCCACCAGCGCCAGTAGCCCATGGTCAGGCAATAACCCAGCGCCGCCATCACCAGCCCCAGCACCACCGAGCCCAGCAGGAACGGTTGCCAGAGCGTCGATAACTGCCCGCTGATCCATTCCCAGGTCAGTTCGTCGGGCATGCTGCGGGGCGGCACGTTCATCAGCCAGGCGCCGGTCATGTAGGTACAGAAGAACACCGGCGGCATGGTGATCGGGTTGGTCAGCCATACGAGGCTGACGGCAATCGGCATGTTGCCGCGCACGCTGATGGCGAGGATCGCCGCCAGCAGCATTTGCAAAGGAATCGGGATAAACGCCGCGAACAGGCCAACCGCCATCGCCCGCGCGACCGAGTGCCGATTGAGGTGCCAGAGGTTCGGGTCATGCAGCAATTTGCCGAGAAAGCGTAAGGACTTGTGTTCCCGAATGCTGGTCGGATCGGGCATGTACCGTTTGAATAAGCGCCGTGGCATAAGGGGTCCAGGTCAGTTCGAAGGGCAAGTATGCCCGCATTCTACGAACGGGAAATTCAGACTTTGTGACAAATAATAATAGGCCGCATCGGCAGCCCGGCTAAGACTCAATGGGTCGCTTTCAAGGAAAGATCCATGAGAACAGGTATGTTCGCACTCGCGCTGGGGCTGCTTGCCTTGCGCTTTTTACCTGCGTTGCCGTCCACCGGCTGGCTGCTGCTGATGCCAGTGCTGGCCCTGATGCTGTTGCCCTTTCGTACCTATCCGCTGGCGTTTTTCTTGCTGGGGTTGGGCTGGGCGTGCCTCAGTGCGCAGTGGGCGCTGGATGACCGGTTGGCACCGCGTTTGGAGGGCCAGACCCGCTGGGTGGAAGGGCGTGTTACCGGGTTACCGCAACAGACGGGCGACGGTGTGCGTTTCGAACTGACCGACAGCCGGTCACGCAAGGACCTGCTTCCCAAGCGTATCCGCTTGTCATGGCGTGGCGGCCCGCCGGTTCAGAGTGGTGAGCGCTGGCGGCTGGCCGTCACCCTCAAGCGTCCCTCCGGTTTGCTCAATGCCGAGGGTTTTGACTATGAAGCCTGGTTGCTGGCCCAGCGGATTGGCGCCACCGGTTCGGTCAAGGATGGCCAGCGGTTGGCACCTGCGCGGCATGCCTGGCGCGACGGGATTCGCCAGCGGCTGTTGGCGGTAGATGCCCAAGGGCGTGAGGCCGGGATTGCTGCGCTGGTACTCGGGGATGGTTCCGGGTTGGCCGCCGAGGATTGGCAGGTTCTGCAAGCGACCGGCACCGTGCACTTATTGGTGATTTCCGGCCAGCACATCGGGCTGCTGGCGGGGCTGATTTATGGCCTGGTCGCCGGCTTGGCGCGCTACGGGTGTTGGCCGAAACCCTTGCCGTGGCTGCCCTGGGCTTGCGGCCTGGCGTTTGCCGCTGCGCTGGGCTACGGCTTGCTGGCGGGTTTCGAGGTGCCGGTGCAAAGGGCCTGCGTGATGGTGGGATTGGTCCTGCTGTGGCGCCTGCGGTTTCGACACCTGGGGATCTGGTGGCCGCTGTTGCTGGCACTGAATGCAGTGCTGGTCCTCGAACCGTTGGCCAGCCTGCAACCGGGGTTCTGGCTGTCTTTTGCTGCTGTGGCGGTGCTGATCCTGGCGTTCAGTGGCCGACTGGGCCCCTGGAGTGCCTGGCAGGCCTGGACCCGGGCCCAGTGGTTGATTGCCATCGGTCTGTTTCCTCTGCTGCTGGTGCTCGGCCTGCCCATCAGCCTGAGCGGGCCGCTGGCCAACCTGGTTGCGGTGCCGTGGATCAGCCTGGTGGTATTGCCCCTGGCCTTGCTGGGGACGGCTTTGTTGCCGCTGCCTTATATAGGTGAGGGTTTGTTATGGCTGGCGGGCGGCACGCTGGACTGGCTGTTCAAGGCCCTGGCGCTGCTGGCGCAGTACGTGCCGGCCTGGATACCGGCGCAAGTGCCCGTAGGTTTATGGTTGGTGAGCGTGTTGGGTGCGGTGTTGTTATTGCTGCCCAAGGGCATCCCGTTTCGGCTGCTGGGTTGGCCGATGTTGCTGCTGGCGGTGTTTCCCCCTCGCGAATCAGTGCCCCATGGGCAGGTCGATGTGGTGCAACTGGATGTCGGCCAAGGGCTGTCGATGATCCTGCGTACCCGCAACCACGTGCTGCTGTATGACGCCGGGCCACGTTCCGGTGAGTTCGATCTTGGGGCTCGCGTGGTGCTGCCCGCGTTGCGCAAGCTGGGTGTCGCGGAGCTGGATCTGATGCTGCTCAGTCATGCCGACGCCGATCATGCCGGCGGTGCATTGGCCGTCGCCCAGGGGTTGCCGGTCAAACGTGTGGTGGGCGGTGAGACCGAGCGGCTCCCGGCGGCACTCGGTACTCAGGCGTGTGTCAGCGGCGAGCAGTGGGAATGGGACGGCGTGACGTTCGAGCTGTGGCAATGGCCTGATGCGACGGACGGTAATCAGATGTCCTGTGTATTGCGGGTGCAGGCCAACGGCGAACGGTTGTTGCTGACGGGTGATATTGACCGTGAAGCCGAGCGGGCATTGCTGGCCACACCCTTCGGCGCCCCCGTCGATTGGCTGCAAGCGCCCCACCATGGCAGCCGCAGCTCGTCGTCATGGCCGTTTCTACAGCGCCTCGCCCCCAAGGCTGTATTGATTTCCCGGGGCCGCAGCAATGCCTTTGGCCATCCACATCCCCAGGTGCTGGAGCGTTACCGGGCCGTGGGCAGCGCGATTTATGACAGCGCCGAACAAGGTGCGCTTCGCCTGCAACTGGGCACCTTCCAGCCGCCGGTGGCCGCCCGCAGCCAGCGCCGTTTCTGGCGCGAGCGCCCGCCGCAAAACAGCGTTACCAAAGACCAGCCCCTGCGACAGGATGCTCTGGGGCAGGCCCGCCCTTGCGCCGGACCCTTATGGTAAAGTGGCGCACTTTTTCGAGGGGGCTTTCACTGTGTGGGAATTGGTCAAATCCGGCGGCTGGATGATGTTGCCGATCATTTTGAGTTCCATCGCCGCACTCGGCATCATCGCCGAACGCCTGTGGACCCTGCGTGCCAGCCGTGTAACACCTGACCACCTGCTGGGCCAGGTCTGGGGCTGGATCAAGAACAAGCAACTGGACAAGGCAAAACTCAAGGAACTGCGGGCCAACTCGCCCCTGGGTGAAATCCTTGCCGCCGGTCTCGCCAACTCCAAGCATGGTCGCGAGATCATGAAGGAGTGCATCGAAGAGGCCGCCGCGCGGGTCATTCATGAGCTGGAGCGCTACATCAATGCCCTCGGCACCATCGCCGCCATGGCGCCGTTGCTCGGTCTGCTCGGTACGGTGCTGGGCATGATCGATATTTTCAGCTCCTTCATGGGCTCGGGCATGACCACCAACGCTGCGGTGCTGGCCGGTGGTATTTCCAAGGCATTGATCACCACCGCGGCGGGCCTGATGGTCGGTATTCCTTCGGTGTTCTTCCACCGTTTCTTGCAACGGCGCATTGACGAGCTGGTGGTGGGCATGGAGCAGGAAGCCATCAAGCTGGTGGAAGTGGTGCAAGGCGACCGTGATGTGGACCTGGTTGAGGGCAACGCGTGAAATTTCGCCGCAAGCAACGGGAAAACGTCGATATCAACCTGGCGTCGTTGATCGACGTCGTGTTTATCCTGCTGCTGTTTTTTGTCGTCACCACCACCTTTACCCGGGAAACCCAACTGCGCGTCGACCTGCCGGAAGCCGTCAGCGGCTCCCCGGCGCAAGACCAGCAGGCCAAGCAACTGGATATCGCCATCAGCGCCGATGGCGTGTTCTCGGTGAATAACCAGTTGCTGGAGAAAAACGACCTGGCGAGCCTGATGGAGGCGCTGCAAAAAGAGTCGGGGGGTGATACCAACCTGCCACTTTCCATCAGTGCCGATGGCAACACCAAGCACCAGGCGGTGATCACTGCGATGGACGCTGCCGGCAAGCTCGGTTTCAGCCATCTGCGCATGACCACCGTCGAGGCGGCGAGCCAACCCTGATGGCCATGACTGATCGTTTGCTCAAGGCGTGGTACGAAGGCCATCCGGCGCTCGCGGTGTTGCAGCCGCTGGAATCCCTCTATCGCCGGGTGGTGCAGCGCAAACGCGCGCGGTTCCTGGCGGGCGAGGGCGAGATCTATCAGTCGCCGGTGCCAGTCGTGGTTGTAGGCAATATCACCGTCGGCGGTACTGGCAAGACCCCCTTGATTCTTTGGCTGATCGACCATTGCCAGCGCAGCGGCTTGCGCGTCGGTGTAGTCAGTCGCGGTTATGGCGCCAAACCGCCACAGTTTCCATGGCGCGTCGAAGCCAGTCAGACCGCAGCGGTGGCGGGGGACGAACCCTTGCTGATCGTGCAGCGCAGCGGCGTACCGCTGATGATCGACCCCGACCGTAGCCGCGCGGTAAAGGCGCTGCTGGCCAGCGAAACCCTGGACCTGATCCTCTCCGACGACGGCCTGCAACATTACCGCCTGGCCCGTGATCTGGAGCTGGTTTTGATTGATGCCGCCCGTGGGCTCGGCAACCGTCGCTGCCTGCCGGCAGGCCCGTTGCGCGAGCCGGTCGAGCGTTTGCAAAGCGTCGATGCGCTGCTTTATAACGGCGCGGGTGCAGACCGTGACGACGGCTTTGCCTTCCGGCTGCTGCCCACCGCCCTGGTCAACCTGCACACCGGCGAGCGCAAACCCGTTGATCACTTCCCGCTGGGACAACAAGTGCACGCGGTGGCCGGCATCGGCAACCCGCAACGTTTCTTCAACACCCTTGAAACGCTACACTGGCGGCCAATACTCCATGCTTTTGCCGACCACGCGCCCTACAGCGCCGAGGTCTTGAATTTCACACCGGCACTGCCGTTGGTCATGACTGAAAAGGACGCGGTGAAGTGCCGCGCCTTTGCCCAGCCCGACTGGTGGTACCTTGCGGTGGACGCGGCACCGTCACCGGCGTTTGTCGCCTGGTTTGACACGCAGTTGATGCGCTTGCTGCCCGCTCGCCTTTTGCCTTAAAACGCTGCTCTCCAGGAAACACTCATGGACACCAAACTGCTCGATATCCTCGCTTGCCCGATCTGCAAAGGCCCGCTCAAGCTCAGCGCCGACAAAACCGAGCTGATCAGCAAGGGCGCCGGCCTCGCGTACCCGATCCGTGATGGCATTCCGGTAATGCTTGAAAGCGAAGCCCGCACCCTGACCACCGACGAGCGCCTGGATAAATGACCACCGCCTTCACCGTTGTCATCCCGTCCCGTTACGCCTCCACCCGGCTGCCCGGCAAACCACTGCAACTGATCGGCGACAAGCCGATGATCCAGCTGGTGTGGGAACAGGCCTGCAAAAGCAGCGCCGAACGGGTGGTAGTGGCTACCGATGACCCGCGAATCATCGAGGCCTGCAAACGCTTTGGCGCCGAAGCGGTGCTGACCCGTGAAGACCACAACTCCGGCACCGACCGCCTGGCCGAAGTGGCCACCAAGCTGGGGCTGGCGGCGGACGCCATCGTGGTCAACGTGCAAGGTGATGAGCCGTTGATTCCGCCCTGCGTCATCGACCAGGTGGCGGCCAACCTGGCAGCTCATGGCGAAGCCCGCATGGCGACCCTGGCCGAGCCGATTGAAGACATCCAGACCCTGTTCAACCCCAACGTGGTGAAAGTGGTCAGCGACATCCATGGCCTGGCGCTGACCTTCAGCCGCTCCACCTTGCCGTGGGCGCGGGATGCATTCGCCAAACAGCCTGACGTGCTGCCGGCTGGCGTGCCTTACCGCCGCCACATCGGCATCTACGCCTACCGCGCCGGTTTCCTGCATGACTTCGTCAGTTGGGGCCCGTGCTGGCTGGAAAACACCGAATCCCTGGAACAACTGCGGGCCCTGTGGCACGGCGTGCGCATTCACGTGGGCGATGCGCTGGAAGCGCCACCGGCCGGTGTCGACACCCCTGAAGACCTCGAGCGCGTCCGTCGCCTGCTGGGGGCCTGATGCAAGTTCTGTTCGTCTGCCTGGGCAACATCTGCCGTTCGCCTACGGCAGAAGGTGTATTGCGCCACAAACTGCGTGAGGCCGGCCTGGCGGATCAGGTTGAAGTGGCCTCGGCCGGCACCGGTGAATGGCACGTTGGCAACCCACCGGACAAGCGCAGCCAGCGCGCAGCGCTGCTACGTGGCTATGACTTGTCGGCCCAGCGCGCACAACAGGTGTCGCGTGCCGACTTTTCCCGCTACGACCTGATCCTGGCCATGGACCAGAGCAACTTGCGCAACCTCAAGGCCATGCAGCCAGCCCAAGGCAAGGCGGACCTGGACCTGTTCCTGCGCCGTTACGACTCGGTGGTGGATGAAGTACCGGACCCGTATTACGAAGGCGATCAAGGCTTCGAAACCGTCCTCGACCTGATCGAGCGCGCTTGTGACCTGTTGGTGATTGAATTGAAGGGCCGGTTATGACTTTGCAGGTGCAAGCACGGGTTTCGCTCAAGCCGTTCAACAGCTTTGGCATCGACGTGCGTGCCCGGCTGTTCGCCGAGGCCCACAACGACACCGACGTGCGCGAAGCCCTGGCCTATGCGGCTGTGCAAGCGCTGCCGTTGTTGGTGATTGGTGGCGGCAGCAACTTGCTGCTGACCCAGGACATCGACGCGCTGGTGCTGCGCATGGCCAGTCACGGTATTCGGGTATTGCAGGATGATGGCGTGCACGTGGTGGTTGAAGCCGAAGCCGGCGAAGCCTGGCATCCGTTTGTACTGTGGACGTTGGCCCAGGGCTTTTCTGGCCTGGAAAACCTCAGCTTGATCCCCGGCACGGTGGGCGCCGCACCGATGCAGAACATCGGCGCCTACGGTGTGGAGATCAAGGACGTGTTCGCCGGCCTGACCGCCCTCGACCGCCACACCGGCGAGCTGCGTGATTTCAGCCTGGCCGAGTGCAACTTTGCCTACCGCGACAGCCTGTTCAAGCACGAAGTCGGCCGCTGGCTGATCCTGCGGGTGCGTTTTGCCCTGAGCCGCGCCGTGCACCTGAAGCTTGAGTACGGGCCAGTGCAGCAGCGCCTGGCCGAGCACGGCATTGCGCAGGCCACCCCCAGCGACGTCAGCCGCGCGATTTGCAGCATTCGTAGCGAGAAACTGCCAGACCCGGCGGTGCTCGGCAATGCCGGCAGCTTCTTCAAGAACCCGCTGGTGTCCCAGGCACTGGCCGCCGAGTTGCAGCTTCAATACCCGGACCTGGTGGCTTACCCACAGTCGGACGGGCAGATGAAGCTGGCCGCCGGCTGGCTGATCGACAAGGCTGGCTGGAAGGGCTTTCGCGACGGCGATGCGGGCGTGCATCGCTTGCAGGCGCTGGTGCTGGTGAACTATGGCGCGGCCACCGGCCAGGACATTGCCGGCCTCGCGCTGCGTATCCAGCAGGACATTGAAAAACGTTTCAAGGTTGTGCTGGAAATGGAACCCAACCGCTATTGAACTAAGCTTGTTTTTTGACGCACCAAGCCCTGCATTGCAGGGCTTTTTTATTGCGGCTGAGTTAACTTAGCTGGCTATCGATGTGTTTTTATCAGTTCATAGACCCTGTTTATCAAAGGCCCGGTGAAGATTCGTTTTCACAAGAGAGCCGATTAGCCTGAGCCATCTGCGTGAACCGACTCCGCTTGGCCCCCAAGTGGCAGATTGCTCGACCCCATAACCTTTTCTCTATGCGGGCGTGCCCATGATTACCCTCAAGCTCAACGGTCAAGACCATCAACTGGATGTCACCGAGGATATGCCCCTGTTGTGGGCGATCCGCGACGTGGCCGGTTACAACGGCACCAAATTCGGTTGCGGCATGGGCTTGTGCGGCGCGTGTACCATTCATATCGACGGCTCGCCGGCGCGCAGTTGCATCACCCCGATCGGCTCGGTCAAGGGCCAAGACGTCAGCACCATCGATAACCTGCACACCGACCCGGTCGGCCAAGTGGTGCAGCAAGCCTGGCTCGAAACGGCCGTGGCCCAGTGCGGCTACTGCCAGGGCGGGCAGATCATGTCTGCCACCGCATTGCTGAAAACCAACCCGAATCCCAGCGACGAGCAGATTGAAGAAGCCATGGTTGGCAATATCTGCCGCTGCGGCACGTACAACCGGATCAAGACCGCGATCCGCCAGGCCGCCACTCACCTGCAGGGGACCAAGGCATGAGCCAGTTACCCGCTGATTTTGTCCTGAATAACCTCAGCCGCCGGGGGTTCCTCAAGGGTGTCGGTGCAACGGGCGCCTTGGTGATCGCTGCCAGTTGGGGCTTGCCGGAAGCGTTTGCCGCCGACGCGGTGAAGAAGTACGGCGGTGACGCCATGCCCCATGGCGTGATCGACGATCCCAAGGTTTACGTGAGTATCGCCACCGACGGCACCGTGACGGTGATCTGCAACCGTTCGGAAATGGGCCAGGGCGTGCGCACCAGCTTGAGCATGGTGGTGGCTGACGAACTGGATGCCGATTGGGCGCGGGTCAAAGTCCAGCAGGCACCGGGCGATGAAGTGCGGTTCGGCAACCAGGACACCGACGGGTCCCGCAGCATGCGCCATTGGTATGAGCCGATGCGCCGCTGTGGCGCTGCCGCTCGTGCGATGTTGGAGCAGGCCGCTGCTGAACAATGGAAAGTTTCGGTAGGTGAGTGCCATGCTCAGTTGCATAAAGTGGTTCACCAGCCGAGCGGGCGTGAGTTGGGCTATGGCGCCTTGGCCGCCGCTGCCGGTGCACTCGCGGTGCCTGCGCGGGATAGCTTGAAGCTGAAGCAGCCGTCGGAGTTTCGTTACATTGGCAAGGAAGGCGTCAAGGCCATCGACGGTGCCGACATCGTTAACGGGCGGGCGGTCTATGGCGCCGATGTGCATTTCGACGGCATGCTGTACGCCACCATCGCTCGGCCGAAGGTGTACGGCGGCAAGGTCAAATCTTTCGATGCCAGTGCGGCGTTGAAAGTCCCTGGTGTGATCAAGGTGCTGGAAATCGAAAGCCGGCCATTGCCTTCGGAGTTTCAGCCGTTGGGCGGTGTGGCGGTTGTTGCGAGCAATACGTGGGCGGCGATCAAGGGCCGCGATGCCTTGAACATCGTCTGGGATGATGGCGTCAACGCCAGCTACAACTCCATCGACTACCGCAAGGAGCTGGAAGCCGCAGCCCTGAAGCCGGGCAAAGTGGTGCGCAATACCGGCACCATCGACCAGGCGTTGAGCGATGCCGACAGCACCCTGGAAGCGGCCTATTACCTGCCGCACCTGTCCCAGTCGCCGATGGAGCCGATGGTCGCCGTCGCCCGCTACGACAAGGGCCAGTGCGAAGCCTGGGCACCAAGCCAGGCCCCGCAAGTGACCCGCGAACGGATTGCCGAGCGCCTGGGCTTGCCGTTCGATAACGTCACCTTTAATGTCACGCTGCTGGGTGGCGGGTTTGGTCGCAAGTCCAAGCCGGACTTCATCGTTGAAGCCGCCGTGCTGGCCAAGGAATTCCCCGGCAAGGCCGTGCGGGTGCAATGGACCCGTGAAGACGATATCCATAACTCGTACTTCCATACTGTGTCCGCCGAGTACCTCAAGGCCGGCCTGAACAAGGATGGCCTGCCCGCCGCCTGGCTGCACCGTACCGTGGCGCCGAGCATCACTGCGCTGTTTGCACCGAACATGATCCATGAGGCACCGTTCGAACTGGGCATGGGCTTTACCAACATGGCCTACGCGATTCCCAACGTACGCCTGGAAAACCCGGAAGCGGCGGCCCATACGCGAGTCGGCTGGTACCGCTCGGTGTCGAACATTCCCCACGGTTTCGCGATTCAGAGCTTTGTCGATGAACTGGCCCACAAGGCCGGTGAGGATCCGCTGAAGTACCAACTCAAACTCCTAGGGCCAGACCGTCAGATCGATCCCAAGACCCTGAGCGATGAGTGGAACTACGGCGAATCACCAGAGCGTTACCCCATTGACACGGCTCGCTTGCGCGGCGTGCTTGAGACCGCCGCCAAGGCTGCCGGTTGGGGCCGCACCTTGCCCAAGGGCCGCGGCCTGGGGCTGGCGGTGCACTACAGCTTCGTCACTTACGTGGCGGCGGTGATCGAGGTAGAAGTCAAAGACGACGGCACCCTGATCGTGCACAAGGCCGACATCGCCGTGGATTGCGGCCCGCAGATCAACCCGGAGCGCATTCGCTCGCAGTTCGAAGGCGCCTGCGTGATGGGCCTGGGCAATGCGGTGCTGGGGGAAATCAGCTTCAAGGACGGCAAGGTCCAGCAGGACAACTTCCATATGTATGAAGTGGCGCGCATGTCCCTCGCGCCCAGGGAAGTCGCGGTGCACCTGGTCACGCCCAAGGGTGACGTTCCATTGGGTGGCGTCGGTGAGCCGGGCGTACCGCCGATTGCGCCGGCCCTGTGCAATGCGATCTTTGCCGCTACCGGCAAGCGCATCCGCAACCTGCCGGTCCGCTATCAGTTGCAGGGTTGGCAGGAGGCGAAGGCCTGATGGACAGTGTTGATCTGAATGTGTTGCGCAGCGTGCTGGAATGGCGCCGCGCCGGGCAGCGGGTGGTGCTGTACAGCGTGGTCCAGACCTGGGGCAGCGCGCCGCGTCCACCGGGGGCCATGTTGGCCTTGCGCGGTGACGGGGTGGTGATTGGCTCGGTGTCTGGCGGGTGCATTGAGGACGACTTGATCGCCCGTTTGCAGGATGGCCGGCTGCCTGAAGACGGGCCGCCGGTGCAGCTTGTGACGTATGGCGTCACTCGGGATGAGGCCGCGCGTTTTGGCCTGCCCTGTGGCGGCACCTTGCGCCTGACCGAGGAGCGTGTGGGCGATCCAGGCTGGGTCGCGGACCTGCTGGCACGTTGCGCGGCGCACGAGATTGTTGCCCGTGAGTTGGACTTGACCACCGGTGAGGTGGTGTTGAGCGGTGCGAGCAAGACCGATACGGTCAGCTTTGACGGCGAACGTTTGCGGGCGATTTATGGCCCGCGCTGGCGCCTGTTGCTGATCGGCGCGGGCCAGCTATCGCGTTATGTGGCGGAAATGGCGCGCTTGCTGGATTTCGAAGTACTGATCTGCGACCCGCGCCAGGAGTTTGTCTATGGCTGGGAAGAACAGCACGGGCGTTTTGTACCGGGCATGCCGGATGAAGCGGTGCTGAATATCCAGACCGATGAACGCACGGCCATTGTCGCGCTCACCCATGACCCGCGCCTGGATGACATGGCGCTGCTGACGGCCCTCAATTCCAAGGCGTTCTACATTGGCGCCCTGGGTTCGCGAGTCAACAGCCAGAAACGTCGGGAAAACCTGGCAGCGTTGGGGTTGAGCGGGGAGGCCATTGCGCGGCTGCATGGTCCTATTGGGTTGCATATCGGCAGTCATACGCCCGCGGAGATCGCGTTGTCGTTGATGGCGGAAATCGTGGCCATCAAGAACGGGATTGATCTGTTGCAGAAAAAACCGTCGCAGGCAGCGGTCAGTTGACGGGCATCACCGCGATCATCCTGGCAGCGGGGCAGGGCAGTCGTTTTCGGGCTGAAGCGGGTGCGAATAAGGACAAGCTGCTGGCGCCCTGCGTGGGTCGTGATGGCATCACGCGGCCGGTGATTGAGCAGGTACTGGTGAATTTGCCACTTGCGGTTGCCAGGCGTTGGCTGGTGACGTCGCCGGACCGCACTGAAGTCATTCGACTGGCAAAGGAGCATGGCTGTGAAGTGCTGCTTTTGCGCTCGCCGGGCATGGGTGACAGCATCGCTGCGGCGGTGGCTGCCAGTGGTCCGTCTGCCGGTTGGCTGGTGGTATTGGGGGATATGCCGTTCACCCTGCCTGCGAGTATCGAGCAGGTGATTTCGCGCCTTGAGGAAGACGGTATCAGTGTGCCGGTGCACGCAGGCCAGTACGGGCATCCCGTAGGGTTTGGTCGTTTATTCGGCCCGGCCTTAATGGCGTTGACCGGCGATCGTGGGGCAAAGCCGTTGTTCGCCCAGGCGACCGTACAGGAAGTGGCGGTCGATGATCCCGGTGTGGTGTGGGATGTTGATGTGCCGGCGTTGTTGAACTACCGCTAGCTGATAGCGCAGACATAAAAAAGCCCCGCCTGATCACTCAGGCGGGGCGTTTTAGTGGCCGATGGAATCAGACGAGGGGTTTAGGCTCGTGCTCTTCTTCCAGGGCTTTAGGGTTGTGCTCTACCACTTCTTCAACGGAACGCAGGTTCTCCTCGACAGCAGGGGCAGTGTGCTCAACCACAGCTTCGGTTACCGGAGCAGGGGCTGCTTCGACAACTTCAGCGACGACCGGTGCAGCTTCGACAGGCGCCGACGCAGCAGCGGCAGCAGCCAGTTCAGCTTCCTTGCGACGACGACGCACTTCACGCGGGTCGTTCGGCGCACGACCGTTTTCTGTCAGGGCGCTGGCCGGGGCGGCTTCAACCACCGGTGCTGCCACTTCGGCAACCACTGGCGCTTCAACCACTGGAGCAGGCTCGGCAACAACGGCGACGGGTTCAGCGGCGACAACCACTTCAGCGACTGGCGCTGGAGCTTGTTCGACGACTGGAGCCGGTGCGGGTGCTTCGACCGCTTCAACTACTGCGGCTGGCTCGGCAGTCCACTGGAAGGCGGTCTGTTCTTCACGAACTTCACGCACTTCAGGGGTCGGCTCGGCAACCGGTGCTTCAACAGCGGCTTCAACCACTGGCTGTTGTTCAACAACAACCGCAGGCTCGGCAACCACTTCAGCTTCAGGCTGAGGCTCGCGAACTTCACGAACGTGGCGAACCGGTGCTACTTCCACTTCCACTTCCGGAGCAGCTGGCGCTTCGACTGGAGTCGTCGCTTCAACCACTGGCGCTTCGACGACTGGCGTCTCTACAACCGTGTTTTCCTGGATGGCAGCGGTGGCGGCTTCAGCTTGCTCGTTGGCTTGGGCTTCAGCAGGTGCGCTGATGACCGAGCTGGCAACAGCAGCGGTAACGGCCAGGCCGGCAGCCAGTTCGGCGCCAGTGGGTTCGTCGGTTGCAGTGGCTTCGCCGGTCTCTTCCGAGCCTTCGATTTCATTGCCGTTGGCATCACGTTGACGCTCACGACGGTTGCTGCGACGACGCTGGCCACGGGAGCGGCGGCGTGGACGATCGCCTTCGGCGTTGTCCTGGCCGTCTTCCTGTTGCTGATCTTCGTTGGACAGCAGCTCTTCTTCTTCACCGGCAACAGCAGCCTGCTCGGCACGTGGTTGACGCTCTTCACGAGGAGCGCGCGGCGCACGTTCTTCACGCGGCTGGCGAGCTGGACGCTCTTCAGCCGTGGCAACGGTGGCAGCAGCAGCGGCTACGGCCGGAGCAGCATCCAGCGGCTCGCGCAGTTCACGCACACGTTCTTCACGCTCGCCACGTGGCTTGCGGTCTTCACGAGGAGCGCGTGGCGCGCGCGGTGCACGTTCTTCGCGCGGTGCGCGCTCTTCACGGGCTACAACTGGCGTTTCTTCACGGGCTTCGCGCGGTTGGCGTTCTTCACGTGGGGCGCGTTCTTCGCGGGGTGCACGTTCTTCACGAGGCTTGCGCTCTTCGTCACGGCGACCGTTGCGATTGCGGCTCTGCTGGCGACCGTTGCGACGCTCTTCGTTGCGTGCAGGGCGTTCGGTGGCAGGCTTCTCGACCACAACTGGAGCTACCGGCTCTTCCTTGGTGGCGAACAGGCTGACCAGCGACTTCACCAGGCCCTTGAACAGGCTTGGCTCAGGCAGGGCGGCTGGCGCTGCAACCGGAGCAACAGCTTCAACCGGAACCGGTGCGTTGGCACGGGCTGGCGCGGTCTTGACGGCGGCTTCCTGGCGAACCAGGGTGCGGGTCGCAGCGGCTGGCTGGACTTCTTCCACTTCGGCAGCGGCAGCAGCGATTTCGTAGCTGGACTGATTAACGTGGGCTTCGGGGCTGTCATCACGCAGGCGCTGCACTTCGAAGTGCGGCGTCTCGAGGTGATCGTTCGGCAGGATGACGATGCGGGCACGGGTGCGCAGTTCGATCTTGGTGATCGAGTTGCGTTTTTCGTTGAGCAGGAACGCAGCGACCGGGATCGGCACCTGGGCGCGCACTTCGGCAGTGCGGTCTTTCAGGGCTTCTTCTTCGATCAGGCGCAGGATCGCCAGCGACAGCGATTCAACATCACGGATGATGCCGGTGCCGTTGCAGCGCGGGCAGACGATGCCGCTGCTTTCGCCAAGCGATGGACGCAGGCGCTGACGGGACATTTCCAGCAGGCCGAAGCGCGAGATGCGGCCGACTTGTACGCGGGCACGGTCAGCTTCCAGGCATTCGCGGACTTTCTCTTCCACGGCGCGCTGGTTCTTGGCTGGGGTCATGTCGATGAAATCGATCACGATCAGGCCGCCGATATCACGCAGGCGCAGCTGGCGGGCGATTTCTTCAGCCGCTTCCAGGTTGGTCTGCAGGGCGGTTTCTTCGATGTCGCTACCCTTCGTGGCGCGCGCCGAGTTGATGTCGATGGACACCAGGGCTTCGGTCGGGTCGATCACGATGGAGCCGCCGGAAGGCAGTTCGACTACGCGCTGGAAAGCGGTTTCGATCTGGCTTTCGATCTGGAAACGGTTGAACAGCGGAACGCTGTCTTCGTACAGCTTGATCTTGCTGGCGTACTGCGGCATCACCTGGCGGATGAAGGTCAGGGCTTCGTCCTGGGCTTCAACGCTGTCGATCAGCACTTCGCCGATGTCCTGGCGCAGGTAATCGCGGATAGCGCGGATGATCACGTTGCTTTCCTGGTAGATCAGGAATGGCGCGGAACGATCCAGCGACGCTTCTTTGATAGCGGTCCACAGTTGCAGCAGGTAGTCGAGGTCCCACTGCATTTCTTCGCTGCTGCGGCCAAGGCCGGCAGTGCGCACGATCAGGCCCATGTCGGCCGGAGCGACCAAGCCGTTCAGCGCTTCACGCAGTTCGTTGCGTTCTTCGCCTTCGATGCGACGGGAGATACCGCCGGCACGCGGGTTGTTCGGCATCAGGACCAGATAGCGGCCAGCCAGGCTGATGAAGGTGGTCAGGGCGGCGCCCTTGTTGCCACGTTCTTCTTTTTCCACCTGAACGATGACTTCCTGGCCTTCGCTCAGGACGTCCTTGATGTTCACGCGGCCTTCGGGGGCTTTCTTGAAGTATTCGCGGGAGATTTCTTTGAGGGGCAGGAAGCCATGGCGCTCGGAGCCGAAATCGACAAAGGCAGCCTCAAGGCTTGGTTCGATACGAGTAATCCGGCCTTTATAGATGTTGGCCTTCTTTTGCTCGCGTGCACCGGACTCGATGTCCAGGTCGTAGAGGCGTTGGCCGTCTACCAGTGCAACACGCAACTCTTCGGGTTGAGTTGCGTTAATCAGCATTCTTTTCATGTTGTACCGTCGGTTTCCGGGCTGCCGGAAACGGCGTTCGGCACACACGACTTCTCACGGTCGGTGTCAGGTGCGTCAAGAGTGGTTGGCCACTCCAGTGTCCAGCAATACCCGCCAAAATGGGCGATATCGCGACGTACGCTTCCTGCTTGCTGTGGTGACTTAAGCACTCAGTCAGGAGGAGGAATCAACCGGCGACTGTGGACGAGATGAAGCGTCTAAATATAAGCCTAGTGCTACACGGTCCGACGGTTGTGCATCTCCACCCTACACGTATCCCTGATAATTCGGGTGCTGCCGCGCGCAGAATCCGCAGCGGGTTGGCATTTACCGTGTTCTCCAATGGGGAGAACACGCTCATGGCTAAACAAGACCGGGTGTGGGCGACTGTGCTCTCACTCAGCTTGTAACAGGCGTTGTTTCCGAAGCATTCGCCGTGGTCTGGCTCAAGACTGACTGCACTTTGTGAACTGGCCGTAAATATCGGCGCAAAAGGCGAGTAATCACTCTGCTTTTTGCACTCGCTTCAGGCCTCATGTCACCTGCGCTTGTTACAATCTCGAGCCTTCCAGGGTGGCGAAAGCCCCGTAGGACGGCCTCGCGTCCTGATGAATTGCGATGGTCAGGGCCGGCAGTTTGCCGCTAGTCCTCTGTCCAGGCCGCTTTTGGCGGCGTTCGCGACTATAGCAGCAATGATTAAGTGCTTCAATTCCATAAAAAATTGTTATCATCGCCGCCATGACGACTACCGCCCCCCAGACCCCCAGCGTCCAGCTGCTTGAGGTCTCGCCGGAATATGCCGGCCAACGCATCGACAACTTTCTTCTTGCCAGGCTCAAAGGCGTGCCCAAGACCTTGATTTACCGCATTTTGCGTAAAGGCGAAGTGCGCGTGAACAAGGGCCGGATCAAGCCCGAGTACAAGCTGCAGGCGGGTGACATCATCCGTGTGCCGCCGGTGCGGGTGCCTGAGCGGGACGAACCGGTTCCTCTGGCCCAGGGCCTGTTGCAGCGCCTTGAAGCGTCGATTGTCTTCGAAGACAACAAGCTGATCGTGATCAACAAGCCTTGCGGCATCGCTGTTCACGGCGGCAGCGGCCTGAACTACGGGGTGATCGAAGCCTTTCGTCAGTTGCGCCCGGATGCCAAGGAGTTGGAGTTGGTCCACCGTCTGGACCGTGACACCTCCGGCCTGCTGATGATCGCCAAAAAGCGCAGCATGTTGCGCCACCTGCATGCCGCCCTGCGCGGTGATGGCGTGGACAAGCGCTACATGGCGCTGGTGCGCGGCAACTGGGCCACCTCGATCAAAAGCGTCCGTGCGCCGTTGCAGAAGAGCAACCTGCGCTCCGGCGAACGCATGGTCGAGGTGGACGAGGAGGGCAAAGAAGCGCTGACCCTGTTCAAGGTACTGCGCCGCTTTGGTGACTTCGCGACCATGGTCGAGGCCAAGCCGGTCACTGGCCGTACCCACCAGATTCGTGTGCATACCCTGCACGCGGGTCACTGCATCGCTGGCGATACCAAATACGGCGACGAGGATTTCTCCAAGGAAATCCGTGACCTGGGCGGCAAGCGCCTGTTCCTGCACGCCTACATGCTGACCGTGCCGCTGCCGGACGGCGGCGAGTTGAAGCTACAAGCGCCTGTCGATGAGATGTGGGCCAAGACCGTGGAGCGCCTGAGTGCCGCACCCTGACTACAAGCTGCTGATCTTTGATTGGGACGGCACCCTGTGCGATTCCATTGGTCGGATTGTCGAGTCGATGCACGCAGCGTCGACCCGTTCCGGTTACGCGTTGTGCGACGACCTGGCGGTCAAGGGCATTATCGGTCTGGGCCTGCCGGAAGCGATCCGCACCCTGTATCCCGAGATTGGCGATGACGAGCTGATAGCGTTTCGTCAGCACTACGCCGATTACTACATGGCGCTTGATGCCCAGCCGTCGCCGCTGTTTGAAGGCGTGGCGCAGGCCATGGAAGCGTTTCGCTCCGATGGTTACCACCTCGCAGTGGCGACCGGCAAGGCTCGGCGCGGCCTGGACCGGGTGCTCAAGGCCCATGGCTGGGGAGATTATTTCGACGCGACCCGTGCGGCGGATGAAACTGCCAGCAAGCCCCATCCTCTGATGCTCGAACAGATCCTCGCTCAATGTGGCGTGTCGCCTCGGCGGGCGTTGATGGTGGGTGATGCGTCGTTCGATCTGATGATGGCACGCAATGCTGGCATGGACTCCGTGGCGGTCAGCTACGGCGCCCAGTCTGCCCAGGCCTTGCAGGCGTATGAGCCGAGACTGACGATTGACCGTTTTTCTGAATTGCAGGCCTGGCTCAGCCGGGCCCATTAAGTCTTTGCTGGGGTAGATGGCATGACCGATGAGTGGAAAGCGCCTGAGAAGGCCAATGCCGATAACAATGGCGATGACAAAAGCTGGAAGTTGCTGGAAAAGACCCTGCTGGCCAGTGTGCAGGAGCAGCGTCGCTCGCGGCGCTGGGGGATCTTTTTCAAGCTCCTGACCTTTATTTATCTGCTGGGCATGCTGGCGTTGTTCAGTCCGCTGATGGATATGGAAAAGAGCGCCACGCGTAGCGGTAATTACACGGCGTTGATCGAGGTGCGCGGGGTGATTGCCGATAAGGAGTCTGCCAGTGCCGACAATATCGTCAGCAGCCTGCGGGCCGCCTTCGAGGACTCCAAGGTCAAGGCTGTGATCCTGCGCATCAACAGTCCGGGCGGCAGTCCGGTGCAGTCGGGATATGTGTATGACGAGATTCGTCGCCTGCGCGCCCTGCATCCGGACATCAAGCTGTACGCGGTGATCTCCGACCTGGGTGCCTCGGGCGCCTATTATATTGCCAGCGCCGCCGACCAGATCTATGCCGACAAGGCCAGCCTGGTGGGTTCCATTGGTGTGACGGCGGCCGGCTACGGCTTTGTCGGCACCATGGAGAAGCTGGGGGTTGAGCGGCGTACTTACACGTCGGGCGAGCACAAGTCGTTCCTGGACCCGTTCCAGCCGCAAAAGGCGGATGAAACGCAGTTCTGGCAGGGCGTGCTGGACACCACTCATCGCCAGTTCATTGCCAGCGTCAAGCAAGGGCGTGGTGACCGGCTCAAGGATAAAGAGCATCCGGAACTGTTCTCCGGCCTGGTCTGGTCCGGTGAGCAAGCGCTGCCGCTGGGCTTGATCGATGGGCTGGGCAGTGCCAGTTCGGTGGCTCGGGATGTGATTGGCGAGAAAGAACTGGTGGACTTCACCGTTCAGGAATCGCCGTTTGACCGCTTTTCGAAGAAGCTCGGCGCCAGTGTGGCGGAGCAGTTGGCGATGTGGATGGGCTTCCAGGGGCCGACCCTGCGCTGAGATCTTGAAAGTGATATAGCTCAAAATGTGGGAGCGGGCTTGCTCGCGAAGGCGGTGGGTCAGTCGATATTGATGTTGACTGGCACACCGCCTTCGCCAGCAAGCCCGCTCCCACATTTGTTTTGTGGTGTTCTCAGGGAATCTGCACGCCTTCGGCCAGCAGCATGTCTACCAGTCGAATCAGCGGCAGGCCAATCAGGCTGGTAGCATCCGGCCCTTCGGTGCTTTGAAACAGGCTCACCCCCAAACCCTCCGCCTTGAAGCTGCCAGCGCAGTCGTAGGGCTGCTCGACGCGCAGGTAGCGCTCGATGCGGGCTGCGTCCAGGGTGCGCATGTGCACGGTGAAGGGAATGCAGTCGACCTGGCAGTGCCCGGTGGCACTATTCAGCACGGCGAGGCCTGTGAGGAAGCTGACGCGCTTGCCGCTCGCCGCCAGCAACTGCTCGCGGGCCTTCTCGAAGGTGTGGGGCTTGCCGATGATCTGGCCGTCGAGTGCGGCGACCTGATCCGAGCCGATAATCAAATGCCCCGGGTGGCTGCCGGCCAAGGCGCGGGCCTTCTCTTCGGCCAGGCGCTTGACCAGCGCCACGGCAGACTCGTCCGGGCGCCGGCTTTCGTCGATATCCGGCGAACTGCAGATGAACGGCAGGTGCAGACGATTCAGCAATTCCCGGCGATAAACCGAGCTGGAAGCGAGTAATAAAGGCAGCATGGGCGTCTCCTCAAGGCAGTCGCGGATTCTAGCGGGGAGGCCTCGCGACGGACAGGGCTGAATTTCCTTTGACATGGCTGGGTGCATCCCTATAATGCTGCGCCTATGTTGAATGACCCGATTCCACCTCACGTTGACCCGCGCAAATTGGCTGATCGTGGCACTACCCTTCAAGGTGAAGTGCTGCTGGCCGATTTGGAGAGACTCTGCGACCCGCTTTCCGACACTGTCGGTACGGTGCAGGCTAAATTCGTTTTTGAACGAGATGAACGTAAGTCTGTGGTAATCCACAGCTTTATCGACACCGAAGTCAAAATGGTTTGCCAGCGTTGTCTTGAGCTGGTCACCCTGCCGATCCACAGCGAATGCAGTTATGCTGTGGTGAAAGAGGGTGCGAATACCCAGTCGTTGCCGAAAGGTTATGACGTGCTGGAACTGGGCGAAGATCCTTTGGATCTGCAGTCACTGATCGAGGAGGAGCTTTTGCTCGCCTTGCCCATTGTGCCTGCTCATCATCCGGAAGAATGCCAGCAGCCGGCGGGTCTCGATGAGCCCGAACCGAGCGAGGACGAGGTAACGCGGTCCAACCCGTTCAGTGTATTGGCGCAGTTAAAGCGTGACCCAAACGTTTAGGAGTTAATCAATTATGGCTGTTCAGCAGAACAAAAAATCCCGCTCTGCCCGTGACATGCGTCGTTCGCACGACGCCCTGACGGCAAGCACTCTGTCTGTAGAAAAAACCACCGGTGAAGTTCACCTGCGTCACCACGTATCGCCAGAAGGCGTATACCGTGGCCGTAAAGTGATCGACAAGGGCGCTGACGAGTAATCACTTGTCTGCTCAAGTCATCGCGATTGACGCAATGGGCGGGGACTTCGGTCCCCGCAGCATTGTTCAGGCCTGCATTGCTTGCCTGTCTGCTACGCCCTCGCTGCACCTGACCCTCGTCGGTCAACCCTCCTTACTTGAAGAACTGATTGCCAGCCATCCGGCGGTGGATCGCGCGCGCCTGACTATTACACCGGCCAGCGAAACCATCACTATGGATGAAAAGCCTGCGCAGGCCTTGCGCGGCAAACCGGATTCTTCGATGCGGGTGGCCCTTGAGTTGGTGCGCGACGGCAAGGCCCAGGCTTGTGTCAGTGCCGGCAATACCGGGGCGTTGATGGCGTTGTCGCGGCATGTGCTGAAAACCCTGCCGGGCATTGACCGGCCGGCGATGGTCGCGGCGATCCCAACCCAGCAAGGCTATTGCCAGTTGCTGGACTTGGGGGCGAACGTCGATTGCAGCGCCGAGCATTTGCTGCATTTTGCGCTGATGGGCTCGGTGGCGGCCGAAGCGCTGGGCGTGGCCCGGCCGCGGGTGGCGTTGCTGAATATCGGCACCGAAGACATCAAGGGCAATCAGCAGGTCAAGCTGGCGGCGACGCTGTTGCAAAGCGCGCGCGGCTTGAACTACATCGGCTTTGTCGAGGGTGACGGTTTGTACCGCGGCGAAGCAGACGTGGTGGTGTGCGACGGGTTTGTCGGCAACATCCTGCTCAAGTCCAGCGAAGGCCTGGCGACGATGATTGCGGCGCGCATCGAGGCCTTGTTCAAGCGCAACCTGGCGTCGCGGCTAGTGGGTGCCCTGGCGCTGCCCTTGATGCGGCGCTTGCAGGCTGACCTGGCACCGGCGCGGCATAATGGCGCGAGTTTCCTGGGTTTGCAGGGCATCGTGGTGAAAAGTCATGGCTCGGCGGGGGTGCAGGGTTTTCAAAGTGCCATCCAGCGCGCCTTGATCGAGATCCAGGAAAACCTGCCGCAACGCTTGCACGGCCGCCTTGAGGATCTGTTGCCTTAGGCGAATCGGTCCGGAAATGCTTAAATGTGACCGGCCAGTTCAATTGACCATCCAATCTGTCAGTTTCTTGCGCTCCCCGCTGTGGGGCGCCAATTTCCGACGACCAGATCATTAGGGGCTTGTTACATGTCTACATCCCTCGCATTCGTCTTTCCAGGGCAGGGTTCGCAGTCCCTCGGCATGTTGGCCGAGCTGGGCGCGGAACATCCGCTGATCCTGGAAACTTTCAAGGAAGCTTCCGATACCCTGGGTTACGACCTGTGGGCACTGACCCAGCAAGGGCCGGAAGAGTTGCTCAACCAAACCGACAAGACCCAACCGGCCATCCTGACCGCCTCCGTTGCCCTGTGGCGCCTGTGGCTGGCTGAAGGTGGTGCGCGTCCGGCCTACGTCGCCGGTCACAGCCTGGGCGAATACAGCGCCCTGGTGGCCGCTGGCAGCCTGACCCTCGGTGAAGCGGTCAAGCTGGTCGAGCGTCGTGGCCAGTTGATGCAGGAAGCGGTTCCAGCCGGGCAGGGCGGCATGGCTGCCATTCTCGGCCTGGAAGATGCGGACGTGATCGCCGCCTGTGCCGAAGCGGCCCAGGGCGAAGTGGTCAGCGCCGTCAACTTCAACTCCCCTGGCCAGGTGGTGATCGCCGGTGCCAAGGCCGCTGTCGAGCGCGCCATCGAAGGCTGCAAGGCCCGTGGCGCCAAGCGTGCATTGCCGCTGCCGGTGAGCGTGCCGTCCCATTGTGAGCTGATGCGCCCGGCTGCCGAGCGTTTTGCCGAGTCGATCGCTGCGATCAACTGGCAGGCGCCGCAGATTCCGCTGGTGCAGAACGTCAGCGCTGCCGTTGCTCCCGACCTGGAAACCCTCAAGCGCGACCTGCTGGAGCAGTTGTACAAGCCGGTTCGCTGGGTTGAGTCGGTGCAGGCCCTGGCCGCCAACGGTGCAACCCAATTGGTAGAGTGCGGCCCGGGCAAAGTCCTGGCTGGCCTGAACAAGCGTTGCGCCGAAGGCGTGTCGACTTCCAACCTCAATACCCCGGATGCCTTCGCTGCCGCTCGCGCAGCCCTGGCCTGAGCCTTAATTTCCGAACTTAGGAGAAGCCTGCATGAGTCTGCAAGGTAAAGTTGCACTGGTTACCGGCGCAAGCCGTGGCATTGGCCAGGCGATCGCCCTGGAGCTGGGTCGTCTGGGCGCTGTGGTCATCGGTACCGCAACCTCCGCCGCCGGCGCTGAGCGCATTGCCGCGACGCTGAAGGAAAACGGCGTTCAGGGCACCGGTCTTGAGCTTAACGTAACCAGCGATGAATCCGTTGCTGCTGTATTGGCTGAAATCACAGCGCAATTCGGTGTGCCGGCTATTCTGGTGAACAATGCCGGTATCACCCGCGATAACCTGATGATGCGCATGAAAGACGACGAGTGGCATGACGTCGTCGATACCAACTTGAACAGTCTGTTTCGGCTGTCCAAGGGTGTTTTGCGTGGCATGACCAAGGCCCGTTGGGGGCGAATTATCAATATTGGCTCTGTAGTGGGTGCCATGGGCAACGCAGGCCAAGTAAACTATGCAGCGGCCAAGGCCGGTCTGGAAGGTTTCAGCCGTGCACTGGCGCGTGAAGTGGGCTCGCGGTCGATTACGGTCAACTCGGTGGCCCCTGGGTTCATCGACACCGATATGACCCGCGAACTGCCTGAAGCGCAGCGTGAAGCGTTGCTGACGCAGATTCCGCTGGGCCGTCTGGGCCAGGCTCAAGAGATCGCGAATGTGGTCGCTTTCCTGGCATCCGACGGTGCGGCATACGTGACTGGGGCTACAATCCCGGTTAACGGCGGGATGTACATGAGTTAAATTGTGACGGATCGCTTCAAAAAAATGTCATACGAGCTGTCTAAAATCCGTTATAAAGCTGCAATCTATTTATAGGCAGATGGCCAATAGGGTACGAGGGTGAAGCTTTCAGTTGAAAAGCTGAAAAGTCTTTCTATACACTTACCCACTGGCCAGCTGCCTGAATTTGTCCATTAGGAGTGAAAACAAGGTATGAGCACCATCGAAGAGCGCGTCAAGAAAATCGTTGCCGAGCAACTGGGCGTTAAAGAAGAAGAAGTGACCAACAGCGCTTCCTTCGTTGAAGACCTGGGTGCCGACTCCCTTGACACCGTTGAGCTGGTGATGGCTCTGGAAGAGGAATTCGAGACCGAAATCCCGGACGAAGAAGCTGAAAAAATCACTACCGTTCAAGCTGCTATTGATTACGTTACTGGCCACCAGGCGTAATAGTTTGTAATCGTCGCTTGCTGTGATGGAAAAACCGCACTGCCCTATGGCGTGCGGTTTTTTCCTTTAAGCCTGATGCAAAGTGTCGTCATTAGAAAAAGGAGAGTGCTGTGTCGCGTAGACGCGTCGTAGTCACCGGTATGGGTATGTTGTCGCCACTGGGTACGGATGTGCCGAGCAGTTGGCAGGGCATTCTGGCTGGCCGCAGTGGTATTGGTCTGATCGAACACACGGACCTTTCTGCCTATTCCACCCGTTTTGGCGGCTCGGTAAAGGACTTCAATGTCGAGGAATATCTCTCGGTCAAAGAGTCCCGCAAACTCGACCTGTTCATTCAATACGGCCTGGCAGCCGGTTTTCAGGCGGTGCGTAATGCCGGCCTGGAAGTCACCGACGCCAACCGTGAGCGCATCGGCGTGGCCATGGGTTCGGGTATTGGCGGTCTGACCAATATCGAAGAAACCAGCCGCACGTTGCACGAGTCTGGCCCCCGTCGAATTTCACCGTTCTTCGTGCCTGGCTCGATCATCAATATGATTTCCGGTTTCCTGTCCATCCACTTGGGTGCCCAGGGGCCTAACTACGCCATTTCCACGGCGTGCACCACGGGCACTCACTGCATCGGCATGGCGGCTCGTAACATCGCCTATGACGAAGCTGACGTGATGATCGCCGGCGGCGCCGAGATGGCCGCCTGCGGCCTGGGCATGGGCGGCTTCGGCGCGTCCCGTGCGCTGTCGACCCGCAATGACGAGCCGACCCGTGCCAGCCGTCCGTGGGACAAGGGCCGTGACGGCTTTGTACTGGCCGACGGTGCCGGTGCGCTGGTGCTTGAAGAGCTGGAGCATGCGAAGGCCCGTGGCGCAACCATCTACGCCGAGCTGATTGGCTTCGGCATGAGCGGTGATGCGTACCACATGACCTCGCCACCGTCTGACGGTGCAGGCGCTGCACGCTGCATCACCAACGCGTTGCGTGATGCCAAGGTCAACATTGACCAGGTGCAGTACATCAACGCCCATGGCACGTCGACCGCGACGGGCGACCTGGCGGAAGCCGAGGCCATCAAGTCGGTGTTCGGCGAGCACGCCTACAAGCTGGCGGTCAGCTCCACCAAGTCCATGACCGGCCACCTGTTGGGTGCGGCGGGCGCGGTCGAGGCGATCTTCAGTGTGCTGGCCATCAAGGATCAGGTCGCCCCGCCGACCATCAACCTTGATGAGCCGGATGCAGGCTGCGACCTGAACTTTGTGCCTCACGAGCCGCAGAAGATGCCGATCGACGTGGTGTTGTCCAACTCGTTCGGTTTTGGTGGCACCAACGGTTCCCTGGTGTTCCGCCGGTTCGCCGAGTGATGGAGAGCTGGGTCGACGGTCAGCCGGCGGGCGCAGTGCCCCTGAAAGACCGTGGCCTGGCGTACGGTGATGGTTTGTTCGAGACCATTGCCGTCAAGGCCGGGCAGCCCGTGTTGCTCGACCGCCACCTGCAGCGCCTCGATGAAGGCTGCAGGCGGTTGGCGATTGTTGCGGATCAGCCGTTGATCCGCAGCGAATTGCTGGCCTATGCCGCCGCCCTCGGTGACGGTGTACTCAAGTTGATCCTGACCCGTGGCGATAGCCAGCGCGGTTATGGCATCAGCGCTGGCGCCCCGGCGCGGCGCATTCTGCAAGGCAGTCCTCCTGCCACTTATCCCCCGGAACATGCAGCGTCAGGCATTCGCCTGTTTGCGTGTACCACCCGTTTGTCCGAGCAACCGTTGCTCGCCGGCCTCAAGCACCTCAATCGCCTGGAACAGGTATTCGCCCGCGCCGAGTGGCAGGATGCCGAGCACGCCGAAGGTTTGATGCTGGATATGTCCGGTCGAATCGTCGAAGGCGTATTCAGCAACCTGTTTCTGGTACGTGACGGCGTGTTGCTGACCGCTGATCTGAATCGCTGTGGAGTCGCCGGCGTCATGCGGGCCGAGCTGTTGGCGCAGGCACAAGCGCTGGGCATCCCGACGAGCGTGGCCGATATCAGCCTTGAACAGCTGCAACAGGCCGACGAAGTCTTTGTGTGCAACAGCGTATATGGCATTTGGCCGGTGCGCGGATGTGCTGCGATGAGCTGGCCGGTTGGGCCGCTCACCCGTAAACTGCAGGGCATTGTTCGCGCACTATTGGGTATTTGATTTGAGACGTAAATTTGTATTGTTGCTGGAGATCGGTCTGGTCCTGGCGGGTTTGCTGCTGGGCGCTTCGGCCTGGAAGCTGAACTCGGCCCTTGAGCAGCCCCTGAATCTGACCCAGGAGCAATTGCTGGACGTACCCGCTGGCGCGACGCCCACCGGCACCTTTAATCGCCTGGAAAACGACGGCGTGCTCAAGGATGCGTTCTGGTTGCGTCTTTACTGGCGCTTCAACCTTGACGGCCAGCCGCTGCACAGCGGCGAATATCGCATGACCCCGGGCCTTACCGCCGAGGGCCTGATCGGTCTGTGGCAGCGTGGCGAGGTGGTGCAGTACAGCATCACGCTGGTGGAAGGCTGGAACTTCCGCCAGGTGCGCGCCGCCCTGGCCAAGCATGAAAAGATCGAGCAAACCCTGTCGGGCCTGAGTGACAGCGAGGTGATGGAACAACTCGGCCACCCTGGGGTGTTCCCCGAAGGCCGCTTCTTCCCGGACACCTACCGCTTCGTTCGCGGCATGACCGACGTCGAGTTGCTGAAAAAGTCCTACAACCGTCTGGATGATGTCCTCGCCCAGGAGTGGAGCAAGCGCGCGGCCGATGCGCCGTACACCGAACCCTATCAAGCGCTGATCATGGCCTCGCTGGTCGAGAAAGAAACCGGCGTGCCGCAAGAGCGCGGCCAGATTGCCGGGGTGTTCGTGCGGCGCATGCAGATCGGCATGCTGCTGCAAACTGACCCCACGGTGATCTACGGCCTCGGCGAGCGCTACACCGGCAAGCTGACCCGCGCCCATCTCAAGGAGTCCACGCCCTACAACACCTACGTGATCGCCGGCCTGCCGCCGACGCCGATTGCCATGGTCGGGCGGGAGGCGATTCATGCCGCGCTGAACCCGGTGGCGGGCAGCAGCCTGTATTTTGTCGCCCGCGGCGATGGCAGCCATATTTTCTCGGATAACCTGGATGCGCATAACGCTGCGGTGCGTGAGTTCCAGATGAAGCGTCGCGCCGATTACCGTTCGAGCCCGGCGCCCGCGCCGGCGGCAAAACCTGCGGACGCGCCGGTGGATACGCCTGCTGAACCGTCTCCCGCAGCCGACGAAGCCGCGCCGCAAAGCCCGCAATGACTCTGACTAAGGACTGCCTGTGACTGGCTTGTTTATAACCCTGGAAGGCCCGGAAGGCGCCGGCAAAAGCACCAACCGCGAATACCTGGCCGAGCGCCTGCGCGCCGAGGGTATCGAGGTGCTGCTGACCCGCGAGCCCGGCGGCACGCCGCTGGCCGAGCGCATCCGTGAAGTGCTGCTGACCCCGGGCGACGAACAGATGAACCCCGACACCGAGCTGTTGCTGGTATTCGCCGCCCGCGCCCAGCACCTGGCCGAAGTCATTCGCCCGGCGCTGGCCCGTGGTGCGGTGGTGATTTGTGACCGGTTTACCGATTCGACCTACGCCTATCAGGGTGGCGGTCGGGGCTTGTCCCTTGAGCGCATTGCGACCCTGGAGACCTTCGTCCAGGGCGATCTGCGTCCCGACCTGACCCTGGTGTTCGATCTGCCGGTTGAAGTCGGCATGGCCCGCGCCACTGCCCGTGGTCGCCTGGACCGTTTCGAACTGGAAACCCGGGTGTTTTTTGAGGCCGTGCGCAGCGCGTTTCTCAAGCGCGCCGAAGCCGACCCTGCACGCTATCACTTGCTGGATGCCGCATTGCCCCTGACTCAAGTACAACAGGCGATTGACGCCCTGTTGCCGAAACTCCTGGAGCGTGTCCGTGGCTGAAGCCTACCCGTGGCAGGACAGTCTCTGGCAGCAACTGGCGGGCCGTGCCCAGCACGCCCACGCCTATTTGCTGCACGGCCCGGTGGGCATCGGCAAGCGCGCGCTCGCCGAGCGGCTGATGGCCAGCTTGTTGTGCCAGCGGCCCAACGGCCTGGAGGCGTGCGGGGAATGTAAATCCTGCATGCTACTCAGGGCCGGCAGCCACCCGGACAACTACCTGCTGGAACCGGAAGAAGCCGACAAGGCGATCAAGGTCGACCAGGTGCGTGATCTGGTCAGCTTCGTGGTGCAGACCGCGCAGATGGGCGGGCGCAAGGTGGTGCTGATCGAACCGGTGGAGTCGATGAACATCAACGCCGCCAACGCCTTGCTCAAGAGCCTCGAAGAACCGTCCGGCGATACCGTGCTGCTGTTGGTCAGCCACCAGTCCAGCCGCCTGCTGCCGACCATCCGCAGCCGTTGCGTGCAACAGGCTTGCCCGTTGCCTAGCGAAGCCATGAGCCTGCAATGGCTGGCCCAGGCGTTGCCGGAGTGTGGCGAGGCAGAGCGCGTCGAATTGCTGACCCTGGCGGCGGGCTCGCCGTTGGCAGCCGTCAAACTCCATGCCCAGGGCGTGCGTGAACAGCGTGCGCTGGTGGTGGATGGCGTGAAGAAGCTGCTCAAGCAGGAACTGTCCGCTACGCAACTGGCCGAAAGCGCCTGGAAAGACATTCCCTTGCTGCTGCTGTTCGACTGGTTCTGCGACTGGTCGAGCCTGATCCTGCGCTACCAACTGACCCAGGACGAAAACGGCCTGGGCCTTCCGGACATGCGCAAGGTTGTGCAATACCTGGCGCAGAAGAGCGCCCAGGACAAGGTCCTGAATATTCAGGACTGGATCCTCGCCCAACGCCAGAAAGTCCTGGGCAAAGCCAACCTCAACCGCGTGTTGTTGCTTGAGGCCTTGCTGGTGCAGTGGGTCGGCTTGCTCGGCCGGCGTTAACCTTCAGTGGCCGACGGGTGTATCGTTGGCCAGACACTTCCCGTGACTCAAGTTGTAGATCCCTATGCTCGTAGATTCCCATTGCCACCTTGATCGCCTCGACCTGGCCCAGCACGGCGGTTCTCTCGACGCTGCCCTTGAAGCAGCGCGCCAGCGCGGAGTAGGGCACTTCCTGTGCATCGGCGTCAGCGCCGAAAATGCCGCCGACGTCAAAGCCCTGGCCGATCGTTATGCCGACGTCGACTGCTCGGTGGGCATTCACCCGCTGGATCTGAAACCCGGCGAAGCCCCGGCCCTAGACTGGTTGCTCGGCGAACTCAATCACCCGCGCGTGGTGGCCATCGGCGAGACCGGGCTGGATTACCACTACGAACCGCAAGCCGCCGAATTGCAGCAGGCGTCGTTCCGCCTGCACCTGCAAGCCGCCCAGCAGACCGGCAAACCGGTGATCGTCCACACCCGTGGCGCCCGTGCCGACACCCTGACCCTGCTGCGCGAAGCCGCGCTGCCCCAGGCCGGTGTGCTGCATTGCTTCACTGAAGACTGGGACATGGCCAAGGCCGCCCTCGACCTGGGTTTCTACATTTCCCTCTCTGGCATCGTGACCTTCCGCAATGCCGACGCCCTGCGCGATGTAGCGCGGCAGGTGCCGGCAGACCGCCTGCTGGTGGAAACCGATTCGCCGTACCTGGCGCCGATCCCTCATCGCGGCAAACCCAACCTGCCGGAATACGTACGGGATGTGGCGGATTACCTCGCGATGCTGCGGGGCGAGTCCTACGAGCGGTTTGCCGAACAGACCACCGAAAACTTCAAGCGCCTGTTCCCGCTGGCCCACGTCGGCCACTAAATCGCAGGCAAAAAAAACCCGGGTTCTGGGGGGGTGAATCCGGGCTAAGACCATTAGGAGTAAAACAAGGGCACGCAGTCCGTCGGTACCCAGGTCGACGCGTCACTTGGGGGAGATGCCACGCCGACATTTCAAGTATTGATCAGTATCCGATTCAGTCCAGCCGCATCTGATCGTTTTTTAAACAGATTTGGAATACGCCCGCTTCGGTTGAGTTCTCATTGATTGCGATGCACATGCAGGGATGGCCTGTTTTATTTCTGACTCAAATCGGCTTATTCGTTGGCGCGCTGTAAGTTAAGTGCAAAGGTTGTTCATATAGGCGTTGCCCAACGACCGTTCAGTCGGGATAATCCCGCGCACTGGGTAAAACGTTCCGACCAGCACGGCTTGGGGCACGCAACCCTCCCAATATCTATCTCTGCAGACCTTTCTCTTATGCACAAAGAACCCCGCAAGGTCCGTGAGTTTCGCCGCCGCGAGCAGGAAATTCTCGACACCGCACTCAAGCTGTTCCTCGACCAGGGTGAAGACAGCGTCACCGTCGAGATGATTGCGGATGCCGTGGGTATCGGCAAAGGCACCATCTACAAGCACTTCAAGTCCAAGGCCGAGATCTACCTGCGCCTGATGCTCGACTACGAGCGCGATTTGAACGAGCTGCTGCACTCGGCCGATGTCGACAAGGACAAGGAAGCGCTGTCCCGCGCCTATTTTGAGTTCCGCATGCGTGACCCGCAGCGCTACCGCCTGTTCGATCGCCTGGAAGAAAAAGTGGTCAAGGGCCATCAGGTGCCGGAAATGGTCGAGGAGCTGCACAAGATCCGTGCCTCGAACTTCGAACGCCTGACCCTGCTGATCAAGGGCCGCATCAGCGAAGGCAAGCTCGAAGACGTGCCACCGTATTTCCACTACTGCGCCGCCTGGGCGTTGGTGCACGGCGCCGTGGCGCTGTACCACTCGCCGTTCTGGAGCAATGTGCTGGAAGACCAGGAAGGTTTCTTCCAGTTCCTGATGGATATCGGCGTGCGCATGGGCAACAAGCGCAAGCACAGCACCGATTTGCCGAACGCCGAAACGCCGGCCACTTGAATCATTCGCCAACGTGATGGCGATATGATTTCCTGCCCAGCGCAGTAACCCAGGAATATACTCAGGCAAGGACCTTGCTAAAACTTGATTTTTCAGTCAGGTTTTAGTGCGCCCGAATTATCCTCTGCCGGAGTGATCCATGATCGTTGATCGTCAAGGCAGGCGATTCCGCAATTTGCGGATCAGCCTGACCTCAGCCTGCAATTACGCCTGTACCTACTGCGTGCCCAACGGCAAGCGGCTGGTGGCTGCGCAGGATGAACTGTCGGCCGAGGCAATGGCACGCGGTGTTGAATACCTGATCGAGGCCGCCGGCATCGAACGCCTGCGCATTACCGGTGGCGAGCCGCTGGTCAGCCCCAAGCTGGAAGCCTTCATGGGCGCAGTGGGGCAGATGGGCTTGAGTGATATCAGCCTGACCACCAACGGCCAACTGCTGGCGCGCAAACTGCCGCTGCTGGTGGACGCCGGGATTCGCCGCATCAACGTCTCACTCGACACCCTGGACGCCGACGCCTTCCGCAGCATCGCCCGTGGTGGCGACTTGGCCACCGTGCTCGATGGCATGGACCAGGCCAGCGCCGCCGGGATCAAGATCAAGGTCAACATGGTGCCGTTGCGCGGCCAGAACCTCGACCAGGTGATGCCGCTGCTCGACTACTGCCTGGAGCGTGGCTACGAGCTGCGCTTTATCGAATTGATGCGTATGGGCCACTTGGCCACCGATTCCAATGCGTTCCTGCAGCAGTTCGTTAGCCTGCAGCAATTGCTCAGCCTGATCGGCGAGCATCACGAATACCTGCAAGCCAACGCCCCGGTGGACGCCACCGCCGTACGCTACGAAGTGCCCGGCAAAGGCTTCTTTGGCGTAATCGCCAACGAAAGCGTGCCGTTCTGCCGCACCTGCTCGCGCTTGCGCCTGTCGTCCACCGGCTGGCTGCATGGCTGCCTGTCGTCGAGCAACCGCCACTACGTCGGCGACCTGCTGGACAAACCGCGCCATCAGGCTCTGCCGGCCTTGCAGCGCTTGCTGGTCAAGGCCTTGGGCGACAAGCAGGAAGTGGCCTTCTCCGGCGGCGCCACTATCATGAAGATCATCGGCGGCTAGTCCCGCAAGCTGGCGCAAAATCTGCATCTCGTGCCCATTCGCCGGTTTTCCGTCACCGGCCTCTGGAGAATTAGGATGCGTAGTCTGGTTTTGGTGCTGGCGTCACTCGCGCTGGGTGGCTGCATGACCGTCAGTGATATGGCCGAAGGCACGCGCTATCAGATGAGCGATGCCGGCTTGCTGGACCACAGCGATACCCGCCGCGTCAATTCGGTTCGCATTCAGCCGGACTCCTTTGTCTTCATCGCCCAAGGCGCGTTCACTCCGCCGGGCAGCGCTTATCCGCGGCCCAATGTGGTGGCCGAGGAAGCTTTCAACGGTTTTGTCGAATACTTCCCGATGGTCCGTCGCGCCCGCAAGCCCGAAGGTCTGGAGCAGGCGATGTCGGAGGCCCGTGCTGCCGGCGCGCATTACCTGCTGTACTGCCGCTTCGCCCAGGCGGACGACCGTATCGGCAACGCCGATGAATGGTCTGACCAGGAGGCGGTGGATCGCCTGGGGATCGACACCGGAACCATTCAGGTGATGTTGATCGAGACCAGCACCCAGTATTTGATTGATACTGTGCGCATTCGCAGTCGTGGCGGTTTACTGACGTTCCACGACAACAAGCCTGAAGATCTGATCGGCAAGCCCCTGGCGCACTACGCGCGCAGCCTGTTGGGCATGAGCGATCAGTAAGTCACAAGGAGAGCAGCATGACCGATTCGGCCAAGGCCAATGAGTTATTGGCGCAATTGCCCAAGGGCAAGGGGCCTGCACCGGTGCATCTCTGGAACCCGGCGTTTTGCGGCGATATCGACATGCGCATCGCCCGCGACGGCACCTGGTTCTATATGGGCACACCGATTGGTCGCAAGCCGATGGTCAAGCTGTTCTCCAATATCATCCGCCGCGATGGCGATGATTACTTCCTGATCACCCCGGTGGAAAAGGTCGGGATCAAGGTCGATGATGCGCCCTTCGTCGCCGTCACCCTGGAAGTCGAAGGGCAGGGCGAAAGCCAGCTGCTGCGCTTTACCACCAACGTGGATGAACAGGTCGAGGCCGATATTGAACACCCGCTGCGGGTGGTGATCGACCCGGATACCCTGGAACCCTCGCCGTACCTGCGGGTGCGCACCAACCTCGAAGCCCTGGTTCACCGCAACGCGTTCTATCAGTTGGTGGAGTTGGCGGTGACCCGTCCGATCAACGGTAAGAACTGGCTTGGCGTCTGGAGCGGCGGGGTATTTTTCCCCATCGGCCTGGAACCCTGAGGCTGATTTTTCACTTCCCCCTGAAATAATTCGCTTGCCGTAACCGGGCGCTTTCGGTTATCAATTTGTACATGATTAGACATGTCCGATTTGATAAGAAAAAACGCGTCGTCGACGAACTGATCCGCCGGATTGAAGGCGGAGTGATGGCCGACGGTGTCCTGCTGCCGGGCGAGCACCAACTGGCCGAAGAGTTTTCCGTCAGCCGTGGCACCCTGCGTGAAGCCCTGGCCGAGCTCAAGCGCCGCAGCTACATCGCCACCCAAAGCGGTGTCGGCTCCATCGTCACCTTCGACGGCATGGTGCTGGACCAGCGCAGCGGCTGGGCCCAGGCCCTCGCCGACACCGGTGCAGTGGTGACCTCCGAAATCCTGCGCCTGGAAGCAGTCACCCGCCCGGACCTGCTCAGCAGCCACGGCAGCGATCAATTCATTGCCCTCGATCGCCGCCGTCGCGCCGCCGACGGCACGTTCGTGTCCCTGGAGCGCTCGCTGATGCCAGCCTCCGGCGGCCTGGAAAGCCTGCCGCAAGTCGGCCTGATCGATAACTCCCTGACCATCACCCTGGCCGCCTTCGGCTACGTCGGCGCCACGGGCAGCCAATGGATCGGTGCCGAGCCGTTGAGCGAGGAGGACGCCCAACTCTTGGGTCGCCCGGTGGGCACGGTGTTCCTCAAGGCGCTGCGCACCACCTACGACCGCCAGGACCGCTTCATGGAATCCGTTGAAAGCCTGCTCGACCCTCTGCACTTTCGCCTGCACCTTCAATTTGGAACACCGAAATGACCGCCTCAACCCGCGCCCTCGGCGCCTTCTACGGCCTGGCCCTGGGCGATGCGTTGGGCATGCCCACCCAGTCCCTGAGCCGCGAGCAGGTCAAGGCGCGTTTTGGCGCGATCACCGCCCTGGAAGATGCCGACGCCGATCAGCCGATCGCGCCGAACATGCCCAAGGGCTCGATCACCGATGACACTGAACAGGCGATCCTCGTTGGCCAGTTGCTGGTGGACGGGCAGGGCAGGATTGAACCCACCGAACTCGCCCAACGCCTGATCGACTGGGAAGCGGTGATGCGCGCCAAGGGTTCCCAGGACTTGCTGGGCCCGTCGACCAAACGCGCGATCGACATGATCCTGGCCGGCCATTCCCCGGAAGAGTCCGGGCGCTACGGCACCACCAACGGCGCCGCCATGCGTATCACGCCGGTGGGCATCGCGGCGGACGTCAACGACCCAGCGCAGTTTATCCAGGCGGTGATCCAGGCCTGCCAGGTCACCCACAACACCAATCTGGGCATCTCCAGCGCCGCAGCGGTGGCAGCGGTAGTTTCCGCCGGGATCAACGGTGTCGACCTGGGCGAAGCGCTGAACATCGGCACGCAGATCGCCCAGCAGGCGGAAAGCCACGGCCACTGGATTGCCGGTGGGCGCATTGCCACCCGCATCAGTTGGGCGCGCACCTTGAGCGTCGACAGCGGCGACAAGGCCCTGTTTACCGAACTGCTTTACGAATTGATCGGCACCTCCGTGGCTTCCCAGGAATCGGTGGTGGTGTCGTTTGCCCTCGCGCAACAAGTCGCGGTGGGTGAAGTGAACGCCTTCGAAGCCCTGTGCATGGCCGCCAGCCTTGGCGGCGACACCGACACCATCGCCGCGATTCTTGGCGCGATGCTCGGAGCGTGCCTGGGGATGCAGTGCTGGCCGGAGGCGATGATCGAGCAGGTCAAACAGGTGAATGGCCTGGACCTGGAACCGCTGGTTCAGGGGTTGCTCGCATTGCGCTGAGCACCGCAGATCAAAAAATGTGGGAGCGGGCTTGCTCGCGAAAGCGGGGTTTCAGGCAACGCATGTGTCACCGATGCACCGCATTCGCGAGCAAGCCCGCTCCCACATTGATCGCGCCGAGTCAGGAAGACCGGAATACAGATTCAACTTGCCAACCTGCCACAACCACAAAAAAACAGGCATCAGGAGCACCCCACCATGAGTACGTCTTCTTCCGGCCAAAGCGCCGGGCAATTGGAAACACGCGGCATCGAGCCGGTCCCGGAAGGCGAGTGCAACGGTCACCCGCTGCAACTGTTCTGGGTCTGGTTTGCGGCCAACATCAGCATTCTCGGTTTGCCCTTGGGCGCGACCCTCGTGGCGTTTCGCGGCCTGGCAATCTGGCAGGCAATCATTGTCGCGGTCCTCGGCGCCGCCGGTTCGTTTGCGGTGGTGGGCATCATCTCCATCGCCGGCCGTCGTGGCCGGGCGCCGAGCCTGACCCTGTCCCGGGCGATCTTCGGCGTGCGTGGCAATATCGGCCCTACGCTGGTGTCGCTGATGTCGCGCCTGGGCTGGGAAACCGTCAACACCACCACCGCCGCCTTCGTGCTGCTGTCGTTGTGTTCGATCCTGTTCAACTCGCCGGTTGCAGCCAAAAGCGCACCGGTGTTGACGCTGCTGTTCATTGGCATCTTCGTGCTGCTGACCCTGGCCGTATCGGGCCTGGGCCACGCCACCTTGCTGGTGATCCAGAAGTGGTCCACCTACGTGTTCGGTGCGCTGAATATTGTGGTGGGCGGTTTCCTCTGCGCCACCATCGACTGGAGCGCGGTATTCAATGCCACGCCTGCGCCGTTGAGCGCGATGATCATCGGCATCGGCACCATGGCCGCCGGTACCGGTATCGGCTGGGCCAACGCCGGGGCTGATATGTCGCGCTACCAGCACCGCAGCGTCAAGGCTGTGCGCCTGGTGGCGTCTGCGGCCTTCGGTGCGGGGATTCCGCTGGTGCTGTTGATCACCCTTGGCGGCCTGCTGTCGGTGGGTAACAACGACCTGGCCTCGGCCACTGACCCGATCATCGCGATCCGTGACATGCTGCCGACCTGGATGGCGGTGCCGTACCTGATCACCGCGTTTGGCGGGCTGCTGCTGTCCAACAACCTGTCAGTGTACTCGGCGGGCCTCACCACCTTGACCCTCGGTTTGAACGTCAAGCGTGTGCACGCGGTGATTGTCGACATCGTTGCGATCTTCGCCGGTTCGATCTACTTCATGCTGATCGCCGACAGCTTCTACGGCCCGTTCATCACCTTCATCTCGCTGCTGGCCGTACCGATCACCGCGTGGGTCGGGATCTTCGTGGTCGACCTGCTGCATCGCCACTACTACAGCCCCAAAGACCTGCTCGACGTGACGCCAAGCAGCGCCTACTGGTACAGCGGCGGCGTTGAATGGCGTGCGTTCGGCGCCTGGGCGATTGCGATTGTGCTGGGCTTCAGCTTCACCACCATCGGCACCACGGCCGAGAACATCTGGTTCGCCGGGCCGCTGTCCGATTCGTGGTTGGGCCACAACGGCCTGGGCTGGATCGTCACCTTCCTTGTGGCAGGCGGGATTTATGCGGTACTGGGTGGCGCGTCTGATCGTCGCCCGGCTTTGGTAGAGAGCGCTAATGTCTAGATTGCTCCACAGCGGCCAGGTCATCGTCGACCTGGTCATGTCCCTCGACACATTGCCCGCCACCGGCGGCGATGTATTGGCCAACTCCGCCAGCTTCGAAGCCGGCGGCGGCTTCAATGTGATGGCCGCCGCCCGGCGCAACGGGTTGCCGGTGGTTTATCTGGGCCGCCATGGCACCGGACGCTTCGGTGACCTGGCGCGCGCGCAGATGCAGGCCGAGGGCATTGAAATGGCCCTGGCCGCCAGCTCCGATAAGGACACCGGCCTGTGCGTGTCCCTGACCGAAGCCACCACCGAGCGCACCTTCATTTCCCATATCGGCGCCGAAGGTGACTTGCTCGCCCAGGATCTGGTCAACGCCGTGCCCCATGCCGACGACTATGTGTACGTCAGCGGCTACAGCCTGTTGCTGGAGGGCAAGGCCCAGGCCTTGATCGACTGGTTGTTGGCGTTGCCGCGCGCGATCACCGTAGTGTTCGATCCGGGCCCGCTGGTGAAAGCGCCGGACTCGGCCTTGATGGTCGCCTTGTTGCCGCGCATCGACATCTGGACCAGTAACGGTCCGGAAGCGCTGGCATTCACCGGCGCCAGTGATCTTGCAGGCGCATTGCTCAAGCTTGACGATCACCTGGGCGCCGACACCTTGCTGGTGGTACGCGACGGGCCGAATGGTTGCTGGGTCGGCCGGAACGGGCAGGCTGAGCATGTACCGGGATTCGAGGTCAAGGCGGTGGACAGCAATGGTGCGGGTGATGCCCACGCCGGGGTGTTTATCGCAGGCTTGGCCAATGGCCTGGCGCCGGCTGCTGCGGCACGTCGCGCCAATGCAGCGGCGGCCTTGGCGGTCACGCGCTGGGGCCCGGCGACCTCGCCGGGCACCGCTGAAGTGGATGCGTTGTTGAGCGCGGGCTGATTCGGCGACAATAGTCGCCATTGAGCACGGAGCGACGTCATGATCCAGAACATCTACGACACCGAGGTTTTCTTCGAGGGCTACAGCAAGATGGGCCGCTCGGTGGAAGGCCTCGCCGGCGCCCCGGAGTGGCCCGCATTACAGGCCATGCTGCCGGCGATGCCAGGCTTGAAGGTGGTAGACCTTGGTTGCGGCTACGGCTGGTTCAGCCGCTGGGCCCAGGAGCAGGGCGCCGAACAAGTGCTGGGGCTGGATGTTTCGCAGAAGATGCTCGCGCGGGCAAAGGAGATGACTGCGTCTTCGGCGATTACCTACGCCATCGCCGACCTTGAGCAACTCGACCTTCCCGCCGCCAAATTCGACGTGGCCTACAGCTCGCTGGCGTTCCATTACATCGTCGATCTGAAAGGGCTGTTCGCGCGCATCCATCAAGCATTGGTACCGGGTGGCCAGTTGGTATTTTCCATCGAACACCCGATCTTCATGGCACCCCGGCAACCGGGCTGGCTGATTGATGAGCAAGGGCGCAAGAGCTGGCCGGTGGACAGCTATCAGCTGGAAGGGCCACGGGTGACCAACTGGTTGGCAGACGGCGTGATCAAGCAGCACCGCACGCTGGGCACATTGCTGACGCTATTGATTCAGGCCGGTTTCACCCTGAGCCATGTCGACGAATGGGGCCCGAGCGAGGCGGATCTGAAGGCCCGCCCGGCACTGGCAGAAGAGCGTGAGCGGCCAATGATGTTACTGGTGGCCGCTCACCGTTGACACCGCTATTGGCCCGCTTCGCCTTCCAGCTTGCGGGCCGCTTCCACGCCGGACGCGGTGAGCTTGATCGGCAGGTTCAGCGCGTGTTCCCCCGCATCGTTGCAGGTCACATGGCCTTCCTTGATCCACCCGCGGTCCTGCAAGGTGGCCAAGGCGCTGGCCACCACTTTTTCACCTCGGTAGTTGTCCAGCACCTCTTTGCCCAGCCCACTGGGATGAGCGTGGAGCAGACGGGTGAGGACTTCTTTTTCAAGGTTGTGATCGACGTTCATGCATACCTCTTCACTGGGAAATGGTTGGGTGTTCGTCTTTGCGGCGCGTTAAGGCGCTGGCTGTTTTGGCGCACCGGGAATGTTTGAGTCGTCGCCCTTGTTGATCGAGGGCGAAGTGGCGCCTGGGCCCATTTTGCCGTTAGGCACCGCACCGCTGTTGCGATTGGTGTCGTCGCCCTGGGTGCGCGGGTCTTTGCTGTTGTCGATGATGGCGCCGCCGTTGGTGTCCATGCCGGTGCCCATCGAGTCCTTCGACTCCTGGGTAGCCGGGTTGGGCGGGCTGCCGACTGGGTCGGTACTCGAACCTGTGGAAGCGGCAAAGCTGCTCAGCGAAACCGCAGACAGCAAACCGGTGAGGGCGAAGGCGGCAAATCTGGAAGTCGTCATGATGGTGTCTCCATATGATTAATGTCCTTACCTGATATTGGTCCGCCCCTGTTTGCGATTCGTGCCTCGATACCGACGAACGGTCTTAGGTCGCTTGTAAGATTTTGTGTGATGCGAATCGACGCCAGATCAACCGCGCTACTGTGATCAGCCAGTTGAGCAACGCCACGCACAGCACGCTCATCAATAGGGTCGGCATGCCGTATTCGACGATGACCTTGCCCGCCAGCAACGGGAAGCCAAACACCCCGATAAAGTACGCCAGGCTGAACAGCAGCAACGCCTGGGACGTAGTGCCGGCGGGAGCCTCGTTGGCCGCCAAACCATTGATCACCGAATACGTCAGGCCATAGCCGACGCCCAAGGTGACGGCCGCCAGCAGGTAGCTGAAGCTGCTGCTGACCCAGAACCCGAACAGGAAAATCGACACCAGCATCAACCCGGACAACACACACGCTGCCCAATACGGATCACGCTTGACCACCATGCCGGCGATCAGCAGGCGGCTGGTAATCGCCGCGCTCATGAAGCCCAGGAAGAACAGCGAATAGTCCAGCCCGTGCACTGCCGCGTAGCTGGTTTGGAAACTCGACAGCCCGCCAAACACGCAACCGCCGAGGCCCACCATGATGATTGCGAACACCGCCTTCGACGACAGCACCTTGCGTGTGGCCGACCAGGAAATCTTCGACACCGGCGCAGTGTGCTGACTGAGCGCGGCACCCAGCCGCCAGAAAATCACCACGCCCACCAGGCTCGCCAGTGCGGCGATATGGAACGCAGCCGTCAGCGAAAAATCCAGGGCACTTGCCGCCCGCCCCAGCAGCGGCCCGGAGCCGATCCCGGTCATCATGCTGCCCGACAGCAGGGCGAAATATTTGGCCCGTTGCGCCGGCTCTACCAGCATCGCCACGATGATTGGCCCCAGCGTGTAGAACACGCCCCAGCCCAACCCCAAAGACAAGCCGAAGAACATCAAGCCCTCGCCAAACCCCGGCGCCAGCGCAAAGCCCAAGCAGGCCACCACCAGCAATACGCCCAGCAGTGCGATCGACCTGGCGGCGCCCAACAGGTCGGCCAGATGCCCGGAAACCAGCACCGCCACAAAGGTGCTGAGCATTGCCATGGAGATCACGCTGCCGGCGTCGTGTTCGTTACCGCCGCGCGAGTGGATCAGCAGCGACAGCAAAAATGTCGAGCCGTATGACAGGGAAAGCAGGTAACTGGCGAGGCAGAAAAGGGCGAACAGTCATTAGCCCACAGCGGAGTAACGGCGCCGTTATGGCGTACCGATTTCTTCGATGAACAGGTCCATGAATCCCTTCAACCGCTCGTGCCGAACCCGCGCCATGTGTTGCCCGGTTGGCGTCTGAAACCCACCCGCCAAATGCAAAAGCTTGGTCTGGAAATGGTCGAGGCAAAAGCGCTTGTCGTCGTACTCGCGATGCTTTGCCGTTGGATCTGCCGGGTCATAAAGCCCGCTGCCCATGCGCCCGGCGATATAAAACGTGCGGGCCACGCCGATCATGCCCAGGGAATCCAAACGGTCGGCGTCCTGCACAATCTTCGCCTCAAGCGTCACCGGCGTGAGGCCCGCCGAAAAGCTGTGGGTCTCGATGGCGTGGGTCACTGCAGCAATCGTCTCGGGCTGCCACGCCAACCCCAGCAAAATTTCCCCGGCCTTGTCCGCCGCCAGTTTCGACGCCCTGGACCGCAACGGCGAATTCTTCTCCACCGCCACGCAGTCATGCAGCAACACGGCCGCCAACAGCACCTCAAGATCGCCCCCTTCCTTGGCCTGGATCGACCGCACGTTGTGCCACACCCGCTGCAAGTGGGAGAGGTCGTGTGCGCCATCTTCGGAAGGCTCAAGGGCGTGAGGCAATAAAGTCGCGGCGAGGTCGGTCAGTGGCGTGAAGGGCATGGGGATTCTCAAAGGTCGAATGTCAGCAGCGTAGCCGCGAATCAAATTGCACTGCAATCGGTCATTAAACCGCCTTAGTATGTGGGCTTTCTTTCCCTGACAAGGCCCGTCCATGACCATCGAGATTCGCCCCGCCGTGCCCAGCGATGCTGCGCAGATACTGACCTTCATCACCGAGCTTGCCGACTACGAAAAAGCCCGCCACGAAGTGATCGCCAGCGTGGTGGACATCGAGCGCAGCCTGTTCAGCGAAGGCGCCACCGCCCACGGCCTGATCTGCCTGCGCGATGGTTTGCCGATCGGTTTTGCGGTGTTCTTTTTCAGTTATTCCACGTGGCTGGGCAGCAACTGCCTGTACCTCGAAGACCTGTACATCAACCCCGAACAGCGCGGCGGCGGGGCGGGCAAGAAATTGCTGCGCCACCTGGCGAAAATCGCCTGCGACAACGGTTGCGGGCGTTTCGAGTGGAGCGTGCTGGACTGGAATGAACCGGCCATCGCGTTCTACAAATCCATCGGCGCCCAGCCTCAGGAAGAGTGGGTGCGCTACCGCATGGAAGGCGATGCCCTGAGGGATTTCGCGCAGGGTTAAGCGCGTATAAAACACCGGCTGGCACAGCCGGTTTTTTATATTAATTCTCACTATATGGGATGATAATTTATATATTGAGATATTCCGGTTTCTGGGTTTATAGTCTTCTGCATCAGCACTCACTACCAAAAACAAAACAGGTGAAGCGATGCAGGCACAACCGTTGTCGTTACCTCCGGTGCCCGAGCCGACTTATGGCGAGCGACTGAAGAACAAAGTCGTGGTCATCACCGGCGCGGCCCAAGGCATTGGCGAGGCCATCGTCGCCTGCTTCCAGGCGCAGCAGGCGCGGCTGGTGATCGGTGATATCCAGGGCGAGAAGGTCGAGAAAGTCGCCGCTCATTGGCGCGAACGCGGCGCCCAGATCTACGCGCAACCCGTCGACATCACCTCCAAGGACCAATGGCGCGCGCTGGTGGACGTGGCCATCGAACGCTTTGGCCGCGTCGATGTGCTGGTCAACTGTGCCGGCGTCAACGTGTTCCGCGACCCACTGGAAATGACCGACGAAGACTGGCGCCGCTGCTTCGCCATCGACCTCGACGGCGCCTGGTACGGTTGCCGCACCGTGTTGCCGCACATGATCGAGCAGGGCATCGGCAACATCATCAACATCGCTTCCACCCATTCCAGCCACATCATTCCCGGTTGCTTCCCGTACCCGGTGGCCAAGCACGGCCTGCTGGGCCTGACCCGTGCGCTCGGCATCGAATACGCGCCCAAGGGCATCCGTGTAAATGCCATCGCGCCGGGCTATATCGAAACCCAACTCAACGTCGATTACTGGAACGGCTTTGCCGACCCTCACGCCGAGCGTCAACGCGCCTTTGACCTGCACCCACCGAAGCGCATCGGCCAGCCGATTGAGGTGGCGATGACTGCACTGTTTCTCGCCACTGACGAAGCTCCTTTTATCAATGCCACCTGCCTGATGATCGATGGTGGGCGGTCGGTGATGTACCACGATTAAAACTTTTCCAAATAACAAGAAGAGGTGGTTCATGTTCAAGAAGACACTAGGCACCCTGGCACTCACGATGGCACTCAGCGGCCTGGCTTCTGCCGAAGAAGTAAAGATCGGCTTTCTGGTCAAGCAAGCTGAAGAGCCCTGGTTCCAGACCGAATGGGCCTTCGCCGAAAAAGCCGGCAAGGACCATGGTTTCACCGTGATCAAGATCGCTGTGCCCGACGGTGAGAAGACCCTTTCCGCCATCGACACCCTCGCGGCCAACGGCGCAAAGGGCTTCGTGATCTGCCCGCCTGACGTGTCCTTGGGCCCGGCCATCATGGCCAAGGCCAAGCTCAATAACCTGAAAGTGTTGGCAGTGGACGACCGCTTCGTCGACGCCAAGGGCAAGCCCATGGAAGACGTGCCTTACGTCGGCCTGGATGCCTACAAGATCGGCCAGAAACAAGGCGAAGCCATGGCCACTGAAGCCAAGCATCGCAACTGGGACTGGAAGGACACCTACGCCGTCATCAACACCTTCGACGAGCTGGAAACCGGCAAGAAGCGCACCGACGGTTCGGTAGAAGGCCTCAAGGCCGCCGGCCTGCCGGTTGACCATATCCTGTTCACCGCGCAGAAAACCCTCGATGTACCGGGCGCCATGGACTCCACCAACTCGGCCCTGGTGAAACTGCCCAGCGGCGCGAAAAACCTGCTGATCGGCGGCATGAACGACAGCACCGTATTGGGCGGCGTACGCGCCACCGAAAGCGCCGGCTTCAAGGCACCGAATGTGATCGGCGTGGGCATCAACGGCACCGACGCCATCGAAGAGCTTAAGAAATCAGATACCGGTTTCTACGGCTCGATGCTGCTCAGCCCGGACGCCTCCGGCTATAAAACCGCCACCGCGATGTTCGAGTGGGTCACCAAAGGCACGGAGCCGGCCAAGTTCACCGCACTGGACAACGTAACCCTGATCACCCGCGCCAACTTCAAGGAAGAGTTGAGCAAGATCGGTCTGTGGAAATGAACAGCGCGGCGGCAGAGAGCCTGCGTTTCAACGGCATCGGCAAGGAGTTTCCCGGGGTGAAAGCCCTGGCGCAGATCAGCTTTGAAGCGCGACCCCACACGGTGCATGCGCTGATGGGCGAGAACGGCGCGGGCAAGTCGACTTTGCTGAAAATCCTCGGCGGTTTTTACCCGCCCAACAGCGGCAGTTTGCAGTTGGGCGAGCGCAACGTCAGTTTCAAATCGGCGGCCGACAGCATTGCCAGTGGCATCGCGGTGATTCACCAGGAGCTGCAACTGGTGCCGGAAATGACCGTCGCCGAGAACCTGCTGCTGGGGCATATGCCGTCGCGCTTTGGCGTGGTCAATCGCGGAGCGATGGTGCGCAAGGCGCGGGAATTGCTCAAGGGCCTGGCGGATGAAATCGATCCGAACATGCGCCTGGGCAGCCTGTCCCTCGGCCAGCGGCAACTGGTGGAAATCGCCAAGGCCATGTCGCGCAACGCCCATGTGATTGCGTTCGACGAACCCACCAGCAGCCTCTCGGCCCGGGAGATCGAGCGGCTGATGGTGATCATCGCCCGGCTGCGGGATGAAGGCCGGGTGATCCTCTACGTGTCACACCGCATGGAAGAAGTGTTCCGGATTTGCGATGCGGTGACGGTGTTCAAGGATGGGCGCTTCGTGCGCACGTTCGAGGACATGGCGCAGTTGAACGTCGACCAACTGGTTAACTGCATGGTCGGGCGCGATATCCAGGACATCTACAACTACCGACCACGCGAGCATTCCGGTGAAGCGCTGCGGGTGGAAGGTTTACTTGGGCCGGGGTTGCAGGAGCCGGTGAGTTTGCAGGTGAGCAAGGGCGAAATTCTCGGGCTGTTTGGTTTGGTCGGGGCCGGGCGCACGGAGCTGTTGCGCCTGCTCGCGGGGCTGTCGCGCAGTACTCAAGGTGCATTGGTACTGCATGGCCAGGCGCAGACGTTCAAGTCGCCGCGGGATGCGATTGCGGCGGGTGTGCTGCTCTGCCCCGAAGACCGCAAAAAGGAAGGCATCGTGCCCCGCGCCAGTGTCGCGGAGAACATCAATATCAGTGCGCGCCGCGACCATGCGCGCTTCGGCTGGCTGATCCAGGGCGGCTGGGAACGCACCAACGCCCAGCGGCAAATCAGCGCGCTGAACGTGCGCACGCCGTCTGCTGATCAACCGATTTTGTTCCTGTCGGGCGGCAATCAGCAGAAGGCGATTCTCGGTCGCTGGTTGTCGATGCCGATGAAAGTGTTGCTGCTGGACGAACCGACTCGCGGCATCGATATCGGCGCCAAGTCGGAGATCTACCAGATCATCCACAACCTGGCCGCCAGTGGCATTGCGGTGATTGTGGTGTCCAGCGACCTGATGGAAGTGATGGGCATCTCCGACCGCATCCTGGTGATGAGCGAAGGCGCCCTGACCGGCGAATTGACCCGCGATCAAGCGGACGAAGCACGGCTGCTGCAACTGGCTCTTCCGCGTACGCGGGACTGAAGAATACGAGGTGGGTATGTCACAGGTAAAAACCGCAAGAAGCTTTTGGCCGGGTTTCAACCAGCGCAAGTTTCTCGACGATTGGGTCATGCTGCTGGCGGCCTTGAGCATCTTTGTGCTCAGCGCCATTTTTATCGACAACTTCCTTTCGCCGCTGAATATGCGCGGACTGGGGCTGGCGATTTCCACCGTGGGCATTGCAGCCTGCACCATGCTGTTCTGCCTGGCGTCGGGGCACTTCGACTTGTCGGTGGGCTCGGTGATCGCCTGTTCGGGCGTGGTGGCGGGCATCGTGATTCGCGACACCGACAGCGTGTTCTTCGGCGTGTCGGCGGCGTTGGCCATGGGCCTGGTGGTGGGGCTGATCAATGGCATCGTGATCGCCAAGCTGCGGATCAATGCGTTGATTGCGACGCTGGCGACGATGCAGATCGTGCGTGGGTTGGCGTATATCTTTTCCAACGGCAAGGCGGTTGGGGTGATGAACGAAGGCTTCTTCGTCTTTGGTAACGGCCAACTGTTTGGCGTGCCGGTGCCGATCATCATCACCGTGCTGTGCTTTGTGTTTTTTGGCTGGCTGCTGAACTACACCACCTACGGGCGCAACACCATGGCCATCGGTGGCAACCAGGAAGCGGCGTTGTTGGCCGGGGTGAACGTTGACCGTACCAAGATCATCATCTTTGCCGTACACGGGGTGATCGGGGCGTTGGCCGGGGTGATCCTGGCGTCGCGGATGACCTCGGGGCAACCGATGATTGGCCAGGGGTTTGAGCTGACGGTGATCTCGGCGTGCGTGCTGGGTGGTGTGTCGCTGAGTGGCGGGATCGGGATGATCCGGCATGTGATTGCCGGGGTGCTGATTCTGGCGATCATCGAGAACGCGATGAACCTGAAGAACATCGACACCTTCTACCAATACGTGATTCGCGGCTCGATCCTGTTGTTGGCGGTGATTATCGACAGGATGAAGCAGCGCTGATTTCTCGAGCGATGAGGCTTTCTGTGGCGAGGGAGCTTGCTCCCGCTGGGCTGCGTAGCAGCCCCAATACCAGGCACCTCATTCATCCAGGTAAAACGCGGTCGCCTGTTTTAGGGCCGCTTCGCGCCCCAGCGGGAGCAAGCTCCCTCGCCACAACAGGCGTGACCGCCCATAATGCTCGCCGTTTTCGTACTTCCCAATAGGCCCGATATGCAGGAAAACGCCCACACTCCCGTCAAAGAAGCCGCGCCCACCGGCACCCAAACCCTGCTGCGTGGCCTGGGCGTGGTGCAGGCAGTGGCGGCCGGCGCGCGGGATCTCAAGGAGATTGCCAAGCGCATCGGCACCACCCGCAGCACCACTCACCGCCTGGCCAGTTGCCTGGTGGAAGAACGCTACCTGCGCGTGGTGCCGCAAGTCGGTTACCTGCTGGGCCCCAAATTGATCGAGCTGGGTTTTCAGGCCCGGGAAGAACTGCCTTTGGTGAGCCTGGCAGTACCGTATCTGGACGAGCTGTCGGCCCTTACCGGCGACACCATCCACCTGGCCATTCGCGAATACGATGACGTGCTGTACCTGCACAAGAACCCTGGCCGCAACGGCCCGGAAATGCGCTCGCGCGTGGGCCATCGCATGCCGCTGGCGCGCACCGGGATCGGCAAGGCGTTGCTGCTGGATGACACGGTAGAGGAGTGGCAGCGCCTGTATCAGGTCAGCTTGCCGGCTGGCGGGAAAAACCTGCAGTGGCCGCAGCACCCCGAGCAATCCTGGGCGCAGTTTGAACAGCGCATGCAGGAATACGTGGCGGGCGGTTATGCGTTCGACCTGGAAGACAACGAACCGTCGATCCGTTGTGTCGCGGCACCGGTGCGCGATGCCAGCCGGCGAATCGTCGCCGGCATCAGCATCGCCAGTACCGTGCCCTACATGCCGCTTGAGAAAATGGCTGAGCTGATCCCTGTGATCAAACAGGTCGCAGCACGGCTGTCAGCGGAGTTGGGCGCGAAGGCCTGATCAGGCCTTCAGGGTCGCCATGTCGATCACGAAGCGGTACTTCACATCACCCGCAATCATGCGGGTGTAGGCTTCGTTGATCTGGCGGATGTCGAGCATTTCGATGTCGCAGGTGATGCCGTGCTCGGCGCAGAAATCCAGGACTTCCTGGGTTTCTGCAATGCCACCGATCAGCGAACCGGCCAGCACTTTACGGCCCAACACCAGCTTGGCGGCGTTGACGGGCGGGTCTACCGGCTCGATCAAACCCACCAGGATGTGCACGCCGTCAAAGCGCAGCACATCAAGGTAGGGGTTCAGATCGTGCTGCACCGGAATGGTGTCCAGCAGGAAATCGAAGTGCCCGGCAGCGGCTTTCATCTGTGCTTCGTCGGTGGACACGATCACGTGATCGGCGCCCTGGCGACGGCCTTCTTCAGCCTTGCTCGCCGAGCGGGTGAACAGCGTCACTTCCGCGCCCATGGCCTTGGCGAACTTGATGCCCATGTGGCCCAAACCGCCCATGCCCAGAATCCCAACCTTGTCGCCAGCCTTCACGCCGTAGTGCTTGAGCGGCGAGTAGGTGGTGATGCCGGCGCAGAGGATCGGCGCGGCGCTGGCCAGGTCGAGCTTCGCCGGGATCTTCACCACAAAGTGCTCGCTGACCACGATGCTGTCGGAGTAGCCGCCCATGGTGTTGCTGCCATCGACGCGGTCTGGCGTGGCGTAGGTCATGGTCGGGCCTTCGAGGCAGTATTGCTCGAGGTCGGCGTGGCAGGCGTCGCACTGACGGCAGGAATCGACCATGCAGCCAACGCCCACCAGGTCGCCGACTTTATGCGCGGTGACACTGGCGCCCACGGCGGTGACTTTGCCGACGATCTCGTGGCCCGGCATCAGCGGGTACACGGCGATGCCCCATTCGTTGCGTGCCTGGTGGATGTCGGAGTGGCAGACGCCGCAGTAGAGGATTTCGATCGCCACGTCATCGGCGCGTGGGCTGCGGCGTTCGAAGGACATGGGGGCGAGGGGAGTGGTGGCCGACTGGGCGGCATAACCGATGGCGGTGTACATGGAGAACCTCGCAAAAAGCAGTGACAAGTGAGGTGGGCCATTTTCCGCGCCGCCCCCTGGCGCGGCCATGGCGATTGCTCCGAGTCTCATGCCTATTCGTCCGGGAGTGCCCCTGGATTGGATCGCTGTAGCGTCAGACCTGCGATGATGGTCTCATCCCTTTTTTCGCGAAGTTTTTGCCATGTTGTTGACCCGCCATGTCGATGCCAATGCCGCGTTGGTTGCCCTGATCGAACCCCTGACACCCCGCGATGGTTTTTCGCCCACGAACCTCGCGGGTGTGAAGGTATTGCGCGCCAGCTGTGATGTGGCGCGCGGCCCGCAGATCTATGAGCCGAGCCTGATGATCGTCGCCCAGGGCAGCAAAGTCGCGTACCTGGGCCCGCGTACCCTGGAGTATGGCGCCGGGCATTACCTGATCCAGGCGATGCCGGTGCCGTTCGAATGCGAGACTTTTGCCATGCCCAATGCGCCGCTGTTGGGTGTGACGGTGGGCATTGACCGGGTGGTGCTCGGTGAGTTGGTGATGGCGATGGGCATCCAGTCCGGGCCACCGCCGGCGGCGCAGACGCTGGAGTCGATGAGTTCGGTGGTGCTGGATGACGCCATGCGCGGTTGTGTCGAGCGGCTGTTGCAGTGCCTGCACGATCCGCTGGAGAGCCGGATCATGGGCCCGGCGCGGGTGCGGGAATTGTTGTTCACCGCGTTGCGCGGGCCACAGGCGGATGTGCTGCGGGCGCTGGTGGAGCAGCAGGGGCAGTTTTCCCGGGTGGCGACGTCGTTGAACCACCTGCATGCGCATTACGCCGAGCCGCTGAACATCGAGACGCTGGCCGGTTATGCGCACATGAGTGCCTCGACCTTTCACGAGCACTTCAAGCGCTGCACGCTGTTGTCGCCGGTGCAATACCTCAAGCGTTTGCGGCTGCTCAAGGCCCAGCAGTTGCTGCTGGTGGAGGGCATGGGCGTGGCGCAGGCGGCCCACAGTGTGGGGTATCAGAGTACGTCGCAGTTCAGCCGCGAATATAAGCGCTACTTCGAGCGCAGCCCTGGGGATGAGCGGGCGGCTTAACGCCTCCAGGCACAACTCGGTCAAAAATGTGTGGGCTTGCTGTGGTGAGCGGGCTTGCCCCGCGTTGGGCTGCGAAGCAGCCCCATCAATCTATGGTGAACCCGACGGGGGACAAGCCCCCTCACCACAGCAAGCCCGCTCCCACATTTGACCGAGTCGACGGGTCTTTTCCTGGCCACAAAAAAGGCCCCCATTCGGGAGCCTTGATGTTCAAGCTGCGGATCTACATGTTCGGGTAAGTCGGCCCGCCCGCACCTTCCGGTGTCACCCAGGTGATGTTCTGCGAAGGGTCCTTGATGTCACAGGTCTTGCAGTGCACGCAGTTCTGGGCGTTGATCTGGAAGCGCTTCTCGCCGTCTTCCTTGGTGATCACTTCATACACGCCGGCCGGGCAGTAGCGCTGCGCCGGTTCATCGTAGAGCGGCAGGTTGGTGCCGATCGGGATGCTCGGGTCTTTCAGCTTCAAGTGGCACGGCTGTTCTTCTTCGTGGTTGGTACCGGAGATGAACACCGAGCTCAGCTTGTCGAAGCTCAACTTGCCGTCGGGTTTCGGGTAGTCGATTTTCTGGCTGTCTTTGGCCAGCTTCAAGCAGGCGTAGTCCGGCTTGGTGTCGTGCAGGGTAAACGGCATTTTGCCGCCGAGGATGTTCTGGTCGAACCAGTTGAAGCCGGCACCGATGATCGGGCCGAACTTGTGCATCGCCGGGCCGAAGTTACGGCTGGCGAACAGTTCTTCGTACAGCCAGCTGTTCTTGAAACCGTCGACGTAGTTGGTCAGCTCGTCGCCGCCTTCGGACTCGGCGAACAGGCGCTCGGCCACGGCGTCGGCAGCGAGCATGCCGGACTTCATGGCGGTATGGCTGCCCTTGATCTTGGCCACGTTCATGGTGCCCAGGTCGCAGCCGATCAGTGCGCCACCCTTGAACACCATTTTAGGCAGCGAGTTGATGCCACCCTTGGCCAGCGCGCGCGCGCCGTAGCTGATGCGCTTGCCACCTTCCAGGTACTGGGCCAGCACCGGGTGATGCTTGAGGCGCTGGAACTCGTCGAACGGTGACAGGAAGGTGTTGCTGTAGGACAGGTCGACGATCAGGCCGACCACTACCTGGTTGTTTTCCAGGTGATAGAGGAACGAACCGCCAGTGTTCTCGTTGCTCATGATGTCCAGCGGCCAGCCGGCGGTGTGTACCACCAGGCCCGGTTGGTGCTTGGCCGGGTCGATTTCCCAGATTTCTTTCAGGCCGATGCCGTAGTGCTGGGCATCGGCGTCGCTGGCCAGGTTAAAGCGCTCGATCAGTTGCTTGCCGATGTGCCCACGGCAGCCTTCGGCGAACAGCGTGTACTTGCCGCGCAGTTCCATGCCTGGGGTGTATACGCCTTCTTTCGGGTGGCCTTCGCGGTCAACGCCGAGGTCGCCGGTGATGATCCCGCGCACCACGCCGTTCTCGTCGAACAGCGCTTCCTGGGCGGCAAAGCCCGGGTAGACTTCCACACCCAGGTTCTCGGCCTGCTGGGCAAGCCAGCGGCACAGGTTGCCCAGGGAGATAATGTAGTTGCCTTCGTTGTGCATGGTCTTGGGCACAAAGAAGTCAGGCACCTTGGTTGCGGCTTCGCTGGAGCGCAATACATAGATGTCATCACGCACGACCGGCGTGTTGAGCGGGGCACCGAGTTCTTTCCAGTCCGGGAACAATTCGTTCAGGGCGCGGGGTTCAAACACGGCACCAGACAGGATGTGAGCGCCGACTTCGGAGCCTTTTTCGACCACGCAGACGCTGATTTCCTTACCGGCTTCGGCGGCCTTCTGCTTCAATCGGCAGGCGGCAGACAGGCCCGCCGGGCCAGCGCCGACGATGACCACGTCGAATTCCATGTATTCGCGTTCCACAGGCTATCTCCTACTCAAGGCTCAACGGCTTTTTTTCTAATGGGTGGAGGTTCGGTGTCGTGTCCATCATCACTGCGCCAAATGGCAGGGGATGACCCACCTTTCTCTCTAGGTGGCGCATTATATCTACACCACTGTCAGCGTCCAATACAAACGTTTGTTTGAATTGCCCGCAGGCTAGGTAAATCAAAGAGGCGCGGCTTATGACTGGCTGTTTTGCCGTATTGACCAGAATAGGCGTTCCGGTCAATATACGGTCGGTTTTGCGCTTACCGTAGGCAGACTGCAGGTTTCAAGAGCACGTCCAAAAGCAAGACAGGTGACGCGCGCCCAAACAATGGCGCGCAGTTTACACGCTGCGATAAAGAATGACCTCTCAGTCACGACTGACGAACGGTCATCACTTCCCGTGAGCAAGGTCATCCGCCGAAGTTTTTGGAGGTGCCCTTGTGTGCCGATGAGCATCAACCGCCAGGTTCGCCTAGGCGACTTTCTTTTCACCGGAGAGTAACGAGGAATCCATGAAGGTTCTTGTAGCTGTCAAACGCGTTGTCGATTACAACGTGAAAGTTCGCGTCAAGGCGGACAATTCCGGCGTCGACCTCGCTAACGTCAAGATGTCGATGAACCCTTTCTGCGAAATCGCCGTGGAAGAAGCCGTACGCCTGAAAGAGAAAGGCGTTGCGACTGAAATCGTCGTCGTTTCCATCGGCCCGACCACTGCTCAAGAGCAGCTGCGTACCGCCCTGGCGCTGGGTGCCGATCGCGCCATCCTCGTCGAATCCGCTGAAGAGCTGACTTCCCTGGCCGTTGCCAAGTTGTTGAAAGCGGTTGTCGACAAGGAACAGCCTTCGCTGGTGATCCTCGGCAAACAAGCCATCGACAGCGACAACAACCAGACCGGCCAGATGCTGGCTGCACTGACCGGTTACGGCCAGGGCACCTTCGCCTCGAAAGTCGAAGTGAGCGGCGACAACGTTGCCGTGACCCGCGAAATCGACGGCGGCGCGCAAACAGTTTCCCTGAAACTGCCAGCCATCGTCACCACCGACCTGCGTTTGAACGAGCCGCGCTACGCGTCCCTGCCAAACATCATGAAAGCCAAGAAGAAGCCTCTCGAAGTGCTGACTCCGGATGCTTTGGGCGTTTCCACCGCCTCCACCAACAAGACCGTAAAAGTCGAAGCGCCGGCTGCACGCAGCGCGGGCATCAAGGTCAAGTCGGTGGCTGAACTGGTCGAGAAACTGAAAAACGAAGCGAAGGTAATCTAATCATGACTATCTTGGTAATCGCAGAACACGACAACAAGGTAGTGGCTCCGGCCACCCTGAACACTGTCGCCGCCGCCGCCAAAATCGGTGGTGATGTCCACGTGCTGGTCGCAGGCCAAAACGTCGGCGCCGTGGCTGAAGCCGCTGCAAAAATCGCTGGCGTGAGCAAAGTACTGGTCGCCGATAACGCGGCCTACGCTCACCAGTTGCCGGAAAACGTTGCGCCGCTGGTAGCAGCTCTTGGTTCAGAGGCGGGGGGCGCTGGCTACAGCCACATCCTGGCTGCCGCCACTTCCAACGGCAAAAACATCCTGCCGCGCGTTGCTGCGCAGCTGGACGTTGACCAGATCTCCGAGATCGTTTCGGTAGAAAGCGCCGACACCTTCAAGCGCCCGATCTACGCCGGTAACGCCATCGCCACCGTGCAGTCCACTGCCTCGGTAAAAGTCATCACCGTGCGTGCCACCGGTTTCGACCCGGTTGCAGCTGTTGGTGGTTCGGCTGCGGTTGAGGCTGTAGCGGCTGTTCACGACGCTGGCACTTCCAGCTTCGTGGGTGAAGAGCTGGCCAAGTCCGATCGTCCGGAACTGACCGCTGCCAAGATCGTCGTTTCCGGCGGCCGCGGCATGCAGAACGGCGACAACTTCAAACACCTGTACGCCCTGGCCGACAAGCTGGGCGCTGCGGTCGGCGCTTCCCGCGCTGCCGTCGACGCAGGTTTTGTACCGAACGACATGCAGGTCGGCCAGACCGGCAAGATCGTTGCGCCACAGCTGTACATCGCCGTCGGTATCTCCGGCGCGATCCAGCATTTGGCCGGTATGAAAGACTCCAAGGTGATCGTTGCGATCAACAAGGACGAAGAAGCGCCGATCTTCCAGGTGGCAGATTACGGCCTGGTGGCGGACTTGTTCGAAGCCGTACCTGAGCTTTCGAAGCTGGTCTAATCCAGCCGCTTCACTTATAAAGAGCCCGGTCTTTTGACCGGGCTTTTTTTTGCACATGAATCCTGTAGCAGCGAGCTTGCTCGCGAAAAACCGCAGAGCGCCGCGTTAAGCCAGGCACCCCGCGTCATCGTTAACGACCTTCGCGAGTAAGCTCGCTCCTACAAATAACTGACGGAGAACCCCGCCATGGAACTGCGCCTCTGGGCCCTGCTACTGGGACTGTCACTGCTGCCGGCAGTGTCGCAGGCCACCGGCAAATGTGATCGCCTGGTGATCACCGGCAGCCCGGACGCGCCGCCTTACCTGTGGCGTGATCCCCAGGCCCCCACGCACCTGATCGGCGCCACCGCCGACATGTTGCAGCAAGTGGCCAAGGACCTCGGGGTGAAAATCGACCTGCTGTACGGCGGCAAACGCTCGGTGGCCCTGGACGAAGTGCGCAGCGGGCGCATGGACATCCTCGCCGATGCGCCATTGACCCTCGACGCCCTGGACTCCCTCGATTACATCCATCCGGCGCTGGTGCAAACCGATTACCTGGTCTGGACCCGCAAGGATTCGACCCTGGCCTACAACCAGGCCAGCGACCTGCACGGCCACAAGGGCGCCGTGTCGGAAAGGGCGCGCCTGAGTCGCTACTTTGAAACCTTCGCCGGTGAGCAACTGACGCTGCAACGTTTGCCCAGCCTGACGCCGGCGTTCCAGAAACTGCTGCTGGGGGAGGTGGACTATGTGCTTGCCGGGCGCTATTCCGGCATGGCTATGGCCCAGACCTTGGGCATGAGCAACGACCTGGTGGCGCGCGAACTGCCCATCGACCAGCCGGGCCTGTACCTGGCCATTTCCCACAACTCCGCCTGCAACGATCCGTGGTTGCGCGGACAGCTCGCCAAAAAGATGACAGAATTGCCCGCGTCCGGTCTGGCGGAAACCGCGCTGCAGAGCAATCTTGCGCGCTGGAAAGCGCAGTTGCAGCAACCCGTCGGCACCCCAATAAAGTAGGGATTTTCAGTGACTATTCGACCTCTTTTCGCGGCCCTCGCCGTTGTAGCTTTGGCGGGATGTGCAGCCGATCCTGCGCCGAATGAACAAATGCGCCTGACCCAGCAAGCCCTGGAACAAGCCAACGCCGTGGGCGCCGTCGCCGATGACTCGCCCGAGCTGAAGCTGGCTGAAGACAAGTTCACCCGTGCCCAGGCCGACATGGCCGATAAATCCTACAAGGACGCCCGCATGCAGGCTGAAGAAGCCGAGCTGGACGCCCGCCTGGCGGAAGCCCAGGTACTCACCCGCAAAAGCCGCGAGCAACTGAACGTGCTCAACACCCGTATCACCCGCCTGCGCAAACAGTTGCAGCTGGGAGATGCGCAATGAGCCCGTTGATTCGAGGGTTGAGCGGTGTGGTGTTGCTGGGCAGTGTGCTCGGCGGTTGCGCAACGCATCCCGACAGTAACCTTGCCTTGCAACAGGCAAGCAGTGACTTCCAGAAGGTCAAGGAAGATTCGAATGTGCTGCGTATCGCGCCCAAGGACGTGATACGCGCCGGCGAATCCCTGGCCCGTGCCGACCGCTTCTCCAGCTTCTGGGGCAGCGGCGCCGATGTGGCGCATTACGCCTACCTGAGCCAGCGCTACAGCGCGATTGCCCGGGAACACACCGAGCAAGCACTCAACCAGGAGCGTGGCGTCAAGCTGGAGCTGGAACGTCAGCGCCTGCAACTGGCCCTGCGCGAAGCCAAGCTGAGCAGCGTGCAGCAACAGGGCAAATGGCTTGAGGCACAGATCGCCAGCCTGACCACTGTCCAGACCGATCGCGGCCTGGTGATGACCCTGGGCGATGTGCTGTTCGACACCGGCGAGGCAGAGCTGCAAAACTCGGCCAACCGCACGGTGCTCAAAGTCGTACAGTTCCTGCAATTGAACCCCAAACGCGTGGTGCGCATTGAGGGCTACACCGACGATACCGGTGGCGAGCCGGAAAACCTCAAACTGTCCCGGGACCGCGCCCAGTCAGTTGCGGATGTACTGAGCGATCTGGGCATCGATGAAAAACGCATCCAGGTGGAAGGCTACGGCGATCAGTACCCGGTTGAAGTCAACGCTTCGGAGCGCGGCCGGGCGCAGAACCGCCGGGTAGAGATTGTATTTTCCGACGAGAAGGGCCAACTGGGCGCCGCCCGCTAAACCTGACGCTCATGGCAAAAGCTGATCTCTGTGGGAGCTGTCGAGCCCCAGCGAGGCTGCGATAGGATCGCCTCGGCGTACCTGCAACACCGCAGCGCCTGCATTGCAGCCTCGCTAAAGCTCGACAGCTTCCACGATTGTTTTGTGGTGTTATAGAAATAGCGTTTCGAAAAGCCCGGTCACTGATCGGGTTTTTTGTGCCTTCGATTCAGTTCGCCACCCTTACAGTTTTTTCTATCACTGCCGCCCGTGCTCGACTATTGTGGCAACTGTCCCCGTACACTTCTAAACTGTGCCGGTATGTTTCACACAAAAATAAAATACCCGTGAAATCGAGTGCTGCGTCATGACCAATCTGTTGCTTTACCAACGTATCGCCCAGCAACTGGCTGAGGATATCCGCCGCGGTGTCTATCAGCCGGGCGAGCGCGTGCCTTCGGTGCGCAAAATGAGCTCCCAGCTCAACGTCAGCCACGCCACCGTGTTGCAGGCCTACGCGAACCTGGAAGACCAGGGGTTGATTCGCGCGCGGCCGCAGTCCGGGTATTACGTGCACCAGACGCCGGCGCTCACCGCGCCCACGCCCGACATCGCCCGCGTCGAGCGTCCAGGGTTGGTCACCCGCAGCAGCATCATTCAACAGGTGTTGGTGGAGTCCCGCCGCGAAGGCGTGTTCCCGCTGGGCGCCGCCGTGCCGAGCGTCGACTACATGCCCGTGCGCGCTCTGCACCAGCAACTGGCCAAGGTCACGCGCTTCCAGAGCCCACGGGCGTTCAGCTACATGTTCAGCCCGGGTTTTGAACCGCTGCGCCGCCAAGTGGCGATCCGTATGCGTGATGCCGGGGTGGTGGTCGACCCGTCCGAAGTGGTGATCACCCACGGGTGTGTCGACGCATTGCAGATGTCGTTGCGGGTACTGACGCGCCCAGGCGATTTGATCGCCGCCGAATCGCCGACGTATTACGGCTTGCTGCAACTGGCGGATTTGCTGGGCCTGAAAGTCATCGAAATCCCCAGCGACCCGGCCACCGGCATGAGCCTGGAAGCCCTGCAACTGGCGGCCAACCAATGGTCGATCAAGGCGCTGGTGCTGACCACGCGCCTGAGCAATCCCCTGGGCGGCACCATGCCCGAAGAGCGGCAGAAACAGTTGCTGCGCCTGGCTTCGGATTTTGATATCCAGGTGGTTGAGGACGATATCTATGGCGAACTGATGTTCGAGCTGGGTCGCACCAAGGCCCTGAAAGCCTACGACCGCCTGGACCGGGTGATCTATTGCTCCAGCTTCTCCAAGACCTTGTCACCGGGTATCCGCATTGGCTGGATGATCGCCGGCAAGTACCAGCAGGAGATCCAGCGCCTGCAAATGTTCAGCACCCATTCGGCCTGCAGCGTGACCCAGATGGGCACGGCGGCGTACCTGGAAAACGGCGGTTACGACCGGCATTTGCGCTATATCCGCCAGGAATACCGCAAGAACCTCAGCGCCTTCCAGCTGGCAGTGCAGCAATATTTCCCCGAAGGCACGCAGATGACCCGTCCGAACGGCGGTTTTATCCTGTGGGTCAGTTTGCCGGGGCGGGTCAATACCCAGGAACTGCACGTGCGTGCGTTGCAGCAAGGCATCAGCATTGCACCGGGGCTGATCTTCAGTAATACGGAACAGTTCAACCACTGTATTCGCCTGAACTGCGGCACGCCGTGGAACCGCGAAGCCGAGCGCGCGTTGATGACCCTCGGCATGCTGGCAAGCCAGTTGTGCCAGGAGACTGCGGCAGGGTTTTGAGGCACGGAAAGGGGACATAAAGAGTAGCTGGCTATTTAGCATGCTTGTCATGCCGCTCCCAACAAGCGAGCATATGGCCTTCTGCCGTTAATGCTGCTGGCGATATGACTTATACCTTTCCTGCTGCGCTGCTGATCTGCGTGTTAAGCCTGTGCAACGCTGGCGCCGTTTTGGCGGCTCCCGCCAGTGAAACAGCGACTGCTGCCAGTACCCAGCCAAAGGCACCGGCGAAAAAAGCCGCTGTGGTAAAGAAAGCCCCGGTGGCGAAAAAAGCGCCGGTCAAGAAAGCAGCACCGACTAAAAAACGTGCACCTATCGCCAGCAAATCAAAATCAGCCCACGAAGTAGCCAAGACTCCGCTGCCGCCTGCGCAGTTGGATTTGACCCTGCCGTCGGACATGGTGCGGCACCTGCAACCCCTTGGCACGATGCCGCAGCCAAAGAACGTTCCTTTGTTGCCTCCCATGTTCGGTGAAAAGCCGGCTGACAACAGCGCTTTCCAGATCAACGGCCGGCTGCTCAGTAATGAAATGAAGCTGCAACTGCGTAATGAAGAACGGCGCGACGTTGAAGGCGCTGCGCTGGATTTTCAGTTCAGGCAATAAACCCGACGAGTAAAAGTGACGTGCGCCTCTGACCTTCTGTCGCAGACTGGTCAGTCACTTTTGTTTTCAGTGAAAAACCCCTGTGAAGCCAATTTAAAACGTCTGTTTAAGCGCGTAGTCTTACGTGGCCATCAACACTTGAGCTGTCGAGGATCTGTTCGTCATGAAATGCCGTGAAGGCTGTGGCGCTTGCTGCATTGCCCCATCCATCAGCTCACCGTTGCCGGGAATGCCTGCCGGCAAACCAGCGGGCGAACGCTGCCTGCATCTGTCGGTCGAACAACTGTGCCAGTTGTTTGGCCAACCTGAGCGGCCGGCGGTGTGCAGTTCGTTCCAGGCGGATATCGAGGTCTGTGGCAACAGCCAGGAAGAAGCGATCAGGTTGATCGGCTGGTGGGAACAGATGACGGCGGCTTAGTGGGCTGTTCAAAGTACTGAACTTCAACAATAAGGAATAAGACCATGGGTTCACTGAAACGAATTGCGGTGTTGTGCGGTTTTACCGCTTTGTTTGCAGCTGCTGCGCACGCTGAAGACTGGCAGACAGCCAAGGATGAAGACGGCATCAAAGTCTCCTTGAGTGAAATTGCCGGCTCCAAGTACAAGGCTTATCGCGGCGTGACCACCATCAAGGCGCCGCTGGCCAAGATCCAGGCGTTGCAGGAAGACGTGGCGGGGGCCTGTTCCTGGATCCACGAATGCAAGTCGCAAAAACTGCTCAAGCAGGAAGGCGACAAGAGCTGGACCTACACTCAGTTCAAGGCCCCGTTCCCGGTGACCGATCGTGACTCGATCCTGGAAATCACCACCACCAAGGCCGCCGATGGCACCGTGACCCGCAAGCTGTTGGAAGTGCCCACCTACCAGCCCGAAGTAAAAGGCTATGTGCGCGTAGCCCAGGTCGACGGTTACTGGAAACTGGTGCCCAAAGGCGACAACCTGACCGAAGTGACTTACCAGGTGCACACCGAGCCAGGTGGCAGCGTGCCGTCGTGGCTGGCCAACAAGTTTGTGGTGGACGCACCGTTCAACACCTTGAAAGCCCTGAAAGAACACGCTGAGAAGTAAGTACAGCTGATCAGGTGCCTCCTGCCTTGAGTGGAACGATTTTCGAGCCCTCAAGGTCCAGATGTGTGTAAGCCCACCCATGGGTTTTATCGAGGAGGCACTGATGCAAACGTGGAACATTACCTTCGTTGATGATCATGGCGTGCAGTCTGTGGAGCAGTTCACCTGCGCCGAAAAGCCCAGCCTTGAAGACGCTGCCCATATGATCCGTGCGAAATTGTTGCCAGTGGCCGCCGAACTGGACCTCAATGACCTGGAGGGCCGCACCGACGAGCCAACGGTCAAGAGCCTGAAAACCCAGAACGCCATTCAAATCCTCAGCATTAGCCCCGTCTCCTGAACATTCCCTGTACGTCGTTAAACAGCCTCTGGTGGAGCTGATAGCTTCGCGTTACTCTGCAAGGGAGATCAGCGAATGAATCGCTAAGGTCTGGTCTTGTCAGCTACATGCTTGTCTCCCAGCGGCGACGTCATTGCCGTAACACCCGCGCCCCTGCAGCGCGGACCTTGGGAAGCACGGAAAGTCTATCCATCGGTTTGAGGAGGACGTTTCATGAGCACAGCCTATCAAGAAGACATCAGCACCAACGTGTTGCGCCGCATGAAAGAGGGCGGCTTTGACTTCTCGCGTTTCCACCCCATCGAGTTCTACGCCATTTTCCCGGATGAGGAACGTGCGCGCCGGGCTGCGGGTCGGTTTCGTGGAGAGTCCCTGAATGCCCAGGTCAGCGCGCGCGATGACGGCGCCTGGTACCTGGAATTGAGCAAAATCATGTTCGCCACCTACGACGGTATAGGAGACTTCGAGCAGGACTTTGAGGCGGTGGTCGAGCCCTTGGGCGGGATCATCGAAGGATGGGGCGTAAAACAGGAGGTGCGTGGGTTACCCATGTAGCAGGATGAACAACAACACAGCGTATCGGCTGACCTTTGGGTCGGCCGTTTTTGTTTCTGGCGCGGGAAAAATCCTGCGCAAAAAAAAGCCACCCGAGCAGGGTGGCCAAAGGGAAGATCGCAAAGGAGGAGAGCGATTCGGTAAAAGCAGTGTTGCGCAATGGATGAAGCTGTAGGACGTGTCCTGTTCAGCTGATGGGGGTGATTATCCGCAGGGTTTGCCGGGCGGTGAAATCAACTATGACTATGCTGTTGATAGTCATGGCCTGCATTGCAATGAGGCGGCGGGCATGACAGCGGGCATTTGCTGCACCGGGACGGTGCGCTGAGGTCTGCGCTTATATCTAACTGATTGATACTTAAGTGTTTATGCCGCTGGCACGGGCCTTGCGATGGTTCTTGCGTCCGGGTGACAAGGAGTACGGCATGATCCGCACTTATTATGATGAGATGTACGACGGGGCAGGGCTGGTGCGCCCCCATTACCGCGAATTTGCCCGCTGGTTGGCCGAGACGCCCCCTGAACTGCTGGCCCAGCGCCGGCGTGAAGCTGATTTGCTGTTTCACCGGGCCGGTATCACGTTCACGCTGTATGGCGATGAGCAAGGCACTGAACGCCTGATTCCCTTCGACACGATTCCCCGCAGCATCCCGGCCAGTGAATGGCGGATTGTCGAGCGCGGCTGCATCCAGCGGGTCAAGGCGTTGAACATGTTCCTCGCCGACCTGTACCACGAACAACGCATCATCAAGGCCGGGATCATCCCCGCCGAGCAAGTGCTGGCCAACGAGCAGTACCAGTTGGCGATGCAGGGCCTGGACCTGCACCGCGATATCTATTCCCACATCTCCGGCGTCGACCTCGTACGCGATGGCGACGGTACTTACTACGTCCTCGAAGACAACCTGCGCACTCCCAGCGGCGTGAGCTACATGCTCGAAGACCGCAAGATGATGATGCGCCTGTTCCCCGAACTGTTCGCCGCCCAGCGCATCGCACCGATCGACCATTACCCCAACCTGTTGCTCGACACCCTGAAAAGCTCCAGCCCGCTGGATAACCCAAGCGTGGTGGTGCTGACGCCGGGGCGTTTCAACAGTGCGTTCTTTGAGCATGCGTTCCTGGCCCGTGAAATGGGCGTGGAACTGGTGGAAGGCGCCGACCTGTTTGTGCGCGATGACCGTGTGTTCATGCGCACCACCGACGGCCCCAAAGCGGTGGATGTGATCTACCGCCGGCTCGACGACGCATTCCTCGACCCGCTGGCCTTCAACCCCGACTCCATGCTCGGCGTGCCAGGCCTTTTGGCGGCGTATCGCTCGGGCAATGTGGTACTGGCGAATGCCATCGGCACCGGGGTGGCGGATGACAAGTCGGTGTACCCGTTCGTCACCGAGATGATCCGTTTTTACCTGGATGAAGAGCCAATCCTGAAGAATGTTCCGACGTTCCAGTGCCGTAATCCCAGTGAATTGTCCCACGTACTGGCCAACCTTCCTGAACTGGTGGTGAAGGAAACCCAGGGCTCTGGTGGTTACGGCATGTTGGTCGGCCCGGCAGCCACGGCGGCAGAGATCGAAGCCTTCCGCGCGCGCATCAAGGCCAAGCCCCACGCCTATATCGCGCAGCCAACATTGTGCTTGTCGACGTGCCCGACCTTCGTCGAAAACGGCATCGCCCCACGCCATATCGACCTGCGCCCGTTCGTGCTGCAAGGCAAGGAAACCCGCGTGGTACCCGGCGGCCTGACCCGTGTGGCGCTGCGCGAAGGTTCGCTGGTGGTCAACTCGTCCCAAGGCGGCGGCACCAAAGACACCTGGGTGGTTGAGGATTGAAATATGTTGAGTAGAACTGCCTCGGATTTGTATTGGATGTCGCGCTACCTGGAGCGTGCGGAAAACCTCGCGCGGATGCTCGATGTCAGTTATTCGCTGTCGCTGATGCCCCAGGACGGGCGCGGTGATGGCCTGCATGAACTGGCGATGCCGCTGCTGATCACCGGTACCCTCGACGATTACCGCGAGCGCCACGGTGAACTGCACGCCGAGCGCCTGCTGCACTTCTTCGCGCTGGATGCCGCCAACCCGGCAAGCATCTACAGCTGCCTGGGTTCCGCGCGGGCCAGTGCCCATGCGGTACGTGGGCGAATCACCGCCGACATGTGGGAAAACATCAACGCCACCTGGCTGGAAATTCGCGACATCGCCCAGCAAGGCCTAAGCCGCTACGGCATGAGCCGTTTCTGCGAATGGGTCAAGGAACGTTCCCACCTGTTCCGTGGCGCCACCTACGGCACCATCATGCGTAACGACGCGTTTCGTTTTATTCGCCTCGGCACCTTTATCGAACGCGCCGACAACACCCTGCGCTTGCTGGATGCCCGCTACGAAATGGCCGGCGACCAAGCCGAAGCGGTCACCGATGGCACGGCCCACGCCTACTATCAGTGGAGTGCGCTATTAAGGGCATTGTCGTCGTTCGAGGCCTACACCGAGATCTACCGCGACGCCCCCGGCGCCCGGCAAGTCGCCGAATTGTTGCTGCTGCGCGCCGACGTCCCGCGGTCGCTGCGGGCGTGCAGTGAAGAGATCGACCAGATCCTTGGCAGCCTGCCCGGCGTCAACGGTCGCCCGGCCCAGCGCCTGGCGGCCGAGATGGACGCGCGCCTGCGCTATACCTCCATCGACGAAATTCTCGAGGAAGGCCTGCACGCTTGGCTGACCGACTTCATCCCGCTCGTGCGCGAGCTGGGCGATGCTATTTACAGTTCCTACCTGGAGGCGGCATGAGACTTTCCATCAGCCACGAAACCACCTACCACTACGAAGACCAGGTGCGTGCCAGCATCCAGTACCTGCGGCTCACGCCCCACGACAGCGAGCGCCAGCACGTCCTCAGTTGGCAGCTGGACCTGCCCCGGCCAGTACGGGCGCAACTGGACCCGTTCGGTAACATCCTGCACGTGCTGACCATGGACGAGCCCCACGAAGCCATCATCATTGGTGCTCGTGGCCAGGTGGACATCGACGAATTGCGCGAAGCCGAGCATGAAAGCCAGTCGGCCTTTCCGTTCCTGCGCTGCACCCGTTTGACCGAGCCGGACGAGGCCCTGCGCAGCTTTGCCGAAAAGCACTGCCACCAGCGCCGCGACCGCAGTGCGTTGATCGACCTGATGCATGCGCTGAACCAGTACATGACCTATTCGCCGGGTTCTACCGAAGTCGACACCTGCGCCGCCAAAGCCTTCGCCGGGCGTGCCGGGGTATGCCAGGACCACACCCATGCATTCCTTGCCTGTGCCCGTAGCCTGGGGATTCCGGCGCGGTATGTGTCGGGGTATTTGTACAGCGAAGACTGCGAGCACCTGGCCAGCCATGCGTGGGCCGAAGCCTGGCTGGATGACGCCTGGTACAGCTTTGACGTGACCAATCAACTGGCCCGGCCGGAGCGACATTTGAAGCTGGCGGTGGGGTTGGATTACCTGGACGCTTGCCCGGTGCGGGGTATGCGCCGTGGGGGAGGGCATGAACAGATGCATGCCAAGGTATTTGTGGCGCCGACACCGGTGATTTCGGTGCAGCAGCAGTAGGATCCTAGGAGAGAAGGCTTTCCGTGGCCGGAGAGCTTTATGTGGCGAGGGAGCTTGCTCCCGCTGGGCTGCGCAGCAGCCCCAAACCAGACGATTACATTTCTCCAGACAGACCTTGGTAGCCGGTTTTTGGGCCGCTTCGCAACCCAGCGGGAGCAAGCTCCCTCGCCACAGGTTTGCCGGAGCCTTAAGGCTGTTTTCTGCCTGCCATATGCTTCAAATACCCCACCAACAGATTCAGGTCCGCACCCGGCAGCACGCTCTCAGCAAACGCCGGCATCTTCGCCTGCGGCCAATGCCGCATGCTTTGCGGGTCGCGGATATAACGCTTGAGGAAATCCCCGGCGAAATATTCAGTGGGGTTGTAAGGAATATTCAGGTCCGGCCCCACCTGCGCATCGCCGGCGCCGTTCAGGCGATGACACGCCAGGCAGTTCTTCTGGAACAGCGCGAAACCCTGATTCACCGGATCATTCGCCGCCAGTTTCGGGTCCGGTAACAGTGCCGGAAAACGCTCGGCAACGGTCTTCAATTGCTTGATCCCCGAGATCTGAAACGGCCACTGCTCAGGGCTGATATTTCCCGCCTGCGGATTCGTCCACACCAGATAAAACGGCCCGGCGCTGGGCTTGCCATCCGCCAGCGGCGGCCATGGATGTGCCGGATCTTCCACGGCCAACCAGGCCTGCGCGCCGCTTTTTGAAAGCAGCGGCGCCGCCGTCAATTCCGCGGCAAAACCGTCGAGGGCCACCGCCTGCAGATGATTTTCCGGCTTGATGCCCGGTAACAGCGCCGCCAGCGGCACCGCGCGATAAGTCATGTTGCGCTTGTAGGAGACGTCATCAACGATCTGCACCGTCTGCGCGTCCGCACGCTTGAGCAGTTCGGTGGTTTCCCAGGTTTTGCTGGCGTGATCCAGCTCGATGGTCAGTTGCGCGGCAGAGACCGGCAATGCCAGCAGCAAGGTCAGGAGGACGATGATCTGTTTCAAGGAAGGGCCCGTGTTTGAGTGTCGATGCGGGTTCAAGATACCGCAAAACAACCTGAAACCGGCGCGCAAAACGGCAGCCCCTAACGGGATCGCTATGCGCAATATCCCGAAAGGTGCTGCCAAAGGCTGCGATCCTGGCGCTGTGTCTGCGCAGAATGTGGAGTGCGAGGGGTCACCCAATAACCTTGGTCAGATTGGGCAAGATCAGAATCAGGGTGGTGGCGAAAAGAATAAGTCCCGCCTGACGTACTTTCGAATGCTTGAACATGGCTGACTGCCTTTTTTTGTTATTCCTGAGCGTCAAATGCGTGCCGGTCGATTTAACTATGACGGTACTACATGACTCTTTTCTTACAGTTCCTACAGGTGCTCCAGCAAAACCCGGCAGCAACCGTTTACTTCTCTTACAGATTCAACCTTAGAGCCCTTGTTCTGCATGGCTTAGATCCATTTCATCTCATTCCATTAAGAGTTCTTATTAAAAAGGCATGAGGCCAATTGCCAGCCAGACGCCAGCCCTACGGCTAGACAGCTAAAACGATTAATCAGCCAATTCCCGTAGCCTCCTACCGTTCGTCTGAGCGTGACCGTCAAGGCCAATGAGCGGTTCGGTCATTGAATCCGGCGCCCCGGCGCCTAAGGTAAGGGCACGATTCGTTACACAGTGATTCGAGGACGTCATGACCCAAGCTTTGATCTTTGATGCGATACGCACGCCCCGTGGCAAAGGCAAGGCGGATGGCGCCTTGCACAGCGTCAAGCCGGTGAACCTGGTGGCCGGGTTGCTGACGGCGCTGCAACAGCGCACCGGCCTCGATACCCGGCAAGTGGATGACATCGTCCTGGGATGCGTCACACCGGTGGGCGACCAGGGCGCCGACATCGCCAAGACCGCCGCGCTGGTGGCGGACTGGGACGTCAGCGTCGCCGGTGTGCAGGTCAACCGGTTTTGCGCGTCTGGCCTGGAAGCCGTGAACCTTGGCGCGATGAAAGTGCGTTCCGGCTTTGAAGACCTGGTGGTGGTCGGCGGTGTCGAATCGATGTCCCGCGTGCCCATGGGCAGCGACGGCGGCGCCTGGGTGCTCGACCCGCAAACCAACATGCACAGCCACTTCACCCCGCAGGGCATCGGCGCCGACCTGATCGCCACGCTGGAAGGCTTCACCCGCCAGGACGTCGATGCCTTTGCCCTGCACTCACAGCAGAAAGCGGCGCGGGCAAGATCAGACGGATCCTTCAACAAGTCGCTGATCGCGGTGCAGGACCAAAACGGCATCGTGCTGCTGGACCAGGACGAATTCATCCGCGCCGACTCCACCCTCGAAGGCCTGGGTAAACTCAAGCCCAGCTTCGAAATGATGGGGCAGATGGGCTTCGATGCCACGGCATTGCGGGTCTACAGCCACGTCGAACGCATCAACCATGTGCACACACCGGGCAACAGTTCCGGGATCGTCGATGGCGCGGCGCTGATGCTGATCGGCTCTGAAGCCAAAGGTCGCGAGCTGGGCCTGCAACCCCGGGCGCGCATCGTCGCCACGGCGGTCACCAGCACCGACCCCACCATCATGCTCACCGGCCCGGCGCCGGCCACCCGCAAGGCGTTGGCCAAGGCTGGACTACGGGTGGAGGACATCGACCTGTTCGAGGTCAACGAAGCCTTTGCCTCGGTGGTGCTCAAGTTCATCAAGGACATGGGCATCGACGCTGCCCGGGTCAACGTTAACGGAGGCTCCATTGCCATGGGCCACCCGCTCGGCGCCACGGGCTGCGCGATTCTCGGCACCTTGCTCGACGAACTGGAGGTGCGCCAGCAGCGTTACGGCCTGGCCACTCTGTGTGTCGGCGGCGGCATGGGTATCGCCACCATCATCGAACGCCTCTGAGCCTAAGGAATTAGTCATGACTGATGCCATTCGTTACGAAAAGGGCCAGGACCAGGTTGTGGTGTTGACCATCGACATGCCCGGCCAGAGCGCCAACACCATGAACGGGGTGTATCGCGAGGCCATGGCGGTCACCGTCGCCCGGTTGGACGCCGAGAAGGATTCGATTGCCGGTGTGGTCATCACCTCGGCGAAAAAGACCTTTTTTGCCGGCGGCGACCTCAATGAACTGATCAAGGTCGACAAACCCTACGCCAAGGCTTTCTACGACAGCGTGTTGGTGTTGAAGGCGCAGTTGCGCACCCTGGAAACCCTCGGCAAGCCAGTGGTGGCGGCCATCAACGGCACCGCGCTGGGCGGTGGTTGGGAGATTTGCCTGGCGTGCCAGCACCGCGTGGCGCTGGACCACAAGTCAGTGCAGATTGGCCTGCCGGAAGTCACCCTCGGGCTTTTGCCGGGCGGCGGCGGTGTGGTGCGCATGGTGCGTATGCTGGGGCTGGAAAAGGCGTTGCCCTACTTGCTGGAAGGTAAAAAGATTACGCCGCAGCAGGCGCTGCAAGCCGGGCTGATCGATGAACTCGCGGCAGACCGCGATGAGCTGCTGGCCAAGTCCCGGGCGTGGATCCTGGCCAATCCAGAGGCGAAACAGCGTTGGGACATCAAGGGTTACCAGATCCCTGGCGGTACGCCGTCCAACCCGAAAGTCGCGCAAATGCTCGCCATTGCTCCATCGATACTGCGCGCCAAAACCAACGGCTGCTTCCCGGCCCCGGAGAAGATCCTCTGCGCCGCCGTGGAAGGCGCCCAGGTGGATTTCGACACCGCGCACCTGATCGAGACCCGCTACTTCACCGAGCTGGTCACCGGGCAAGTGGCGAAAAACATGATTGGCACCTTCTGGTTTCAGCTCAATGAAATCAACGCCGGCAGCTCGCGGCCCAAGGGCTTTGCGCCGTATGTGACGCGCAAGGTCGGCGTGCTCGGCGCCGGGATGATGGGCGCGGGCATCGCTTACGTCAGTGCGTCGGCGGGTGTTGAAGTGGTGCTCAAAGATGTCAGCCTGGCGGCGGCAGAGAAGGGCAAGGCACACTCGGCAGCGTTGCTGGACAAGAAGGTCAGCCGTGGGCAATTGACCGCCGAACAGCGGGAAACCATCCTCGCGCGCATTATTCCTACCGAATCTGATGCCGACCTTGCCGGCTGCGACCTGATCATCGAAGCCGTCTTCGAAGATCGAGAGCTGAAGGCCAAGGTCTCGGCTGCGGCGCAAAGCGTGGTCGGCTTTGAGGCGGTGATCGCCTCCAACACCTCCACCTTGCCCATCAGCGGCCTGGCCACGGCCGTGCCCGACCAAGGCAAGTTTATCGGCCTGCACTTCTTCAGCCCGGTGGACAAAATGCCCTTGGTGGAAATCATCAAGGGCGCCCGCACCAGCGACGAAACCCTGGCCCGAGGTTTCGACTTCGTACTGCAAATCAAGAAAACCCCGATCGTGGTGAATGACAGTCGCGGCTTCTTCACCTCGCGAGTGTTCGGCACCTTCACCAACGAAGGCATCGCCATGCTCGGCGAAGGCGTGGCCGCGCCGATGATCGAGACCGAGGCGCGCAAGGCCGGTATGCCTGTGGGGCCGCTGGCGGTCTCTGACGAAGTTTCCCTCAGCCTGATGAGCCATATCCGTCAGCAGACGGCCAAAGACTTACAGGCCGAGGGCAAGCCGCTACCCCAGCACCCGGCGTTTGCAGTGATCGATCTATTGCTCAACGAATACAAACGCCCGGGCAAGGCGGTGGGTGGTGGCTTCTACGATTACCCGGCAGGCGGGCAGAAACACCTGTGGCCAGAGCTGAAAAGCCGCTTTGAAAAGCCTGGCCAACGGATCTCGGCGCAGGACGTGCGCGACCGTTTGCTGTTCATCCAGGCCATCGAAACCGTGCGCTGTGTGGAGGAGGGCGTGTTGATGTCGACGGCCGATGCCAACGTCGGCTCGATCTTCGGTATTGGCTTTGCGGCCTGGAGTGGTGGGGCGCTGCAATTCATCAACCAGTACGGCCTGAACGACTTCGTCGCCCGCGCTCGCTACCTGGCCGAGCAATACGGTGAGCGCTTCACGCCACCGGCGCTGTTGCTGAAGAAAGCCGCACAGGGTGAAGTGTTTCGGTGATCAAAATGTGGGAGCGGGCTTGCTCGCGAAAGCGGTGGATCAGTTGATGCATTTGGTTACTGAC
>NZ_NIXO01000025.1 GCF_002204795.1 Pseudomonas sp. K2I15
GGGCTAAACAACACGACCTTACTAACTCCTTCTGGGCTTCGATGATCTGAAGCAGCTCGCTGTCGAAACCTACATAACTCTTTGTTTACCAAGGAGTTTTCCGTTTCGACTGCGCCGGAAGTGGGGCGAATTATAGACTTCCAGAATCTGCCGTCAACACCTATTTTCACATTTCTGTCATATCGGTCAAAAAAGCCCCAAAACCGCAAAAGCCGGCCCCCAGGGGGCCGGCTTTCTGCCTCACTTACAAACTAGGAAAGGCAAATTGCGACGCTTCATGACTGGCCCGTTGCGGCCAGCGCTGGGTAATCGCCTTGCGGCGGGTATAGAAACGCACCCCATCCGGCCCATAAGCATGCAAGTCGCCAAACAGCGAACGCTTCCAGCCACCAAAGCTGTGATACGCCACAGGTACCGGCAGCGGCACGTTGACGCCAACCATGCCCACTTCAATCTCGTCACAGAACAACCGCGCCGCTTCACCGTCACGGGTAAAGATGCAGGTGCCGTTGCCGTACTCGTGATCGTTGATCAGTTGCATAGCGGCTTCCAGGCTGCTCACCCGAACAACACACAACACCGGCCCGAAGATCTCTTCTTTATAGATACGCATCTCAGGGGTCACGCGATCGAACAAACTGCCCCCCAGGAAGAAACCATCTTCATGACCGGCAATACTCAGGCCACGGCCGTCGACTACCAGCTCAGCGCCGGAAGAAACGCCCTCTTCTATATAGCCACTGACTTTATCGCGCGCCTGGCCAGTGACCAGCGGCCCCATGTCCAATCCACACGTGGTGCCCGCACCAATCTTCAGCGCCTTGACCTGCGGCACCAGCTTGGCAATCAATGCATCCGCCACCTGGTCGCCGACACACACGGCAACAGAGATCGCCATGCAACGCTCACCGCACGAACCATATGCCGCGCCCATCAAGGCACTGACTGCGTTATCCAGATCCGCATCCGGCATCAACACCGCATGGTTCTTCGCCCCGCCCAACGCCTGCACACGCTTGCCGCGCTTGGTAGCTTCGGAATAGATGTACTCGGCAATCGGCGTCGAACCCACAAAGCTTAACGCTTTGACTTCCGGCGCTTCGATCAGCGCATCCACCGCGCCTTTGTCGCCGTGCACCACACTCAGCACACCCTTAGGCAAGCCAGCTTCCTGCAACAGTTGCGCAATCAGCAGCGTCGAGCTTGGATCACGTTCCGACGGTTTGAGGATGAAACAGTTGCCGCAGACGATCGCCAGCGGATACATCCACAACGGCACCATCGCCGGGAAGTTGAATGGCGTAATACCGGCCACCACACCCAACGGCTGGAAGTCCGACCAGGCGTCGATGTTCGGGCCAACGTTACGGCTGTACTCGCCCTTGAGGATTTCCGGCGCCGAGCACGCGTACTCCACGTTCTCGATCCCACGCTTCAGTTCACCAGCCGCATCTTCCAGCGTCTTGCCGTGCTCTTCGCTGATCAGTTGGGAGATACGCGCTTCGTTCTGTTCCAGCAACTGCTTGAAACGGAACATCACCTGGGCACGCTTGGCCGGTGGCGTGTTGCGCCAGGTCGGGAACGCGGCCTTGGCAGAATCGATGGCGCTTTGAATGGTTTCACGGCTGGCCAACGGCACTTGGTGAATCACCTGGCCAGTCGACGGGTTGTACACGTCAGCCGTGCGACCGTTTTCGGTCACCAGTTGGCCGTTGATCAAATGCTGGATGAGGCTCATGCAGGGCTCCTGAAAAGTTGTTCTATATAGAAGGAGAAATCAGTCGATTTTGTTCAGCACTTCGCCGACCGCATCGAACAAGCGATCCAGGTCCTGCGGCTTGCTGTTGAAGGTTGGCCCGAACTGCAGGGTGTCGCCGCCAAAGCGCACGTAGAAGCCGGCTTTCCACAAGGCCATGCCCGCTTCGAACGGACGCACAATCGCATCACCATCACGCGGGGCAATCTGGATCGCACCGGCCAGGCCGTAGTTACGAATGTCGATCACGTTCTTGCTGCCCTTCAGGCCGTGCAGCGCATTCTCGAAATGCGGTGCGACCTCGGCCACGCTCTGCACCAGGTTTTCCTTCTGCAGCAGGTCGAGTGCCGCCAGGCCAGCGGCGCAGGCTACCGGGTGAGCCGAGTAGGTATAGCCGTGTGGGAATTCCACCGCGTACTCAGGCGTCGCCTGGTTCATGAACGTCTGATAAATCTCGGTGCTGGCAATCACTGCGCCCATCGGGATCGCGCCGTTGGTGACTTGTTTGGCAATGCACATCAGGTCCGGGGTCACGCCGAAGCTGTCAGCGCCAAACATCGAACCGGTACGACCGAAACCGGTGATCACTTCGTCGAACACCAACAGGATGTTGTGTTGATCGCAGATCTCACGCAGACGCTTCAGGTAACCCTGCGGAGGAACCAGCACGCCAGCGGAACCCGCCATCGGCTCAACAAACACCGCAGCGATGTTCGACGCATCGTGCAACTCGATCAGCTTGAGCAACTCATCCGCCAGGGCAATACCGCCCAGCTCCGGCATGCCACGGGAGAACGCATTACTCGCCAACAGGGTGTGAGGCAGATGGTCAACATCCATCAGGCCCTGACCAAAGAGCTTACGGTTACCGTTAACGCCGCCCAGGCTGGTACCCGCGATGTTTACACCGTGATAACCACGGGCACGGCCGATCATCTTGGTCTTGGTCGCCTGGCCCTTCAGGCGCCAGTACGCACGCACCATCTTCACCGCGGTATCGGCGCACTCGGAGCCGGAGTCGGTGAAGAACACGTGGTTCAGGTTGCCCGGGGTCAGGTCGGTAATCTTTTCTGCCAGCTGGAACGACAATGGATGGCCGTATTGGAAGCCCGGCGAGTAGTCCAACGTGCCCAGTTGCTTGGCGACCGCTTCCTGGATTTCCTTGCGGGTGTGCCCGGCGCCGCAGGTCCACAGACCCGACAGCGAGTCATACACCTTGCGCCCCTTGTCATCGGTCAACCAGCTGCCTTCGGCCGCCACGATCAGGCGCGGGTCACGATGGAAGTTACGGTTGGCGGTGTACGGCATCCAGTGCGCGTCCAGCTTCAATTGGCTGGCCAGGGTGGATGGAGCGTTTTCGGGCATGTTCATGAGCAAAACCTCGCAAGGCAAAAGGCAGCGTAGGGATTTGAAAAGCGTTGTTGCAGCTAAATTGCCACGGGGATAAAGTCGGTGAAATTCAACTCTTCTAACCTTCAGTCAGGCCTTCACTAAACTATGAGCAGCCGTCGACCCGACCCGCTGGCCCAAGTCAGCGACTTCGATATCCGCTTGTTGCGCATCTTTCGCAGCGTGGTGGAGTGCGGCGGCTTCTCGGCGGCGGAAACCGTACTGGGGATTGGTCGCTCGGCCATCAGCCAGCAGATGAGTGATCTTGAGCAGCGCCTTGGCCTACGCCTGTGCCAACGCGGGCGTGCGGGTTTTTCCCTGACCGAGGAAGGACGCGAGGTGTATCAGTCGGCGTTACAGCTGCTCAGCGCCCTTGAAAGTTTTCGCACCGAAGTCAACGGCCTGCACCAACACTTGCGCGGCGAACTGATCATCGGCCTGACCGACAACCTGGTCACCCTGCCGCACATGCGCATCACCCACGCCTTGGCACAGTTGAAAGAACGCGGCCCGGACGTACAAATCCAGATCCGCATGATCGCGCCCAATGAAGTGGAGCAAGGCGTACTCGATGGCCGCCTGCATGTCGGCGTAGTCCCGCAGGCCAGCGCCTTGTCGGGCCTTGAATACCAGCCGCTGTACAGCGAACGCTCGCTGCTTTACTGCGCGGTCGGCCACCCGCTGTTTTACGCCGACGACAAGCAACTGGACGACGAACGCATCAACAGCCAGGACGCCATCGCCCCGACCTTCCGCCTGCCCGCCGATATCCAGGCTCATTACCAGGCGCTCAACTGCACCGCCAGCGCCTCGGACCGCGAAGGCATGGCCTTCCTGATCCTGACCGGCCGCTACATCGGCTACCTGCCCGACCACTACGCCAACTTGTGGGTACAACAAGGCCGACTGCGTGCGCTGAAACCGGCCACACGTTTTTACGATTTGAGCCTCGCTTCGGTCACGCGCAAGGGCCGTCGCCCTCATTTGGTGCTGGAAAGCTTCCTCGAAAGTCTGGCCGCAACGCGCTAGCACGAGCCTCATATGAAAACCTGAGCAACTGGACAGCTTTTTGCAAGGCATGGTGACCTAGAACCGTCAGCCATGAGTTCCCAACGCCATGCCGCCAGAATCCTCCAACCCCAGCGACCTGATCTACTGCCTTAACGACCGCCCTAAACCACTGCCCGCATTGCTTGCTGCGTTGCAGCATGTGTTGGCCGCTTTTGTTGGCATCATCACCCCGCCATTGATCATCGGCTCCACCCTGGGCCTGACCGCTCACCTGCCCTACCTGATCAGCATGGCGTTGATGGTTTCCGGTGTAGGCACGTTCATCCAGGCACGTAGGCCGTTTGGGATTGGCGCCGGAATGATCTGCCTGCAAGGCACCAGCTTCGCCTTTCTCGGCGCAGTGTTGTCGGCAGGTTTTCTGGTCAAGCAACGCGGCGGCAGCCCGGAAGACATCCTGGCGATGATTTTCGGTATTTGCTTCTTCGGCGCAGCGGTGCAAGTAATCTTGAGCCGTTTCATCGGTCAGCTCAGAAGGGTGATCACGCCATTAGTCACCGGCATTGTCATCACCCTGATTGGTATCAGCCTGATTAAAGTCGGCATTACCGATCTTGGCGGCGGCTTCAATGCTCCGGACTTCGGCGCGCCCACTAACCTGGCTCTAGGCCTGTTCGTCGTGCTGACGATCATCCTACTCAACCGCTCGAACACCCCGTGGGTTCGCCTCTCTGCCATCATCATCGGCCTGGCGCTGGGTAGCCTCGCCGCCTGGTTCAGCGGCAAACTCGTGCCCCAAGCCCTGCCTGACTTGCCATTGATTAGCCTGCCTACACCGTTCCACTTCGGTTTCAACTTCGACTGGAGCGCTTTCCTGCCGGTGGCGCTGATTTATCTGATCAGCACCATCGAAACCGTCGGCGACCTCACCGCCAATTGCATGATCGCCCGCCAGCCCATCAGCGGCCCGTCCTATATAAGCCGGCTCAAGGGCGGCGTGCTGGGGGATGGCATCAGTTGCATGATCGCCGCCACCTTCAGCGCCTTTCCCAATACCACCTTTGCCCAGAACAACGGCGTGATCCAACTGACCGGCGTCGCCAGCCGTTACGTCGGCCTGTACATCGGCGTGGTGCTGTTTTGTCTCGGAATGTTTCCGTTGATTGGCGCGGTGCTGCAACAAATCCCCAAGCCGGTGCTGGGGGGCGCAACCCTGGTGATGTTCGGCAGCGTGGCCGCCGCTGGCGTGCGCATCCTCGCCCAGGCCCCGCTGGATCGACGCAGCATGCTGATCATTGCCACCTCGTTCGGCGTGGGCCTGGGAATCGCGGCCCAGCCGAACCTGCTGCACCTGATGCCAACGCTGGTACAGAACCTGTTCGACTCCGCCATCACCAGCGGCGGCCTGACCGCCATTGTGTTGTGCCTGCTGCTACCCGAACCCAAGGCCGCCGCGGATGCCGCAAACCGGGCCCTGGAAAGCGACACTATGGAACCGCTTTGAGGGTTTTATCGTATCGGGACTTGTCTGGGGCTTGAGGGTGGGTTATCTGTGCACACGTCGTATTCATCGATCTGCACGGAAACCTCCATGAGCCTCGAAGTTCCTGCCCACAGCAACCACGCCGGAAAACCTGCAAGCCGCATTCGGCAAAAGAACGAACAAGCGATTTTGCAGGCCGCCGAAGACGAGTTCGCCCGTCATGGCTACAAAGGCACCAGCATGAACACCATCGCGGCGAGTGCCGGGTTGCCGAAAGCCAACTTGCACTACTACTTCACCAACAAGCTGGGCCTGTACATTGCCGTGCTCAGCAATATCCTCGAACTGTGGGACAGCACCTTCAACACGCTGACCGCCGAGGATGACCCGGCTGCAGCCCTGACCCGCTACATCCGCACCAAGATGGAATTCTCGCGGCGCCAGCCGCAGGCCTCGCGGATCTTCGCGATGGAGATCATCAGCGGCGGTGAATGCCTGACCGAATATTTCAGCCAGGACTACCGCGCCTGGTTCAGCGGCCGTGCGGCAGTGTTCCAGGCCTGGATCGACGCCGGCAAGATGGACCCCATCGACCCCGTGCACCTGATCTTCCTGTTGTGGGGCAGCACCCAGCATTACGCCGACTTCGCCACGCAGATCTGCCGCGTGACCGGTCGCACCAAGCTGACCAAGCAGGACATGGAAGACGCCGGCACCAACCTTATCCACATCATTCTCAAAGGCTGTGGCATCAAACCCACCCTCTAAACGAAGTTACCCATGCCTTTCACGCTTACCGGCTTTTGCGAGTTTCGCGAAGAAATTCGCAAAAGCCGCTTCATTACCCTCTCCGCCCCCATCGCCAGCCCCCAGGACGCCCAGGCCTTCATTGACCAGCACAGCGACCTGAACGCCACGCACAACTGCTGGGCCTGGAAACTCGGTGATCAATACCGCAGCAACGATGACGGCGAACCCGGTGGCACCGCCGGGCGACCGATCCTGGCCGCGATTGAAGCGCAGGAGTGCGACCAGGTCGTGGTGCTGGTGATCCGCTGGTACGGCGGCATTCAACTGGGCACCGGCGGCCTGGCCCGCGCCTATGGCGGTGGCGCCAACAAATGCCTGCAAGCCGCCGAACGCGTCGAGCTGATCAAGCGCGTGCCGCTGAGCTGCTCCTGTGGTTTTGCCGAGCTGCCGCTGGTGAAGTTACGGGTGGCCGAATTGGGCGGCCTGGTGGTGGAAGAAATCTTCACCGCCAATGGCGTCGACCTGCAATTGGCCCTCGGCGAAGCACACATCGACACCCTCCAAGCCCAGCTCGCCCACCTGAGCCGCGGACGCATCCTGCTAGAGCGCTGAAACTGCCCACATCTGCTGTGCACCTGCCTGTGGATAACCTGAGCACACTCGCCTGTAACCCTTCTGTCACAAGGGTTTCAGGCGGTTGTTCAGTTTTTGCTCAGCCAACCACACTAAAGTATTAATCCGGCTCAAAAACAGTTAGTTAGGCGGGTTATGTCCTTTAGAACAAAGGGCCGCAGCGCTTATACCCACCGCTCACGCTTGCGCACAATTCCTGTGGAGCAACCTGTGGATAACCCGTGCAAGAGTGACCCGGCGGCAGAGCCCGCAACGCCCCGGCGCAACTGAGCGTTTTTTGATCAGTTTGCTACCCGACGCACCGGCACCAACTGCGCCACCGCCCACAGCACTTCAAACACCACGACGATCACCAACACGGTGCTGGCGCCGTGGGCCAGCGCGTAAATCTGCCAGGTTGCAAACAGCACCCGCCCGGCTGCGTCATAGCGGCCGAAAATCGCTTGAGGATCACGGACTCGCAACACCGACCATACGCAGACAATCGAGCCCATCAGGTTGGCCATCAACATATGCACAGGCGCGAACGGCGGCAGCTCGCCAGGCAGGTTCAATGCCACCAAGGCGTTATGCAGCAGAACAAAGGTCCAGGGTGTAACCAGCGCAGCGGTGACGATCAGGTCGTACCAGCCGCTGGCCCGAACCAGTCGACGGTATTGGTGTGCAGTCCACATAGCAGCAAGCTCCTTCAATTCAAGAAGCCAGCACGCTAAAGCCTGGAGTATGCTCCAAGGTCAAGCCCTCTCGAGACCTCTGCATGCGTATCGGCGAATTAGCCCAGGCCAGCCAGGTCAGCCGCGACACCCTGCGCTACTACGAGCAACGCGGCCTGATCGCCGCGCAACGCAGCGCCAACGGTTACCGCGACTACCCCGCCGACATGGTGCAGTTGGTGCTGTACATCAAGACCGCTCAGCGCCTGGGCTTCAGCCTCGGTGAAATCGGCAACAGCGTCGGCGCATTATGGCAAGCTCCCGACCCCGACAGCGCCGTAACCCAACTGCTGCAAGACAAGCTCAACCTGATCGAAACGCGCATCGCCGAACTCGACCAACTGCGCCAGGAGTTGCAGCAAAGGCTCGGGCAGCGTTGTCCACTGAACCCGTGAACCTCCACATCAAAGGAAGCCATTCATGTCCACTTCAAAAACCGCACTGATTATCGGCGCCTCCCGGGGCCTGGGCCTTGGCCTGGCCAAGCAACTGCTGGCGGACGGCTGGGACGTGACCGCCACCGTGCGCGACCCGCAAAAGGCCGATGCCCTGAAGGCCCTGGGCCCGGTGCAGATCGAAAAGCTCGACATGGATGATCAACAGGCAGTAATCGCCCTGAGCCAGCGCCTAAAGGCAAAAACCTTCGACCTGCTGTTCGTCAACGCTGGCGTCAAAGGCCCGGCCAACCAGGAACCGGGCCACGCCACCCTGGCTGAAGTCGGCCAACTGTTTTTCACCAACGCCGTGGCACCGATCAACCTGGCCCAGCGTTTTGTCGGACAGATCCGCCCGGGCACCGGCGTGCTGGCATTCATGAGTTCGATCCTGGGCAGCGTCACCATCCCCGACGGCTCGGACCTGGCCCTGTACAAAGCCAGCAAGGCCGCTCTCAATTCCATGACCAACAGTTTCGTCACCCAGCTGGGCGATCAGAAACTGACCGTGCTGTCGTTGCACCCTGGCTGGGTGAAGACCGACATGGGCGGCGAGAATGCTCAGATCGACGTGCCCACCAGCGTCCGTGGTTTGATCGACCAGGTGAATGCCTACAGCGGCAAGGGCGGCCATCACTTTGTGGACTACAAAGGCGAGACCATCGCCTGGTAAAAAAACCGGATCGTTATCGGCCGATTGCCGTCGATAACGTTCCACACGTAAACTGCGCACCTCGCCCTCCCCGGCGACCCTGGATCAGCAGACAGGGCAACACTGAGCTGGCAAACCTGAACCCATCATTCAGAGGAGCCGGCCAATGCCTGCGACCCGTATCTGGTTAAAAAACCCCCTCGCGATTTTCACTGCCAATGGCCTCGACGCCCGTGGCGGCCTGGTGCTGCAAGACGGTGTGATCACCGAAGTACTGGGCTGGGGCCGAGAACCCGCCGTGCCCTGTGGACAAGTGTTCGATGCCCGCGAGCATGTGGTGCTGCCGGGGCTGATCAACACCCACCATCACTTCTACCAAACCCTGACCCGCGCCTGGGCGCCGGTGGTTAACCAGCCGCTGTTTCCCTGGTTGAAAACCCTGTACCCGGTGTGGGCCCGACTCACCCCGGAAAAACTCGCGCTAGCCTCCAAAGTCGCACTCGCGGAATTGCTGCTCTCGGGCTGCACCACGGCGGCGGACCACCACTACCTGTTCCCCGACGGCCTGGAACATGCGATCGACGTGCAAGTCGACAGCGTGCGCGAACTGGGCATGCGCGCCATGCTCACCCGTGGTTCCATGAGCCTGGGCGAAGCCGACGGCGGGCTACCGCCGCAACAAACCGTGCAACAGGGCGACGTGATTCTGGAAGACAGCCGCCGCCTGATCCGCCAGTACCACGAGCGCGGCGACGGCGCGCAAATCCAGATCGCGCTGGCGCCCTGCTCACCGTTTTCCGTCACTCCGCAAATCATGGAAGCCAGCGCTGAACTGGCCAACAACCTTGATGTGCGTCTGCATACCCATCTGGCAGAAACCCTCGACGAAGAAGACTTCTGCCTGCAGCGCTTCGGCCTGCGCACCGTGGATTACCTCGACAGCGTTGGCTGGCTTGGCCCGCGCACGTGGCTGGCCCATGGCATTCACTTCAACCCGGAAGAAATCGCGCGCCTTGGCGCCGCCGGAACCGGAATCTGCCATTGCCCAAGCTCCAACATGCGCCTGGCGTCCGGGATATGCCCGACCCTCGACCTGCTCGCCGCCGGTGCTCCAATTGGCCTGGGCGTGGACGGCTCGGCGTCAAATGATGCGTCGAACATGATCCTGGAAACGCGCCAGGCCCTATACATCCAGCGCCTGCGTTACGGGGCCGAGAAGATCACCCCGGAACTGGTGCTGGGCTGGGCCACCAAAGGCTCGGCTCAGTTACTCGGCCGCAGCGATATTGGCGAACTGGCCGTAGGCAAACAGGCCGACCTGGCGTTGTTCAAACTGGATGAGCTGCGCTTCTCCGGCAGCCACGACCCGATATCGGCACTGCTGCTGTGCGGCGCCGACCGGGCGGACCGGGTGATGGTCGGCGGCAAATGGCGGGTAATCGACGGGCAGGTCGAGGGCCTGGATTTGAAAGGCTTGATTGCCGATCACAGCCAGGCGGCGCGAGAACTGATCAACCGGACTTAACTGGATAAACACCATCGAAATGTGGGAGCGGGCTTGCTCGCGAAGGCGTTGGGTCAGTCAGTACATCTGGCGACTGACACACCGCCTTCGCGAGCAAGCCCGCCCCCACATTAGTGCTGCGGTGTTTTGAAGATCGGTTACAACCCCAACAGCGACAGCATGATAAACGTCGCAAACAACACAAAATGGGTCATCCCTTCGATGGCGTTGGTTTCGCCATCGTTGAGGTTGATCGCGCTGACAATCAGCGTGATAAACACCATCACGGTCTGCACCGGCGTCATCGCCATCTGAAACGGCTGGCCGGTGTACAAGGCCATGGCTTCCATCACCGGCACCGTCAGAATCACCGTCGACAACGACGCACCCAGCGCGATATTCACCACCGACTGCATGCGGTTGGCCAATGCTGCGCGCAACGCGGTCAAAATCTCCGGGGCGGCGGAAATCGCGGCCACGATGATCGCCGTGATCACCGGCGGAGCACCCGTGCCCTCCAGGCCCAGGTCGAGAGTCTTGGACATCACCTCGGCCAACGCGCCAATCACGATCACGCCAAACACCAGCGTCCCAATGGAGAACGCCAGGTTGATCGGCGGCGACTCTTCTTCCGGCTGTTTCTTGCGGCGTTTTTCCGGGTAGCTGTAGCTGAAGAAATAACTGTGGGGCCCTACCTGCATCCGTAGAAACAGGGTGTACAGCACCACCATCGCGCCGATGGTGAAGGCCGAGTAAATTTTCCAGTCGGCCTCGGGGATAAATTCCGGCACCACCATCGACACGCCCATGGCGGTAAGGATCATCACGCTGTAGGTGCGTGCCGAGTCGTCGTTGTAGGACTGTTCGCCATGCTTGATGCCGCCCATCAGCGCCGCCAGGCCGAGGATGCCGTTGATGTCGAGCATCACCGCCGAATAGATGGTGTCGCGCACCAGGGTCGGCGACGGCTCGTTGCTCATCATGATCGCCAAAATCACCACTTCCACCAGCACGGCGGCAAGGGTCAGGATCATGGTGCCGTAGGGGTCGCCGACCTTTTCCGCCAGTTGCTCGGCGTGATGCGCCACACGCATCGAGGCCACGACGATAAAACCGATCAGCGCAATGCCGCCCAGCAGCGCCACCATCTGCCCGCTGTGCAGCATCCAGTGCTCCAGCGGGTAGGCGGCGATGGCGGCAATGAGCGCCAGCAGCATGAATTTTTCTTGCTTGATAGTAGTGAGCATTGCAGGCCTTTTGAACGCGGCGAATCCGTCATTGATGGGGTACAGACTGCACCGCGCCGCTAACGTTTCGTTACACCTTAGTTCACGCACCGCTTGCACGACGCCTGCGGATGCTCACCGCTTGGTCAGGTTTTGCCGATTATTTCGGCGTGCGCCTGTAGAATGCCGCCATTGCACCTGATGAGAATTTATAAATGTACGATTGGCTCAACGCCCTGCCCAAGGCTGAACTGCACCTGCACCTGGAAGGCTCGCTGGAGCCTGAGCTGCTGTTCGCCCTGGCCGAACGCAACAAGATCGCGCTGCCGTGGAACGACGTCGAAACCCTGCGCAAGGCTTACGCCTTCAACAACCTGCAAGAGTTTCTCGACCTCTACTACAAAGGCGCCGATGTACTGCGCACCTCCCAGGATTTCTACGACCTGACCTGGGCCTACCTGCTGCGCTGCAAGGCGCAGAACGTGATCCACACCGAGCCGTTCTTCGACCCGCAAACCCACACCGACCGTGGCGTACCGTTCGAAGTGGTGCTCAATGGTATCGCCGCCGCGTTGAAAGACGGCGAGCAGCAACTGGGCATCACCAGCGGTTTGATCCTCAGCTTCCTGCGCCACTTGAGCCAAGAAGAGGCCGAAAAAACCCTCGACCAGGCGCTGCCATTCCGTGACGCATTTGTCGCCGTGGGCTTGGACAGTTCGGAAATGGGCCACCCGCCGAGCAAGTTCCAGCGTGTGTTCGATCGTGCCCGTCACGAAGGCTTCCTGACCGTCGCCCACGCCGGCGAAGAAGGCCCGCCGGAATACATCTGGGAAGCCATCGACCTGCTGAAAATCCAGCGTATCGACCATGGCGTACGGGCCATTGAAGACGAGCGCCTGATGCAGCGGATCATCGACGAGCAAATCCCGCTGACGGTGTGCCCGCTGTCCAACACCAAGCTGTGCGTGTTCGACGACATGTCCCAGCACAACATCCTCGACATGCTTGAGCGTGGAGTGAAGGTGACGGTGAACTCGGATGACCCGGCGTACTTCGGCGGTTATGTCACCGAGAACTTCCATGCGCTGTACACCTCCCTGGGCATGACCCAGGACCAGGCCAAACGCCTGGCGCAAAACAGCCTGGATGCACGGTTGGTCAAGCCTTAATCGTCGACCGACGTGGCAAGCCGGGCAATTTCAAGTTGCCCGGTTTCACTGACCTGCAACGCCTGGGACTCATTGATCACACTGACCCAGCTCGACTGCATGCACAGCTGCAACAGCGCCGCCCCTAACGCACCGCCCAGGTGCGGCTGCTGTTCGCTCCAATCAAAACAATCGCACACGACCGGCTGAGCCAGCGCCTGGGTAAAAATTCCCAGCCCTGCGAGTTTGCGCGCGCCAAAGGGCGTCACTTCCGTGCGCTGCTCCGGGCGCTCTATCCACCCGGCCGCCATCATCCGTTGATACAAGCCCGCCGCCAGCTCGCCACCCAAGTGGCCATGGCAAAGCCTGGCCCGCCGTAAAGCGGCAGGCGCGGTCAGTGACCGGGGATGGGTAGGCGTACTGCGGGCGACACTGGCCATGGTGGTGCAGGCCAGGGCATCCACGGCGGCTCCCACATCGGCGGCGGCCACCCGAAAGAAGCGTTTGCCGCCACGGGCTTCGACCCGCAACAGCCCGCCGGCCGTCAATCGCGTCAGATGAGCGTTCGCCGAGGCCGGTGACAGCCCCGCCAGCGCAGCCAATTCATCGCAGGGTTTGACCGAGCCGTCCATCAATGCCCACACCATCGCGGTACGTTTCGGGTCGGCCAGCAAGGTGGCGATCTGGCTGATACAAGGTGCCTGTTCCATATGCTCATTCACTCCCTGTTGAATCATTTGTCTGCTGCGGTTGGCGCAAAAGTATAAGCGTGAAAACGCCCGGTTCCGTGCCGTCTTACAGCGCAACCAAGGACAGAGGCTGAAGGAAATTTCCCGATATTCCCGGGGTTATGGTGTAAAGGCCGACCGCTCCGGCAACTGCGCAGTCAATGTCGCACAACGGGCAACGAGCATTTCCCGCAGAAGATTGATCGGCTTGCTCAACTGCGCGCGATGGGCGCACAACAGGTTGAGCGGCGTGCGCTCACCCCGCAGCTCCGGCAGGATCAGGCGCAGGCGCCCGGCCAGCACATCGGAGCTGACATCCAGCCAGGACTTGTAGGCAATACCGACCCCGGCCACCGCCCAGCGCCGCACCACATCGGCGTCGTCACTGAAGCGGTCGCCGGTCACCGTCAGGCTGACGTCGCGTTTGCCATCGTTAAAACCCCAATGGTCATGCACCCGACTGCCGAGCATATACAGCAGGCAATTGTGCTGGGTCAGTTGCTCCAGATGACGCGGTTCACCATACCGGGCCAGGTAGCTGGGGGCGGCGCAGAGCACGCGGTAGTTGTCCGGGGCGATGGGCAGCGCGATCAGGCTGGAGTCTTCCGGCTCACCGTAGCGCAGGGCGATGTCCACCGGCTGGCGGAACAGGTCGGCAATCCGGTCGCCCAACAGTAGGCGCACGCTCAGGTCGGGGTATTCGAGCTGGAACTCATCGAGCCAGGGCAACAGCTGGTTGCGGCCAAAGTCCGAAGGCGCCGAAAGTTGCAGCACCCCGCTGACCTGGTCCTGGCCGCTGGCCAATAAACGCCGGCCTTCATCCAGGCTGCTCAAGGCGGCGCGGGCGTACTCCAGAAACCCTTCACCCTCGGCCGTCAGGCGCAGGCTGCGGGTGGAGCGCGCCAGCAACCGCGCGCCCAATTGCTGCTCGATGCGCTTCAACGCCGCACTGGCCACCGCCGCCGACATGTCCATGACCCGCGCCGCAGCCGAGAGGCTGCCCAGGTCTGCCGCACGCACAAACAACTGCAAATCGTCAAAACGCAGCATTCGGGGTCCATTATCAAAAAAATATTGAAAGAGACTGCTCTTTTAGCGGGTTTTATCTTCGAGAGAAATAGCCAATCATCTGTCCATCCCGTTCATCACGTGCCTGGAGTCGAATATGTCCGCTGCCTTTAACGTCATCGCCACGCTGATCGCCAAACCCGGCCAACACGCCACCCTGGAAACCCTGCTGCGCGAGCTGCTGGAACCGACCCGCGTCGAAGCCGGCTGCCAGCAATACGACCTGCACCAGGACCTGCAACACCCCGAGACCTTTTACATGCTCGAACGCTGGAGCGACGACGCCGCCCTGGCCGATCACGACCAGAGCGCCCATATCCAGAATTTCCGCGCCAAGGCTGCCGACGTGCTCGAGCATTTCGACCTCAAGCGCCTGAAGTTTCTTGCCTGATCAACCGCCCCCTTTTTGGAAACCCTCATGAAAGCCATTGCCTACTACGCCGCATTGCCCATCAACGACCCAAAATCCCTGCAAGACATCGAACTGCCAGCACCGGTCGCCGGCCCCCGCGACCTGCTGGTGGAAGTCAAAGCCATCTCGGTGAACCCGGTGGACACCAAGGTGCGCCAGAACGTCGCCCCGGAAAACGGCGCCGCCAAAGTGCTGGGCTGGGACGTGGCCGGTGTGGTCAAGGCCGTGGGTAGCGAAGTGAGCCTGTTCAAGGTCGGCGACAAGGTGTTCTACGCCGGCTCCCTGGTACGCCCTGGCGGCAACAGCGAACTGCACACCGTGGATGAGCGCATCGTCGGCCATATGCCAAAAACCCTGGGGTTCGCCGACGCTGCCGCACTGCCGCTGACCGCCATCACCGCCTGGGAATTGCTCTTCGAACGCCTGCAAGTGCGCGAAGGCAAGGCAGATGAAGGCCAGAGCCTGCTGATCGTCGGTGCGTCCGGTGGTGTGGGATCGATCCTGACCCAACTGGCGAAACAGCTCACCGGCCTGAAAGTCATCGGCACTGCCTCCCGCCCGGAAACCCAAGCGTGGGCCAAGGACCTGGGTGCCGACCTGGTGATCGACCACAGCAAACCGTTGAGCGAAGAGTTGAAAAACGCCGGCCATCCGCAGGTGAACTACGTCGCCAGCCTGACCCAGACCGACCAGCACCTGGACCAACTGGTGGAAGCGCTGATTCCCCAGGGCAAACTGGCGCTGATCGATGACCCCAAGGCGCTGGACGTCAGCAAGCTCAAGCGCAAGAGCCTGTCGCTGCATTGGGAGTTCATGTACACCCGCTCGATGTTCGAGACCAGCGACATGATCGAGCAGCACAACCTGCTCAATCGCGTGGCCGAACTGATCGACGCCGGCACCCTGAAAACCACGGTGGGCGAACACTTTGGCGTGATCAACGCGGCCAACCTGCGCCGTGCCCACGAGCTGCTGGAAAGCGGCAAGGCCAAGGGCAAGATCGTACTGGAAGGGTTCTAACGAAAAGATCTGTCAGTGTCGTCTGTTATTCATGTGAGTAATGGACGACACCGCTAGTCAGAGACTTGATCCTTGTCATATTTGTGAGCGTATTCGGGTTTATATTGGCCGCCTTTGCCACGCAATTTACGTGAGGAAGTCAGCAATGAAGATCCTGATAAAAGCGCTAGCAAGATCCGAAGGCAACAAATGGCAGGTTCGTCTCGACCACAACGCCTTTACCTTCCGCAGTGAAGCCGAAGCCCGCGCGTTTGCCGACACCCTGCAAACCCGCATCCAGGCACCTCACCGATTCCCCGAAAGCCAGCAGCGTTCTGCTGGCTGACCTGCTCAATTCGCCGCTTGCAGTGCCCGTTGGCGCTGCAGGCGCCGGGTCAGCATCGCGAACGTCACGGCAAGTACGCCACACAAGCTGATGACCATCGCCATCGGCATGGCCGTGCCATCGTGCAACACACCGACCAGTGATGCCGCGCCGGCTGCCACACTAAACTGAATACAACCGAGCAACGCCGACGCGCTGCCCGCTCGTGCGCCCTGCCCGCTCATGGCGCAGGCCGACGTGTTGGGCAGAATGCAGCCCAAGCTCGCGATGCAGATAAACAGCGGCACCAGCAACGGCCACAAGGCGTCAGTGCGCAGCGCAGTAATTGCCAGCAACGCCAGGCCCGCCGCCAGGTAGACCCACACCGTGCGCGACAGCAAAAATGCCGGGCCGCGCGCGGCCAGCAGGCGCGCATTCACCTGTGCAACCAGGATGAAGCCCGCGGCGTTGGAGCCAAATACCCAGCCATAGTGCTCGGCGGGCACGCCATAGAGTTTGATAAAGACGAAAGGCGAGCCCGCAATGTAGGCAAACATGCCGGCAATCGAGATGCCACCGGTCAAGGCGTAGCCCAGGTACACCCGGTCCGACAACAACCGGCCGTACTGGCGCAGTGCACCCGACAACGGCTGACGCGGTTGATGGGCGGGAAAACTTTCCGGCAAGCCGACCGCCACCGCGATGGCCGCCATCACGCTGAACACCGTCAGCGCGAGGAAGATCGACTGCCAGCCCCATAGGCCAACCATCACCCCGCCCGCCAGCGGCGCAAGGATCGGCGCCAACCCGGTGACCAGCATCAGTTGGGAAAACACCTTGGCCGAGCCCACCGCGTCGCACTTATCGCTGACCACCGCCCGGGAGATCACCATGCCCGCGCAACCGCCCAGGGCCTGGACGAAACGCGCGCCGATCAGCCATTCAAGGGACGGCGCGTACGCACAGGCGAAGGACGCCAGGGTAAACAGGGTGACGCCGCTCAGCAGCGGCCCGCGCCGGCCAAAACGGTCCGCCAGCGGACCATAGATCAACTGCCCGATCGCCAGGCCCGTGAAATACACGGCCAAGGTCAGCTGAATATGTTTTTCGTCGGTGCCGAATGCCACGGCCATGGCCGGAAAACCCGGCAGATAGAAGTCGATGGCCAACGGCGCGAACGCGCTCAAGGCCCCCAAAATCAGGATTATACGAAGGTTCATCAGGCACCCAGGAGAGTCGGCAGCCCGATAGTCTAGCCGGGCATGGGTGCCTTGAACATTAAGTTAGCTCGCTAACTATTCAAAAAGTCAGGCGAGCTTGACGCTGTAGCCTTCTTCGCTGATCAGGTTGATAACCTCCGCCGGCGACAGCAGGTTACTTTCCACAGCGACTTCCTTTGCCGCAAGGTCGACGCGCACGCTCGCCGCCGGGTCCTTATCCTGCACCGCCTGGGTGACCGAGCGAACACAGTGGCCGCAGGTCATTCCTTCAACGCTGAATACTTGCATGACATGACTCCTTTGATGAGGTTGCCCGCAGTTTTGACCTTGCCACGATGGCAAGGTCAAGTTCTGAAAACATCGGCCGGGCTGGCATTCATTCGCGCCCTCGGCCAAGCTGCACCTATCCACGATGTGAACCTCGGAGAATTCGCCATGCGCTGGTCGTTTTTTGGCCTTGTCAGCCTGATGGGCTTGTTTGCTGCTGTGCCACCGGCCAGTGCTGATCAGGATTATGCGGTGCTGATTATTTCCCGGGAGCGCCTCGAAGTGCCGACCAACTGCGAAATTGGTTTGTACATTCAGGACCAGTTGGCCGGGCGACTGTTCCAGGAGCAGGCCACCTCCTTCAACTTGCCGGCCGGGAATGTATCGCTGCGCCTGAAGTTGTTGCCGGGGCAGTCGCCGGGCTGCTTGCCGGGCATGCTCGCGCCACCCGCACAAAACATCACATTGAAGGCGGGTGATGTACGCAAGTTGCGTATCGCGCAAGGGCCGGACGGGATGTACCTGAAGCCGGCGGCACTGGAGTACTAAGCCCCGAAAACCTGTAGGAGCGAGCTTGCTCGCGAAAAACCTGAGAGCGCCGCGTTCATTCAGGATCGGCGCGTTATGGTTCACGACCTTCGCGAGCAAGCTCGCTCCTACAGTAAAAAGCGCCTTGACCTTCCCCACAGGTCAAGGTTGATCCTGTGGGCAATCTCTCTGGAGTACTGCCCATGAACGGATCCACCACCTTCGACCTGCCGATCAGCGGCATGACCTGCGCCAGTTGCGCCGGGCGGGTTGAGCGGGCACTGGGCAAAGTGCCCGGGGTGCAAAGCGTCAGCGTCAACCTGGCCAACGAACGCGCCCACATTGAAGTGCTCGGCCAAATGGACCCCGCCGTCCTGATCGCCGCCGTCGACAAGGCCGGCTACACCGCCACCCTGCCCCAAAGCGAAACCGCCACCCATGCCAGCCAGGAACAACGCCTGAGTCATGAGCGCTGGTCGCTGCTGCTGGCGATCCTGCTCGCCGCGCCGTTGGTGCTGCCGATGCTGGTGCAACCGTTCGGCCTGCACTGGATGCTGCCGGCCTGGGTTCAGTTCGCCCTGGCCACCCCGGTGCAATTCATCTTCGGTGCGCGCTTCTATATCGCCGCCTGGAAAGCCGTGCGCGCCGGGGCCGGCAATATGGACCTGCTGGTGGCCATCGGTACCAGCGCCGGCTACGGCCTGAGTATCTATGAATGGCTCACCGCATCCGCCGGTACCATGCCCCATCTGTACTTCGAAGCCTCGGCGGTGGTGATCGCCCTGGTGCTGCTGGGCAAATACCTGGAAAGCCGCGCCAAACGCCAGACCGCCAGCGCCATCCGCGCCCTGGAAGCCTTGCGCCCGGAACGGGCGATTCAAGTGATCGATGGCCGCGAGCAAGACGTTGCCATCACCGCCCTCAAGCTGAACGACCTGGTGCTGGTCAAACCCGGCGAACGCTTCCCGGTGGACGGCGAAGTGGTCGAAGGTCAAAGCCACGCCGACGAAGCACTGATCAGCGGTGAAAGCCTGCCAGTGCCCAAGCAACCGGGCGACGCGGTCACCGGCGGCGCCATCAACGGCGAAGGCCGGCTGCTGGTGCGTACCCTGGCCCTCGGGGCAGAGAGCGTATTGGCGCGGATCATCCGCCTGGTGGAAGACGCCCAGGCCGCCAAGGCCCCGATCCAGAAACTGGTGGATAAAGTCAGCCAGGTGTTCGTGCCGGTGGTATTGGTACTTGCGCTGGCCACACTGGTCGGCTGGTGGTTGTATGGCGCACCGCTGGAAGTCGCACTGATCAATGCCGTCACCGTATTGGTGATCGCCTGCCCTTGCGCCCTTGGGCTGGCCACACCCACAGCCATCATGGCCGGCACGGGCGTTGCCGCCCGCCACGGGATTCTGATCAAGGACGCCGAAGCCCTGGAGCGCGCCCATGAAGTCAGCGCCGTGGTGTTCGACAAGACCGGCACCCTGACCTCCGGCGCACCAAAAATTGCGCACCTGGCAGCCGTCGATGGCAATGAAGCAGCCCTGCTGCAACAGGCCGGTGCGCTGCAACGCGGCAGCGAACACCCGCTGGCCAAGGCGGTGCTGGATGCCTGCGCCGAACAAGGCTTGAACGTGGCCGATGTCAGCGCCAGCCAGTCCCTCACCGGGCGCGGCATCGCGGGCACTCTCGACGGTCGGCAACTGGCGCTGGGCAACCGTCGCCTGCTGGAAGAAACCGGCTTGAGCACCGGCGACCTCGCCGACTCGGCCAGCGCCTGGGAGGCCGAGGGCCGCACCTTGTCCTGGCTGATCGAGCAAGGTCCGCAGCCTCGTGTGCTGGGCCTGTTTGCCTTCGGCGACACCCTCAAACCGGGCGCCCTGCAAGCGATACAAGCGCTCAAGGCGCGGCATATCAGCAGCCATCTGTTGACCGGCGATAACCGTGGCAGCGCCCGCGTGGTCGCCGAAGCCCTTGGCATCGATGACGTGCACGCCGAAGTACTGCCCGCCGACAAGGCCGCCACCGTCGCCAAGCTGAAAAAGACCGGCGTGGTGGCGATGGTCGGCGATGGCATCAACGACGCACCGGCCCTGGCCGCAGCCGACATCGGCATCGCCATGGGCGGCGGCACCGACGTGGCCATGCACGCGGCCGGCATCACGCTGATGCGCGGCGACCCACGGCTGGTGCCGGCAGCCCTGGAAATCAGCCGCAAAACCTATGCGAAAATTCGTCAGAATCTGTTCTGGGCCTTTGTGTATAACTTGATCGGTATTCCGCTGGCCGCGTTCGGCCTGCTTAACCCGGTGATGGCCGGTGCGGCCATGGCCCTGTCCAGCGTCAGCGTGGTGAGCAACGCGTTGCTGTTGAAAACCTGGAAACCCAAGGATCTGGAGGACGAGCGTCCATGAACATCGGCCAAGCAGCACGCCAAAGCGGCCTGAGCGCCAAGATGATTCGTTATTACGAGTCCATCGGTTTGTTGAAAGCCGCCCATCGCACTGACAGCGGCTACCGCATTTATGGCGCCGATGACATGCACACCCTGGCGTTTATCAAGCGTTCGCGGGACTTGGGGTTTTCCCTGGAGGAAGTCGGCAAGCTGCTGACCCTCTGGCAGGACCGAGGGCGCGCGAGTGCCGACGTCAAGGCGCTGGCCCGCCAGCATATCGATGAGCTGAACCAGAAGATCCGTGAGTTGGGGCAGTTGCGCGATACGTTGCAGGACTTGGTGGAGCACTGCCAGGGCGACCACCGGCCGGATTGCCCGATTCTCAAAGAATTGGCGTCGGGCAGTTGCTGCGCCTGACCCAGTATAACCAGGCACACGCAGAACCAAATGTGGGAGCGGGCTTGCTCGCGAAAGCGGTGGATCAGTCAACACGTGTATTGACTGACACTCCGCATTCGCGAGCAAGCCCGCTCCCACATTAGATCTCCACCAAACCGATGGACCGCCGTTGGATCACTGCATCCAAGGCGGCGGTGGAGGCTCCTCCGATGCTTTGCTCGGTGGCGCATCGTCTGCCGCGCGAATCGCCTGGCGACGCTCTTCATCGAGCCGCGCCGCTTCGATCTCGCGGATAACACCGCCCACGTCAGCCAACTCTTCCGGCTCGTCGAACTCGCCGGTCAAGACGCTGGCCGGGTGCAGAGTGCCGGCTTCGTACAGCGCCCACATCTCCTTGGCGTACTTGGTCTTCTTCAATTCCGGGGCAAAGCGCCCGAAATAGGAAGCCATGTTGCCCACATCCCGTTCCAGCATGGTGAACGCGTGGTTGTTGCCCGCCGCATCCACCGCCTGAGGCAAGTCGATGATCACCGGGCCCGTTGGCGTCAGCAGCACGTTGAACTCGGAAAGGTCACCGTGCACCAAGCCAGTACACAACATCAGCACGATCTGGGTAATCAGGAAGGCGTGGTATTCGCGGGCCTGGTCCGGTTCCAGCGTCACGTCATTCAAACGTGGCGCCGCATCGCCGTATTCATCGGCCACCAGTTCCATCAGCAGTACGCCTTCGAGGAAGTCGTACGGCTTGGGCACGCGAACGCCCGCACCGGCCAGACGAAACAGCGCCGCTACCTCGGCGTTCTGCCAGGCGTCTTCGGTTTCTTTCTTGCCGAATTTGGAGCCCTTGGCCATGGCCCGGGCCTGGCGGCTGTTGCGGACCTTGCGGCCTTCCTGGTATTCGGACGCCTGACGAAAACTTCGTTTATTCGCCTCCTTGTAGACCTTGGCGCAACGTAACTCGTTGCCACAGCGCACCACGTAAACAGCTGCTTCTTTACCACTCATGAGTGGGCGCAGCACCTCGTCGACCAGACCGTCCTCGATCAGGGGTTCAATGCGTTTAGGAGTCTTCATCAGCTTTTATTGTGGGTCCTTTATTACCAAACACGCGTATGGCACTCGTTATACGGCAATCCTCTCGCCGCGGGGAGAGGGTACCGACCTTTGACCGCTTAAGAATGCATCCAATATGCCAGATTAATCTGCAATCCCCTGTAGGAGCGAGCTTGCTCGCGAAAACCTGCAGGCGCCGCGTTGATTCAGGGTGCAAGCGTCATCGTTAACAACCTTCGCGAGCAAGCTCGCTCCTACAAAGGTTGTTGTTCATCAATAGTACAACTCAGCGCTCAATAATCGCAGTGACGCCCTGGCCCCCGGCGGCGCAGATCGAGATCAGCCCCCGGCCCTTGCCGGCCGCGTCCAGCAGCTTGGCCAGGTTGGCGACGATACGCCCGCCGGTGGCGGCAAACGGATGACCGGCGGCCAATGAGCTGCCCTTGACGTTCAAGCGGCTGCGGTCAATGGTGCCCAGCGGCGCATCCAACCCCAGGTGGGTCTTGCAGTATTGCGGGTCTTCCCAGGCCTTCAGTGTGCACAACACTTGGGCAGCGAAGGCTTCGTGAATCTCGTAGTAATCGAAGTCCTGCAGCGTCAGGCCATTCCTGGCCAGCAAGCGCGGCACGGCATATACCGGTGCCATCAGCAGGCCTTCGGCGCCGTTGACGAAATCCACCGCCGCCGCTTCCCCATCACGCAGGTAAGCGAGGATCGGCAAACCGCGCTCCTTGGCCCAGGCTTCACTGCCCAGTAGCACCAACGAGGCGCCGTCGGTCAGCGGCGTCGAGTTGCCGGCGGTGAGGGTACCTTTTTCGCTGCGTTCGAAGGCGGGCTTGAGGCTGGCGAGCTTTTCCAGGGTCAGGTCGGGCCGCAGGTTGTTGTCGCGGGTCAGGCCGAGAAAGGGCGTGAGTAAATCGTTGTGCCAGCCTTCGGCGTAGGACGCGGCCATTTTCTGATGGCTTTCAAGCGCCAACTGATCCTGCTCGGCGCGGGGAATCTGCCACGTTTGCGCCATCAACTCGCAATGCTGACCCATGGACAAACCCGTGCGCGGTTCGCCATTGCGCGGCAGCTCTGGCTTAAGGTGATGGGGACGAAGTTGTAACAGGACTTTTAATTTATCCGCCATGGATTTGCTGCGATTGGCTTGCAGCAAAATTTTGCGCAGGCCCTCATTCACCCCGATCGGCGCGTCGGACGTGGTGTCGACGCCGCCGGCAATCCCGCATTCGATCTGCCCCAGGGCAATCTTGTTCGCCACCAGCAACGCCGCTTCCAGCCCCGTGCCGCAGGCCTGCTGAATATCGTAGGCCGGGGTTTGCGGCGACAGGCGCGAGCCCAGCACGCACTCGCGGGTCAGGTTGAAGTCCCGGGAATGCTTGAGCACAGCGCCAGCGGCCACCTCGCCAATGCGCAGGCCGTGCAGGTTGTAGCGTTCGATCAGGCCTTCCAGGGCTGCGGTCAACATCGCCTGGTTACTCGCCGTGGCATAAGGGCCATTGGAACGGGCGAAGGGGATGCGGTTACCGCCAATGATCGCTACACGGCGCAATTGAGTCATGGAAAGCTCCCTGAAGGTTGTGGGGTGAGTCTGTGAGACTAGCCTAGGCTCAATCGAACGACTTTCACCTCTTGATGGTCCACCGTTTGAACCCCAGCACTCGGAGAGCGTTCCATGTCTGACCGTTATATCGACTTCGCCAACTCAAGCCTCGGCCATCGCCTGGTCGCCGCCATTGGCCTGCCGTCACCGGTACGCCTGGAACGCTGGCAGGCTGGGCGCCTGCGCCCGGTAGAAGGTGCGCTGCTGATCGGCGGCGGCGCGCTGGCGGCGAAAATCCTGCCGTTCGCCAACAAGCTGACCGACGCTATCTATAGCTACGGCACCGAACCGTCGACGGCAACCACCTGGATTCCAGGCCATGGGCCCAAGCTAAAAGCCGTGGTGTTCGACGCCAGCCAATTGCAGCACACCGATCAACTCAAGCAACTGCGGGAATTCTTCCAGCCGCTGATGAAAAATCTCGATCACAGCGCGCACCTGGTGATCCTTGGCCGCGCACCGGAAAGCCTCAGCGACCCGTTCGCTGCCAGTGCCCAGCGCGCCCTTGAAGGCTTCAGCCGCTCGTTGGCGAAAGAGCTGCGCAGCGGTGGCGTCCTGCAGTTGCTGTATGTGGGCGACGGGGCCGAAGACCAGTTGGAAGGTGCGCTGCGGTTTTTCCTCTCACCCAAAAGTGCCTATATCTGCGGCCAAGTGATTCGCTTGAATGCCTGCGCGACTCAGGTCGAGGATTGGACCCGCCCTCTCGCCGGGCGCAAGGCACTGGTAACCGGTGCTGCCCGTGGCATCGGCGCCTCGATCGCCGAAACCCTGGCCCGTGACGGTGCCGAGGTAATTCTGCTGGACGTGCCTACCGCCAAGGCCGACCTCGACGCCCTCGCCGCGCGCCTGGGCGCACGCAGCATCGCCCTGGATATCTGCGCCGAAGACGCCGCAACCCAGTTGATCGAACACCTGCCCGACGGCATCGACATCGTGGTGCACAACGCCGGGATCACCCGCGATAAAACCCTGGCCAACATGACACCCGAATATTGGGACGCGGTATTGGCGGTCAACCTCAACGCCCCGCAAGTGCTGACCAAGGCGCTGCTGGACAGCGGCACTCTGCACGACAACGGCCGCGTAGTGCTGCTGGCGTCCATCAGCGGCATCGCCGGCAATCGTGGGCAAACCAATTACGCCGCAAGCAAGGCCGGGTTGATCGGCCTGGCGCAAGCCTGGGCGCCGTTATTGGGGGAACGCGGGATCAGCATCAACGCCGTGGCCCCAGGCTTTATCGAAACCCAGATGACTGCGCATATTCCCTTCGCCTTGCGCGAGGCCGGGCGACGCATGAGTTCGCTGGGCCAAGGCGGCTTGCCCCAGGATGTCGCCGAAGCGGTGGCCTGGCTCGGTCAACCGGGCTCGGGCGCGGTCAGCGGGCAGGCGCTGCGGGTGTGTGGGCAAAGTCTATTGGGAGCGTAAGCATGCAGTGGCACACATTAGGCAGCACCCCTTTTCTGCCGCCGCTGTATTGGCGCGCGACCCTCAAGCGCAAGATCACCGGTACTACATTGCCCGAGCAAGGGTTGCGCTGTCGGGTCAGCGTGAATCCCAAGGATGTGGCGGCTTATCGCAAGGTCTGCGGGTTTGCCGACAGCCCGGTGCTGCCGGCAACCTATCCACATATCCTCGCGTTCGGCTTGCAGATGCAATTGCTCACCGGCAAGGACTTCCCCTTCCCGCTGTTGGGGCTGATCCACCTGAGCAACCGTATCCGCATCCTGCGCCCGTTGGGCGGTGTGAGTGACCTGATGGTGGGCGTATACGCGCAAAATTTGCAGCCCCATGCCAAAGGGGCGACCTTCGATATCGTCACCACGGTCGAAGATTCACTGGGGCCGCTGTGGGAAGCCGAAAGCCGAATGCTCTGTCGCGGCGTGAAACTTGATGGCGTTGCGGCGGATAACACGCTGCAAACGCCTACCAGCATTAGCGAGTTGACCCGCTGGAAAGCCCCCGCCGATATCGGCCGCCGCTACGCCCGGGTATCCGGCGACTACAACCCGATTCACCTGAGCGCCCTCACCGCCAAGTTGTTCGGCTTCCCCCAGGCGATCGCCCATGGGCTGTGGAACAAGGCACGCACACTGGCCGCCCTGGGTGAGCATTTGCCTGCGGCCAATATCGAGATAGACGTCGAGTTTAAAAAGCCGGTGCGTTTGCCCAGCGAAGTGATTTTATTGGCAAGTGCCGCCGGTTCCAGCGGTGAATTGCAACTAAAGGGCGCCGGGGATATTGAACATATGATTGGCCGCTGGCGGCCGATCGCCTGATTAATTGTATATATACACCCTAAGTTATAGCGGGCTATTGATAGCCCGATAAGTTTATTAACCCCATGATTTTAAACGCCTGCGATTTTCTATACCTTCCTTCCTTACACCCTTGGTATTAGTCACTAAGCGGGCCATTCCTGCGTGTATATAAATCGTTAATACCAAGTTGAGCGTTGCGAGAAAAAGTGCCCGGGTCTGTTATAGCCACAACGGACGAATGTATCGCTGCCCATAGAAACAGCGAACTTCGATAACAACAAAGGCTGTACCAGGTGCAAGGATCTCAATCATGAAAACTCAAGTCGTGTTGTGGAAAGCAAGTACCGCGCTGGCCCTGATTCTGGCAGTAAGCCTCGGAGGCTGCAGCAGCGGTGGTGGTGGTCATCACAGTAGCGTCGCCGCTTCGTCTCCGGATGCTGGTAGCGGTAGCGGTACTGGTGGCGGCACAGGTGGAGGTACAGGTGGCGGCACTGGCGGTGGCACCGGTGGAGGTACAGGTGGCGGCACTGGCGGTGGCACCGGTGGAGGTACAGGCGGCGGCACTGGTGGTGGCACCGGAGGTACCGGCGGTACAGGTTCGACTACCCCCCTGATCACCGGCCAGATAGTGGGTGCCGTCGGAGGTGTCGTTGGTAACGTAGGAACCGCAGTAGGTGACCTGGGTACAACCCTGACCACCATCCCGATTGTAGGCACCACCGCTGGCGGCCTGGTTACCGCTACGGGTACTGCCGTCAACAGCATCGGCAGCGGCCTGACCAACGGCCTGGGTACCCTGGGCACCAATAGCAATGCCTTGGGTACCACCGTCGCCGGCGTGGCCGATGGCGTTGCCGACCTGGGCACCGGCGTGTCCAACACCGGCAAGTCGTTGGGCACCACGTTGGGCGGCATCCCCGTAGTCGGCGGTTTAACCGGCGGTGTGGGCGGTGCGGCAGGCGGCCTGGTTGATAAGGTCGGCCAAGCCGTGACCATGCTCGGCGACACCTTGAGCACGGCCAGCACCACCGGGCCACTGGGCAGCGTGACCAATACCGTTGGTAAAAGCGTACTGGTGCCAGTGGTATCCCTGCTGGAAAACACCACCGGTAACCTCGGGAATAAAACAGGCCTGGGCAACCCGGTCGGTGGCGTACTGGATAAAGTCGGCTCCACTGTCACCGGCCTTGGCGGCCAGGTGGCCAGTGCTGGCGGCGCAGGCAACCCTCTCGGGACCCTCGTGGGTGGCGTGCTGACGGGCGTTGGCACCACCCTTGATAAGTCGAGCGGCTATGTCAACCCGGCAACCACTACCCCGCAATCGGGCCTGCCTGAACTCATCGGCGGCATCATCGCCAACGTCGGCAACGGCCTGAATGCCGGCAACACCAACGGCACCATCAGTGCAACTGGCGTAACAGGTGGCCAAGTGGGCACCACCGTCGCGTCCCTCGGTACCCTCATTGGTGGCAATGGCGTGGCCAATACCGCCGCCAGTGCTCCAATCGGTGGCTTGGCGACCAACGTCGGCGCAGCACTCAACCCAGTGACCTCGGGCGTTGCCAGCCTGACGCAAAACATCGGCACCAGCACCGGTATCGGCGCGCCGGTGAACGGTCTGGTCACTCAGGTCGGCGGTGCGGTCAGCAGCCTGGGCACCAACTTGACGGCGGCCAATGCCAACCCGATCACTAACGCCGTGGGCGGTACCCTCAATGCAGTCGGCAGCACCGTGGGCTCGGTGGGTGGCTTGGTAACCGGCGGCACCAGCAGTAGCGGTGGCGGTTTGCTCGGCGGCTTGAGCCTGGGTGGCAGCGCCTCCGCCGGAGGCACCACAAACACAAGCGGCGGACTGGGCGGTTTGCTAGGCGGGTTGACCGGCAAAAAATAGAATTGCACCTGGCCATTAGACGGCCTCCCCTCCAGCGCCTACGCTTGGTTGAGACGAGAGATTCCAATGAGTCTCTCGTCTTTTTTATGGGCCAGTGACTGGCCCTCCCGAACCGTGCTCAGAACCCGGCGGGAACCCGCGAAACGCTGCTGCAGTTTGACCATGGAGTGTCCTATGCGCGCCTTGACGCCTTTGTTTCTGCTCACCCTCATTGCTTCCAGTGTCCACGCCGAGACCTTGCCCAGTTTCCTCAACAGCAACGACACGATTCGCAACCTGCCGGTGCCCAACCTCCCCGCCGATGCCTACCGCCCGGTCACGCCACAAACCCAGTTACCGGAGCCTGCAGCCACCCAGGGCCAGCCGCTGCTGATGGACACCAAAGTGACCATCCGCAAGCTGCAAATCGACGGAGGCACGATCTACCCACTCAAGGATGTGGCCCAGGTTTTCGAGCCGCTGATTGGTCATGAAACCACCGTCGCACAACTGATCGAAGCCACCCGCGGCATCACCCGCCGCTACCAGCAGGACGGCTACCTGTTGTCCTACGCCTACCTGCCCGACCAGCGCTTCGAAAACGGCCTGGTGCACGTGGTACTGGTGGAGGGCTACATCAAGGACTACAACGTGCAGGGCGACATTGGTTCAGTCTCGGCCTACGTCGACAAACTGGCGACCAAGCTGCTGGCCGAGCGCCCACTGACCCGCAAGACCTTCGAACGCTACACCACGTTGATGGGGCGTATTCCGGGTGTGACGTTGCAGGCGCAAGTGCCGCCGCCGGGCACCACCGATGGCGGCACGCATATGCAGATCCAGGCCAGCCGCAAGCCATTCACCACCAGCATGAGCCTGGAGGAAGACAACCGCAGCGGGACGCAGGCGCTGCTGGCCGCCACCAGCAACTCCCAGACCTCGATGGGCGAGCAGTTGAGCCTCAGCGGACTGTTTCCGCCGGGCAAGGACGACGAGCATTACTACCGTCTGGGCTACAGCCAGTTCATCAATGCCGAGGGCAGCCAACTGGTACTCAACGCCGAACGTTACCGCGCCGATCCCAACAGCAACGTGCAACTGAACGATGGCTTTGAACTCAAGCCGCACCAGGCGATTGACCGCTATTCCATCGGCCTGTCTCACCCGTTGATTGCCTCGCCTACCGAGTCGTTGACCCTCGGCACGCGCCTTTATGCCGTGGACCAGACCACCCGCTACCAACTGGTGGGCTACCCGCAACGCTTCGAGGTAGAAACCGACCTGCGGGCCCTCGCGTTCGAAGGCGACTGGCGCAAGTCAGACGACCGCCAACTGCGGATTCTCAGTGCCGGCCTCTACCAGGGCATCAATGGCCTGGGTGCCCGCACCCACAGTGATATCGAAGGCACGCAGCCGGATCTTGAGTTCTTCCGCCTGCGTCTGTCGGGGGTCCAGAGCAACAAGTTCTTCGACCACTGGCAAGGCGTGGCATCGGGCGCCTTCTACTGGAGCAACGACACCCTGCCCGACAGCGAACGCGCGACGTTCGGCGGGCAGAATTTCGGGCGTGGTTACCCGGATGACCAGGGCTCGGGCGACAAGGGGTGGGGCGTGGCGTATGAGGTCAACTACAGCTTTAACCGCAGCGGCGAGTGGGTAAAAATCCTGCAGCCGTATGTGGTGCTGGACAAGGCCAAGACCTGGTTCAACGAATTGCCCATCAAGGGCAACAACATGTCATCGGCAGCCGTGGGCCTGCGCTTCGGAGATAACAAGTACTACAACATTGCACTGGAAGCGGCCAAGCCAATGTCAGACATCGCCCTGGACAGCTTCAATCGGCGGCCGCGGTATACGCTGAGTTTCAGCTACCAACTCTGAACCCAGTGGGAGCGGGCTTGCTCGCGAAAGCGGTGGATCAGTCAGCCCATCAGGTGCCTGACACTCCGCCTTCGCGAGCAAGCCCGCTCCCACACAAGCCCGCTCCTACATGAGCCTGACTTTCGGGATGGGGAATAGATTGTTGAGGGTGTCGATCAACCGCACCAGATAGATCGGCTTGCGAAACAGGTCCAGCACCTGCAAGCGCAGCATGTCACTCACATCGTCCATCTCGGCATGGCCGGACATGACGATCACCGGCAAGTGCTGGCGAGCGGTGTGTTCGCGCAGGCGCCTGATCAAGGAAATACCACTTTCCTCGGGCATTCGCAGGTCGGTGATCACCAGGGCGATATCGGGATGCAGGGTCAGCTCTTGCAAAGCAAAGGTGACCGAGGTGGCGGTAAAACAGACAAAGCCCTCATTCTCCAGCGACTCGGCCAGTTCAATGAGGGCGTCCTCTTCGTCGTCCACCAAAAGGATTTGTTGCCGGGGAGACAAAGAGGAGTTCATGGTGAAATGCCTGATGCGCAATAGATCATTCAGCGGAACCTGCAGGTGTTTTGCGCAAGTACCAGAGTCAGGTATGAATGGCGGCCTGTATCGAAGTAAAGACGCCTGTCACCGCGGTCCGGATGGGTGTAATAAAGGCAGCTAGCGCCACAGCAACCATCGCTGCAACCAGTGCGTACTCGATACCTGACGCTCCTTCTCTTGAGTAGAAAAAAATCTGGACTTTGATGAAACCCATACGAACAAGATCAAGGAACATAATGACTTCTCCTTTGCGCCCATGGCGCCGGTATCGCGGCACTACAAAATGATTTCGGTGTGCCACTAAAGCATTGTCAACAAACCCCATACCAACAACTGTAAGAACTGATTAATCACAAAGTATTAGTCGGCAGGCTGGCGCCAAAAAACCAACTTTTGCAGAGGATCTGGATATATTTCTTGCCCAGTAATGGCATTTCGTCCTAGCTGAACTACCTTCAAATAGCGAAATAGTTAGATGTTCGAAGCGATCCGAATGCGTAGGTATTAGTAGGAAAGAGCAGTGGATGCAGCAGGAAAAGGAGAGCCTTCATGAACAGTCGCATTAGCTTGATTCTCGCCGGGCTGCTCTTGGTAGGCGCGCTGATTGCTGGCTATTGGGGTCTGGTACTCAGCCGCCCTACTCCCGTCGCACCGCCTGTGCCCCAATCACCTGAAGTTGTGCAGCCCGTCACCGAAGACCAGACACGCCAACCCGTGGTGGTGCTGGCCCATGATGTTGCACCCTTTGTTGCACTCACCGCCGCCGACCTGACCCTGGAAAGACTGCGCACGGCTCCCGCCGGCAGCCTGACCAGCCTCGACCAGGCCGTGGGCAAGACCCCTTGGCGGCCGCTGGCGGCCGGTACCTGGCTGACTGAGGAAAGCTTCAACTCCGGCGGCACCCTGGCGCGGATGATCCGCCCCAACGAGCGCGCCCTTGCCGTCGCCGTGGATGAGGTGATCGGTGCCGGCGGGCAACTGACCCCGGGCGACTATGTGGACGTGCTGCTCTTTTTGCGCCAGGAAGCCAGCAACCCGCAGCAGTCGGCACAAGTCATCGTGCCGGCCTTGCGCCTGCTCGGCGTCGGCGACCAATTGGGGCTGACCAACGATGGCAAGCCAGGCTCTGTACCACCGACCACCGCGGACGAAAAACTCAAAGCACAGCAGGGTCGTGCCAGCGCACGCACGGTAGTCCTGGCCGTACCGGAGCAGCTCATGAGCCGGCTGATGCTCGCCACCCAATCCGGCGTATTGCGCCTGGCCGTACGCAGTGCTGACGAACAACTGCTGAGCCAGTACTGGGCCGGTGAAACGGAGTCAGCAATCAACCTGGAAAATGCCAAGCGCGATCTCTATCAATTCAACCAACTGTCATTCAGCCAAGCCCCCGCCAACGGCTACGGCCCGACCCCGGCCAATGGTGCTTCAAAACGCTCGGGGGTCGAGGTGATACGCGGCAACCAGGTGACTCAACAAACGCCCTGAAAGAGCTAAGGATGCCTTGAATGAGCAGTCGTTCCGTGTGGTTTTTTTCGCGAGTATTCGGGGCCCTTTTCACCCTGAGCGTGCCCGTAGAGGTGGCCCTGGCAGCGTCTGGCAATTGCGCAGGTTTAGGCCAACTGCCGGCGGTGCTGGAGGTGGGCGAAGGCACTCAAAAGGCCATTCAATCGCCGGTAGCGATCACGCGGCTGGCCATTGGCGATCCGAAAGTGGCCGATGTGCAGGTCAATGGCAACCAGGCGTTCCTGCTCACCGGCATCGCCCCTGGCACCACCAGCCTGATGGTCTGGACGGCCTGTTCCACCAGCCCGCGCCAGAGCATGGTGTTCGTTCAAGGCAAGGCCACCTCGGCACTGACCAGCCTGGCTCTGTCACCGTCCGATGACCCGAGCTTGCCCAGCCAGGTGCAAACCGACATTCGCTTTGTAGAAGTCAGCCGCACCAAGCTCAAGGAGGCCAGTACTTCGATCTTTGGCGGTACGCGCAACTTTTTGTTCGGCAGCCCCGGTACGAGCGCAGGCACCCTGCCGCTGGACAACGGCAGCTTCAATATCGGCTTCGGTAGCGGCAGGTTCGGGGCGTTGATCAACGCCCTGGAACGCAGTGGCTTTGCCTATACCCTGGCCCGTCCCAGCCTGGTCGCCATGAGCGGGCAAAGCGCGACATTCCTGGCCGGTGGTGAAGTGCCCATCCCGGTGCCCAGCACGGGCAGCAACACCATCTCCATCGAGTACAAGGAGTTTGGTATTCGCCTGACGCTGACCCCCACCGTCATCGACCGTAATCGAATCTCCCTCAAGGTCGCGCCGGAAGTCAGCGAGCTGGACTACTCCAACGCCGTGCAAATCCAAGGCGTCGCCGTGCCGGCACTGACAGTGCGTCGCACAGACACCAGCGTATCCCTGGCCGATGGCGAAAGCTTCGTCATCAGTGGCCTGATCAGCACCAACAATCGCTCCACCATCAGCAAGCTCCCCGGCCTTGGCGACATACCAGTGCTCGGTGCGTTCTTCCGTGATTCCAATATCAGCCGCGAGGAAAAAGAGCTGCTGATGATCGTCACCCCGCACCTGGTGCAGCCACTGACAGCGAATGCCCAATTGCCTTCATTGCCCGGGGAAACGCTGCGCAGCTACGACCCGAACTGGTACCGCCTGTTCTTCCTGGAAAACGGTAATTTCGACCGCCGCACAGGACTGTCCCAATGAGTGAAAGCCTGAGCCAGACATTTTTGGCAATCACCCGCAACACCACGGATCTGGAATGGCTCCAGGGCGCGCTCGCGCCCCTCGGGCAAGTGGTCAGCGCCGGCGCCGGCAGCCTCGACGAGCTGTTGGCGCTGGTGGACGTGACGTTCGCCAACCTGGTGTTTATCGGCCTGGATCGTGAACACGTGACCACCCAGTGCGCGCTGATCGAAGGCGCCCTGGAAGCCAAGCCCATGCTCGCCATCGTGGCCTTGGGCGACGGCATGGACAATCAACTCGTGCTGAACGCGATGCGTGCCGGCGCACGGGATTTTGTGGCGTACGGCTCACGTTCCAGTGAAGTCGCCGGCCTGGTTCGCCGCCTGAGTAAACGCTTGCCGGCGGTTGCCAACAATGCCCACTTGGGCGGGCTGACCGTGCTCTACGGCACCCAAGGCAACGCCGACGGCGCGCTGATCGCCAGCCACCTGGCGCTGGTGGTGCAAAAAAGCGGGCAGCAAACGTTGCTGCTCGACCTGGGCCTGCCGCTCGCAGACAGCCTGGCGCTGCTGGGGCTGGAAAGCTCTTTTCATTTCGGCGACGCCCTGCGCCACCTGCGTCGCCTGGACTCAACCCTGATCAACAGCGCCTTCACCTCGGCCGAAGCAGGCCTGCGCATCCTCGCCTATCACAATAACGACGAGCCGCTGGACCGTACCAGTGCCGCTGAGCTGTACATGCTGCTCAGCGCCCTGCGCCAGCACTTCCAGCACATCGTGGTGAACCTGACCGGGCAACCCGACAGTGAAGCCTTGCGCACCTTTGTCAGCCACTGCGACAAACTGCTGTGGTGCACCGACCAAAGCGTGCCGGACTGCCGCCGTAACCTGGCGGTACTTAACCTGTGGCGAGAAAAAGGCATGAAACTGGACCATGCCCGCCTGCTGGTAGACCGCTACCTGAAAGGTGCCGCCCCGGACTCCGAGGCCCTTGGCAAAAGCTTCGGGCTGGAAGTGATCGCTGTATTGCCCTGGAGCCCGGAAATTCGCCTGAGTGCCAAAAACCAGGCCCAGACCCTGTTCGCCCTGGCCCCGCGGGAAAGCCTGACGCAAGCATTGCGTAGCTTGGGTGAGCGCCTGGCAAAACGCTCCGAAGGTCTGGAAAAACCCACCACCAACTGGCTTAACCGCCTTCTGGGGACCAAATGAACGGCGAGAAGCTATTTGGTGTTCCCGCGCGCGGCGGCGTCGGCAATACCGATCACGACGGCCTGAAACTGGTGCTGCATCGCTACATCATCGATGCCATCGAAGACTCGGGGAAAAACCTGCTGGAAGGCACACGCCAATCCCTCGCGCAATTTGTGATCGACAAGGTGGCCGAATACATCACGCGCATGCACCTGGCGATTTCCCGCTATGAAATGGAGCGCCTGGCCGAAGAGATCGTTGATGAACTGACCGGTTTCGGCCCGCTGGAAGTGCTGCTGCGCGACCCCACGGTCACCGAGATTCTGGTCAACGGCCCGCACCGGGTATTCGTCGAGCGCGATGGCCTGCTGCAGCAGAGTGATTTGCGCTTCATTGACGACCACCATGTCGAACGGGTCATGCAGCGAATCCTCGCGCCCCTGGGGCGGCGGCTGGATGAGTCGTCGCCGATGGTTGATGCGCGCCTGCCGGATGGCAGCCGGGTCAACGCAATCATCCCGCCGATTGCCCTGGATGGGCCCTGCCTGTCGATTCGGAAGTTTCGCAAAGACATGCTTAAAAGCAGCGACCTGGTGGCCATGCAAACCATCGACCAGGCCATTTTCGAGTTCTTCCAGGAGGCCGTCGGCAAACGCTGCAACATCCTTATCAGTGGCGGTACCGGCACCGGTAAAACTACGCTGCTGAACATCCTCAGCCAATTGATCAACCCTCGCGAACGCTTGGTCACCATCGAAGACGTGGCCGAGTTGCAACTGGGCCATCCCCACGTCGTACGCCTGGAAACCCGCCCGCCCAACGCCGAGGGGCATGGTGAGGTGAAAGCCAGTGACCTGATCCGCAACGCCCTGCGGATGCGGCCCGACCGGATCATCCTCGGCGAGATTCGGGGCGTCGAAGTCATCGACGTGTTGACCGCCATGAACACCGGCCACGACGGCTCGATGAGTACCGTGCACGCCAACAACGCCCAGGATGCCTTGCTGCGCCTGGAAACCCTGGTGGGCCTGACCGGGCGAGTCGTGGCGGAAAAAACCCTGCGACAAATGATCTGCGCGGCCCTGGACGTAGTGATCCAACTGACGCGCCTGCCCGATGGCCGCCGCTGTGTCAGCGAGGTGGTGGAAGTGGTAGGCATACGCGAGGACGTGTACGTCATCAACACCCTGTTTCGCCACGACAAGCGCAGCGGCTTTGGCTTCCTGCGGGAGGCCGTCAACCCGGCCGGTGACAAGCTGCGCCACGAAGGCCACCTGCCGGTGTAGGAGGCAACCCGATGATCGGTCCGATTCTGCTCGCCCTGCTCGCTGTGGGCCTTCTGGTGCTGGGGATAGGCCTGATGCGCAACGGTTTGCGCCAGGCGCAGACCGACCGGGTGCTGGGGCGTCTGGCCGAGGGGCAGCCCCAGGCCATGAAAGACAACGCTGTGACCACCAGCCTGGAGCGCACCTTTATCCGTGCAGGCCTTGGCAGGCCCACCGAGCGCCTGGGCCTGTGGCTGACCCTTTGGGCCGTTGGCGCCCTGCTGGGCGGGCTCGTGGGCGAGTGGGCAGGCCTGCTGGTGATGGTAGTGGCACCGCCGTTGGCTCTGCGCCTCTACATCGCCGTACGCTACCGACGCCGGCTGCGCCGAATGATCGAACAACTGCCGCAATTGCTCGACCACGCCGTACGCAGCCTCAAATCCGGGCGCACCCTGGCGGACGCCATCCTGAGCGGCATCGATGCCAGCGACGACCCGTTGAAAAAATCCATGGGGCGCATCAAGCGCAATGTGCAACTGGGTGTCAGCCTGCCAGAGGCGGCTCAAGACTATGCCGAGTTTTATGAACAGGATGAACTGCGCCTGTTTGCCTTGGGCCTCAAGGTCAACCACCGCTACGGAGGCAACGCCAGTGAGCTGCTGGAAAACCTGATCAAGATGATTCGCGAGCGCGACCAGGGCGCCCGGCAATTACGCGCCATGACGGGTGAAACCCGGGTGACCGCGCTGGTGCTCGCGGTGCTGCCGGTGAGTGTCGCGGGCTACTTCCTGATCGCTAATCCGGTGTACCTGATGGCCATGTGGGACGACCACAGTGGCCAACGCCTGATGCTCGGCGCATTCGCCTTGCAAATCATCGGCTGCGTGGCGCTGTGGCGCATGTTGCGGAGTATCTGAAATGGCGATAGTGATCAGTGTCGTATTGTTTCTTGCCGCGTTGTCGCTACTGCTGACCAATATCTTGAGCAGTCGTCGTCAACAACGCCTGGTCACCCAACGGCTGCAAGGCGAGCCAGGCCGTAACGACAAAATGAGTGAGTGGTTGCACCAGTTGGGCAACACCCGGATCGGCCAGCGCACTATCAGCCTCGATAACGAAACCCAGACCCTGCTCAACCGCATGGGCTGGAGAAAGGCCAGCCACCGTTCGATGTTCGCCGCCTGCCAGATCGGCTCGCCAATACTCCTGCTGGGCCTGACCGCACTGGTACTGGAGCTGTTTTTTCCCGGCACCGAGCATGGCTCTGTGCTCGCCCTGCTGGGCCTGATCATCGGTTACCTGCTGCCCAAGCGAATACTGGTTTCGCTCGCCAAAAAGCGTCAGGAACGAATCGCCCGGGAAGTGTCGACCTTCATTCCCCTGGTGCGCATTCTGTTTGAGTCAGGCATGGCCGTGGAGCAGGCGCTTAGGGTCATGGCCTACGACGCGCAGAAACTGTTGCCGGTACTGACCGCCGAACTGCGCCTGGTACTGGCGCGCGTCGATTCCGGGCTGGAGCTGGGTGAAGAATTAAACAAGGCCAGCCAGTTGCTGGCCGTCGATGAACTCAGCGACACCTGCCTGATTCTCCAGCAGCTTCTGCATCAGGGCGGCGGTGCGATGAAGTCGCTGCAATCGCTCAAGCAACTGCTGGACGACCGGCGCCTGACCCGCCTGCAGGAATACATTTCCAAGATGTCCGCCAAAATGTCCGTGGTGATGATGCTGTTCCTGTTTCCCGCGTTACTGATCGTATTGGCCGGCCCTGGCTTTATCGCCATCGCCAAAGCCTTCGCGCCTTGAGAGGACATGCAATGAAGACAGTGATGATCGCCTGCAGCCTGTTGTTGTTAGGCGGTTGCGCCAGTAATGGGCAGTTGCCGTGGGCGGGTTTCAGCGCGCAGGGCAGTTGTGCCAAGCCCAACTCCAATCAGGAGTTGTCGCTGAACCTGGCCGACGATATGGCCAACGAGGGCAAGCTTCACGCCAGCCTGGCCAACCTGCAAAACCTGCCGGACACCCTGCCCCAGGTACGCCAGCGCCAGGCCAAGGTGTACCGCCTGCTGGGGCGCAGTGAAGCCGAACCGCTGTACCGCAGCCTGCTCGGCACCTGCCTGGCCGCCGAAGGCGAGCACGGCCTGGGCCAACTGGCGGCGGCCAAGGGTGAGAACGGCCAAGCCATGGCGCACTTGCAACGCGCAGCCAAGATGTCGCCCACCGATGAAAAAATCCGCAACGACCTGGGTGTGGTGTACCTCAATCAACGGCGCCTGGAAGACGCGCGCTTCGAATTTCTCACGGCCATAGAGCTCAAGCAGAGCGATCAACTGGCAGCGGTCAACCTGGTGACGCTGATGATTTATCAGGACAACTGGGAACAGGCCGCACAAGTGGCCAGCCGTATGGGCCTGAGCCCCGAACAAGTAACGCAGGCCCAAGCCCGGGCGCAGGAACTCAAGGCGCCCGTATCAACGGTGACACCGCTGAAAGATCAGGTCGCAGCCGTCAACGACGTGCTGCCCGCGCCGGTCAAATAGGTCTCTGAAGGGAGTGCACAAGATGAAACTCACACTGCTCGCCACTCTGCTGTTGGCCAGCCTGCCGCTGACGGTGCAGGCCATTGAGCCAGGGCCTTCTTCGCCACAGCAAAAACAGACCGAGGGCTGGCTGCAGATGCAAGTCAGCGGCGAACGGGCGTCCTCAAACCTGCAAAAAGCCACGCCCGCTGAACGCGACCAGGCGATGCAACGTCTGCTGGAAAGTTACAAACACCCTATTCCTGAGTATTACGACCAGAAACAGGGTGGCAACACTCCCGGTGGCAGCGGCAGTAACTAGTGGGCAGTGACGCGCTGGCGTGCCGCTGAATTACTCGGCGATAACGCCAGCGCCAACTGGGTGCGGTTGTGCATGTGGGTCAGGCGCAACACCTGGGACACGTAAAGTTTTACCGTGTTTTCGGTGATGCCCAGCTCACAGGCAATTTGATAGTTGGTCTGGCCCTTGCCTACCAACCTTGCGACATCCAGTTGGCGCGGGGACAACTGATTGAAGATCGCCGGAATTTCAACGCGGTCAGTCTCGCTGACGTCGCCCCCGGCCTCATCCGACAGCGTGGATTGCGGGCTGCTGCGCACCTTGTCGAGGTCATGATAAAGATCGTCAATGGACGCCGAGAGAAACTGCAGTTTCTGGTTCAGATGCCCCAGGTCGAGGTTTTTCTGCCGGTCTTTCAGCGCCACCACCTGGCGCTGCAACCCTTCAAGCAGTTCGTCCAGGTTGATCGGTTTCTGGTAGTAATCGGCGATCCCGGCGCGCAGGGCCTTGATCACGTCCTGCTTGTCTGCACGGCCGGTCAACATGATCGCCTCAAAGACTCGCTGCTTGCCGGCCAGGCGTTGCAGGGCCTGAACCAGCTCGATGCCGTCCATCTCCGGCATGTGCAGATCGCACAGCACCAGGCCGATCTCGGCATCTTCGCCAAAACGCTCGATGGCCTGCTGGCTGGAGTGGCAAGGGACGCAACGGTAACCGCTGCTTTCAAGAAATTCGCAAAGCTCTTCCACGATCAGAGGCTGATCGTCGACCACGAGCACTTTCACTTCAGAGGTAAGCTTGTTCACGCGCAACTCCATGCCTGGGCAAGCCAAAGACCGACCGATCCATTCCGACCACTTTCCTATACAGCCTACCCATAAACGTAGACGTACTTTCCTACTATGTACATAGCAATACCCCTACGTGGCGACTAATGGGATCCAAAACCAGGCGAGACAGAAACCGATCAATAAAAACGGCACGAACGGCTGCTTGGCCGAGCGTGCCGGGTCAAGGTACTGCAAGGTATTCCTAAGCCCTTGATTCATCAGCGGCCACAGCCTGGGGGCCAGCAGCAGCCACACCGCACTGGCAAGGCCCGCTCCGATAAATGTGCCCAGTACATAGAGAGAGTTGGTCGCCAGCCCCAATGCCGCGATGAGTTTCACGTCACCGGCGCCAAGACGGCCCAGGGCGTAACCGGGCAGGGTGAACAGCAAGGCCAAAGCAAACGCCAAACCGCCCTCGGCAGCTGGCGCGCCAAGCCAGGTGGTGCCACTACAGAGCAGGTAAACCAGCGCCAGCAGGCCTGCGCCGAGGGTCAGGCGGTTGGAGATCTGGCGTAAACGAATATCTTGTACGGCGCACAGCGCCAGCCAAACGATCAGGACGAGGCTTTGAATCACGTAAAAAAAATCCCTTTTTGCTGAATGATTCTATGCTGATATCAGGTAGTGGTAGTCAGGGTAGACGAGTCATGAAAAAAGGCCTCCCTAGAAAGCAAAAAGGTGCCGCCGCGCTGGAGTTCGCGATGGTCTTCATGATTTTTTTTGCCGTATTTTATGGTTTGGTCAGCTACAGCCTGCCGTTGCTGCTGATGCAATCCTTTACCCAGGCCGCCGCCGAAGGGGTACGACGCAGCGTCGCGCTGGACCCCGCCATGCCAAGCTACATAACGGTACTGCCGGTCCAGGCCGTCGCCGCGGCCCAGGCGCAACTGTCGTGGATCCCTCCCCAGTTCAAATTCCTTCCTGGGTACGTCACGGCAACCTACAGCCCGACGGGCGTGTTGACGGTGTACGTCAACTACCCGACGTCCAGCCTCCAAAGTGTGTTGCCGTTTCTGGTGCTGCCAGGCTTTGGCACCGTGCCCGCCCTGCCCCCCACGCTTTCCGCCCAATCGAGCCTGCAATTTTGACCTCTGGGGATAAACTTTTCGGCCGCCTGCTCGGACGCGGCAATCACTTGCCTACCGACGCGCCAGCAGCGATGCCAACCACCGCCGCCTTGTTGTTCTACCTGGACGCCCAGGGCCGGGTAGTGGACATCCATGGCTCACTGCGCCATCGCCTGGAACAACCCACCGCGCAGCAGCCAACCTCGCTGCTCGACTACCTCACCCCGATGAGCACCCTGGTGATCGAAGGCGCGCCCAGCGACTGGCAAGCGCAAAGCCTGGACCTTGATTTCAAGGGGCTTGCCGGGCAAACCCTGCATACGCGCGGCTGGGTTCAACCCGAGGGCAAGGGGTGGCTGCTGCAACTGCTGGACATTGGCGACCTGATTGCCCATCGCCAACTCACCCAGGCGCGCGAACATAATCAACGCGTGAGCGATCAGATCACCGAGCAACTGCGGGTCTGTAGCCTGACGCGCCTGCCCGAGGTACTGCAGGACGCTCTCCAGAGCATTTCCCAACACTGGCATATTCCCAACATCGCCATTGCCTTGCTCGATGAGCAGGGCCAGGAGTGGTGTGTGCAGGGCTGTTACGCCTCCCACGACGCTCCGGCACTCTGGAGCAACGGGCAAGCCTTGGGCGCAAGCCTCGACAGCCTGGGCGCCACGGCCCCGGTGAGCCTGGAGGTACACCGGGGCCACAGCGACCACCCGCGCCTGCAAGGCCTCTTTGGCAATGCCGATGGTTTTCTGGTGCCTTACCGGGACGGCCATGGCGTAGGGGCCTGGCTGCTGTGCGGCTTTTACAGCCGCCAGGAACCCACCAGCGACCGTGACTGGTTGCAACTGACCGCGGCCCTCGCCGCGCCGCTGCTCGGCCGCCTGCGCGAACAGCACCATCAGCAGCAGTTGGATCGCCTTGAAGCGCTGCAAGGGCTGCTCGGCACGGGCTGGTGGGAACTGCCCCCGCACAGTGAAGACATTGAGCTCGCCCCGCAGCTGTTGCACACACTTAGCCAAGGTGAGGTCACCACGCGGCTATCATTACCAACGTGGCTCAAGCTGATTCACCCCGCCGACCGCGAAGAACTCGCCAGCCGCCTGCAAGACCTCAAGACCCTGGGCAAGCCGCTGTCCACCAGCGTTCGCCTGCAACGCGCCGACGCAGCGCTTAACCCCATCTGGTACCGCGTGCAGGGGCAAGCGCTGGGCTCGGGAGAACACCGTCGGCTGGTGGGCTTCATGCTCGACATCAGCGACATAAAAAACCAGCAGCAACAGGCCGCTGCCGCCCACGCGCGGCTGGGCAACCTGATCGCCAGTTCGCCGGCCGTGATCTACGTGCAGCGCTACGTCGAGGGCACCCTGCAACCGGTGTTCTTCAGTGACAGCCTGCTACCGCTGCTTGGCCGCACCCTGGCCGATTTCACCCCGGCGGCGCTCAACCAATGGATCCACCCCGAAGACCGCGACCTCTACTTCGACCGTACCCGCCAACTGCTGCGTGAGGGCAACGTGAGCTGCCGCTACCGGGTGCTCGACAAACAGGGCGACTACCACTGGCTGCTGGATGAAGCCCGCCTGCTGCGCGACGACCTGGGCTTACCCGTGGAAGCCGTGGGCCTGTGGCTCGACGTCACCGAGTCGACCCTGGCGGCGCAGCGGGTCAAGGACAGCGAAGAGCGTTATCGAATCCTGGTGGAAGACTCCCCGGCCATGATCTGCCGCTACCGCCCCGACCTGACGCTGACCTTCGGCAACACACCCCTGGCCAATTACATGGAATGCCTGCCTGAACAACTGCCGGGCATGAACCTCAGCCAGTGGCTCTCCGAAGAACAACACGAGGCGTTTGTGCAGCGCATCCAGCAGTTGACCCCGGAGTTTCCGGTGAGCACTGCCGAAATCAGCCTGCAACTGCCGGGGCGTACACATGCCTGGTGGGTGTGGTCGGACCGCGGCGTGTTCGACGAACAGGGCCAGCTACAGGAAGTGCAGGCCGTGGGCCGGGACAACACCGAAGTCCGCCGCTCGCAGCAGCAACTGACCCAAAGCGCAAAAATGGCCACCCTTGGCGAAATGGCCACCGGCCTTGCCCACGAGATCAACCAGCCGTTGAATGTGATGCGCATGGCCATCGTCAACGTGCTCAAGCGCTTGAGCAACGGCGATGCACAAATCGACTACTTGACCGAAAAACTCCAGCGCATCGACGCCCAGGTCCAGCGCGCGGCCCGCGTGGTGGACCATATGCGCGTGTTCGGCCGCCGTTCGGAGGTTGAACAACAGCCCTTCAACCCGACGCAGGCCGTGGAAGGGACCTTGTCGTTGCTCAGTGAAGGCATGCGCGGCAAAGGCATCGACCTGCGCGTGGCACAGGTGGACGTTGCGGTGCAGGTCAAAGGTTATGTCGACCAGTTGGAACAGGTGCTGATCAACCTGATGGTCAACGCCCGCGACGCCCTGCTGAGCAAACGCGAACACGACCGCGACTTGCAGCCGTGGATCTCGGTGCAGATCGAGCACGACAGCCGCCATGTACGCATCTGGGTCGAGGACAACGGCGGCGGGATTGACCCTCGGCTGCTGGAGCGGATTTTCGAACCGTTTTTCACCACCAAGCCGATTGGCGTGGGCACCGGCCTGGGGTTGTCGGTGAGCTATGGGATTGTCGAAAACATGGGCGGCCGGTTGAGCGTCGTCAACAGTGAGCATGGAGCGAAGTTTTGTGTGGAGTTGCCGCTGGTGAGCGAAGCTTAAATCACGAGGTAAGCCTGCCCTGAGTGGCAACTGAGATTGGCACCCACTCCGACTTGATTGAGGTCGACTCCCAACCCCAGCAATAGCGTGTTTACCACCGAGTTAAGCAGGGGTATCAACGTTGCATTCAGCACATTGAGCAGCGCCGTGGTAACCGCACTCAAAATTGACCCAAGCCCCCCAATCAGGTTGCCCAACAGATTCTCGTTGCCGGGAGTCGGCCCGTACATGTTCAGGTTCAGCCCCGGCACCAGGCCATTTACCGGGTCCGTCAAGCCACTGACAATATTGGTGGTGCTGTAGCTGTAGTAATAAGGCGGCTGCGATATCTCCGGCAAATTGGGCGACGTGTAGGTGTGAGGAACACCGGTGGCGCCGCCTACCTGAATATTGGCCGATAACCCCAACCCGCCACCTACCGAGGGCGTGTTGGAACAAAACACGATCAGCGTACAGGTGCGGGTGCCGATATCCACGACCTTCAAGGGCGTCACCACCACCGTGGGGGGCGTAGGGCCGGTGCCAAAAACACTGCTGGAGTCGATCTTGCCCATCCTCAGGTTCACCAATGAGGTGTTAGTGGCCGTGGTCAGGCTTTTGTTGGTGGGGCTGGGGCACGTATAACCCGTGACCCAACTGCTGGCACTGGCGGCATCCAGTTCGATATCGATACCTACGGGCGGCGGCAACACTTGAATAAATGGGGACGTGCACGAGACCGCGCACGTCAATGAGTTGATCACGCCCACCAGATTAAGACTGAGCAACGCATCAAGGGTACCCAGCAACGGCGATGCCAGCCCGGTTACGGCGTTTGTAAGGGCGGACACCGTATTAAGTATCGGCAAGTTAACCGACAGCTTGGTACGTAACTGGGCCGTTTGTACGTAAATCCGGTTCGGGCCAAAGTGCGGATCTTGCCCTGCGGCTGTAGCGTGGGCCGGGTTACCGATGGCCGACATTTGTGGTGGCTGTAACACCTGGACGCTGGCGGTGATTTGCGCCACCCCAGGCAGGTTGATGGGAAAACTGGCCACCAGGCCGTTTTGCTTGTTGGCCAGTTGCACGAAACCTTGAATCAGGTCGAACACCCGCATGTTGACCGCCAGGGCGGCGACATTGCTTCCACTCTCGACCGACAGGACATTGCCCAAAACCACTTGGGTCGCCCCCGCAGCGACTTTCAGGGCTTGCAGGCTGACGATGGTCGCGGTGGCCGTCAACGTATGCGTGGGGTCCAGCACATTGATTGCCGACTGGATCAACTGGCCAACCGAGATGGTGTTGCCCAATACCTGTGTATAACCACCGGCTGTCAGCCCCAGGTCGAGCTTCAGCTGGTCCAGGTAACTCAGCAAAGAAATGTTGGTATTGATCAGGCCGTTCCAACCTGCCACCGAAATATTCACGGCACCGCCCAACAATCCGCCGGTCAGGCCGTTAAGCAAGGGCGCATTGGTCGTATCAACAACCAGGGCCGTGCTGCGAATGGTCAATGACGCCAGCGGCGGCCCCAATGCGGCGACCGCCACTGCACTCAACGTCGTCTGCGCGGCCACGGAGAGACCGTTGACCATATTCCATATGCCGCCGGCGACGCTGGTAGCCACAGTCTCGGAGGCCACCACCTGGATCGCATCGTTTTTAGTCGAGTTGGCACTGAAGACCCGCTGATTGCTGGCGTTGGTCGCCAGCGTGCCGCAGGTGACGGCCAGTGCACGGGTGTTGGCGACAATCGTGAAGCCGTTACGCGTGGCGTTCTGCGTGGCGTAATCGTTGGCCGTAGTACTCGACGCGCATTGCCCGCCACGATTGGCGGCCTCCAGCGCCGCCGTATCGGCGATGGACTGCAACTGTCGTTTTTCCAGGTACAAACGGCTGCTGTCGATCACCAGCAACATAAATACCAGCGCCATGCCCAGGGTCACGGCGGCCATCAAGCCAATCGCACCACGCTGCCTTGCATACCCGGCCAGGCGGCCGGAACGAAGCCGGGGAGACATCGAGCACTCCTTTGCCGGCACACTGCCGAGCGCTTACTCTCCTGTGTTGCTTGGGAGTGTAGACAAGAGCGGCGGGGCCTGCAGGCCAGTCGCCATAGATCAACAGGCGACTGGCGGAGCGCTGATTAAATAATCAATGCGGCGGGTAGTTGGAAAGCACCTTGGTCACCGTTGCGCGAATAGCCGCGCTGCGATCCTGTGGCTCGGGGGAGCTGGCGAGGATTTGCTCATCGCTGCCGCGCCACACCAGTTTGCCGTCCTTGCCGTCCAGCAAATCGATCTGGATGGTCGCCACCTTGTAGGTGATGTTACGGGTTTCGTTGTACATCGGCGCACCCCAGTAACCATTCCACGGGCCGCCCCAGGCGCCGCCGTAGTTGGTGGTGACTTGTTGCTGGCGGTCTTCAACGATCAGGTAGGTCTGCACATTCAGGTCAGCCTTGGTGCCGGGCGCCGCATGGCGCAAGCCGCGCTGGTCGAGTTGCTCGCCCACGGCCTGGCGGATGCGTTGCTCGGTAATATCGCTTTTGATCCGCGGGTCATCCGGGCGGTATTGCAACGCAGGTTCTTTCCAGCTCCAGCTGCGGTACGCGCCAAAGTCCCGGCTGGCGTCAAAATCGTGGTTGACCTGACTGGTCTGGCAGCCGCCCAGCAACACAACAACGGCAAGTGCAGCGATACGACGAAGCATGGTTGTTCTCCAAAAGACGATCCGGGCCAGAGATGAGAATAGCTGCTAACTGGGTGGGTAGGCGGTCATTGCCTTTTGCATTGCCTCACGCAAGGCATCCGCACGTTCGCCCAGGCTGCCCTGGCTGGTTGTTTCGGCACTGGTGCTCCATACCGGCTGGCGGGTGCGGGCGTCGAACAGGCTGATGCGTGCCACCGCCACCGTCACTTCATAGGTACGCACCACCGGCACCGTGTTGTACATGCCGTAGCCGTTGCCATAGCGGTTATAGCCACCGCCGCCGTAGCTGTAATCGTCCTGGACCTGGCGCAAGCGTTTTTCCAGGCGCACATCGGCACTCACCAAAAGGTCCGGGGCGCGGTTGTCGTGCAAGGGCCGCAGGCCGCGCTGGTCGAGGGCGCCGCTGACCGCTTCGGCAATCTGCGCCGAATCGGCCCAGGCCGAGCCCGCCGGCAGTTGGTTGTTGAGCCAGGCCCAACTGCGGTAGGCGCCATAGTCGCGCACCGGCGCCGGGTAGGCGCTGGCATCAAAGGTGTTGGCCGCCTGGGCAGGCGCCGGCGGCATCGGGGCAGAAGCCGCCACATACGGGTTGTTGCTCTGGCAACCCACCAGGCCCAGGCCCAACAGGATCAGTCCAAGACAGCGCTTCATTTCGACCTCCGCAGACTGGGCCGCTTAAACCGGACGGCAGATCCAGTGCAAATAACGCCCAAGTCCGGCAAAGCTTGGGTGACGACGGTGTGCGAGCTCCATCTCCAACAAGTCCTGTAACTCGGCACGGGCCTGGAATTCCACCGGCATATAGTCGTGGAACACCCGCACGCCACTCTGGGTTTCGACCTGCCACAGGCCCTCTAGTTGCGTCGCCAACTCCCGTGGGTCCAGGGGTTGTTGCGGCGTGAGGCTCTGCTTTTCGCCGGCCATGTCGTTCTTGCGCATTTTGCGGAAGTGGCCTTTGAGCAGGTTGCGGTAAATCAATGCGTCGCGGTTGTAAAAGGCCAGGGACAGCCAGCCACCGGGCGCGGTCAACTGGTGCAGCACCGGCAGGATCGCGTGGGGCTCGGCCAGCCATTCCAGCACGGCGTGGCACAGCACCAGGTCATAGGGTTCGGTGAGCTGGCCGAGCAAGTCCTGCCAGGGCGCTTGAATAAAGGTGGCCGTCTGCCCGGCTTCGGCAAAACGCTGGCGGGCGCCTTCGAGCATCGGTTCGGCGGGTTCGGCCAACGTGACGTCGTGGCCACGTTCTGCCAGCCACAGCGACATATGGCCCAGGCCTGCGCCGATATCCAGCACCCGCAGCGGGCGATCCGGCAGTGCTTCGATCAAGTCGGCTTGCAGCACCGCCAGGCGAATCGCCCCCTTGGCGCCACCGTAGATCTTCTCGGCGAAACGGGTGGCCAGCTGGTCGAAATGACGGTCACTCATTGGCAAACCGCCGTTCGCTGTCGGCCAGTTTGGCGCGCACGACCTGGTCCATGTCCAACCCCAACTCGCTGCACAACAGCAGCAGATACAGCACGATGTCACCGACTTCCTGGCCTGCGTGGGCGAGTTTGTCGGCGGGCAACTGGCGCGACTGGTCTTCGCTCAACCACTGGAAAATCTCCACCAGCTCGGCCATTTCGACGCTGGCAGCCATGGCCAGGTTCTTGGGGCTGTGGAACTGCTTCCAGTCGTTGGTATCGCGGATGCGGTGCAGGCGTTCGGTGAGGTGTTCGAGATTCATGGGGCGCTCCTGAAGGTGCATAGCTTCGGGCGGATGATCAGCGAAGGCAAGTGAATCCCTGTAGCGCATAAACCTCTATGCTGGAGGGGAACTAGCGTGAGCCAATAACGACCAAAGGCTCAGGTTCGGCAGCTACGCCCACCGTCTTATCAGGACACACACATGCAAACAGACTTTTTCGGTTGGCTGGGTCTCAAAATCGGCCAGATCATCCACTTTATCGTCGAGTTGTTCAGCGGGCTGTTCAACACGCTGTCCCACGCGGGCGGCGACTTTGTTGACGGGCTTTCCAGATCCCTGGGCATGGACACCTCGATCATCAGCATCCTCATGCTGATTATCGGGTTGATGCTGCTGTACTCGGCGGTGCGCGCGTTTATGCGGGCCTCGATCATCATGGGGATTATCTGGTTGATGCTCGGGCTGTGGGTACTCAGTTGGGTGGTGCATTAATAAAGGGCCAGCAGGGTAAATCCCTTTAATTTGACGGACGTTTCCGAGACAATCTTTCGGCCTTGTGCCTGCTGGGATGGGTGGCTAGTCTTCGGCCCTTCACTGCATATCAGTGATCGGGTTTAGTCGCCCGGAACTAGTGAGCGCAAGTTGTCGCCATGCTTCATGGCGGCTGTGCGCAGGGCACCTTCGGGTGCGCCGGGTTCCACTGGCCGGTCGACTAACCTGCGTACAGCCGCCGCCCTCGTTTAGTCGCGCGGGTGTCAGCTCCTTATTTATTAGTGGAGTTACACCATGCATAAAATTGTCCCCGATCCGCCGACCGACATCCTCAACGACCGCGCCGCCTTCAATCGCGCCCTCGAACACTACCTGCCGTCGCAGGGTTTCCACACGATTAACGAAGACCTGAGCTTCGAAGACTCCCTGCTGTATACCGCCAGCCTGCTGAGCAGCGCCTCGGCGACTGCGCTTGATTGTGGTGAGCTGCTGGAAAGTCCGCAGCGGGCGAAGATTCTGGCGGTGTGGCACTTGCTGGAAATTGCCAAGACCACCGTCGACCGCTCCATCGAATGCCTGCATCCGCGTAAAACCTGACACAACGCGGTCAAAAATGTGGGAGCGGGCTTGCTCGCGAAGGCGGTGGATCAGCCAATACATCCGGCGACTGACACACCGCTTTCGCGAGCAAGCCCGCTCCCACATTGGCCCTGCGTCGCCGCTAATGGACAGTTACAATGCCGCTCCCCAAAGGAGCCCGCATGACTTCCCTGCTAACCGACTGGCGCGACCGCCCCACCCACCGCCGCGTGTGGGCCCTGGCCGCGCCGATGATCCTGTCGAACATCTCCGTGCCGCTGGTAGCGCTGGTCGACAGCATGGTCATCGGCCACCTGCCCCACGCCCACCAACTGGGCGCCGTGGCCGTGGGGGCCAGCCTGTACACCTTTCTCGCCTGGGCCATGGGCTTCCTGCGCATGGGCTCCACCGGCTTTGCCGCCCAGGCCGCCGGGCGTGGTGATGGCGCAGCGCTGAGGCAGATTCTGTTGCAGGGATTGTTGCTCGCGCTGGGCCTGGCAATACTGCTCGGCAGCATCGGCATTCCGTTAAGCGGCCTGGTGCTGGAGTGGATGCAGCCCTCGCCCGAGCTGAACCAACTGACCCGCGAATTCTTCCACACACGGCTCTTCGGCCTGCCCGCAGCGCTGGCCAGCTACGCCCTCGTCGGCTGGTTCCTCGGCACCCAGAACGCCCGCGCACCGCTGGCGATTCTGCTCACCACCAACCTCGTCAACATCGCCCTCAACCTGTGGTTCGTGCTCGGGCTGGATTGGGGCGTGGTCGGCTCGGCCCGCGCCTCGGTGATCGCCGAATGGACCGGCGCCCTCCTCGGCCTGGCCCTCACCCAAAAAGCCCTGCGCGCCTACCCCGGCCATATCGCCTGGGCCGCACTCAGGCTGTGGCAAAGCTGGCGCCCGCTGCTGGCAGTGAACCGCGACATCTTCATCCGCAGCCTGGCCCTGCAATCGGTGTTCTTCATGATCACCGTGCAAGGTGCAAGGTTGGGTGATGCCACGGTGGCGGCAAATGCGCTGCTGTTGAATGGTTTGTTGCTGACCGCTCACGCCCTGGACGGGCTGGCCCACGCGGTAGAAGCGTTATGCGGCCACGCCATCGGCGCCCACGACCGGCAAGCCTTGCGCCGCTCGCTGGTGGTGGCCTGTGGTTGGTCGCTGCTGGCCAGTATCGGTTTCGCGCTGCTGTTCGCGCTGTTCGGCCACCTGTTTATTGCCATGCAAACCAACATCCCGAGCGTGCGCGAAACCGCCGACATCTACCTGCCCTACCTCGCCGTGCTACCGCTGATCGCCGTGTGGAGCTACCTGCTGGACGGCCTGTTTATCGGCGCCACCCGCGCCCGGGAAATGCGCAACGGCATGCTGTTGACGGTGGTGATCGTGCTGCCCTTCGCCTGGGCATTGCAGGGTTTGGGCAACCACGGGCTGTGGATAACCTTCCTGCTGTTCATGGCCCTGCGCAGCCTCACGCTGTGGGCAATTGCCTGGCGCCTGAACAAACAGGACCGATGGCTCAGCGGCTCAGCCCACTGACGTCCCTGTACTGTCTGCTGCGTAAGAAAAACTCATAACTTCTTGTGGAGCCATTCCAGGGACTACGACCACGGAGGATCTGCTTGGCGCACTTTCCTACTCAGCGCCAAATAAGAACAGGAACTTCCGTGAGCACATTACTTTGCCGCATTCCCCGGGCCGCATCCCATGCCCCCGCACGTGTCATATCGCCTGAAACGCCCAACTCGCCAACGCCTCAATTGGGTCAACATACAGAAACGCTGTTCAACGAAACCAATGTGCAGATCAAACGCGAAAGAGAAACCTGGCGAGACAGCGCGGGCAACTTTCACTCCGCAAGCATGACGCACATCATCACCGGCGATAATCCAGACGCTCTAAAGATCACAGCCAGTGGCGACAAGACGTTAACGGCAACTATCAATGGGAAAACCTACAATTTTCCAATGCCTGAACCTGGCGATTTGCACACGATAAATATTGAGACCCAGGGCGGAGATGACCACGTCGTCATCGGTCCTGACCTCAAAGTCGCTGTACGGATCATGACCGGGGCAGGGAATGATTACGTTAAGGCAGGCGCCGGCTATGCACGTGTCCATGGCGGCAGCGGCAACGATTCCATTCGCTTGGGCAGCGGTGGCGGAATCGCCTTGGGTGGCGACGGCGATGACCAGATGCTTGCGGGCGCAGGTGATGCCGTGCTGTCCGGAGGTAAAGGCAACGACGTGATGCATTCGGGGCCGGGAGCCCGCCGCCGTCTGGTTTATCTGAACGGTGATCAGGGAGAGGACCTGCTACAGGCCGGCGGTGGCATCAACGTTTTAAATGGAGGGCGCGGAAACGACACGCTGGTGGGCGCCCGCACGACGACGTTTTACGCCGGGGCAGGCCATGACCAGATTCAGTCCTATAGTGCAAAAGACCAAATTTACGCAAAGTCGTCAGACGTGATCCATAACAGTGGACATTCAAACGTCACGTTTATGGAGGTCGAAGACGTCGGTAGAAAAGGGATAAAAGTAGAAGGCACTGCCGAGTTTATTGATGCTGCAGAAGACGTTCTCGACCAATTGAGAGGCTCGCCTGTCGGCAAACAGACACTTGAGCAAATGGACAACTTCATAGACCACACAAGAACCCCTGTCACCCTGCGAGAATCTACCGACATGAACGGCAGCTTCTATTACTTCAGGAACGCCTTCAGCGACCAGATTCCCGCAGGGCAATATTCACAGTTTCAAGACAAACCCGAGTTGGGCTATATCAAAAATGGGGCTGCCGGTTCAGTGGCCACCCACGGTGAAATCGAACTTCAAACTTTCCACTTCGACAAACAGTTTTCGACGACACCGCTGCATGCGCTCCAGCACGAGTTGGCCCATGCGTTCAATGGCGCCACCGGCACCTACCAACCCGGAAACCAGCAGGCTTTTGGCCCCGATGGAACACCCGTTGCGCGTGACGGTCGGCCGGTATTTGTCGATAACGTGGAATATCAAGCGCTCGGCCTGCCCATCGCTGATGGCGAACCGTTCGATTACGACAACAACCCGCTCACCCAGCCAACCACCACCAACGCGTCACCGTTCACCGAGAACGCGTTGCGCCAGGAAATGGGCGTTCCCTTGCGTGATCGCTACCTGCGCGATGAGGCGCCGCACAAGGTTTAACGAGCAGGCGTAGACCGGATAAACGCCGTGACCCGGTCCAGCACGGGCGCCAACCAACGCAACGGCCGGGACATGGACGCCACCAGTGTCGCGTGGCTGGTCTTGGTGAAGTAGAACTCCTCCACCGGCACACCCGCCGCCCGCAGCTTTTTCGCCAGGCCGCCGGTGTTGCGCTTGGGGTTGACCAGGTTGTCGTCCACCGAGGCAATCAACAGGCTCGGCGGTGCGTCATGGCTGACGTGGTTGATGGGCTGGGAGTCGGGTGGCGAATCCGGATAGAAGAACACCGGGCGCACATCGCGGTTTTCAATCGGCAGGAAGTCATACGGCCCGGCCAGGCCGATCCAGCCCTTGAGCATGGACGGCGACAGGCCCACCGCCGCCAATAGTCGTGGATCCAGCGCCAGCATGGCCGCGTTGTAGGCGCCGGAGCTGTGGCCCATCAGGTAGAGCTGTTTGGGGTCGGCGCCGTATTCGGCAATGTGCTGATACGTCCAGCTCACAGCTTGGGCACCGTCCTGTAGAAACAGTGGGTAACGCACTTGCGGGTAAAGCCGGTAGTCAGCGATCACCACCACGATACCGCGCGAGGCCAGGGCTTCGCCGACGAAACCGTAGTCATCCCTGGAGCCGCTGTTCCAGCTGCCACCATAGAAAAACACCACGACTGGCGAGTTGGGCAAGGCGGTGACGGGACGGTAGATATCGAGTTTCTGGCGGGGGTCATCGCCGTAGGCAATGGAGGAGGTTTTGGTGAAGGTGCTGGAGGGTGTGAGCGCGTTGAGCACTTTGATGGGGGAGCAGGCCGCGAGAAACGCAACCAAGGCCAGACTGAACACTTGCAGAAGCTTTTTCGACATTATTCAGGCCCTATAAAAACTGCAGGACTTGCGGCGATCCAAATGTGGGAGCGGGCTTGCTCGCGAAGGCGGTGTATCAGTCTGCACATGTATTGACTGGCACACCGCCTTCGCGAGCAAGCCCGCTCCCACACTGGATCTCTGTCACTTTGAGATCTTTGTCAGCCTGGGAGCGGTGTACTTACGAAGACAGGTACGACGAACGCGTCAAACCAAGACGCAACGCATCCAGGAACTGGGTCCGCTCCGCCGCCGTGATCTTCGCGCTGGCGCATTTGTCACGGTAGTGAGTCATCAACTCCTCCGGCGACAAGTGCACGTAGCGCAGCATGTCTTCGATGGTGTCGTGGGTCTCGATCCCGGCGCTGTACACCGAACCGTCTTCACGCTGGTAGATGTTCACCGAGTCGGTGTCACCGAACAGGTTGTGCATGTCGCCCAGGATTTCCTGGTAGGCACCCACCAGGAAGATCCCCAGCAGGTAGTCCTCACCTTCGTTCACGGCGTGCACCGGCAAGCTGGTCTCGATGCTTTGCTCGTCGACGTACTGTTTGATCTTGCCGTCGGAGTCGCAGGTCAGGTCTTGCAGCACGGCACGGCGCAGCGGCTCTTCGTCGAGGCGATGCAGCGGCAGAATCGGCAGCACCTGGCCGATCGCCCAGGTGTCCGGCAGGCTCTGGAACACCGAGAAGTTGCAGATGTACTTGTCGGCCAGCTTGTCGTTGAGCTCGTCCAGCACCTGGCGGTGGGAACGCTGGCGGGCTTTCAACGAGTTGTGCAGGCGGCGGCACACGGCGAAGTAGCACTGTTCGGCCAGGGCTTTTTCGGCGAGGGTCAGTTTGCCGTCGGCATACTGGGTGGCCACGTCGCTCATGTAGTGGGTGGCGCGCCAGTAGGTTTCGGTGACCATTTCAATGTCGGTCGGGCCCAGCAGGTCCACCAGCCACTGTACGGTTTCCGGCAGGCTTTCCTTGTTCTCGATCACCGGCACGTCGTCGTTGTGTTTCTCGACGTCGGTGACTTGCACCACCAGCATGGCGTGGTGGGCGGTCAGGGAACGGCCGCTCTCGGAGAAAATATGCGGATGCGGCAGGCTCTGCGCGTCGCAGAATTCCTTGAGCATGCCCACGACCACGCCGGCGTAGTCGTCCATGTCGTAGTTGATGGAGCTGGCGTTACGCGAATGCGTACCGTCGTAGTCCACGCCCAGGCCACCGCCCACGTCGATGTGGTCCACCGGCAGGCCGAGGTTGCGCAGTTCGCCGTAGTAACGAATGGCTTCCTTGAACCCGTGCTGGTAGTCGGCCAGGTTGGCGATCTGCGAACCCATATGGAAGTGCAGCAGGCGGATGCCCTGGTCCAGGCCCGCCGCGCGGAAGCGCTCGACCACAGACAGCAGTTGCGCCGCCGACAAACCGAATTTGGATTTCTCGCCGCCGGTGTCTGCCCACTTGCTCGACGCCAGGGACGACAGGCGCACCCGCAGGCCCACCTGTGGCTTGACCTTGAGGTTGGCGGCTTCTTCGATCACCAGGCCGACTTCGGACTCTTTCTCGATCACGATAAAGACGTTGTGGCCCAGCTTCTGGCCCATCAGCGCGAGGCGGATGAACTCACGGTCTTTGTAACCGTTGCAGACGATGGTGCCGCCTTTCGGGGCCAGGGCCAGCACGGCCAGAAGCTCAGGCTTGGAGCCGGCTTCCAGGCCGATGGACACGTCCTGGGTGGCGATGATGTTTTCGATCACCGCTTCCTGCTGGTTCACCTTGATCGGGTACAGCGCGGTGTATTTGCTCTGGTATTCCAGGCGCTCGATATTCGCGTCGAAGGCACCAGTCAGCTGGCGCACGCGGTCTTGCAGGATGTCGGGGAAGCGCACCAGCAACGGCAAGGACAGGCCGCTTTTGCGCAGCTCGTCTACTTGCTCGTACAGGTCGACAGGCGTGCTGTTCGGGCCGTTCGGACGAACTTCAACGCGACCGGCATCATTGATCGCGAAATACCCGGCCCCCCAATGGCGAATCCCGTAAACACTGCGGCTGTCCGCAACTGTCCATTGGCTGCCATCGTCTTTGCGTGTGCGTCGTACGGACATCGAAGTCCCCTATAAATGAAGTCGAAGTGCACCGGGCCCAATTTTGAGGCTGGCGCAGTCTAAAGAATGAAAATGACGATTTGCCTGTAAGGGAGGTAGACCCCACTCGCAGTGCAGAGTTTAGACACCGGTCAGGAACAGGCTCTGTGAAAACCATGGAGACGACAGTTCGCGTTCAGCAAACCGGCCATCGGGGTGGGTTTCACAGAGGCTGCTAGCCGCCGGATTTCTTCGCCTTGTAACCCAGCTTGATCAGCTCGGCCAACAGCAACTCGACGTGGTCGCCCTGAATCTCGATGATGCCGTCTTTCAAGGCGCCACCGGTGCCACAGCGCTTTTTAAGCGTGGTGGCCAGCTCCTTCAGGGCGTCTTCGGCCAGGGGCACGCCGGTGATGGTGGTCACCGTCTTGCCGCCACGGCCCTTGCTCTCGCGACGTACGCGGGCAATACCATCGCCTTCGGGGATCAGGGTTGTTTTGCAGGTGCATGAATCCACAGGCTGGCGACAGTCCGGGCAATGTCGACCTGCGTCGGTGGAAAATACCAGGCCACCAAGGGCGGCGAAGGATGCGGCTTTTTTGGCCACCGGCAATCCTCTTGGGAGGACAAAGACTGATCGATGGGGTCATCGACCGCGAAGCCCCACTCAGGCAGGGGCAGCGCACTTCACCGCAGGCGTTCAACCCACTGTAGGAGCGAGCTTGCTCGCGAAGGTCGTCAACGATAACGCGGGCATTCAGGCAGCACGCGTAGCGCTTACGTTTTTCGCGAGCAAGCTCGCTCCTACAGGGTGAAGCAACAACGGTTCAGCTTGAAAAGTCGCGCAGTGTAACGGCAAAAACGCCCCTTGCTAAGAGCCAAATGGCGCCAATTTATGCAACTTTAGCGACGCAGGGCCAAATAACGACGCAACCCTTCCTGCGCATCCGGGCAATAGGGCTTTTGCTCGGCCTCCTGCAACACCGTCGCCAGTGGCAGAAAGCGCGCCTCCATGACTTCTTCCAGCTGGATCCGCAGCGGCCCGTCCCATACGGCAGAGAACGAAGTGCACCAGAGCCGGCTGTCGCCGTCTTCGAAGTAGAAATGATCGTGTGCGGTCAGTTCGACGCCGCTAACCCCCAGTTCCTCTTCCAGCTCGCGGGCCGCCGACTCAGCGTAGGACTCGTGGGCCGCCACCATTCCGCCCGCCGCCGTGTCCCAGAAACCCGGGTACATGGCTTTGCTCAGGGTGCGCCGATGCACGCACAGCTCACCGGCAGAGTTGAACAGGAAGATAAAGGTGCAGCGCCCGATCAGCCCGCGCTGGCGCAGATCAGAACGCACCAGGCTGCCGAGCAGGTTGTCGTGTTCGTCGACCCAGGCAATCAATTCGGCGTCGGAGGCGGCGCGGTGCGCAGCCTCCTTTGAGGAAGCGTCCATCATCAACCCTGGTTCAGGAGCTGACGCAAGTCGATCACTGCAGCGTTGGCCCGGGAAATATAGTTGGCCATCACCAGCGAATGGTTGGCCAGGATGCCAAAACCACTGCCGTTAAGAATCATGGGGCTCCACACCGGCTCCTGCGAGGCTTCCAGCTCACGAATGATCTGGCGCACGCTGACGGTGGCGTTTTTCTTGGCCAGCACGTCGGCGAAGTCGACTTCAATGGCGCGCAGCAGATGGGACAGGGCCCAGGCTTGGCCACGGGCTTCGTAGAACACGTTGTCGATCTGCATCCATGGGGTTTCTACCACTTCTTCGTCGACCTGCGGCACTTCACCCGGCGCCAGCGCTTCGGTTTTCAGTGCGGTGTTGAGCTTGACCCGGCCCACACTGGCCGACAGCCGTTGCGACAGCGAACCCAAGCGAGTCGCCACATCACCCAGCCAGTTGTTCAGGTTGTCGGCACGCGCATAGAACAGCGCTCCGCGCTGATTCGGGTCGGACAAACGTGCTTCGTAGCGGCTCAGGGAATTGATGCCTTCCTGGTATTCCGACTCGCTGGACGGCAGCACCCAGCTTTTGTTGTCGAAGTTGAAACGCGGCTCGGCCTTGGCCAGATCCGCGTCTTCCGCCGACTGCGACTGGGAACGGGCGAAGTCCTTGCGCAGGGCACGGGTCAGGTCACGCACCTGCACCAGCACGCCGTATTCCCAGCTCGGCATGTTGTCCATCCACAGGCCCGGCGGGAAACGGTCGTTGGAAATGTAGCCGCCCGGCTTGTTCAGCAAGGTGCCCACCACGGTCTTGAGGGTTTCGACGGTGGTGAAGCCCACCACCATCTGCTTGCCTTCCTTCTCGGCAGCAATTTGCGCATTCTGCTGAACCGGGAACAACGCAGGCTCTTCGCTCCAGTACCAACCCAGGGCACCGGTGACCAACAGGTACAACGCAACCAGCGAGAGCAGCGCACGGCTCATCAGCAGGTTACGGAAATAGCTGCGGGGGGCCGACTTGGTCTCGGGGGCCGGGCCCTTTGCACTGCCTGCGCGGTTTTTCCAGTCCAGCATGGCGATATCCTTTCAATCACTTGAGTTCAATAGCTACGACCACAACCCTACCCCATCGTGCCGAGCATTGCGGCGCTTTTAGTCAGGGGTGGCGCGAGTGCGCGGCTCGACTATAAAGGATGCACGCCTTTTACGCCCGCGCGACTGCAGGGTCGACAAATGAATATCCAGGACCTCGCAGTTAATTGACGTATGACACTCGTGCAGAGGAAAAGAGGTGCTAGCATAGAGCCATCAGTTCTACCTCAGCATGCAGCCTAACTAGTAGTCAGGATATGACCGAGCCAGAAGACCCCAGCCGTGAGCGTCTCAAGCACCATTTTGCCCAGCGGGTAATTCATCAGGCACGTCAAATTCTTGAGATCTGGCAGCGCCTGCAACGCAGCGAATGGTCGACCACTGACTTGTCCGAACTCAGTGAGGCCAACCTGCGCCTGCTGCGGTTTGCCGAGCGCTTCGAGCAGCCGGAACACGGCCAACTGGCGCACCTGATCAGCGCCTCACTCAAGGCAGTGGACGACAACCGCGGCCGCCTGAGCAGCCACCTGATCACCGATCTCAATCGCCTGATGCAGCGCCTGTCGCGCACCGGCCTGCGCCAGGGCGACCAGCTGGAACAAACCTTCCTGCCGCCGATGCGCAAGCCGATCTACGTGATGCTGGCCGATCACGACCGCGCCGAGCGCTTGGCCAAGCAGCTGGAGTTTTTCGGCTTGAGCGCCCAGTCGCTCGACAGCGTGGCAGCGTTTCGCTCATCGATGGCCGAGCGTTTGCCGGCGGCCATCGTGATGGATGTGGATTTTTGCGGCACCGGCCTGGGCCTGAAACTCGCCGCCGAAGCCCAGGAAGGCCTGGAGCAAAAACTGCCGCTGCTGTTTTTCAGCCTGCACGAAACCGATACGCCCACCCGCCTGGCCGCCGTGCGCGCCGGCGGCCAGGAGTTCCTCACCGGAACCCTGGAGGCCTCGAGCCTGCTGGAAAAAATCGAAGTGCTGACCTGCGTCGCCCAGTACGAACCTTATAAAGTGCTGATCATCGACGACTCGCGCGCCCAGGCGATGCACACCGAGCGCCTGCTCAACAGCGCCGGCATCGTCACCCGCACCCTGATCGAACCGATCCAGGCCATGGCCGAGCTGGCAGACTTCCAGCCCGACCTGATCATCCTCGACATGTATATGCCGGCCTGCACCGGTACCGAACTGGCCAAGGTGATCCGCCACAACGACCGTTACGTCAGCGTGCCGATCATCTACCTCTCGGCCGAAGACGACCTGGACAAGCAACTGGACGCCATGAGCGAAGGCGGCGACGACTTCCTCACCAAGCCGATCAAGCCCCGGCACCTGATCACCACCGTGCGCAACCGCGCAGCAAGGGCGCGCAACCTCAAGGCGCGGATGGTGCGCGACAGCCTTACGGGGCTGTACAACCACACGCACATTCTGCAATTGCTTGAAGACTGTAGCTTCCGCTCGCGTCGCGAGGGCAAGGCGCTGAGCTTTGCGATGCTCGACATCGACCACTTCAAACGGGTCAACGACAGCCACGGCCACCCCATGGGCGACCGGGTGATCAAGAGCCTGGCGCTGTTTCTCAAGCAGCGCCTGCGCAAGACCGACTATATAGGCCGTTACGGTGGCGAAGAATTTGCCATCGTGATGCCCGACACCGATCTCGACGCCGCCTGCAAAGTGCTCGACGAAATCCGTGGGCGCTTTGCCGAGGTTCACTACCCCGCCCAGCCGCAGGATTTGTGGTGCACCTTCAGTGCCGGCGTGGTGGAACTGTGTGATGGCTCCGACAGCCTGATGATGGCGGCCCAGGCCGACGAGGCGTTGTACCGCGCCAAGGATGCCGGGCGTAACCGGGTGGTGTCGGCGCGCGCATCAAAGCAAAGTGCCACCTTTTCACCGGAATCCACCGAATCCGTCATAACTTTGTAATAGAAACGCAATAACTTCAGGCACTTACTTCTGCTGTCGGTTGAAACCACGCATGCGCCTGAAGCTGCTGACGAATCTGAACACCCTCCTTCTGGTCGCCGTTTGCCTGGCCCTGGGCGCGACGCTCTGGTGGTCGCAACGCGCCCTGGAGCGGCCTTATCTGCTGATGGAGCGCTACCTGGGCCTGTCGCAGACCTTTCAGAACCAGGCCGCACGCAACATCGACGACTACCTCGCCAGCGGCGACGCTCTGCGCCTGAGCAGCGCCAGCCAGAGCCTGGAAAACCTGCTGCAGCACCTGGATGAGTTACCGGCAGACCTGGCGCAAAACCTGCGACCCAGCCTGGTAGACCTGGACACCTTCAGCAAGACCGACCTGCTGGCGGCCGGCAAGCTGGCGGGCGACCCGCAAGCCTTGCTGCTACAAGCCGAACGCGAACTTGGCGCGAACCTGGAGCAACTGAACCAGTACGCCAGCGGTGTGAATTCGCCCGAGGCGACGCGCTATCTGCCGCCTTTATTGGCCGCGTCCCAGCACCTGGCCAAACTCTCCCTGGCCCGGGACAAACTGGTGAGCAGCGGGCGCAGCGAACTGGCCGACGATGTGGAGCGCGAAGTCAGCAATATCCGCAGCCAGGCTGACGTGCTGGGGCAACTGCCATTGCTGGGCGTGACGGCCAGCAGCGAGTCCAATACCGACGATTTCTCGGCCATGATGGGCCTGGAAAACACCGAAAAAACCGTGGCCCAGGACACCGGCGTCGACCTCAAGCGCGAACTCAACAGCCTGCTGACCCGCTACCCCGCAGAACTGAAACGCACCCGTGAGCAAATCCAGCAACGCACCGAACTGGCCACCAGCACTCACCTGAAAATCCATGCCGTGCAGCAAGCCATCGCCGGGCTGGAGCCGGTAGTGCGGGCCCAACACGCGCAGATCCAGGGCGAAGTGCGGCTGATGCAAGGCGTGATGATCGGCCTGATTTTGCTCATGGCACTATTAATCGACACTTTGCAGCGGCGCCTGGCGCGAGTGCTGACCAACCTGGCGCCGGCCTTGTCCACATGGGCCGAAGGCGATTTCAGCCAGCCCATTGCCTTGGGCAAGACCAACCGCGAACTGCACGATATCGAAGAGTCCCTGAATCGCCTGCGCGCCTATCTGGTGGACCTGGTGGGCACCATCAGAGGCAACGCCGAGCAAGTGGCCGGCAGCAGCAGCGCACTGGCAGAACTGAGCAACGGCATGCACGACGGCGCTGAGCGGCAGGCCGGTGATACCGCGCAGATTCGCGATTCCCTCGGCGAACTGGAGGCGACTATCCAGCAGGTCGCCGGCGACGCGAGCCAGGCCGCCGAAGCCAGCCGCAGCGCAGGCGAGGCGGTGGAACAGGGCCAGCGAGTGATCGGCCTGAGCCTGACCGGGCTTCACGCATTGGTGGGCGAAGTACAGATAAACGCGCAAATGATCGAAAAACTCGCCGAAGAGTCCGCGACCATCGGCGGCGTACTCACGGTGATCCGCTCGATTGCCGACCAGACCAATCTCCTGGCGTTGAACGCCGCCATCGAGGCCGCCCGCGCGGGTGAAGCCGGTCGCGGGTTCGCCGTAGTGGCCGACGAAGTTCGCTCCCTGGCCCAGCGCACCGCCGGCGCTACCGCCGAAATCCAGCACCTGATCGCCGGCCTGCAAACCGCTGCCCGGCAATCGGTGGAAGGCATGCGTGCCCAGGTCGAACACGCCGAGGCCACTGCCGAGCAAGCCCAGGCAGCCGACGGGGCGCTGGATGAAATCGTCGGGGCGATCCAGACCATTTCCGACACGGCCGTGCGGATCGCCGATGTCACTGCCCAACAAAGCGGCGCCGTCAGCGAAATCCGCGATAACAGTGAGAGAATTCACCAATTGGGTGAGGATAACTTGCTGCGAATTGGCCAAGGGCGTAGCCAGGGCGAGCATTTGTTGGTGCTCGGCGGGCAACTCAACACCGCCGTGCAAGCATTCCGCGTCTAGCCGGATCTGCAGCCGTGTGAAGATCAAAATGTGGGAGCGGGCTTGCTCGCGAAGGCGGCGTGCCAGTCAACAGAGGTATCGACTGAACCACCGCCTTCGCGAGCAAGCCCGCTCCCACATTGACCGGATTCGGCCTTGCGGTCACATATTTTGCGCAATCCTCGCTAATCGTGCTGCCTACTGCATAGAACTGGACAGTCACAAACCCTTTGCGGCATAGTCGCCGGGTTCTACCGTGCCCACATCCATAACAAGGAACAGCCGATGGCGACCTTACTGGTTCTTCACGGACCCAACCTGAACCTGCTCGGCACCCGCGAACCGGGCGTCTACGGGGCAGTGACCCTCGAACAGATCAACCTCGATCTGGAACGACGGGCACGTGATGCCGGCCACCATCTGCTCTACCTGCAAAGCAATGCCGAGTACGAATTGATTGATCGCATCCATGCCGCGCGCAGCGAAGGTGTGGACTTTATCCTGATCAATCCCGCCGCTTTTACGCACACAAGCGTTGCATTACGTGACGCGCTGCTGGCGGTGAGCATCCCATTCATCGAAGTGCATTTATCGAACGTGCACAAACGCGAACCTTTCCGCCATCACTCTTACTTCTCCGACGTTGCGGTAGGAGTGATCTGCGGCCTTGGCGCCAGCGGTTACCGACTGGCCCTGGAGGCCGCCCTGGAACAGCTTGAAGACACGGCCAAGCGCCCCTGACCGACCCTTTGGGAGTTGATGATTCATGGATATCCGTAAAGTTAAGAAATTGATCGAACTGCTGGAAGAATCCGGTATCGACGAGCTGGAGATCAAGGAAGGCGAGGAGTCCGTACGGATCAGCCGTCACAGCAAGACCCCGGCCCAACAGTTCTACGCACCACAGATGCAAGCTCCGGCGCCTGCGCCAGTGGCTGCCGCTCCGGTTGCAACCGTTGCCGAAGCCCCTGCTGCTCCAAAACTGAACGGTTTTGTGGTCAAGTCGCCAATGGTCGGTACCTTCTACCGCACCCCGGCACCGACTTCGCCAGCCTTTGTTGAAATCGGCCAGACCGTCAAAGTGGGCGACACCATCTGCATCGTTGAAGCGATGAAGATGATGAACCACATCCAGGCTGAAAAAGCCGGTGTGATCGAATCCATCCTGGTAGAAAACGGTCAGCCGGTTGAATTCGACCAACCGCTGTTCACCATCGTTTGAACCGCGGAGAGCCAACGATGTTGAAACCTGCGAAGCTGGAAAAAGTCCTGATCGCCAACCGCGGCGAAATCGCCCTGCGGATCCTGCGCGCTTGCAAGGAAATGGGCATCAAGACCGTCGCGGTGTACTCGACTGCCGACAAAGAGCTGATGCACTTGGGTCTGGCTGACGAGACAGTTTGCATCGGCCCGGCGCCTGCCAACCTGTCTTACCTGCACATCCCGGCGATCATCGCGGCCGCTGAAGTGACCGGCGCTACCGCCATTCACCCAGGCTACGGTTTCCTCGCGGAAAACGCCGATTTCGCCGAACAGGTGGAAAAATCCGGTTTTGCCTTCATCGGCCCGAAAGCCGACACCATTCGCCTGATGGGCGACAAGGTATCGGCCAAGCACGCCATGATCGCAGCCGGCGTGCCAACCGTGCCTGGCTCCGACGGCCCGTTGCCTGAAGACCCGGAAACCGCTCTGCGCATTGGTCGCGAAGTCGGTTACCCGGTGATCATCAAGGCCGCTGGCGGCGGCGGTGGTCGTGGCATGCGCGTTGTGCACAAGGAAGAAGACCTGATCGAAGCGGCCAAGCAGACTCGCGAAGAAGCGGGCGCCTGGTTCAGCAACCCGATGGTCTACCTCGAAAAATACCTGACCAACCCACGTCACGTGGAAGTGCAGGTGCTTTCCGATGGCCAGGGTCACGCGATTCACCTGGGCGACCGTGACTGCTCGCTGCAGCGTCGTCACCAGAAGGTGCTTGAAGAAGCACCGGCACCGGGCCTGGATGAAACCGCCCGTGCCGAAGTGCTGGCGCGTTGCGTCAAGGCGTGCATCGACATCAACTACCGTGGCGCGGGCACTTTCGAGTTCCTGTACGAGAACGGCCGCTTCTACTTCATCGAGATGAACACTCGTGTGCAGGTAGAGCATCCGGTATCGGAAATGGTCACCGGTATCGACATCGTCAAGGAGATGCTGAGCATCGCCGCTGGCAACAAGCTGTCGTTTACCCAGGAAGATGTGAAGATCCACGGCCACTCCCTGGAGTGCCGGATCAACGCCGAAGACCCGAAAACCTTTATCCCAAGCCCAGGCATGGTCAAGCACTTCCATGCACCAGGCGGCAACGGCGTTCGCGTCGATTCCCACCTGTACAGCGGCTACAAGGTTCCGTCGAACTACGACTCCCTGATCGGCAAGCTGATCACCTGGGGCTCGACTCGCGATGAAGCCATGGCACGCATGCGCAATGCCCTGGACGAAATCGTGGTAGACGGCATCAAGACCAACATCCCGTTGCATCGGGACCTGGTTCGCGATGAAGGCTTCTGCGAAGGTGGTGTGAACATTCACTACCTGGAACACAAGCTGGCTAATCAGTAAGCGAAGTGATCCACCCAACAAAGCCGCCTTCGGGCGGCTTTGTTGTTTGTGGTGCCTGTGAAAAACGCTTTTGTGGCGAGGGGGCTTGCCCCCTCGCTACAACAAGCTCCCTCACCACAACAAGCTCCCTCGCCACAGGTCATGCTCTCGCGTAAACTTGCGCGTTTCTCGCAGCCCTACCCTGCTGCACACTCATTTTTTCAAAGGTGCCCGCCATGCCTTGGCTGCAAGTCCGTCTCGCCATCAGCCCAGAACAAGCCGAAACCTACGAAGACGCGTTCCTCGAAGTGGGCGCCGTGTCGGTGACCTTCATGGACGCCGAAGACCAGCCGATCTTCGAACCCGAACTAAACACCACCCCGCTGTGGTCCCACACCCACTTGCTGGCTCTGTTCGAAGACGGCACCGATGCCGCCAGCGTCCTGGCCCATATGGAATTGCTCACCGGCGGCCCGCTGCCGGAACACCACAGCGAAATCATCGAAGACCAGGACTGGGAACGCAGCTGGATGGACAACTTCCAGCCGATGCGTTTTGGCCAGCGCCTGTGGATCGTGCCGAGCTGGCACGCCGCCCCCGAGCCTGACGCCGTGAACCTGCTGCTGGACCCGGGCCTGGCGTTCGGCACCGGCACCCACCCCACCACCGCCCTGTGCCTGGAATGGCTCGACGGCCAGGACCTGCAAGACTGCAACGTGCTGGACTTCGGCTGTGGCTCGGGGATTCTGGCGATCGCCGCGCTGCTGCTGGGCGCCAAGGAAGCCGTCGGTACCGATATCGACGTGCAAGCCCTGGAAGCCTCCCGCGATAACGCCGGGCGTAATCACATCCCTGAAGAGAAATTCCCGCTGTACCTGCCGGAGCAATTGCCCCAGGTACAGGCCGACGTGCTGGTGGCCAACATCCTCGCCGGGCCGCTGGTTGCCCTGGCGCCGCAGCTGTCGAGCCTGGTCAAGCCGGGCGGCCGCCTGGCGCTGTCGGGCATCCTCGCCGAACAGGGCGAAGACGTTGCCGCGGCCTACGCCCAGGATTTTGAGCTGGATCCGATCGCCAACCGCGACGGCTGGGTACGCATCAGCGGTCGTCGGCGCTAGAATGAGCGCCTGCATGAATCGGATGGCCGCATGACCGACAGTTTCGTCACCCAGTGCCCACATTGCCAAGCGCGCTTTCGCGTCAGCCATGCTCAATTGAGCGTGGCCCGTGGCGTGGTGCGCTGTGGCTCATGCCTGCAAGTGTTCAATGCCGCTCGCCAACTGCTGGAGCAGCGCGCCAGTGCGCCCGCGCCCCAGCCACCGGCAGCAATAGAACCGCCACCCGAAGCACAACGGGCCATCAGCCAGAAGCAATGGACCGCCGAAGAGCTGGACCTGGATAACCTGGACCTCGACGAAGAACTGGCCAAGCTGGAGCGTCGCGAGATTCAACACACCCAGCCCGTGGGTGCGGACCGTCGCCAACACGGCGCCGACCGTCGGCAAAAAGAAGACGCCCTCAGCGCCAGCCGTGACTCGGCCAAAGCCGAGGAAGAACAATGGGCCGCCAGCCTGTTCAGTGAGCCGCGCGATGAACGGGCGCAAGCCCCGCAACCGGCCGACGACGAACCGCAACCCTCCAAGGCTGCAACAGGCAAACCCAAGCGCACCGAGCCTTCAATGTCGTTTGAAGCCGTTGAGCCTGGCGACGAGCCACCGCTGCACGCAAGCACCGCCGATGACGAACTCGACCCACCGGTAACCGCCGAAATAGTCGAACCCGAAGCCGAACAACCCGAACGCCCGCAGCCCAAACGCAAGCGCCCTCGCCCCGAGGCTGGCGCCCACGACGACGTGCTGCAGGACCTGGAAGATGACCCGCTGCACCTGTATTCCCAGAAGCGCTCCTCCGGCTGGGGCCGCCGCCTGTTCTGGGGCTTGCTGGTGCTGCTGGCCGCCGCCGGCCTTGCGGGGCAATACGTCGCCTACCAATTCGACGACCTGGCACGCCAGGACGCCTATCGCCCGTGGTTCCAGGAACTGTGCCCGAAACTGGGCTGCACCGTGCCATCACGGGTCGATATCGCCCACATCAAGAGCAGCAACCTGGTGGTGCGCAGCCACCCGGAGTTCGCCGGCGCCCTGGTGGTGGACGCGATCATCTATAACCGCGCGACATTCTCCCAACCGTTCCCGTTGCTGGAGCTACGTTTTGCCGACATGAACGGGAATATGATCGCCAGTCGTCGCTTCAAACCCGCCGAGTACCTCAGCGGTGAGCTGGCAGGCGTGACCGAGATGCCCTCCCAGACGCCGATCCACATCGCCCTGGACATCCTCGACCCGGGCAACAAAGCGGTGAATTACAGCCTGAGCTTCCACTCTCCCGAGTGAACCGGCTCATGGGCCGGGGTTTGACGGCAGATTATTGACTGCGCCGCCTTTGACCAAACCGGCGGCGATAAGAAAATAACTGTTCAGATTTTATCCAATTCAGCCTTTATCCAGTCATCGAGAGCGGGTATCATGCCAACCCTTTTTCGAACTCTAATGATCCGGCCCCACAACAGGGAAGTCCTATGTCGGCGGTACGCATCGGCCCATACACATTGCATAACGGCTTGATCCTCGCCCCTATGGCGGGCGTCACCGACCAGCCCTTTCGTCAGCTTTGCAAGCGGTTGGGCGCAGGGCTTGTAGTCTCGGAAATGGTCACCAGCGACATGAGCTTGTGGAACACCCGCAAATCGCGGATGCGCATGATCCACGAAGGTGATCCCGAGCCCCGCTCGGTACAGATCGCCGGTGGTGATGCGCAAATGCTGGCGGATGCGGCCCGGGCCAACGTGGAGTTGGGGGCGCAGATTATTGATATCAACATGGGTTGCCCGGCCAAGAAGGTCTGCAACAAGGCCGCAGGGTCTGCCCTGTTGAAGGATGAGCAGTTGGTGAGCGAGATCCTGCATGCCGTTGTCGCTGCAGTGGATGTACCGGTCACCCTGAAGATCCGCACCGGTTGGGACCGGGACAACAAGAATGGCCTGACGGTGGCAAAGATCGCCGAGCAGGCGGGCATTACAGCGCTGGCGGTGCATGGCCGCACCCGCGCCGACCTTTACACCGGTGAAGCCGAGTACGACACCATTGCCGCGATCAAGCAGGCGGTGTCGATTCCCGTCTTTGCCAACGGCGACATCGATTCAGCCGAGAAAGCCCGGCGCGTGTTGCACGCGACCGGCGCCGATGGCCTGTTGATTGGCCGGGCTGCCCAGGGGCGGCCGTGGATTTTTCGTGAGATTGAGCATTTTCTGCGTACCGGCGAAATTTTGCCGGCACCGGAGTTGATCGAGGTGGAACGTATTCTGCTAGAGCATCTGGCCGCCCTGCACGCCTTCTATGGAGACGTGATGGGAGTACGCATTGCTCGCAAGCATGTGGGCTGGTATCTCGCAACCTTGCCGGGCGCCAGGGAGTTTCGCGCCCACTTCAATCGTTTGGATGATACGGAAGCACAGTGCGCCAACGTTCGTGAATTCTTCTGCGAGCGTTACAAGAGCCTGGTGACAGGGGACGGAGAAGGGGTGGCCGCATGACGATGATGACCGAGACTTTAGTGAGTGGAACAACACCCGTGAGCGACAACGTCAATTTGAAACAGCACCTCAACACGCCGAGCGAAGAAGGCCAGACCCTTCGCGGGAGTGTCGAGAAGGCGCTGCACAATTATTTCGCCCACCTTGAGGGCGCTGCCGTCACGGACGTGTACAACCTCGTGCTCTCCGAAGTCGAGGCGCCGTTGCTCGAAAGCGTAATGAACTACGTCAAGGGCAACCAGACCAAGGCCAGTGAACTGCTCGGCCTGAACCGTGGCACGCTGCGCAAGAAACTCAAGCAGTACGATTTGCTGTAAGCATTCAATCAAACCAGAAAGGCGCCCGCGTAAAAACGGACGCCTTTTTTGCTGACTCCTTTGCTTTTGATGGAAATTGAAATGACCGACCAGACTACCCGCCTGCCGATCCGCCGCGCCTTGATCAGTGTCTCCGACAAGACCGGGATCCTCGAATTTGCCCGGGAGCTGGAAGCCCTCGGCGTGGAGATTCTCTCTACCGGCGGGACCTTCAAACTGCTGCAGGACAACGGCGTGGCCGCAGTGGAAGTGGCGGACTACACCGGTTTCGCAGAAATGATGGACGGTCGGGTCAAGACCCTGCACCCGAAAATCCACGGCGGGATCCTCGGTCGTCGCGGTATCGACGACGCCATCATGACCGAGCACGGCATCAAGCCGATCGACCTGGTGGCCGTTAACCTGTACCCATTCGAAGCCACCATCAACAAGCCAGGCTGCGACCTGCCGACCGCCATCGAAAACATCGACATCGGCGGCCCGACCATGGTTCGCTCGGCAGCCAAAAACCACAAAGACGTAGCCATCGTGGTGAACGCCAGCGACTACGCCAACGTGCTGGAAAGCCTGAAAGCCGGCGGCCTGACCTACGCCCAGCGCTTCGACCTGATGCTCAAGGCCTTCGAACACACCGCGGCCTACGACGGCATGATCGCCAACTACATGGGCACCGTGAACCAGGCGGCTGAAACCCTGAGCACAGAAGGCCGCAGCCAGTTCCCGCGCACCTTCAACAGCCAGTTCATCAAGGCCCAGGAAATGCGCTACGGCGAGAACCCGCACCAGAGCGCGGCGTTCTACGTTGAGGCCAAACCAGCCGAAGTCGGTATCGCCACCGCGACCCAACTGCAAGGCAAAGAGCTGTCCTATAACAACGTGGCCGACACCGACGCCGCGCTGGAATGTGTGAAGAGCTTCGTCAAGCCAGCCTGTGTGATCGTCAAGCACGCCAACCCGTGCGGCGTGGCCGTGAGCCCGGACGCAGAAGGCGGCATCCGCCAGGCGTACGAACTGGCCTACGCCACCGACACCGAGTCGGCCTTCGGCGGCATCATCGCCTTCAACCGTGAACTGGACGCCGAGACCGCCAAGGCGATCGTTGAGCGTCAGTTCGTTGAAGTGATCATTGCCCCGTCCGTGAGCGAAGAAGCTCGCGCCATCGTTGCCGCCAAGGCCAATGTGCGCCTGCTTGCCTGCGGCGAGTGGTCATCTGACCGCGCCGCTGCCTGGGACTACAAGCGCGTCAACGGCGGCTTGCTGGTACAGAGCCGCGACATCGGCATGATCGGCAGTGACGACCTGAAAGTGGTCACCAAGCGCGCCCCGACCGAACAGGAAGTCAACGACCTGATCTTCGCCTGGAAAGTCGCCAAATACGTTAAATCCAACGCCATCGTCTACGCCAAGAACCGCCAGACCATCGGTGTCGGCGCCGGCCAGATGAGCCGTGTGAACTCCGCGCGTATCGCTGCGATCAAGGCCGAACATGCCGGCTTGCAGGTGCAGGGTTCAGTGATGGCATCGGACGCATTCTTCCCGTTCCGTGATGGTTTGGACAATGCCGCGAAAGCCGGTGTGACCGCGGTGATCCAGCCGGGCGGTTCGATGCGCGACGCTGAAGTGATTGCAGCGGCTGATGAAGCCGGCATCGCCATGGTCTTCACTGGCATGCGTCACTTCCGTCACTGATCCAACTTGATCGAAATGTGGGAGCGGGCTTGCTCGCGAATACGGTGTATCAGCTACATAACCTGCGACTGACACACCGCTTTCGCGAGCAAGCCCGCTCCCACATAAAGCGCTCCAGCGGCGCCTTACAGAATTTGAGGTTTTTGAAATGAATGTTTTGATCATTGGCAGCGGTGGCCGTGAACACGCCCTGGCCTGGAAAGTTGCCCAGGACCCGCGCGTCCAGAAAGTTTTCGTTGCACCCGGCAACGCCGGTACCGCCATTGAAGCCAAGTGCGAAAACGTCGCCATCGACGTTCTGGCCCTTGAGCAGCTTGCGGACTTTGCAGAGAAAAACGTTTCCCTGACCATCGTCGGTCCGGAAGTGCCATTGGTTGCCGGCGTTGTGGACCTGTTCCGCAGCCGTGGCCTGGATTGCTTCGGCCCAACCGCCGGCGCTGCCCAGTTGGAAGGTTCGAAAGCCTTCACCAAGGACTTCCTGGCTCGTCACAAGATCCCCACCGCCGACTACCAGAACTTCACCGAGATCGAGTCGGCCCTGGCTTACCTGCGTGAGGTCGGTGCACCGATCGTGATCAAGGCCGACGGCCTGGCCGCCGGTAAAGGCGTGATCGTCGCGATGACCCTGACTGAAGCCGAAGACGCCGTACGCGACATGCTCGCCGGCAACGCTTTCGGTGAAGCCGGTTCGCGCGTGGTGATCGAAGAATTCCTCGACGGCGAAGAAGCCAGCTTCATCGTGATGGTCGACGGCAAGAACGTGCTGCCGATGGCCACCAGCCAAGACCACAAACGTGTCGGCGACGGCGACAGCGGCCCGAACACCGGCGGCATGGGTGCTTACTCCCCTGCGCCAGTGGTTACCGCGCAAGTGCACAAACGCGTGATGGACCTGGTGATCTGGCCAACCGTGCGCGGCATGGCGGATGAAGGCAACGTGTACACCGGTTTCCTGTACGCCGGTTTGATGATCGACAAGGCCGGTAACCCGAAAGTCATCGAGTTCAACTGCCGCTTCGGCGACCCGGAAACCCAACCGGTGATGCTGCGCCTGCAATCGAGCCTGGTGCTGTTGGTTGAAGCTGCACTGGCCCAGGCCCTGGACAAGGTCGAAGCCCAGTGGGACCCACGCCCAAGCGTTGGCATCGTGCTGGCCGCCGGCGGCTACCCGGCCGACTACGCCAAGGGCGATGTGATTGAAGGCCTGGACGCGGCTGCTACGCTGGAAGGCAAGGTGTTCCACGCGGGCACCGCGCTCAAGGATGGCAAGGTTGTCACTGCCGGTGGTCGCGTGTTGTGCGCAACCGCCATGGGCAGCAGCGTAGATGCGGCCCAGCAACAGGCTTACAAGCTGGCGGCGAAGCTCGACTGGAAAGGCTGCTTCTACCGCACCGACATTGGCTACCGCGCCATTGCCCGCGAGCGTGGCGAGAGCCAGTAAACACTATCCGTTCGGTTAGGCAGGGGCCCTTGGCCCTTGCCCTACGCTTGTGGCCCCGCGCATAGTTGTACCCATGCATCAACCTACGAAGGGATTTCGCCGTGCGCTGGCTCAGGATCGCCATAGGTTTCACTGTCAGTCTGCTGACCTTGCTCTGCTTGCTCCCGGCCCAGGCCGCCGCACAAGGCAGTGGCTGGGCGGTATTGCTTGATGAACAGGCCGATCTGCAACTGAGCGATATCCGCTCGCCCCGCTATATCAATCAATTCAGCCCCACCGAACTGGACCGGATTACCGCCGCGCAACCGGACGGTGCGTTGTGGGTACGCTTCAGGCTGCAACCCGGCAAGCACGAGCAAGTGCTGCGGGTATTCGCCCCTGACCTGTCACACCTGAACCTGTACGTGCTCGACGGCGACACCCTGGTGGAGCAACAAGCCACCGGCACCCGCCAGCCCCAGGCCGAGCGCCCGCTGCCCAGCAGCGACTTCATGCTGCCGATGCCCCAAAGCCAGAAGCCGCTGGACGTGTACCTGCGCATGGTCTCGGAACACGAGCTGCGCCCGTACATCACCCTGGAGCCCGCCGTACTGGCGGCGGCCAACCAGAACCAGACGCTGATCTACGGGCTGCTGTTCGGCTGCCTGGTGATGTTGATCCTGCACAACCTGACCCGCTACGCCTACCATCGCTCGCGCAGCAGCCTGTGGCTCGCCGCCTGCGAAGTGCTGTTGCTGCTCAGCCTGGCGCTGTTGCTTAACGTGGTGGGGCCGTGGCTGCCGAACTGGCACGCGATACAAACCCCCGGCGCCTACCTCGCCCTGCTGCTGACGGCGCCCTGCGGGCTGATGTTCGCCTACCGCTTCTTTGCGCCCCTGGGCCCGCATCCGCTGAACAAGCTGTTGATGGCCGACATCCTGCTGATCATCCTGAGTGGGCTGTTGTTGCTGTTCGTCAATACGCTGCCCCTGAACATCATCACCTACGCCCTGGTGGCACTGGCCGGCCTGAGCATGCTGTTCGTCTCGGCCTATCACTGGCAAAAAGGTTATCGCCCGGCGCGCCTGTTCATGCTGGCGATGGTGATTTTCAATATCGGCACGCTGATTATCCTGCCGGCCTTGCTGGGCCTGACATTGGTAGCGCCACAAGGCTTGATCGTCACCCTGCTCGGCTTTATCTGCCTCAGCGGCTTGCTGATGAGCCTGGCCCTGGGTGAGCGCCAGCGCGCTATTACTGAAGACAACTTCAGCCTCAGCCGCGACCTGGCGGCCAGCAATGCCGAAATCGCCGCCAAGGCCGAGTTCCTGGCGAAGATCAGCCACGAAATCCGCACGCCCATGAACGGCGTGCTGGGCATGACCGAACTGCTGTTGGGCACGCCGCTGTCGGTCAAGCAACGCGACTACGTGCAAACCATCCACAGCGCCGGCAACGAACTGCTCACCCTGATCAACGAAATTCTCGATATCTCCAAGCTCGAATCCGGGCAGATCGAACTGGATGACGTGCAGTTCGACCTCAACGCGTTGATCGAAGACTGCCTGAGTATTTTCCGCGCCAAGGCCGAGCAGCAGAACGTCGAGCTGATCAGCTTTATCCAGCCCCAAGTGCCACGCGTGATCAGCGGCGACCCGACGCGCCTGCGCCAGGCGCTGTTGAGCCTGCTGGAAAACGCCCTGCAAAAAACCGATGAAGGCGAAGTGCTGATCGTCGTGGCGCTGGATGAGCGCAGCAGCAAACCGCGCCTGCGCATTGCCGTGCAAGACAGCGGCCTGCCGATGGAGCCCGCCGAGCGCGACGCCCTGCTGCACAGCGAGTTGCACAGCAAGAATTTCCTGTCTGCCACCCGCTTGAGCGGCCACCTGGGCCTGGTCATCGCCCGCCAGTTGATCCTGTTGATGAACGGCGAATTCGGCATCAAGAGCGGCAGCCAACAGGGCAGCACCTTGTGGCTGACCTTGCCGCTGGACCCTGAACGCCTGGAGCACCCAACCTCCGACCTCGACGGCCCACTCAAGGGTGCACGCGTGCTGGTGGTGGACGACAACGACACGTGCCGCAAAGTGCTGGTGCAACAGTGCACGGCCTGGGGCCTGAACGTGAGCGCCGTGCCTTCGGGCAAGGAAGCGCTGGCGCTGCTGCGCACCAAGGCACACCTGCGGGACTATTTCGACGTGGTGCTGCTGGACCAGAACATGCCCGGCATGACCGGCATGCAACTGGCGGCGAAGATCAAGGAAGACCCGAGCCTGAACCACGACATCTTGTTGATCATGCTCACCGGCATCAGCAACGCGCCGAGCAAGATCATCGCGCGCAACAGCGGGATCAAACGCATCCTCGCCAAACCCGTGGCCGGCTACACGCTCAAGACCACACTCGCCGATGAGTTGACCCAGCGCAGCAAGGGCACCGTGCAGCCACGTCAGCCGGCGATCAGCGCGCCAGCACCCGTGACGGTGCCGAGTGATTTCCGGATTCTGGTGGCTGAAGACAACAGCATCTCCACCAAAGTGATTCGCGGCATGCTCGGCAAGCTCAACCTGCAGCCGGACACCGCCAGCAACGGCGAAGAAGCCTTGCAGGCGATGAAGGCCCAGCGTTACGACCTGGTGTTGATGGACTGTGAAATGCCGATCCTCGACGGCTTCTCCGCGACCCAGCAATTGCGGGCGTGGGAAGTCAGCAACCAACGGATTCGTACGCCGATCGTGGCACTGACGGCGCACATTCTTTCGGAACACAAAGAGCGTGCACGCCAGGCCGGGATGGACGGGCACATGGCCAAGCCAGTGGAGCTGTCGCAATTACGCGAACTGGTGGAGTATTGGGTGGCGCAGCGGGCCCAGCGCCCTGAACACGCCCCCACGTCCTGATGCAACTGTCACTGCGCAAGGGCTGTTGTGGCGAGGAGGCTTGTCCCCCGTTGGGCTGCGCATCAGCCCCAGTAAGAGCACCGCATTCCTTCAGTTAGAACTTCATGGCCGGCTTTGGGGCCGCTTCGCAGCCCAACGGGGGCAAGCCCCCTCACCACAGGGCAGCACGTTCATCACAGGACAAGGCGTCCCAAGCACAGGTAAACTCCCGCTCGCCCTCCTTCGCTGTGAGCTCCCACCATGCTCCACGTGTTGTTCAGCGTTTATTTGAAGATGCTGGTGCTCTACAGCCCCTTCTTCGTGCTTTCCTGCTTTATCAGCCTGACCCGTGGCTACTCCAGCAAGGAGCGCCGGCGCCTGGCCTGGAAAGTGGCCCTCGCCACCCTGGTATCAAGCGTATTGCTCTACCTGTTTGGCCGGGTGATTTTCAGTGTGTTCGGCATCACCGTCGACGCCTTCCGCATCGGCGCCGGCAGTGTGCTGTTTATTTCCGCCCTGGGCATGGCCCAAGGCAAGTCGGCGGTGCAGACCGACAATGTGCAGCAGGACGTGACCATCGTACCGCTGACCATCCCCCTGACCGTCGGCCCCGGCACCATCGGTGCGCTGCTGGTGATGGGCGTCAGCCAGCCGCACTGGGACGACAAGATCACCGCCATCCTCAGCATTGCCCTGGCCAGCCTGACGGTGGGCGTGGTGCTGTACCTGTCCAACCGTATCGAACGTATCCTCGGCGACCAGGGCTTGCAGATTGTCAGCCGGTTGATGGGGTTATTTGTGTGTGCACTGGCCGCGCAAATCATCTTCACCGGCGTGCGCGGTTACCTGGTGCCCTAAACATCAAATCCTGTATTGAGCGATAGCCAGGCGGACCTTGTCCCCTGCGCTTTCGCGCAGCAGTTGTATCGTGGTTTCGTTGACCACCGAGCTGTTCAGCACCAGGCAGGTGCGGCCACTGAAAGCCTCAATGGATGCACTGTCCCATTCAAGAAACGGCACGCTCAGTTGCTTGCTGACGCCGTGGGAGCTGTAGGTCACCAGCACCATCGAAACTTCCCCCGCTGTTTCCGAGCAGGACGCCAAGCCAAAGTCCCCACCCTCATGCGTCGTGGCATTTCGTTTGAACAACTCGAACGAGGCCGGCAGCTGCTTCAAGGCTTCAACCGCCTCCGCCACCCGCTTGGGCAACACACTGATCAACGGCCCCGACAGGAACGTCGAGGCCACGGTGGCGGCCACCAGGTTCAGCGCCGCCAACTGCACCGACAGCCCTTTGCGGGTCGTGTACACCCGCTCGAAGCTGCTCCGGACCGGCATCCACCCCAGGCTGCTCATCACCTTGATGAATTCGTTGTACCAAGCCTCCGTTCCCCGGGCGATGCGCATTACATCGCTGACGTAGCTGCTCGCCAGCAGATAGCTTTTGCGCGTGTACTCTTTGTTGAGGTTGCTCATGCCGTCCACAAACGACATGACACTGTTATTCACCACCGCCGCGTTCAACTCATCTTCAACCTCGGGCTTCACCGGCGCGCTCAACCCCGATGACGTTTTGGACGCTCCTGGAAGCCGGTAAGCGGCAATCAGCTTCCTCCTTTTTGCGCTGTTGATTCGTCTGTCATTTCGCTCCATAGCCATTTCTCCATAACCCCCAACATGGGGCTTAACGCCAACACTAGTCGAGTTGCCAGGGATTTTTAGCAGCTGGAAATTGACGAAAGAACGCCCCGCAATGCGCAGGAAAAATCACCGCCGGCGGCGCAGCTGAGTAAACGTTGGGGATGAACCGGCGGCCAGGAAAGACGCCGTGTTTTTCTTCGGCCAATAGAGAAAGGTACGACTCGACCCGCTGCAAAAACCGCTCGGCAAGCAGACCCTTCTTCCATCACCTGATGACTTTTTCAAAGTGGCCCCATTGCGGGGCCACCGTTGTTTTTCAGGACGCGGGCTTCTCGCCATACCAACGTGGCGTGTACACCCAATCGCCGCCACCCGCCCGTGGGAATACACAGGTGGTGGACGAGCCGATCAAGACCATGGTGCGCATGTCCACCTGCTCCGGGGTCAGTTGCCCCAGCGTGGTGACGCGCAGGGTCTGGCCCGGGCGGCCAATATCGCGGCCCAACACCACCGGCGTTTCGGCCGTGCGATGCTGCGCGACAATCTCCAGGGCGCGCCCCAACTGCCAGGGCCGTGCACGGGAAATCGGGTTGTAGAACGCCAAGGCAAGGTCGGCCTGTGACGTCAGGTCCAGGCGCTTCTCGATGATTGCCCACGGCTTGAGGTTGTCCGACAGCGACATCACGCAGAAGTCATGCCCCAGCGGAGCACCCGCCTGTGCCGCAGTGGCGAGGGACGCTGACACGCCGGGCAGGATCTCCAGGTCGACCTGATGCCAGGCCGGGTCGTTGGAGTCGTGCAAGGCCTCGATCACCGCAGCGGCCATGGCAAATACGCCCGGGTCACCCGAGGACACCACCACCACCGAACGCCCCTGCGCCGCCAGCTCGAAGGCGTGACGGGCGCGCTGCATCTCTTCGCGGTTGTCGGTGCAATGCTGGATTTGGTCCGGGCGGAACGGCCCGGCCATGCGCACATAGGTTTCGTAACCCAGCACGTCGGTGCAGCGGGCCAGCTCGGCCTTTACCGCCGGCACAATCAATTCGGCAGCGCCGGGGCCCAAGCCGATCACCGCCAGGCGACCACGGGGGCGACCAATCAGGGACAGGTCCAGAGGAGCGTCGGCCACCGTGATCGCGATGTCCGCTTGGGTCGTCAAGCCGGCAAAGCGCAATGGCACGTCCAGCTCGACCGCCGCTTCATGCAACGACGAATCGGCCATCTCTGTTTCAGCCGCCAGCAAACACGCCAGGGACTGCACGGCGAGTCCTGCATCCTGCAACGTCGCACGAATGCGCGCGGCTAACTGCGGCCCCGGCTGGCAGGTGACCAGCACGTTCTTCGGATAAATCAGCAGTTCATTAGCGGCAGGCGTGCGCTCGGCGCTGCCGACGTGAATCGCCAGACGCGCTTGCTGATCCTGCGGCAAGTTGGCCTGGTCCAGCCACGGCGCTGCGCCTTCGATGCGCACCGATTCACCCGCCAGCAAGTCGGAAACAAAGCGCTTGCCCAGTTCCAGATCCCCGAGCTGATAACCACTGGGAGGGTTGAGCAGGCAGGTGCCGAAACGCAGCTCGCCACTGGTAGTGATCGCAGCGGCAACGCCCAAGGCAGCGGCGATTTCCCGCGCCAGCACGTTCACGCCACCGAGGCCACCGAGCAGCGGCACCACGGCGCTGCCGTCTTCGGCGACCGCCAAAACAGCAGGCTCCACGCCTTTCTCCAACAGCAGCGGCGCCAGCGTGCGGATTACAATTCCGGCGGCGCACAGGGCAATGATCGGCGTGCCCTGTTGATACAACTGGCGCACGCTGGCACCGAATTCGCTGTAGACCTGGTCAGCACCTTCGACCCGTCCGGCCAGGCCGTGGATCAACGCGTCGGGATACACCTGCTGGATAGCGCGGGCAGTGGCAAGGCTGCCTTGCCCCAGGATGACAATCGCGGGAGCCGTCATCAGCCTTGCCACCTTTCACCCGGAACGATGATCAGCGAGAAGTAAGGCGAGGATGTTGGATCGACGTCGCTCAGGGCGACGATTTTCTGGTTGGCCATGGTCGCGCGCTCGACGTACAACGCCCGGCTCGCCAATCCCAATTCTTCCAATACCTGACGCACCTTGGTGAAGTTGCGCCCCAGCTTCATGATCACCGCCGCATCGGCATCCGCCAGGCGACGCTTGAGTTCGTCATGGGGCAGCACGCCGGAGAGCACCGACAAGCTCTGGTTGCGGTACACCAACGGTGCGCCCAGTACGGAAGCGCCGCCGAGCATCGAGCACACACCCGGGATCACCTGGGCTTCGTAGCGCTCGGCCAGGCGGTCATGCAAATACATGTAGGAGCCGTAGAAGAACGGATCACCTTCGCAGATCACCGCCACATCACGGCCGGCATCCAGATGCGCGGCAACATCGACACTCGCGGTGTCGTAGAAATCGCTGATCACCTGCTCGTAGGACAATGGTGCCGGCAGCACTTCGGTGGTCACCGGGTACACCAGCGGCATCAGGGTTTGCTGTGGCACCAAATGGTCTTCGATGATGCCGAAGGCGTTGCCCTTCTTGCCCTTGGCCACGAAGTACGCCACCACCGGCGATTCGCGCAGCAGGCGCAGGGCCTTGAGGGTAATCAGTTCCGGGTCACCGGGGCCCACGCCCAGGCCAATCAAACGTCCGCGTGCCGGCATTATTCGACCTCCGTGGCCAAGGCGTTGACCGCAGCGGCGGCCATTGCACTGCCGCCCAGGCGGCCCTGCATGATCACAAACGGTACGCCGCGGCTGTCTGCGGCAAGCATAGCCTTGGACTCTGCGGCACCGACAAACCCCACCGGGAAACCGAGGATCAGCGCGGGTTTTGGTGCGCCGGCGTCGAGCATTTCCAGCAGGTAGAACAGCGCGGTCGGTGCATTGCCGATCACCACTACACTGCCTTCCAGGTGCGGGCGCCACAGCTCCAGGGCGGCGGCGGAACGGGTGTTGCCCAGCTCTCGCGCAAGCTCCGGCACGCTGTCATCGCGCAGGGTGCAGATCACCTGGTTATTGGCCGGCAGGCGGGTACGGGTCACGCCTTCGGACACCATCCGCGCATCACACAGGATCGGCGCGCCAGCCGCGAGGGCTTCGCGCCCGGCCTTGCCCGCCCCGATGGAAAATTGCAGGCCGTCGATGGCGTCGACCATGCCGCAGGCATGAATCACCCGCACGGCGAGTTTTTCCAGGTCGGCAGGGATGCGATCCAACTTGGCTTCTGCGCGAATGATCGCGAAGGAGTTGCGATAGATCTCCTGACCGTCGCGGATGTAATCAATCATCGGTGTTGCTCCGTGGGTGGGCGCGCAACAAGGCGCCCGCCGCTTCAATAGAAAGAGTGCGCGCGTGCAGGCGGCCAAAACCGGGCTGGCCTGCGTCGCGAAAATAGAGGTCGTAGTGGCCAGGGCTTACGGCCAGCAAGGTGACGGGCGCGGTGTGTGCGGCAGCGCAGGAACGTGAGCAGCCGGACAGGTGCACGGTGTGGCCGGGTGCAAACGTTGCCAGTTGCAGGGCGTCGGCCTTGGTGTCGGCCAGGCCTTTGGCGCAACCGCTTGCGCCGGTGCAGGCGATCAGGCGTGCCAGGGGTTGGTCAACCGAGCACAAAAAACCAAGCTGTTCGAGGCGCTCGGTGACGGCAGCCGCATCCCGGATATTGGGCAGCAGCAGGCCTTGCCATGGTGTGAAACGCAGGGTGGCGTCGCCATGGTCGACGGCCAATTGCGCGGCGCCCCTGAGCATCGCCGAATCCAGGCGGCCCAAGGGCGCGACGGCGGCGACGTAGACCTGGTTTTTTTGGCGCTGTGGATAACTTCCCAGGTGCAGCGGCGCGGGGTTGGCGCGGCGTGAAAAGCCGTCAACCGGCTGCAATGGCAGGTTTAGTTGCCCGAGAAAGTTATCCACAGACGTTTCGGCCAGCAGGTGCCGCATGCGGGTTTGATCGGGCCGGGCCAGTTCAAGGAACTGCTCCAGCACCGCCACCACCAATGCGTGCCCTTGCGCCAAAGGCACCGCACCCAATGGCGCGTCCTGCGCCGGGCAGCCTGCCAGGCCGAACGCCAACAGCGTCTCGCCATTGGCGTCGAAGGCCGACAGCCACAGGTCGTGGTGATGCTCGAGCATGGCCAGCGCTTCACCGCCGTCCAGTTGTACGGCGAACTTGGCCGACAGTTCATGGAAACGCGGGTGGGTTTCCAGGGTAGCGAGGATCTGGCCTGCCAACGGCCGGGTGTCGAACAGCATGTCGCGGTCGATGCCAGCGCTGGGGCTGAGCATCAGGTTGCGCACATCGTCCGAGGCGGCGCTTCGGGGGCCCAGGTCGGCGGCCAGCAAGGCGGCGATCAATGCGTCTTGCCCCGCGCCTATCCCGCGAATTTGCAGGTTGGCGCGGTTGGTCGCCTCGATCACCCCGCCGGCGTGGGACTGAGCTGCGTCTGCCACGGCAAATGCCTGCTTGGCGCTGATCGAACCACCGGCCAATTTGATTCGGCAAATCCCGCCATCCAACGCCTGGACAATACGCAGCAACCCCGGACAAGCCGAGGGGCGCAAGGTATTGGACAGTGGTGTTGGTTTCACAGGGCTACCGGTTCACGGGTAAAGGCGCGGTATTATGCCTGCTTTGTCCGGCGGCATGAAAAGCCTGCCCGTCGGATGTCGTTCAAGGAATTGATATGTCGCCCTGGCTGACGGTAGTAGGCATCGGTGAAGACGGCTTCAAGGGCCTGGGCAGAAACGCCCGGCACGCCTTGTTGCGCGCCTCGAAAATTATAGGCGGCCAACGTCAGTTGGACCTGTTGCCGGTGTGTATCCGTGGCGAACGCCAGTTGTGGCCCAGCCCGTTTTCCCTGGAGCCGGTGCTGGCCAGGCGCGGTGAAGCGGTGTGTGTGCTGGCCAGCGGCGACCCGATGTTCTATGGCGTGGGCGCAAGCCTGGCGCGGCAGATTCCGGCCGATGAGCTGCTGATTTTGCCGGCGCCCTCTTCCGTGTCGCTCGCGGCAGCGCGCTTGGGCTGGCCGTTGCAGGACGTGGTGACGCTGTCGGTGGTTGCCCGGCCGTTGGCGGCGCTGAATGCGCATCTGGCCACCGGTGTGCGGTTGCTGGTACTGAGCAATGACGGCCAGAGCCCGGCGGCGATGGCTGCGCAGTTGGCTGAGCGCGGGTTTGGCGCAAGCCGCTTGAGCGTGTTTGAACACCTCGGCGGCCCGGATGAACGGCGCATCGACGGCATCGCCCGGGAGTGGCAGGGCGAACCGATTGCCGCGTTGAACCTGGTGGCCATCGACTGCGTGGCCGACGCCAACACACCGCGCCTGTCACGCCTGGCCGGGCTGCCGGACTCGGCCTTCAAGCACGACGGCCAACTGACCAAGCGCGACGTGCGCGCCATGACCCTCGCCCGCCTCGCGCCCACGCCCGGTGAATTACTGTGGGATGTGGGTGCGGGAAGCGGCTCCATCGGGATCGAATGGATGCGTGCTCACCCCAGTTGCCGCGCCTTGGCGATCGAGGCCGATGAAGGTCGGCAACTGCTGATCGAACACAACCGTGATGCCCTTGGTGTCCCCGGCCTGCAACTGATTCGCGGCACTGCGCCTCACGCACTGAAAGGTTTGGAAGCACCAGACGCAATCTTCATCGGCGGCGGCGTGACCTGCGACGGCGTGCTCGACACCTGCTGGCAACACCTGCGCCCCGGCGGCCGGCTGGTCGCCAACGCCGTCACCCTGCAAAGCGAAATGACCCTGATGGCCTGGCGCGAACAACACGGGGGCGAACTGACCCGTATTCATGTGGCCCAGGCTCAGCCGCTGGGGGACTTTGATACCTGGCGCCAGGCGCTACCGATTACCCTGCTGGAAGTGATCAAGCCACTATGAAACGCATCCTGCTGCTGGGCGGCGTGACGGAAGCCCTGGCCATCGCCCGTACACTGGGCCCCGAGCATATCTATAGCTTGGCGGGTGTGGGGCGGGTGCCTACCGATCTCACCTGTCAGGTGCGGGTTGGCGGGTACGGCGGTGCTGAGGGTTTAGCGCAGTTTATTCGTGATGAAGGGATCGAGCTGGTGTTGGACGCGACCCATCCGTATGCCGCACAGATCAGCGCCAACGCTGCTCATGCCGCAGGTTTATGCGGCGTTTCCTGCTGGGCCCTGCGCCGCCCGGCGTGGCGGCCACAGGCCGGTGATGACTGGCGCGAAGTCAGCGACTGGGCCGAACTGATCGAAGCGCTCAAGCCCTTCAAGCGACCGCTGTTCACCCTTGGCCGGGAGCCGCTGCAACACCTGCACGAAATCCCTGCCGAACAGTTCTGGACGCTGCGCGCACTGGATGTGTACCCCGGCAATGAACGCTGCGAAGTGATCGGCGCACGTGGGCCATTTCTGATCGAGGGTGAGCGGGCGTTGTTTGAGCGGCGGCAGATTGATGTGCTGATCAGCAAGAACAGCGGCAGCACGGCTACCGAGCCGAAGCTGGAAGTGGCACGGGAGCGGGGCGTGCCGGTGTTGGTATTAAGGCGGCCGGTGTTGGCGGCGGTGGACCGGGAGTTCATGACCGTCAACTCGGTACTGCGAGCATTACAGGCTCTATGACGCAACACGAAACAAATGTGGGAGCTGGCTTGCCTGCGATACAGACGACGCGGTCGTTCAGATACACCGCAGCGATGCCATCGCAGGCAAGCCAGCTCCCACACTAACCTGCGTCGCGCTGTTAGCTCCGCGTGGCGGCCGCCTGTTCGGCAGCATCGTGCACCCGATCAGCCAGTAACTCCGCCAGTTCGATCAACTGAGCAACGCCTAGCAACTCCTCTCGTTTCGATCCTTCCAGGCTAAACGCCAAGTCGCAACTCAGCGCGTTGGCCGAGGCTAGTGTTTCGATGAGGTTGACCAACAGGTCTTCGGTGCTGATTCCATCGGCTACGGTGAACAGCCGAAAGGGGGGATTGGGGGTAGGTTTAATCATTGTGAAGCTCCTAAGGGAAGTGGAGCTGCCACTGATCGCCGCGACGCGATGGAGGGTGGCAGCTGTGCGCAGGTTCGCGGACCGGTCCCTAGGCAACCCGGCATACCCGAAGGTATCCCGCGCACAGCCGCCATAGCGCCGCACAGTAGACGATAAAAAAGCGCCAACTGAAAGCAGACGATGGCGCTTAGCGCCTATAGGGATCCGGGCCGCGACGCCCGCCCGCTGAGTTTGCAGCAGTGTACGGAGACTAGAGATTGAGTTTCCTAAGGACAACCGCCAATCGCTGTCGGAAATTTCTGTGGAAGGCCGCCACATTCGAATCGGGCACAATCCAAACTGTGGGAGCTGGCTTGCCTGCGATAGCATCACCTCAAACCAGCAGGAAGACCGAGTCGCCGGTATCGCAAGGTGCAATGACCTCGTAGGAAAACGCCTCAATCATCGACATCCTTTTGACAACCCCGCTTTAAAAACCGATTCGCCTTACAACCCCCTTCGAACCAGCCGGCTGGTTCAGCCAAAAGCCCTCGCCCTAAGCTCCCCTCTCGCAGTTTTGCACCAGAGTCTGCGATGGGGATGCACTGCTTTTGCGGCGCATCGTGACTTGTCATTCTGTATCCCAAGGAATACGATCAAAGATGATTCACTTCAAGAAATCCAAGCATTTCCTGGAGTGGCTTGATTCGTTAAACAATAAACCGGCCCGTGCACGCGTACTGGCAAGGTTGGATAACGCACAATCAGGCAACTTCGGAGACTGCGAAACAGTAGGAAATGGCGTTTCGGAAATGCGCATCCACTACGGCCCTGGATACCGGGTTTATTTCACTCGTAGAGAGGAGGTGGTTTACCTGTTGTTGATAGGCGGCGATAAATCAACGCAGAAACGCGATATCCAGCGCGCTAAGCAAATTGCAGCAGACTTTGAAAAAAAGGAGTAAACCATGACTGAATTTACAGACTTCGACATAGCGGAGCACCTCAAGACTCCTGAAGATATGGCCGAGTATCTTGAAGCGTGCTTCGAGGAGGATACCGGTGACGGACTGCTTATTCGTTCAGCCCTCAACAACATCGCTCGCGCCCAAGGAATGACTCAAGTAGCCCGCGACGCCGGCCTCGGACGCGAAAGTTTATATAAAGCCCTCTCCAGCACTGGCAATCCCGAGTTCGCGACTATCATGAAGGTCATGAAAGCGCTCGGCCTGAAGCTGCACGCCACGGCTGATTGACAGCACTGCGACACCAAACCACACCGCCCCTTTTTACTTATCCCCCCCGATCAGGCTAAATACCCACCTGATCGCTTAACCCTACGGATTGTCCGCCATGGCCCGTCAACGCTTTGCATTTGCCTGGATCGCCTGCTTTGCAGTGCTGTTCAATGCGTTTGCCATGCCGATGGCCGGGACGATGCAGCGTTCGAACACTTCCATCGACCAGCTGTTGTGGGGCAGTTTCTGCTCCTCCAACGGCACGAAACTGACGGCGATTGCCCTGGGTAAACTGGAAATTCCAGCACCGCAGCAGGACGATCACTCCACCATGCAGCATTGCTGGTGCTGCTCGGGCTCGGCGCCGTTGGTGGCGCTGCCGGGGCATTCGCCCAAACTGTACGTTGCCCGGTACGACGCGGTGCAAGACCTGCCACCGCCGTCATTGCAATCCCCCACCCCGCGCCAGCAATGGCCGAGCCTTAACCCCCGCGCCTCTCCAACGGTCTGATTTCTTCGCAAGTGAACTGCGTTTAGAACCGTTCTGGAGAACTGCCATGCTCAAATCTTCCCTGCTTCTGGCTGCGTTGTTGCTGCCGGTGTGTGCTGCTGCCAATGCCGAAGACTTCAAGGTCGGCGAACTGGTGGTCAGCGAACCCTGGTCCCAGGAGCTGCCGCCCAACGCGCCCACCGTCGCGGCGTATTTTGTGATTCATAACCAGGGCGAAAACGCTGATCGCCTGCTCAGCGTCGATACGCCCGTGGCCGCCAAGGCCGAACTGCATGAGCACGTGATGCAGGGCGACTTGATGAAGATGCAGCAGGTGACCAGCGTCGCGGTGCCGGCCAAAGGTGACCTTACGTTCGCGCCCATGGCCTACCACGTGATGCTGCTGGGCCTGAAGGACCGCAGTGTATTGCGCGACGGCCAGCATTTCCCGCTGACCCTGAATTTCGAGAAAGCAGGACCCGTGAAGGTGGAAGTGTCGGTGCAAAAGCAACCGCCCATGGCCGGCCACGAGCACATGCACGCCCAGTAGATAAACCTTGATGGGCGCCCCACGCGCCAGGTTGTCACCACACCGCCGTAAGCCCATGAGCGTTATGCGCGGCAGCTGGATCAGCCTGTTTGCCATGCTGATGATCTTTATCGGTCCGCTGATTTCCCAAGCGATGCCGATGGATCATCACGCCGGCATGTCCATGGAAATGTCCATGGATGCACCCAGCTGCCATGGCGACGTAAAGCCTGCGACCGAACACAACAAGACACCCGACGAACACCACGTGCTCTGGGAAAAGTGCGGCTATTGCAGCTTGCTCTTCAGTTGCCCGGCGCTGCCTGGCAGCGTGTCGTTTGTCACCCTCGCCAGCCCGCCGCCCGACAACGCCATAACCCCCGCCCCACGCCTGGGCCATGCCCGGCAAACCGTCTTCCCCGGCGCCCGCAGCCGCGCCCCGCCCATCATCGCGTAAGCACTTCACACCGTTACTTCACCCCGGCCGATTTTAGACAGACAGCCGCAGGCTGCTGGCCGTGTTGTTTACGAATGTTTGATGGAATTTTTCATGTCCAGGTTTTCTGCTGACACCCGTTTGGGATGTACTCCCGTGTTCGCCGTTCTGTGTGGCGCGCTGCTGGTTCCACAGGCTCACGCCGACGAGCATGCCGACCAGAATGAGCTGAGCCCGACGGTGATCACCGCGATCGCTCCCAGCTCGCCGCTGACCGTCGTCACCAACCCCAAGGACCCGCGCCAACCAGTGCCCGCCAGCGATGGCGGCGACTACCTCAAGACCATCCCCGGCTTCGCCCTGGTGCGCAACGGCGGTACCAATGGCGACCCGGTGCTGCGGGGCATGTTCGGCTCGCGCCTGAATATCCTCACCAATGGCAGCATGATGCTCGGCGCCTGCCCGGGCCGGATGGATGCGCCCACCTCCTATATCTCGCCGGAAACCTACGACAAGCTGACCGTGATCAAAGGCCCGCAAACCGTGCTCTGGGGCCCCGGCGCCTCCGCCGGCACGGTCCTGTTCGAGCGCGAGCCCGAGCAGTTCGGCAAGTTGGGCACGCGGGTCAACGCGAGCATCCTGGCGGGCTCCAACGGGCGCTTCGATAAGGTCGTTGATGCAGCGGCCGGCGGGCCGCTGGGTTATGTGCGGGTGATCGGCAACCAGGCCCACTCCGATGACTACAAAGACGGCAACAACGACACCGTCGCCTCGCGCTACGACAAGTGGAACGGTGACGTGGCCCTGGGCTGGACCCCGGACGCCGACACCCTGCTGGAACTCACTGCCGGCCGTGGCAATGGCGAAGCCCGTTACGCCGGGCGCGGCATGGACGGCTCGCAGTTTCTGCGCGAGAGCCTGGGGCTGAGGTTCGAGAAGTCGAACATCGGCGAGGTGCTGGATAAGGTCGAGGCGCAGGTCTACTACAACTACGCCGACCATGTGATGGACAACTACACCCTGCGCGTCCCGTCGGGCACCGGGATGATGGCCGGCCCCATGGCGGCCAACGTCGACCGCCGCACCCTCGGCGCACGCATCAAGGCCACCTGGCGCTGGGCCGATGTGCAGTTGATCAGCGGCATCGATGCGCAAACCAACGAGCACCGCGAACGCAGCGCCATGGGCGTCGACACCTACAAGGACCTGCCCCGCAGCAAGGACGCCAACTTCCACAACTACGGTTTATTCAGCGAACTGACCTGGTACGCCGCCGACCGCGACCGCCTGATCACCGGCGCCCGCGTCGACCGTGCTTCGGCCAAGGATTTCCGGCAAACCATCGGCTCCGGCATGACGAGCAGCCCCAATCCCACCGCCGGCAACACCCGCACCGATACGCTGCCGTCGGGCTTTGTGCGCTATGAGCACGACCTGGAAGGCAGCCCCACCACCCTGTACGCGGGCCTCGGGCACTCCGAACGTTTCCCGGATTACTGGGAGCTGTTTTCCCCCGACACCGGGTCGGTGGGTTCGGTGAATGCCTTCGACGGCGTGAAGCCTGAGAAAACCACCCAGCTGGATTTCGGCCTGCAATACAAATCCGCAGACCTCGACGCCTGGGCCTCGGGTTACGTCGGCCAGGTGCGTGACTTCATCCTGTTCGACTACCAGCCGGGAATGATGGGCACCACTTCCCAGGCGCGCAATGTGGATGCGCGAATCATGGGTGGTGAATTGGGCGCGGCTTACAAGCTGACCTCAAATTGGAAAGCCGACGCCACCTTCGCCTACGCCTGGGGCAAGAACAGCAGCGACGGCAAACCGCTGCCGCAAATCCCGCCGCTGGATGCGCGCTTCGGCCTGACCTACAGCCAGGACGACTGGAGCGCCGGTGCCTTGTGGCGGGTGGTCGCGGCGCAAAACCGCATCGACCAGAACAAGGGCAACGTGGTCGGCAAGGACTTCGACAAGAGCTCGGGGTTTGGAGTGTTCTCGCTGAACGCGACGTATCGCATCAACAAAAACTTCAAGGTCAGCACCGGCGTCGACAACCTGTTCGGCAAGGCTTACGCCGAGCACCTGAACCTGGCCGGCAACGCCGGGTTCGGTTACCCGGCCAACGACCCGCAAGCCATCAAGGAGCCGGGGCGCACGCTCTGGACCAAGGTAGACATGAGCTTCTAAGAGCATCGCAGGCAAGCCAGCTCCCACAGTTGAAATGCATTCCCCTGTGGGAGCGGGCTTGCCCGCGATGGCGGCCTCGATAACACAAAAAATCCAAGCCTTTGCGGAGCAACCCCTGATGAACCCACCAAAGATTTCCTTCTACAACCTGGCCTGGCGTTGGCATTTCTACGCCGGGCTGTTTGTCGCGCCGTTCATGGTGCTGCTGGCCCTGACCGGCATCATCTACCTGTTCAAACCCCAACTCGACCCGCTGATGTACGGCAACTTGCTGACCGTGCAAAGCGCCGAGCACGCATTGAGTGCCGATGAACAACTGCAACGCGCCCAGGCCGCTTACCCACAAGGCAAGATCAGCAAATACCTGCCACCCGCCGACGCCACCAGCAGCGCGCAGTTCGTGGTGCACAACGACGGGCACGAAGTGACCGTATTCGTCGACCCGTATCGCGGCACCGTGCTCGGCGAACAGGACGCCAAATACAACCTGCAAGCCATCGCCCGTGCGCTGCATGGCGAGTTGATGATCGGCACCGTCGGCGATCGTCTGGTGGAACTGGCCGCCGGCTGGGGCGTGATGCTGGTGATCTCGGGCCTGTACTTGTGGTGGCCGCGGGGCAAGTCGGCGGCGGGTATTCTGTGGCCACGGCTGGGCAGTCGCGGCCGCTTGTTCTGGCGCGATTTGCACGCAGTCGCGGGCTTCTGGGGGGCGGCTTTCCTACTGGTGATGCTGCTCAGCGGCATGACCTGGACCGGCTTCTGGGGCAAGCAATACGCCGAGCTGTGGAATAAATTTCCGGCGGCCCTGTGGAACAACGTCCCGCAGTCCGACCTGCAGGCCCGCAGCCTCAACACGGCGAGCCAACAGACCGTGCCGTGGGCCATGGAAAACACGCCGATGCCGATGTCCGGCGAGCATGCCGAGCACATGAAGCATGGCGGCATGACCCAAGGCCCGGCAGCGCCCACCATCAGCCTGCAACAGGTCACGGACCTGGCGCGTTCACGTCACGTCGAGCCCGGCTACAGCATCACCTTCCCCACCACCGCCGAAGGCGTATTCACCATCGCGGTGTTCGCCAACGACCCGCGCAACGACGCCACCCTGCATGTGGATCAATACACCGGCAAGGTCCTGGCCGATGTGCGCTGGGAACACTACAACACCGTGGCACGCGTCACCGAATCCGGCGTGATGCTGCACGAGGGCAAGATGTTTGGCCCGGTCAACCAGATCATCGTGCTGCTGATTTGCCTGATGATCCTGCTCAGTGCCGTCAGCGGCCTGGTGATCTGGTGGAAGCGTCGGCCACAGGGCAGCCTTGGGGTTCCGCCGTTGCGCCACGACCTGCCGAAATGGAAAACCGCGATGGCGATCATGCTCGGGCTGGCGATTATCTTTCCGCTGGTGGGCGCTTCGTTGATCGTGGTCTGGGCGCTGGATCGCCTGGTGCTTTCACGGCTTTTCAGCCAACGTGAATCTGCCTCAGGTTCGGCATGAAACAGGCGAGATGCCCTGTATAGAGGCGTTAGGTAGTCTTGCGCGGGCTTTCACCTACGCCACAGCAAGTGTTATATTATAACACTTGCTGTATATTCCCGGCTCGCCGCACCCTGCGGCGAGTAGCGTCTCGAAGAAGCGATTTATCGTCCGATGAACAAGTACCTTGCGTGCGGCCTGTGCCTGCTCGCCCTGCACAACAGTGCCCAGGCCCTGACGCTTCCCGCCAGCCCCGTTACCGCGCCTGCGGTCGACGACGAGCGCGTCGACCTGAACACCCCGACCACGGCAGGTTCGCGCCTGAACCTCACCGCCTTGCAAACCCCTGGCAGCGTTGAAAGCCAGACCGGCAAGCAGATCCGCGAACGGGGCGATGCCACGGTGCAGGACGCCATCTCCCGCGCCACCGGCATCAGCCGCACCGGCTCGCCAGGCGACGGCGGCACCTCCTTGTCGGCGCGGGGCTTCACCGGCCAGAGTTCGGTGCTGCAACTGTACGATGGCGCCCGCATGTTCGATGGCGCGGGCACGTCCACTTTCCCGGTCGACACCTGGTCTGTGGAGCGGGTGGACGTACTGCGCGGCCCGGCCTCGGTGATGTACGGCCAGGGCGCCACCGGAGCAGTGATCAATACCCTCCCGAAGAAACCCTTCGAAGGCGAGATCGAAAACCACATCCGCCTGGGCTACGGCTCTTATGATCGCCAGCAGCAAGCCCTCGACAGCGGTGGCTCGCTGACCGACACCCTGAGCTATCGCCTGAACATCAACCGCCTGCGCAGCAACGGTTTCATCGACCGTGGCGACTCCGGCAGCGACTTCGTCAGCGGTGCCCTGCGCTGGCAGGCGGCGGACAACCTGAGCGTCACCCTGGCCACCGACTACGGCGACCAAACCCCGCAAAACGACTACGGCACACCACTGATCAACGGCCAGTTGCACAAGAGCCTGCGGGACAAAAATTACAATGTCAGCAACGATATCCAGCACTACAACGACCAGTGGACGCGACTGACCAGCCAGTGGCAGATCAACGACAACGTCACCGCCACCAACGAACTGTCATACCTGAAAAACCAGCGCCGCTGGCAGAACGCCGAGAGCTACAACGATGTAAACGGCGGGCTGGTGCGCCAGAGCTACCTGGGCATCAAGCACAACCAGGAACAGGTCGGCGACCGCCAGACCTTCACCTTCAAACACACGCTGTTCGGCCTCGACAGCCAGACCGTGACGGGTGTGGAGTACAACCGCATTCGCTTCCGCCTCGCCAGCAATTCGCCGTTCGATGACCTGACGAACGCCGGCCAACCGGTGGACATCAGCCACCCGGTGCCACAACCGTTTGAAAGCGCAGACCCGTTCATTCCACAGTCCGTCAGCACCACCAAACAGCTGGCGGCCTTTGCCGAGAATCGCCTGCAACTGACCGATCAACTGTCCCTGGTCACCGGCGTACGCCGCGACTACCTGCACATCGATCGGGAATCCCTGGTTGATGGCAGCGACTCCAACAAGACCTTCACCGGTAACAACTGGAAAGCCGGCCTGGTCTACGCGATCACCCCGGACACCTCGGTGTACGGCCAGTACGCGACCAGCACCGATGGCGTCGGCAGCCTGATCACCTTGGACGCAAACCAGCAGCAGTTCGGCCTGTCCACGGCCAAGCAAACCGAGATTGGCCTCAAGCAGGCGTTCTGGGACTCGCGTGGTGAATGGACCCTGGCGGCCTATCACATCGTCAAAAAGAAACTGTTGGTGAGCATTCCCGGCACCGACCTCAAGGAACAAGTCGGCCAGCAATCCTCCAACGGCCTGGAAGCCAGCCTCGACCTGCAACTGCCGAACGCCTGGCAGTTGCAAGCCAACGCGGCCATCGTGCGGGCGCAGTACGACGACTTTTCCGAAGTGGTCAACGGCCAGGCCGTATCCCGCGACGGCAATCGCCCGACCGACGTGCCGCGCCGCACTGCCAACCTGTGGCTGAGCAAGGCCGTGACCGACGACATCCGGGCGGGCGCCGGCGTGCGTTATGTCGACGCACGTTTCGCCAACACCGCCAACACCAGCGAAGTGCCGAGCTACACCGTGGTTGACGCCACCGTGTCATGGAAAGCCATGCGCAACACGACATTGGGCCTGCAATTGAATAACCTGTTTGACCGCACCTATGCCGTCAGCGAATACAATGAAGGCCAGCAATGGATCCTGGGTGAACCCCGGTCGTTCTTCGTGACGGCGGATTACACCTTCTAACTGAATGCGACACTGTCCAAAGTGGGAGCGGGCTTGCTCGCGAATGCGGTGGATCGATTACAGATGTATTAACTGGCACACCGCATTCGCGAGCAAGCCCGCTC